>JBGCFM010000255.1:0-38097 GCA_045106895.1 Polyangiales bacterium | reverse complement strand
GCGATGACCCAGGGGGCTTTTCGAGGGCCGCGAGACCGACGGGCCTTGGCTCGGGTCCATCCACGTTCAAAGGTCGCCTCCGCGTCCGGTGGAGAGACGTACTCAGTGCGGTCATAGCGCTTCTCCGGGGCGTTCATGGGGCAATCCTTCGCGCTAGCTTTACCTCGGCAACATCGAGTCTTCTCTTTACCGTTGAGAGTGACACTCCCATCCACTGGGCGATCTCTGGAATGGTTAGGCCTTGTACTCGGCGGAGAACAAGAGCCACTCGTTCGTCCGAGGGGAGTGTTTCGAGCATCGCATAGAGTCCGCGCAGCTCCGCAGCCACGTCCGGCGGCGCGTCCGGACTTACCAGCGAGTTGACGTCGATGGGGCGAGCGGCGCCACCACTCAAGAAGCGCGACTGCAGACGAGTACGCCGAAAATGTCTGCGTGAGGTACGAACCACAATGGTGCCGAGCCATTTGGCGAAGGACTGTGGGTCTCGAAGTTGATGGAGTTTCTCCAGCGCCTTGAGGAGAGAATCCTGAACAAGATCATCCACGTCGGACTGACGGCCGCCTGCGAGGCGGTACGCCAGCCCCGTAACGAAACTCGCGTAGCGACGAAACAGCAACTCCGCTCCGCTCTCGTCTCCAGCGAGGGCTCGGGAAACAAGTTCGCCATCGGAAGCGGGCGCGACGGGAGCGTCGCGGCGAATCGGGATGACGCTGGCGTCCCGGTATCTCGTTTTGGTTTCGTTGACAGACATGCTTGCGTGACGCGTTCGTACCTAGGAGTCCTACGACACACCAAGCGGTTCATTTATCTTGTATAGTGAAGCGATCGTAACGGTCTTCAGCCATGTCGTGTTTGAACCACAGCTCTTCCGTGCCGGGCTCGTCCCGGAGTTTCTTCGAGACGCTAGGGTCGTTTTTGAGCTCGATGCTCGTCTTGTTGGCGCTGCTGGCCGTATCCCAAGCCTCCTGGGCTCAAGCCCAGTGCGATGATGGCGATGATGGCGTCGCGGTGCGTTTTTTTGGGAGCGGATGGGAGCTTCCGTTTCGAGAGCGTGTCCTCGTAGACCTCCGCACGGAGTTCGGTTCGCGTGGCGTCGACGTCTGCGTGCTTGAATCCGTCGGTCCCGCCGCCGACGTCACTTTGCACTGGGTTGGTACAGGCCCCGTTCAGCTCCACGCGCGGACGGGACGCCCAGGTTTTTTTCTACCGCGGGTTCTAGAGCTTCGCGACCTTCCTCCGGACAGCCATTCATGGATGATCGCCGTGGCGGCTGCGGAGCTTTTGCGCGCCAGCGGTCTGCGTCGCGAACATCGTTTGGAAAGGGCTGGAGAGACTGCCCGCGACGACGCGCTACCTCCCGCCGACGTTCCTGACGCTGAGGCTCTTCCCCAACCCGTCGCGGATTCAACAACGGATTCGACGACGGCTTCGACCATCAGCGCAGACGACGCGGGCGAGACGAGCGCCGAGGGAGGCGCGCTCGAATGGTCCCTTAGCGTTCTTGGAAGCGCCGAGTATTTCGGCGGTGGGGTTCGCCTCTTCGGCGGAGCCCTCGCACTTCGCTTTGGAGGTGCGCGCTACGGACTGGAAACCGAAGTCGGCTTTGGCGTCGCGCTTTCCGAGTCGGGTCGACTTGGAACCGTCGACACACGGGCGGGATGGCTGTCGGTGGCGGCGGGCGTAGAGCTCGTTCGTGCTTCGAAGGTCCACCTTCGACTTCAAGGCGGGCCGCGGGTGTTCCTCGTGGAGTTTCAAGGAAGCGGTCAGGGGCCGCTCGTTTTTCAGAATGTCGTGCGCCCAGCTCTCTCCCTCGCCGCGGGCACCATTCTTGGCGTGGAGCTGGGTGCATTTCGCCTTCGAGCCCAGGTTGAAATCGGCGGCGTTGTCATCGGAGCAGGCGCCACGGAGGACGGGGAGATCGTCGCGGCCATCGAGGGGGTCGTGCTTCGCGCGCTGCTCGGCGCAGGAGCCGCATGGTAGTCCGCCTTCTACTCCTCGCGACTCTCCTCGGCTGCACGTATTACGAAGACGTCATCCAGTCATCGCCGGTGGATGGTGGGGTCCTGGATGCGTCCGTTGACGCGCCCCTCGTCGACGCGGCTTTGGATACATTCTTCGCCGACGCGTCATCCGACACGCCTGACGACGCAGCAGATACGCCGCCGAGCGCTTTTGAGCTCTCGTACGCCTTCGACGAAGGAGAAGGCACGCAGGTGTTCTCGTCCAATCCGGACAGTCCATCGCCCCTTCAGGTTCTCGACCCGAGTGCGGTTCGCTGGATCGATGGCGCCATGGTCATCGAGTCACCGACGACGCTGCGTGCGGAGCCTCCCCTTGCCTTTTACGAAGCGTGCGTGCAAAGCGGCGAGCTCACCGTCGAGGCGTGGGTCACGCCCGCGGAAAGAACGCCCACCAGCGCCCGAATCATGAGCTCGAGCATCGGTTCGGACCAAAGGAACTTCACCCTCGACCAGGGGAACCTGCTTTTAGAAGACCGGGGTTCGACGATGTATGTCGGTCGCATTCGCGCGAACGACACAACCACACCCAACGGTATCCCCGGCATCCGCACGGAGACCGGCGTGGCTCGGACCGCCTTGACCCACATCGTGATGGTGCGAACCGGCAGCGGGCGCTTGCGTATCTACGTCGACGGAGTCCTCGTCGCGAACGAAGTCCACGACGGCGACTTTGGAGAGTGGGACCCAACATTTCCGCTCTTGGTGGGCAACGAGAATACGTCCGGTGCCGCTTGGCTCGGCGAAGTGCACGCCCTTCGTTTAAGGTCCCGCGCGTGGTCTGGGTTCGAGGTCCGAGAGCACCGCCGGCTCGGCCCCGAGTAGCGTTCGCGGCTCATTCCTCCAAGCGCGTCATTCCTCCAAGCGCGTCATTCCTCCACGCGCGTCATTCCTCCAAGCGCGTCATTCCTCCAAGCGCGTCATTCCTCCAAGCGCGTCATTCCTCAAACCCCAGTAGCGCAAGAGCGCCCTTCGTCAGCCGTTCGGAGAGCTCCGGGTCATCGAGGCTTTCGGGGCAGTGCTCGACGACGGCGAAGAGCGCGCTTCGAACGCCATGGAACGTCATGCGCGCTGCCAAGCGGGCCTGCTGCGCGTTGTAGCGACCCTTGAGGGCAGGGTGGTCGCGCAGGTACGTCTCGAAGAGCATCGCGCCGGCGGAGAGCGCTCCTCTCACCTCGTCGGTTTGTTCCATCATCGGCAGAATGTCGACGACGCTTGCGTAGAGCTCTCGCTCGTTTTGAACGAGGCGAATCATGCTGCGCATCATTCCCGCGAGAAGCTCTCGTGGATCGCCCGCGGCATCTTGTTGAGCCAGCTCTTCCATGAGCGCGAAGTCGTCCGCGATGCGCTGCTCGAAGAACTTCGCGATGAGCGCCTTCTTGTCAGGGAAGTACTGGTAGAGAGAGCCGATGCTCACGCCAGCGCGGCGTGCGACGTTTGTCGTCGTCGTGCTTTCGAAGCCGCCTTTGCCAAACACCTGCCCCGTGGCTTCCACGATGGCGTCGGCGGTGACCTTGGCTCGCTCTTGCTTTGGCTTTTTGCGCGTGGGCATCGAGCTGAGTCTACAGCAGCGTCGACAGACGTGACCCAAGAGTAAAGAACTCGAGTTCCACGAGGTCGTCGTGTGCGCCAATATCGGCGTCGCCGACCTGCGGCTCCGAGCCGTGTCACGCGGCGAGAGGGCACAAGCGAGGAGCGTCAGCACGAGGAGACCGCCCATTTACGACTCGATCCGCGTGCGGCGACAAAAGTCGGGTGGATCAAATTTATGCCTCATTCCCTGTTGCCGACGGTGCCGGGCGCCACGTTTTTCGCCAGCGCTTCATGGGTCTGAAGAATTTCCGAATGAGGATCTCTGCTCCCAACAGATTGAGCCCCCAACAGAAGATCATCAGTGCGTCACGCGACGGTCCGACGGCTTCGGATCCAGCAGCGATCATCCAGGCGATGCCCACCAGAGATTGCGTCGATGCGCCTTGGCCGATCGCATACGCCCGCAACATAGCGGCGCTGTGTTGAAAGATTTTGCGAGACCTGATCGCGACAACAGCCCAGACGATCAGCACGACCATGGCCGTGCCGAGTACCATCCGCGTCAGATAGAGCGTGGGCCCCTGAAGCGTCGCTGGAATCACATAGAAATGGGTCATCCACAGACCACTCAGTGCGGACAGACATCCGGCCACTGCAAAGACGCGTCCGAGGATGCGATGGGCTGCCGGACGTTGGCGCCGGAAGCTTGGGATGAACTGAAGCGCGCCGACGAGGCAAAACACAATGCTGCTGATTAGGTGAAGAATGATCGGCGCCGGGGCATGCAAAGCCCGTGGGTTCGGCGGTGCGATTTGCGGTCCACCCGCAAGCTCCAAGACTCGGATCAAGCCGCCCACGGCCGGAATGAATGTGTAGACACCGATCAGTCCAAGGAGAACCCACTCGGACCTCTTCAGACGGACCATGAGGCCCTCCGCTGAGTGTCCGGCACAAGGGCCGAGGAGGACCGATGGTGGTCCGCGCTACGATCCGCAGCGGCCTGCCTCCGCCTTCCATTTCTCATCTTCGTCATATTTTTCCTGCCAGTAAGTGGGTCGATGGCAGGAATATGGAGCGCGCTTTTAGATACGTAATTGCGCATGACTCTTGTTCCGGTATACGTAGATGATGGAGTGGAAGCGTTCTTCGTTCGATTGGAATCAAGCGCGTGCGTTTCTCGTGACCGCCGAGGAAGGCTCGTTATCTGCGGCGGCGCGAGCACTCGGGCTGACGCAACCCACGCTGAGCCGACAGGTCGCGGGTCTCGAAGAAGCGCTTGGTGTGACCCTCTTTGAACGAACACCACGCGCGCTTTTGCTGACTCAGTCTGGCGTCGAATTGCTCGGGCACTTTCGGACGATGGGTGATGCGGCAAACTCCATCTCCCTTGCTGCAACGGGCCAATCCCAGGCCGTGACCGGACACGTGTTGATCTCCGCCACAAACCTGATGGCCACGCACTTTCTGCCGCCAGCCCTCAAAACCCTCAGCAAAACCGCGCCAGGACTTCACATCGAGATTCTCGCATCCAATGAGCTAAGCGATCTGCGGCGCCGTGAAGCAGATATCGCGATTCGCCATCGTCGACCCAAGGAAGCGAGCCTGTTCGCAAAACGGCTCAGAGATACGACGGCGCATCTTTTTGCGTCCAAAGAGTACCTGGACGCGGTGGGTCGTCCGAAGACGCTCTCTGATCTGGAAAAGCTGACGTTCGTTGGCTTTGACGACCCCGGACTTCGGCTTGGCCTGATGGCATCCCGTGGCCTGAACCTGACGAAGGCGAGTTTCAATTTTTCAACGTCGAGTGCCACGCTAACGCTCGAACTCATCCGGCAAGGTTTTGGCGTCGGGATTCTCCCGATCCAGATAGGAGCGGCTTATCCGGAACTTGAAAACCCCTATTTGGAATTCGAGCCCATCAACGTTGAAACGTGGCTGGTGGCGCACCGTGAAGTAAAAACAAGTCCTCGCATTCGCATGGTCTTTGATCTGCTGGCAGAAGGCATTGGGCTCTAGCAAGTCCACTGAGTCACGGTACTCGGCCTCAACGCTTGTCGAGTTCACGTAAACCAAAGACGCCTCCGTTAGACGCTTCAGAAGTTCGGGGTCGTCGAGGCTGTTGGGGCAGTGCGGCGAAGAGCGCACGCGTGGGCATTGCCGCCTAGCGTTCACCCGACGGTACGGAATGCGAAACTTACGAGCGTTGATCTTGTAAGTGTTGGAAAAGGCTGTGCTTTTCGTCGAGGGAAAAGCGAGTCGTTTCCGGCGTGCCGCAGCCCCACACTGGGGGTGGAGGCAAGATGAACCCGCAAGACCCAACCCGCAGCGTTCACGACGCGCGACACCGCTACCTCGAAAGCAACGGCTTCTCCATGGACGCGTACGAAGCGTCGACGGTGGCTATCCCCATCGGCCCCTTCACCGTTCACCTCCCGAACACCAAGGGTCGCAAAAAGCTCATTCGTTTTCATGACCTTCATCACGTCGCCACGGGCTACGGCACCGACCTCATCGGCGAAGGGGAAATCGGCGCGTGGGAGCTCGGCGCAGGCTGCACCAACCTTGCTGGCTATGTGTACAACGGCCTCGCGATGTTCACGGGTCTCTTCCTCGCGCCCCGTCGCATCGCCGCCGCATTTCGACACGGTCGCCGCGGCGTCACGCTTTACAAACTTGAGCTTCGCGAAGAAGAAGTCGAAGCGCTCCTCGCGCAGCCCGTCGCCGCGCTTCGTGCACGCCTAGGCATTCCGAAGGAGGGTGTGACGGATCGTCCAGCACGACGACACAGCGCTGCGCCAAAGCTCGATGCGTCGCATTGAAACGGCGTAGTATCAGTCGCAGTACATGCCGTTGTAGGCGCGCAGGGCTTCGATGGTGCATGCGCCGCCGGTCGCAGTGAACGCGATCTCCTCGGCGAGGAAGGGGCCTCCGTCGGCGATGCGGGCGGAGGTGGACACGGTGCCGGTGATGGTTCCTTCGGGAGGCGTTTCCCATGCGTCGAGAATGATCGGCTGCGGGCCACTGGCTCCGAGCTGAAGCGTCGCTCCGGCCTCGCACCGAAAGCGGTAGTCGATGGCGGAGAACTCGATGCGGCCGAGTTCCACGGAGACCGCACGACGCGCCGTCGTTCCTTCGGGGACGACGAGCTCACCGGAGCCGCTCAGCGTCCCCGTGTCTGCCGACCAAGCGCAGGGAATACCTGCGCAGTCCTGAAAGTCCTCGACGAAGACGTTGTCGCCCTCGGGGCAGCTGCCACAGGCTGTTCCCATGTTGAGCGTCGAAGCGAAGGTGATGAGAAGAAGAAAAGAAAAGCGCGTAAATGTCATATGAAATCAGCCTAGCCAGAGCGGAAGCCCAGCGGCAAACCCGGCCCATGCTACAAATCGGGGATGAAACGCCTCGCGCTCCTGCTCCCTCTGATTTTCGCCTGCGAGAACGCGCCTGAGTTCTACCCAACGCCGAGCGACCGCGTCGCCGAGGCGGTGCTTAGCGGCGCACAGATCGAGGGCTTCGAAGAGGAGGACGGTTGGCGCGTTTCGCCGGTCCTCGCCGCCCCCCTCGGTGCAACCCGCGTGGCACTTCTCGCTCGCCTTCAACAAGGCGCGACGGCGCCGCGCATCGAAGCCCGCGTCATCGCGGACAATGGCGCCGAAGGCTCCTGGCAGCCCCTCGTCACGACGTGGAGCGAAGAGGGGCAGTACGTTGCCCGCGTCGAGCTGGAGTTCGCCGCGCGTGCCGCGCAGATTCGCGTCGACTCGGGTGAGCCCATCGAGAGCCTCATCTGGTCAGCGCTTGTTCCCGAGACCCGCTTCGACACGGAACTGCCCGCCGAAAACCAAGCGCCGCCTGCATTGACGGACGAAGTCGGAAGCGTGACCCATGCGCTGCGCGCGGAGCTTGAGGGCTTGGTGCGAACACGCGAAGAGTGGGGCGCACGCGCGACGCGCTGCACTTCGCTCAACGAATCGAAGACACGCATGGCCGTGCACCACACCGTCACCGCGGCGATGGGCGAGCCCACGAGCCTTCTGCGCGGCATTCAGAACTTCCATATGGACGGCCGCGGCTGGTGCGACGTCGGCTACCACTTCTTGGTCACCCTCGACGGCAACGTTTGGGAGGCGCGCCCCTTGGAGATGCTCGGTTCCCACGTCCTCAACCACAACACCGGCAACATCGGCGTGAGCTTCGTCGGCTGCTACGACTCCGATCATCCGGACTGTCGGCCACTTCCTCCGGGCACGCCTCCCGACGTCATGCTCGCCGGCGCCGCGCGCGTCATCGGCCGCCTCTCGGAGATCTACAGCATTCCCCTCACCGCCGAGCGCGTCATGGGACACCGAGACCACGCCGGCGCTTCCACGGTCTGTCCCGGCGGCGACCTCCACGCACTCCTCGGCATGCTCCGCGAAGACGCGGGCGGCTCGGGCATGGCCTACGGCGCGATGTACGTGAGCCAGAGCTTCCCCCTCGCCAGCCAGGACTTCATCCTCGCGCCGGGCGAAGTTCAGAGCGGCTTCATCGAGATGCGCAACATCGGCACGGAGACCTGGCGCCCCGAAGAGACCTTCCTCGCCACCACCGAGCCGCGCCTCTCGGACTCCGCCCTCGAAGCCGACGACTGGGTGGCGCCGAACCGTCCCGTGGGCGTGGACCGAGTCGTCGCCCCGGGCGAAACCGGACGCTTCGAGTTCAACGTGCGCGCGCCGGATGCCGCCGGCGACTACTCGCAGTTCTTCGGCATCATTCAGCTCGGCGAGCTGTGGTTCTCCGACGAAGGCCAAGGCGGACCACCGGACAACCAGCTTCAGATCCGTGTGACTGTGAGTGGCGACGCGCCGATGGTCGATGCGGGTCCTGGCATGGACGCGGGTCCCGGCATGGACGCCGGGCCCAGCACGGACGCCGGAACCACGGACGGCGGCATGAGCCTCGACGCTGGCACGAGCGACCCGGGTGAGCTCGAGAGCGGCTGCGGATGTGTCGTCGCCGGAGGAACCTCGTCATCGAATGCACCTTCATCTTCGAGTGCACGCTGGGCGCTCCTTGCCTTTGGCGCGTTGTTCTTACGTCGCCGCCGACGCGGCTGAGAAGCTCTTGGTTCGCTTCCTTCTTCCGCTTTCCCTCGCGCTCGTCGCGTGTGGCGGAAACTCCTCGCCGGCCCAAGCAGCGCCGGTGCATGTCCCGGCCTCGACGCCGCCGGCGCCGCCTCGTGCCTTCGCCCGTGGCATTGAGATCCTCGAGCGTGCCGGCGCAGAGACCGCGACGGTATGGGGCGGGACCGCCCGCAGCTCCGACGGGTCAGCCTGCGAGGCCGCCGAAGACATCGCCGGGGCCGCCTTCGAGCATCGCGTTTGGGCCGCGCACGAAGACCTTCCCGCGGACTACCAACAACAGAGCGTGAGGTTCGAGCAGAGAAGCCAAGGCTTTGTCCTGGCGTGTGAGGTCGACAGCGCGGCGAGGGGCGCGGTCCTCGCTAATCTGCGGGTGATCGCCATCGGGCTGTTGCATCTACTTCGCGGAACGAGCCCCTATGACCGCTTCCGCATGGGTGACGTGGATGCCCTGTCCGAGGAAGCGAAGACAGGGCTGCGGCTCTTCGAGACCGCCGGATGTATCCATTGCCACGCGGGCCCGACCCTCGGCGACACGATGTACCAGTCCTTCGGGGTGGTCGTAGAACCGTACGTGCCTTCGGCTCATCCGGGTCTCTTCGAAGAGTCGGGGCTAGAAGCCGATCGAGGCTACTTCTGGGTACCTTCTCTTCGAGGCGCGTCGGAGACCGCACCCTACTTTCACGACGACTCCGCCACAACGCTCCACCAAGCCGTCGCTCAAATGGCCATCGTCCCGCTGAGCGAGGAGGAGATAGCGTCCCTCGTCGCGTTCATCGCGAGTCTGGCCGGCGACGCGGCGGCCGGCGAGTAAGCGCTTACTCTTCATCATCGAAGCGGTAACCCGGGTAGACGCCCCTTACTCGTCTTGGTCCGAGCCCAACGAGTTTGACGACGTCGAGGCGGTACCACTCCCATGGCGGGGCCTGCGTTTGAGCGACGAAACGAAACAGGGCTTCCACCGCCACGTTCTGTGCTTCTTCTTCGCGTTGAACCCCGCTCCGGCGCCGCCATCGCAAGAGCGCTGCCCTTCCGCCTCCATGAAGCCGGTTCGGACCTCCAGCGACTTGCCGCTGCGTATGCCTCCTTGGGTTCGGACGACGAATCCGCGCACCAGCGTCCATGGCTGAGGCGGTTCTTCGTCGAGGAAGTCAGGCATGCGCGTGACCTTAACGAAGAGGACGCGGAAGCCGTCATCGCGGAAGCACTGGGCCCATCTCGCGCTTTTGCGCGTCGCCGGTCGGTGAACTTTCGTCCTTCGCCAACCCTTGCGGGACCTACGCGGGGTCCCGCGAGTGACCTGCAAGCCGCGGCGCGTAGCCATCGCTGCGCGTTTGCTCCGCGCACGTCGAAGTCGCCGCCCCGTGCCACTTGAACCTGCACAATCCGCCTGGCCGGCGCGACGCCGCTGGCCGCCGGCGGACGCCAGAAACGGCGGGCGAGCGATTTCTCACGGCCCTGAGCCACATTCGCATGATGGCTGCGGCGCAGCCTCCAACTAGGCCACCGAAGAGGTCGAAGAGAACTAGAAGACGGTCGCGCTAGCACCCCGTGAAAATTGCCCTATGGCTGATTAGGTGTTCCACGGCTTACGACAAATCCGGCCCGATGAGCGTCGGGACACCGCCGTCGCCATGGCAACGCTATTTCTCTTGATGGCCGCGCATGCGCTCCTTGAGACTGCCCGTGATGCGCTCTTTCTCTCGCGCATCTCTCCAGCGCAGCTCCCCTTCGTCTACATCGGCGTCGCCATCGCCTCTTTTGGGGTTGTCGCACTCCAAGAACGCGGCCCCGGCGGGCGCTCGGCGCTGGCGGGATGGCTCCTCTTTGCGGGACTCACCACCATCGGGTTCTGGCCGCTGGTTGGAACAGGTGACTGGGTGCTCTACGCGCTCTATATCTGGACAGCGGTCATCGTCACCGTTGCGATGGCCCGCATGTTCGTCCTGCTTGGCGACCGCTTCACGGCAAGCCAGGCGAAGCGACTCTATGCAACCATCGGCGTGAGCAGTGTCGTCGGCGCCATCGTTGGCTCCGGCATCGCGAGCTTGCTTGCGACGCTCGTTCCCGCGGAACAACTCCTGGTCATCGCCGGTGGTGTGCTTGTCGTCAGCGCTATCGGCCCCGTGTCTCTCAGCGCGAGTACAAAGGTCGCGAGCGTCGCCGCCCCAAACGTGACGGCGGAGTCTCCTCGCGCCAATCCGCTAAGCGATGCGAAGAGAGTGCTCTCCGACCCCTACGCACGGCGCGTCAGCATGCTCATGGTCGTGTTCACGCTCCTCTTCACGTTGGCTGATTTCGTCTTCAAGAACGAAGCCGCCGCCAAGATCGACCATGACATGCTTCCGGTCTTTCTCGCCCGTGTGTACTTCGTGCTCAACGTCGGGTCGCTCTTCATTCAGCTCTTCGTCGTTCGCTTCGTCGTGCGGGTGTTCGGACCGACTCGCTCGCTGGCTCTTCTGCCTGGATTGCTCGCCCTTGGCGGAGTGAGTTTGCTGCTCGGCGGCGGTATTTTCGCCGGCGTGGCGCTCAAGGGTATGGACGGGTCCCTTCGCCACTCTTTGCACCGCACGGCGAGCGAACTCCTCTTTGTACCGATGGACCGGCGGCTGCGCTCCGCGGCAAAGACCTTCGTGGCCATCGCGGCCCATCGAGGGGGGCAGGCCTTTTCGTCCCTCGTGATCCTCGCTGTCATGGCCGGTGGCGTTTCCCTGGACTACCTCGGCGCCGCCATTGCTGTCCTCAGCGTGCTGGCCGTTGTGGGCGCCATGGAACTTCGCCACCATTACCTCAACGTTTTCCGCAACCGTCTCGCGGACGTTGCTGCTCGTAAATCACTCGCGTTCCCCGAACTCGATCTCGCCTCGTTCGAGTCGCTCATGGAAGCGCTCAATAGTCCCGATGACCAGCGGGTGCTCGTCGTGCTTGAACTGCTCGGCGAGCAGGACCGTGCCCATGTGATCCCCGGCTTGATTCTCTATCACCCTTCGCCCAACGTTCTGACCCTCGCCCTCGAGTTGCTCGCGACGACCGAACGAACGGACTTCCTCCCGCACACCGATCGCCTTCTGGATCACGAATATGCTCATGTGCGCGCCGCGGCGCTCAGAACACGGATGAAGCTCGCGCCCGACGAGGCTCTCTTGCGCAGCAAGCTCGAGGTGTCGTGCCCGGTGGTTCGCGCCACGGCGCTCGTGGGCCTGACGGCTGGCAACTACGCGACCCTCGCGGAGACGCGTCCTTACCTGGACGAAGTCGTGAGCGAAGGAAGCGATATCGCAAAGGAAGCGCTCGCTCGCGCGATTGGCTTTGGGCCCTCCGCCGACTTTGACGCCTACCTTATTAGGCTGGGCGAGAGCGACAACGAGGCGATCCTCACTTCCGTTGCAGTGTCGATGGGCAAGACGCCGTCGAAAGCGTTTCTCCCCAGCCTCTGCCGAATGCTCCGGCGGCGACGAGTTCGTGAAGCCGCCATCGAGGCCATGCTGCCGCTCGGCGAGCTGGCACTCAGCGCCCTCGAAGTTGTCCTCGCGGACGAGTCCGAAGACGTGAAGCTACGACGCCAAGTCCCTGCAGCCATCCGCGCCTTTGAGTCCCAACAGGCGGCAGCCCTCCTGATGCGACAGCTCGCCACCGTCGAACACGGCGAAGTTCGCTACCGAGTACTTCGTTCTCTCAACTGGCTTCTGTACGAGAACCCGAAGATGAGCATCGACGAGAATGTGCCACGCGCTGCGATGCTGGAGACCCTTTCTAAGTCCTTCCGCTTTCTTGATTGGCGCCTAATACTCGAGGAGGGCGCCGTTCAAGATGAGACACGGCGCACTTTCGCTCACGACCTGCTCGTCAAGATGCTCCGCGACAAAGAGAAAAACATGCGAGAGCGAATCTTTCGCATCCTTGCTCTCTTGCACCCAAATCAGGACGTCCGAACCATCTTCCGCGGAATCCGCAGCGAGCGCGCAGACGTGCGCTCAAGCGGCCGCGAACTCGTGGAGAGCTTTCTCGAGCCTCATATTCGCGACGCTGTCCTCGGTTTGATCGACGACGTTCCCGACGAAGAACGACTGCGGACGTCGGGAGCCTTCCACGAGCCCTCAAAGCTCGACTACGAATCACTTCTTCGCGAACTCATCGAAACGGACAGCGACTCGCTTCGCAGCCTCTCCGTGTACCACGTAGGCGAACTCGGACTGACGAAGTTGCGACCACGTCTCGAAGCGCTCGACCCCGCGCCAGAAAGCGCTCTGGCGACGGTGGTTCGGCAAGCGATCGAGACCCTAGGCCGAAGCCCGGAGGTTGGGCAATGAGCGAAACTGCAATCGGCCAAGCGTACGTCGCAGGAATCGTCGCGGGTGCACGGATACGTTTTCCAACGCCCCTCGAGCGCTTGATCTTCCTACGTGCGCTACCGAACATCAGCATGATGCAGCGGGGCGCGCTCTCGTACATCGCCCAAAGGAGCGAAGAGCGGCACTTCAAAAAGGGCGAAGTGATCTTCGAGTATGAGAACTCCGTCGACGCCGTGCACTTTGTGGCAGAAGGAAGGGTCAGCGTTGAACAGGAAGGCGTGCAGGTCGCGACGGTCGAACCTCACTTTGCCGTCGGTTTTCTGCCCGTTCTCTCCTCCCAGGTCATTCACCAACGAATGGTCGCGCTGGACGATACCGTCACCCTCGAACTGTCCGCGGCGGAGGTACACGTCGTGATCGAAGAGGACTTCGCGTTCCTCGAGACTGGGCTCCGTCAGCTCTCGCGTCAGCTCGTCGAGACGCAAGCGACGCTCGAAGCCGCCGGCAAGCTCAAGCGAAGCGAACCCGATGAAGTCCCCTACCCGCACGACGAACTCGACATCATCCAGCGCATCGTCACCGCGCATAAGGGGCCACTTGAAACGGCCAACCTTGAGCCTCTCGTCCAACTTGTACGCCAGTTCGAAGAGATCCGCGTGGAGCCGGGACACGTCTTTTGGAACGAAGGGGACGAAGCCCTCGGTGGGTTCAACATTGTCTATGGCGTGGTGAGCTGCGAATCGGAAAGGCGGACATTTCGAATGGGCCCCGGTTCAAGCATCGGTCAACTCGAGGCATACGGCGGCCTTCAACGCTCCTACCGCGCCGTCGCAGAAACGAAAGTCGTCGCGCTGCGCGGCACCGCGGAGGGGTTCATTGACATCTTGGAAGACCATTTCGAACTGGCGATGGCGACCATCTCGTTCATCGCCGATCGACTGATTGAAATGAACCTGCAAGTCGCCCAGGCGAATGCGAACAAAGCCGACTGATGAGATGCAAAGTGCTTTCGGTACCTATTCCGTGTGTAGATGGACCGTCGATGACGGTGCGTCGCAGACAAATCCTTCGCACTTGGAGCATCTGCAGTGCCTTGAGCTTGGAGGCGCCAAGCTTTCGGAGGGTGTGCAGAAGACACTGACGGAGCGTTTCGGCCCGCGCGTGTACTTCGAGTATCCGTGGAGCCGCTAGCAGTCTGCCGCAACAAGGCGTGTTCTTCCTTCGAGCGGCAGTTTCTTTCCGCCGCAGTCCGCAGTCGTTCTCGCGGGTGTCAGTCTTTGCGTCCAAGAGCGCGCAAAGACGCCGCCGCGCCATACGCTGCGCCGCCATCCACAAGTCGGAAGCGCCCCTCGCCACCCATGTCCCGAAGCACCGCGTTGAAAAAGCCCACCACCCCCGGAACATCGTAGGTGTCACCGCGAGCGTGCGCCGGCGCCTCAAATACGCGCCCATGCGTCCATGCCTGGAGCGTGTAGGGCGAGAGCTCTTCGCGCGTACGCTTGTCCGCATCAAAGCGCGCAACGTCGGCGAACTCCGCGCCGTCGAGCAGTGACTCCACCTCGGCGAGGAGGTAAAGCAGCAGGTCGTGACCCACGGGGAAGTGACCGGTCCCGGGACTAAAAGGTAGGCGCACGCACCCGGCAATGTCGCCAGACTTCGGCACGTCGATGAGCGCGCGCTCGCGGTCTGGCTTGATAGAAAGCGTTGCGACCCACGCATCGAACGCGTCGCGACCAGAGCCCGCACTTCGAAACCCGAAGAGGCCCGAGTAACAAGCGCTGAGCGCCGTCGACAAGCGCGCGCGCTGCCGCCGGTCCGCCATTGTGAGCGCGTCCTCGAATCGCTCCCACATGCCAGAGCGGTTCGTCTCAAGGCCCGTCACCAGCCCATGCCAGGTGAGCCCCTCGGCACCTTCGACGAGGGGAGATGCCGCGAAGCGTTCAGGTACGGCAGCGTCGCGGACGGTGAGCTCACGCGAATAGACGATGCCCTCGTCGAGGACGAGGTGTTCAGGAAGGGGCTCAGGCACGTCGCTCATCGTAGACCATGAGCGCGTCTATGTATGCTCCGGGGTGCTTCTACCGCCCTGTCTTGTGGGCTACTCTCGTGCCGGGGGAAATCACATGTCGCTGGAAATCATCAGGCTTCGAAAACGAATCGAATCCGAGCCCTATTCGGATGAGCTCTTCCACGAAGCGTTGTCGCTTCTCGACGGCACAAAAGGAGAAGTGGACACCCGAAACATCTGTGAAGCGATGTCACCCTGGGGCGAACGTTTGCTGGAGCCTGCGCGCGAACGAATCCAGGCCAAGCGTGGCATCGAGCGTTACAAGGCCCTCTACCTCTTCTTCCGATCCGGCGTCGACGTCGCCGATGAGGTGGAAGCTGCCAAGTCCAGTGAGCGCAGCAAGAAGCTGCTGCGTGAATACGACTACGCCGTGCGGCAGATCCGAGCAGCGGCGTCGGAAAAGGCGCGCCCTCGGGTCGACCCCGCAGACAGTTCCGTCGACCCCGTACTGCGCTTCGTCGAGCTGGAGAAGATGTCCCCGGAAGATTTTCGGGCCCTCGTCGGCACGAAGGAATACGTTTTCTATCACAAGCACTACGCGCTCGCGTCCTTGGGATTTGACCGAGAAGGAACACGAGCGCTCTGCGAGGGGTCGGAGTGGGGCCTCGTCTTTGATGGCGAGTCGCTGCAACTGAAGACGCCGGACGGCAAGCTTCGATCGAGGCTTCCAAAGGGCGTAGACGCCGAACGTGCTGCGCTCAGCGAAGTCAAAAAGCAGCTGAAGGAGGCGCAGGCAACGCGCCACGCACGACTCCGCGATGCGCTCATCAGCGGCGACACTTGGCACGTGTGGCTCTTTCGATTGCTGTATCTCGATCATCCACTTGCCACCAACACCACCTTCGGGCTGGTCTTTGAAGTCGGCGTCGGCGATGGCAAAGCCCACGTGATGACAAACGCTCAGGGAGAGTGGCTGGATTCCGCTCTCAAGGCTATCGATGTCGACGCGAGTTCATGGATTCGAATCGCACACCCCTCAGAGATGTCCGATGCGGAGTTCAAGCGCTGGTGCGCCATCGCTGCAGACGAAGAGTGGATGCCGCCCTTTCCCCAGCTTGCCGCAGAGCGGACGCCGAAGGCCCTCGAAGATGTGCTCGCAGCGCTGCCCGAGCCCTTCGCGCTGACGTTGGTTTCGAAGCTCGCGAGCCTCGGGTTCGAGCCGTCCCGGGTGGACGGTGGCATCGATTGCCATTCGCGGCGAATGAGCCACGACGGCCTGCATGTGTCGCTGAAACACCCAGGGCTCCCGCATCGCCGCAGTCAGATAGGACGGGACAAAAAGGCGCCCATCCAAGGGCTCTCGTTCTACCGCGGAGCCAAGAAGATCTCCGAGAACAAAGTGCCAAAGCGGGCGCGCGTCGAGCTCATCCGCATGCTTGAGACGGAACTGTCCTAGGCCCGGTAAACTCAGTCAGTGCTGAGTGCGTAAGCGCAGCGTCCTGGGTTTCAGTCGGCGATCGACGTAGGTCCTCAGACCTATCGACGCGCACGCGAATAACCCGGATAGAACTTCCGACCTGGGGTACTACTCCGACGGGTCGCTAAGCTTGTGCCGAGGCAGCAGCAGCAGAGGCAGAAAGAGTGGCGCCAGGAGCGGCAAACGGCTGAACACAAGGCGCGATGCGCTTCGGCCTGCGTATCGTGAACCGTCGCGGTCGACGAGCTCGATGACGGGGCCGTCCTTTCGCCAACGCACGTCGAATCGCTCGAGCCAATCAAACCAGCGCACGAATCGCGCGATGCGATGAGCTTTGGCATCGTTGTCGTGAAGCCACAGCGTACGGTCGCGGGTTTTGGGCACGACCCAGATGAGCGTCGCGCAGACTCCCAGGTAGCTGAAGACCATGACCGTCGATGTGACCTCGATGAAGAGATGAAAGCCCAGCGCCATGAATACCGCGGCGCTGCGCGTTCGGCGGAACCAATAGCCGACGCCGATGAAGATCTCCGTCAGCACGACGAACTTCCACATGAGCGCGTTGAAGCCCTCGGTGGCGATCGTGTCGAGGAGCCACTCGGGTACACCTTTCGATTCGGCGATCTCGCGTCCGCGTTGGATTCGCAGCCGCATGACGGTACCGCTCCACCAGTCGGCGTCGATGAGTTTGCTGAAACCCGAGGCGATGTAGGGCGTGCACGCCAGAACGCGGAAGAGCATCAGGCGCCACCGGCGCGTGTGCGGCTCGAGGGGACGCCCTCGCCGGCGCTGCAGCACGCTGTCGAGCGAGAGCGTGCGCCCGCTCTCGCATAGCGTGAGGCCGAAGAGGATCGCCATCAAGAACGCGCGATTGTGATGAAAGAAAAGTTGGTTGCTCAGAACGTTGAACGCGACGATGCCAAGCGTCAGCGCGGAGCTCAGCCGCGAGAGGAGCCCCAGCGACATAAGCACTGCGCTCGCGAGGCCGGCGCTGAGCACGGCGATGTACGCGCCCTTCGAAAGCACGGGCCACCAGTCGAAGAAGGGCACGAAGAATGCGTCGGCGAAGTAGTAGTCATGGACAGCGACCCGTTGCCAGAACGGGTAGAGGTGCACGAGGACGATGGGCCCGGCCAAAATACGCAGGAGCGCCAGCGCCCTGACGTGGACACGCGCTTCGAAGAAGTCCTTCATGGCGTGCGATCCACGCTGCGCAAAACGACGCGAACCGGCTCATGACCGTTTCGGCGATACTCCACCTCGGCTTCGAGGTAGAGCGCTTCCGTGTCGTCGGGGGTGTGCGTGGCGACCCAGTCGAGCGCTTCTTGGAAGAACGCCAACGTCGAGCCCACGCCGGAATGGGCGCGATGCCAATCGAGGGGAAAGGTCAGGCCCCGGCCGACGGGCACAAGCTCATGCCAAAGGTAGCCGTTCCACCCGTCGCGGATATTGTCGCGTTCGCCGCTGGGGAGAACGCGAACGATGGTCGTGCGCCATTCCGACGATTCGCTAAAGGGTTGATAGCCGAAGAGCTTGTGCGGGTGCTCGTAGGCGCCGACGACGAAGTAGAGCTGAGTGAGGACCACGCCCGCGAAGAAGAGCATCGCCGCGACGTTACGACCCCCACCACGCATGACTCCACGATAGCACGGACCGCTTCGTCGTAAGTCGCTCGAGTCGAACAATCAGCCCTGCGTCCGAGGCCTTACTCCGGCTGCTCCACGCAAAGCACACCAAGCCCTCTGCTGCAATTCACGGCGCCATGATTGCCGATAAAAGGCTTCAAGGCGCACTCCCGAACGTCGAAGCCAGTCACCCCCATTCCCTCGCGGCTAGTCCAGTCGTCACAGTTCTCATTGCTGGGTGTCCAATCCTCATTCGCGCCCGTCCAAAAGTTGGCTCCCGCGGCGAGCGGAGCCGAAGGCACCCCACTTTCACTCACCGCATCGACGTCTGTTCGAAACGCAATCTCGCCGCTTTCGATGGCGTAACAGGTTTCGCTGGCTAGAACCCAGTCCGACTCGCCCGGAAAGCGCTCGCTGCTTAACACGAGCGCCTTATAGCCGGCGCCGAACGAGGCGGCGCATGCAGCGTCCATGCCCGGGATGCCTCCCCCGACGAGGTCAGTCATCCTTAGGGACCGGATTTGTAGTGTTGGCACACTCATGCACTCAGGGGTCTCCGCAAGATCCCCACACGAGCCGGCATCAGTCATTCCGATGTCGCCGGTCGCATCGAGGGGCACGTCCGGCATGTCTCCATCTTCCGATGCGCCGTCAGGACCGGTGTCCGCGCTGACGGAATCCGCGCTGACGGAATCCGTGCTGCCGGCGTCCGTGCTGCCCGCGTCTGCGCGACCCGCGTCTGCGCGACCCGCGTCCGAGCCGTCCCCAACGCTGGAGTAGCAGCGGAGCTGTGCGCTGGCTTCGCCGGCGCGGCAGAACCAGCCGCTCGGACAATCACTCGCGCTGTCGCAGCCAAAACGACCTTCGGGGTTCTCCGCGCAGGAGGCGAGGTTGGTGAGAGCCGCGAAGGTGAAAAGTGAAATCAAGTAGCGCATCATCAGAAGCTCCCTCGCACGCTTACGCGATTCACGCCGAGGACCACCTGCGTGTCGTCCTCGTTTGACCCACTCGACACCATGATCACAAGGCCTACCGTCGCGCTGAGCGCACCCGCCGCAAGCAAACCAATGCCCAGGCCTGTCTGAAGATTCGCAGAGCTGGCATGCCCATCGAACTCCGCGAAGGGAGCGCCCTCCGGCGCGTCGTCGAGCTCTGCGCGCTTCGCCGCGCCCGTTGCGAGCAACACTCCCCCGCCGACCACTGCGGCCACGCCGCCCCCGAGGAGCACCCAGGCAGATGCCGGCGTTCCCTGTTGTTCTGGCTCTGCCGGCATCGCGTTTGTCTCGCTGTCCTGCTCGCCTGCCCCATTCTGCGCAGCCTCCGCTTCCGCGACGACGGCCTCAAGGGCACGAATACGCCCTTCTGCAAACTGACGATTCCTCGCGTTGGGCACCTCTTCGAGGAACTGGCGGTAGAAGCCGAGCGCCTCCGCGGAATGCTGCATGCGTTCAGCAGCGCTGCCGAGGTTGAAGAGCATGCGAGGCAGCCGTGACAGCTCGTAGGATTCGGTGAAATAACGGAACGCACCCTCGTAGTCGCCCGCTTCGACGGCGGCGCTACCGGCATCAAAGAGGGCCCGGGCTCGCTCCATCGTCAACGCAGAAGGAGCGTCTTGGGCGTTCTCCGGCGCGGTGTCCTCTGGCGCGATGACCGGTGCATCTTCCGGGGCCGCTTCTTGGGCGCTCGCGCTCGTCTGGGCGAGCAGTCCGGCAACGAGCAGAACGCTCAAGGTTCGCATGAGTGACGCACAAGGCCGTCCGCAGTTCATTACGCGGAGGGTAGGTCACGCGAGTCTGCGGAGCAATTCTCTTGTCCGTCGACGTGCAAAGGGTTTCCGCTGGGGTTAGTCAGGCATCATGGCACTTCGTACCCTTCTTCTTCTGACGCTCGCCTGCGGCGGGACCCTGCCCAGGGCGACGACTCCAGCCGCGGTTCAACCGTCCGCAAGAGCGCCGCGTCCTGTGTGCGAATTCGAAGGAGAGTGGAGCGGCACACTTCACTTTGAGGGGGCGGACACCTACGTGTCTTCTGCCACCGCGACGGTACAGCTCTTCCCGCCAAACGCCCTCGACGCACGTGTCAGCGGTGGAGGCTGGCATCTTCACGGCCGCGCCGACAGCGAGGACGCCGTTCTTCGACTGCAAGAGACGACATGGCTTGGCCAGGGAGTCGCGGTGTCCAGCGGCCTGCACGTCGCCGTCTCCGAGGCTGGCGTGTCCGAAGCCGGCGGCGAGGTGCGCGTTCGGCCCCTCGCCGCGGCGATGGAGAGCATCTCTTTTGCCGAAGCGCCAGGGCGCACCCTCGGCTGCGAGAGCGTGGGTCTCTTGAGCCAGCCCAGTGACCTCGAGGCGCTCCAGTTGCCCGAGCCGTCCGGAGCGACACAGATCGCCTACCCCTTCGCGCTCTCGCACCTGCCGGGCGGGGCCGCCTTCGTTGAGGTGCGCGCCCGAGACATCGGCGAGGAGCCTCCCGCGACCACGATGCGCGCGGAGATTCTACAGCGCCGCGATGATGCCGCGCGCGTTCGCGTCAAGCGCTTCGGCGACGGCTCCCACGTCATCCTCGTCGGATGGATCGACGCCGAGCGTCTCGACGCCGAAGGCAGCGCTGGTATGTCGAGCATCTTCGGATCCATGGCGACGAACGTCGATCACGAAGAGTGCGAAGCGCCCACCCCGCGCTCCCTCTTCGTCGAAGGAGAAGCGGGCCGCAGCGAAGTTGGGAGCATCGACGCCGGCACACGCATGCGTGTCACCGCGCGTGATGCGGAGTGGGCCGAGGTTCGGCCGCTCGGGGACGACATCAGCCTCGCGACCAACCGACGCTTCTTTGTGCCGAACACGGGCCTTCAGTGCACGACGCGCCGAGGCACGCATCTGCGCGAGACCCACCGCGTGCAGGTCCGCGCAACGGGTCTTAGCTGCGGCGCGGAATGCGAGTGCGAGCTGCAGCTGACGCGACTTCACGAGGGCCGCGGGACCTGCCAGGCGCGGCTGGAGTGCGGAACCCAGGTGCTCTTTGGCGATCGCAGCACCAACGGGTTCTTCATGTGCAACACACAACAAGGACACGTCAGCGGCGCCGACACCTCGCCTTCGTCCGCCGGCGAACGCGGGGATCCTCGCTTCGGCTTGGAAGGCGACGCGGTGAGCGCGAGCGACGACGAAGGCGGACGACTCGGCGTCTTCAGCCTCGAAGGTCGAATCATCCGCTAAGTCCCGCGGCTCCTCCGTGCTTTGGGAGACGATGGCATCCGACTCGTCTCCGCCGCATCCAAGGAGGGTCCCACGGAGCGCTGGGTTGGCTGGGTCGGCTCGGGCTGACGCGGCGCGTTAGTGAGTTGACGCACCCGCTGACGGGACCCACATCCGTGTCACATCGCTGGTGCCGAAAAGCACTTTCTTTCGCTCTTAATGCGTCGGCACGACCCTTGCTTTATCTCCCACACCGGACGTGGGCGGGTGGGGCAAAGGCAATAACTCCGCTCGGTCGCGTTCCGGCAAACTCCTCTGGAAGGTCCTGCTTCCAGCCAACCCTAAAGAACCACACTTATGAGAAACCCGACTCGCCTCCTCCTGCTCTTTGGTCTCGCTGCATCCGTCTTTACGGGCTGCACGGACGGCCAACCCGCGGTCAATCGCGTTCAACCCAACGCGATGGCGCGCGAGGCCCTGCTCCAAGGTGAGTGGTACTTCCTGCAGACCGTCATCGATAGTCCGTACAGCGCGTCCTACACCTTCGTTGGTGAGCAGGGCTCGACGGACAAGGTCCGCTTTGAGATCACCGAGGACTTCCTCATCGCTCGCCGCACCTACGAGTTCGTCGACGGCGCCGAAGGGGAAGGCATCGCCGGCGCGACCGAGACGGGCGCCATCGTCGCGATGTATGCGATTCAAAAGCACTTCGACATTCGCCGCGATTACAACCCAGTCACCGGCGAAGAGCAGAACACCATCGTCGAGAACGACTTCGACCGCCCCTGGTTCGAGCGTGACTACGTTCGCATCGACTGGTCGCAGAATCTCATCACGAACAACGACTTCCTCGTCGGCGCGCGTCTCTTTGACGGCATCGAGAGCGAGCCCGTTTCGTACTTCGTCGAGCCCGGCACGGGACATCCCCACGAGCCGCAGTTCGCGTACGACGAAGACGGCGAAGAGGGCGAGGCGAACCTGAACTACATGGACATCGTCAACAAGATGTTCGTGCGCCCCACCACCATTAACCTCCCGGGTTTCGGCGAGATTCCTACCTGCTTCCTCAACAGCTCAGCCCACCTCGACTGCGCCCCCGGCGAGCTGACGATCCGCAACTCCTTCATGCGTGTCGATGAGTCCCGCGACTACGAGCCCATGGAATACACGGGCGACCGCCAGGAGCGCTTCGGCTACTTCCTCTCGGACCGAGTTGGCTACGACCCGGAGTACGGCGTCGTCGAGGCCGCACGCCTCCGCCTCGTCAACCGCCACAACCTCTGGCAGCAGAGCCATGTGCGCGACGCCGACGGCGAGCTTGAGCGCTGCACCGCGGACGACGAGTGTTCCGCGAACGCCGCCGGCTCACGTTGCGACATGACCTGGGCCCGCACCCGCGGCGAGCTCGTCGACGGCGAACTCGCCGGCGCTTGCACCATCCCTTACCGCGAGCGTGAGGTTCGGCCCATCGCCTACCACCTCTCCACGAACTTCCCCGAAGACCTCATCTCCGACTCCCTCGACCTTTCCCGCGGATGGAACGAGGCCTTCGTCGAGACCGTCGCATCTCTTCGCGAGAACGAGTGCTTGGCCGAAGACGGCGCAGACCCCGCCGCGTGCGCCGGTGAGCGCACCCGCGCCGACGCCCAGGAGATGTTCGTCATCTGCCAGAACCCCGTGACCACCGACGACGACGCCGCTTGCGGCGAGCCCGGTACCTCCGCGCAGATCGGCGACCTACGCTATAACCTCCTTGGCTGGGTCGCGGAGCCCCACGCCAGCAGCCCCCTCGGCTACGGTCCTTCGTCCGCGGACCCTGAGACCGGCGAGATCGTCATGGGCAACGCGTTCATCTACGGCGCGGCCATGGAGACGCTTCAGTCCTTCGCCCGCGACATCGTCGCCCTCATCAACGAAGACGTCAGCGAAGACGACATCGCTAGCGGTGACGTTGTGCGCGCCTGGGTGGAGCGTCAGGAAGAGCCCGGCTCTTCGCTCACCGGCCGCACGGCGGATGACCACGTCACGAGCATCGACGGAACCAACGTTGACCGCGTCGACGCTGCGATGGACTTCTCCTGGGTGAATGACTTCGCCAGCGATGATCGCGGCATGCCTTCCTCCCCGGCGGAGTTCCTCGCTCGCATGGACCAGGCGCAAGAAGGCCTGGCCCGCGCCGGCGCCTTTGGGCGAAACGGCGGCGAAGGCGGACGCGCGCGTCTCCAGAACCTGCGCAACACGGAGATCGAACGACTCCTCGCGGGCCCAGAGATGCGGCTCGCTGCGGGCATCGACCCGTCCCTCGACGTGAGCGACGACTCCGTCCTCGAGCAGGCCTCGCCTCTTCGCGGAATGAGCCTTCGCCGCATGAACGCCATCGAGCGCGCGCACCAGCGCATGCACGAAGAAGGTCACTGCGTGCTTCACGCAGACTTCGCCGATGAAGGCATGCTCGGCCTCGCCCGCGCCATTCGCCGCACCGTCGACGCCGGCGGCGGAACGATGGAGTGGTACGGCCAGACCTACAACGTCCTCGATGACGACGGCAGCATCGACTACGCCGCTGTTCGCCAGATGCTTCGTCACCCGATCTTCCACGGCGTGACCTCCCACGAGATCGGCCACACCATCGGCCTTCGTCACAACTTCAGCGGCAGCTACGACGCCGTCAACTACGGGCCTCGCTACTGGGAGCTCCGCGACGACGGGGACATGGCGCCCCGCGCCTGGGACCCAGAGACCGACATCGAGACCTTCGGCCGCATTCAAGAGAACCAGTACTCGACGGTCATGGACTACGGAAACAACTTCGTCGTGACCGACGCCAACGGCGTGGGCCACTACGACCTCGCCGCCATCAAGATGGGCTACGGCGACCTCGTCGAGGTCTTCACCGACGCACCCTCCGCTCGACAGATCGCTTGGTGGGGCTGGGTCCAGCAGGCCGGCTGGCCGATTCCACTCAGGCTCAGCTCGTTCCTCGGCGGACAGCCTTCGGCGTACCAATACACGGACTGGCCCGAAGAGATGGGCGGCCGTGCAAACCTCGAAGCGCGTGCCGACGTCGCCTACACCAGCCTCGTTCCGGAAGAGTATTTGGCCGGACAGGGCATCGACGACCCCCTCGTCGACTCACAAGGACGACCCGTCGTTCCCTACATGTTCTGCACGGACCATCAGGCGGACCTCGGGCCGGACTGCCAGCGTTATGACTCCGGCGCCGATGCGTACGAAGCGGTGAACTCCGTCATCGACAACTACTGGAACTATTACGTCTTCAACGCCTTCGGGCGCGGCCGAGTCGGCTTCACCGTCGACAGCTACGCAAACCGCGTTCACGGCCGTTACTTCCGCAAGCTCAAGAGCGCGAACCAGATTTACGCTCTGTACCGCAGCGTCTTCGAAGACGTCTTCGGCGACGCCGCCACCGCAACGCGCTTCTACACGCGCCGCGACGGAATGGGCGCTTGGACCGCCGCCGTCGGCTCGGCCTTCAACCTCTTCACGCAGGTCATCACCAACCCCGAACCCGGCAACTACGCGCAGCAGGGGCGCGGCGACGGAACCATCGCCATGCTCGAAGGCAACGGCGGAAACAGCATCGACGCCTTCGCGGGTCGCGGCCTCGAGACACGTTGGGATCAGAACCAGGGCTTCTTCTGGTACGAGAACCTCCAGCGCGTTGGTTTCTTCTACGACAAGAGCCTTGCGCTTCAGGTGCTCCTGGACCCACAGACGAACTTCCTCGGTCGCGACACCGCCGCGGATGTTCGAAGTTACCAGCTGAGCTTCTACACGACCTTCGGTCCTTCGACGGAGTCCCTCATGCGAGGTCTCGTCGGCGCCGACTGGAGCAGCATCTCGCCGCGCTTCGACGGCGACGAGCTCATCTACCCCGATCCGCTCAACCTCGCGAACCTTGATGAGCAACTCGACGGGCCCCCCGTCGACCCGAACGCATCGTTCTCGATTCAGCTCGCCGCCGCCGTCTACGGCATGGCGATGATTCCTGAGACTTATGACCGCGGGTTCTTCCAGCGTTCACGGGTCTGGCTCCAGAACGGACCCGAAGGCGTCACGCCGGCGGACGATGTGGAGACCGTCAGCTTCACGGACCCAGAGACAGGCCTCGTGTACATGGCCGCAAGCTACCCCGACGCGAGCGGCAACGAACGCGGCGCGGGCGCCCAGATGATCCAGCAAGCTCAGGCGCTTCTCCAGTGGGGATCGCAGGCTCAGATCGCCGACTTCATCGACAACCTGAACATCGTCCGGCAGCTAAGCTGGCAGCTCGACTTCGGCCAGTGATTATCCGCCCAGCACTTCTGACTCTGCGTTGCCCTTCGGCTCGGCATCGAAAGATGCCGTCGCCTCGGGCGCCTTGATTCAGAAGCGCTGGACGAAGAATCCGAGGAGGTTCGTGGATTCGAGGGCGCTCTGCCTTCGGCATTCGCTACTCCTTCGACACGACGGCCCAGCATCTCTTCGGAGATGCTGGGCCTTCGTTTGCTTCACCCGCCGAGCACGCCGTGCTCTGCGTTGAGCTGCAGCTCGCAATCCAAAGATTGCGTCGCTTTGCTCGCCTTGATCACGACGCGCTGGACGAAGAATCCTGATTCACCGCCCAGCACGCCGTGCTCTGGCGTCGCCCTTTGGCGCTCGAACCGCTCCTATTGAAACTCTGCGGCGGACACGGACCTGAACGAGACCTCGGAGTTGCCTCGCGCGTAGAGTCCGACGCCACCCGAGCTGAGCGACGCGTCTTCTGCATTGAGGAACTGGCGGTCTACGATGCATTGCAGCGTTGTTCCGCTCATCAACAGCCGCATGTTGAACTCGGTCCCGGGTGTATAGCCGGCCGGTGCGGAGGCGAGGAGGGTGCTCACGCCAGCGACGCGCTTATACAAGTAAGCCATTCCTTGCTGCTCATCGATGTGGCAGCGGTAATAGTTGTTTTCATCGAGCACGCGCCCCATGAGCCCAACGCCGTCGTTGTCTGTGCTGTTGATGGTCGTTGTGATGATGCCGTTGTTGGTCACAGCAAGCGGCATGACGAGGAACGTTCCAAAGAAAGGAACTGCGCTTTCCGAGGCTGGGTCGAAGCTGTTGCCGGTACTTTCTAAGCCGCCGCCTCTCACGCGCCATGACGAGGGCCCAGCGGATGTTCCGTTGTCAAAGGTCTCCCACGATGCCTGGGCTCCACTCGTGAAAGTGTTGGCCAACGTCGACGGAAGGAACTCGATGTTGTTAAAGGACGCTTCGCTCACGCCGCGCGTGTACAGCCCAATTCCGCCCCGGCTGAACGACGTATCAACCACTTGAATAATGGTGGTTCCGTTGATGTTTGCACGAATGAGGTTTCCGACGAACTCAAGCTCCACCCGAAAGTTGGAGTCGTCAGTCGGATACTCTGCCGGCGCGGAACCAAGCAGGGTGCTCACACCACTACTCCGCTTATACAAGTAGCCCATGCCTTGCTGGTCATCGACGTGGAAGCGGTAGTAGTTATTCGCGTCTCTGACGCGCCCCATGACGCCGATCCCGTCGTTGTCCGTGGTTGAGACGCTGACGCGAACGAGGCCATTAGTCCACGTTCCCGGACGCCACACGAACGCTCCGAGGAACGGCACGGAGGAGCTTGACGCTGCGTCGAAGGAGTTGCCCGTGCTGACGAGGTCCCCGCCGGAAACGGTCCAAAGTTGCGGACCCTCCACCGTACCATTGTCGACCTGCCGCCAGGCGGAGTCCAACCTGGAGTCAAAGGTGTCGCGGAAGCCGTTGCAGGTCTCGCCTCGGTAGCCAGCCGCGCAGGCGCATACAAATGTGTCGCCCGAGACCGAGCACGCGCCGCCGTTGAGGCACGGCGAGTCCGCGCACGTGTCGACGATCTCGCAGTCGTCACCGAGGAAGCCTGCGGGGCACTCGCAGCTGTAGCCGGAGCCGACTTGAGTGCATGTCCCGCCGTTGCGGCAGGGCTCATCCAAACATGCGTTGCGGATCTCGCACCGAGTTCCCGTGAACCCGTCAGGACAGGCACAGACGAACCCCGCGGCCTCCTCGGCGCAGGAGCCTCCATTCATGCAAGGGTTTGGTGAGCAGAACATCGGGCCAGCGTCCACGCTCATCGGGCCAGCGTCCATGCTCATCGGGCCAGCGTCCATGCCCACTGGGCCGGCGTCGGAGCCGGCGTCGGAGCCGGAGTCCATCATGAACCCCGCGTCCATCATGAACCCCGCGTCGCTCGGCGTAGTACAGATGCAGTCGTTATAGTCGCCGTCTAAGCGACATGTCTGAACACCGAGCGCACCGCTGGGGCACACGCAGGCCTGTTCCTCACCGGGGGTTGTGCACCCAGGTGCGTCGTCGCCACAGCCGCCGAGGGGCAGGGCCGCTATCGTGAGCCAAAGACTAATGTGTTGGCAGTATCTCAAATCAAACTCCTTCCAGTGCTCACTCCGCGCACCGTTAACCTCGGTACGTAGTCGGCGTGTGATTCCCGTCAAGAAATCTCGAGAATGCGCATTCGTCGCACTTCAGCCCTGCCGAGCGCCTAGGAGTTTGGGGGGACATGTATGCGAACCAACGCCCGGTAGACGGTCCCGTGTATTCGACGGCGTGCATTACCTTCGAGTAGCCGTCGCCCCTCTTCTTTTACGACGCCGGGGCGTTCGTGTCCCAGGCTGGAAGTGCGGTATTCTCGTTCCAATGAAGAGCGTCCAGAGCTTGCTTGTGTTCCTCGCTGTCTCGGCTTGCGCAAGCACCTCGCCTGCGGACGGCGGGATGAGTTCTGATGGTGGCTCCAGGCGTGATGGCACGTCGATGTTCGACGCCGGCCTGAACCGCCCTGATGGCTCCATTTCTGATGCCGGACCACAAGCGCCGGATGCCGGCAGTGCAGACGGCGGCACGGATGCGACGCTTGGCATGGACGTCCACGATGCGGGCCCGCCGGCGATTCAAACTTGCGTGGACCTCGGTCTCGACTGTGTTCACATCGGCGACCTCGAAAGTAGTGACCTTTCCAGCGCGGAGTTCGCGGAGGAAGCTCAGAAAATATACGAGGATGGTCGCCACCTTTTCTTCCCGTCCGGCGAGTACTTTGTTTCCGAAGACACCGTCTACACGTCCGGCGTGAATCTAGTCGGTGAAGACGGGACCACGTTTACGACGCGCGACGATGCATCCAGAGTCCAGATGCAGGTCTACGCCCCGGGTCAAAGCGCAGACCTGATCAACATTCGCTTTGAACGCGTTGGGCTCTACGTACGGGGCGACTACGCCAATCATCTCGACGGGCTCAATATTCGTGGCTCAGCGTTCATCAACGGCGAGACCATTGCCCCATCCACGGCAGCGTACGCGGACGGCTTTCGGGACCTCCAGTTGTTGCTCTCCTACGTGAGCAACGGCGCGATTGAACAGTCCACGTTTCTGAGAGGAGACCAGTTCTTGGGTAGAGGCATACAGCTCTACAAGACCCATGAGATCCGAATCCAGAACAACAGCATGTCCGGCTACTACATGACGAACATCAACATTACGGGGCAGTCGGAGGCGCACCCAAGTTTGATCCCCGACAGAAGCTCGAATACCCAAATTCTCGATAACTCCTTCCACCGCACGAGCGGTCCTTACGTCGAAGATCACGGTATTTACGCGTGGGGGTTCTACGACATGGAGATCGCTCGCAATACGTTCTCAGGCTGGTCCCGCTCGAACTGTGGCTACGCGATCAAGGCGCGAAACGGACAGATCGCCGCCATTCACGACAACGACATCGAAGACTCAGGGATCATTATCTACACCTATCAGGAGAACCTGCCGAGGTGGTTTCAGTACGTTGATATCCACAACAACCGAATTGCTCGCCGGGACATTACGCCGCATTCGACGTGCACGAGCAGCAACGAACTCGCGCTCTACTATTGGAGGAACTTCTCGAGTAGCGCACAGGTGGAACGAGAGATTCAAATCTACAGCAACACGCTGGAGGGTGAGTTGCGAATCTATGAGCCCGCCAACATGAGCGCGTTCAATATTTACGACAACAATTGAGTCTCGCGCCAAGGTTCGCCGCTAAGACAGGATTCGCGACTGCCGTTTAGTCCGCCGTTTAGTCTTAGTCCCCCGGAAGCCCCGGAAGCCCCCGGTAGCGCATCGGCGCGGCAACACGCGGAAGAGCCCGGGCCCCACCAATGCGACCGGCATTTCGATTTCCAATGCAACCCACCGTGCCATCACCATCGGCGCCGGAACGCATAAAGCAAAGCGT
This sequence comes from Polyangiales bacterium, assembly GCA_045106895.1. GTDB lineage: Bacteria > Myxococcota_A > Polyangia > Polyangiales > Houyiibacteriaceae > JBCCRV01. Next base: position 8,564 of record JBGCFM010000255.1, on the reverse strand, counting down.
ACTCGCCCGGACGTACGACCCACCATGGACGCTGAGCGCATCATTGATGTCGGGTCGGAGCACGGCCACGGGGGAAGAAACAAACGTCCCGAGTTCGCCGTGACGGGAGTCGCCCCAGCACATGACGGTGTTGTCCACTCCGACCGCGCAACTGGTCGCTTCGTTAACACCAACCATCATCATGCCCGTGATCGGCATCCCCGCACCGTCAACAACGTAGACAGGGTCGACGAACGTTCCCGAGGTGACGTTGTTGCCCAGGCGGCCGAAATTGCTGTTGCCCCAGCACATCACCCGTCCACTCATGAGGACCGCGCACGCATGCGCAAAGCCAAGACCAATGTCCCGCGCGGGCTCCGGGAGATTCACGATCCCATCTTCGTCGTCGCCATCACCTCGCTGCCCGAGCTGGTCAAAGCCCCAGCATTGAACCGCGCCCCCCTCGCGTAGGGCACACGAAAACGCATGTCCGGAAGCGATGTGCGCCGCATCGCTCAGCCCCGGCACGGGCGTCGTTAGGCTCGCGCCGCCGGAGACCCGGTCTTCGTTGCGGCCCGCGCTGGACGGGTGAAACGCCGATTCGCCGAAGCAGTACACTTCGCCGCCGCGACGAGCGCAGGTCGCATTCGTCGCCGCCGACACTTCCTCCATGCCTGCTGGCAAGCCGGCGGCGATCGGCGTGTTCCGTACCCCGCTCACGGCCCCGAGTTCGCCACTGCCGTTGTCGCCGCCGCAGTAAACAACGCCGTCGTTACCAACGAAGCAAGTATGGTTGTCGCCTGCGGCGATGGACAGCACGCTCGTGACACCAGACGGCAGAACAACTTCTAGCGGCTCGTGATAGAACGCGCGGTCCGAAGAGCTCGAACGAAGTGTCTCTGGAGGAGTGCCCCAGCAGTAAAGTGCATCGCTCGTCGCGCCGCACCCGTGTTCACCGGCGACGCTCACGTTGACCAGCGGTAGTGGAGACCCGTCCACCGCTTCGGGCCGGCTCAACTCTCTCCAGTCGTCCAGGTTCACGCTGAGGTTGTCGTTCTTGTTGGATCCCCAGCAGTAAGGCACGCCATTCGCGAGCGCGCAGACGTTGTAATAGCCGTCGCGGAGAAGTGCGTCGGGGACTACGCCCTCCGGAAACACGACCTCGACGGGCAGGCTGCTCGGGCTGAAAGCGCCGGAGCCGGCCTCACCATCGTCGTTGTGTCCCCAACAGTAGATTGTGCTGCTCGATCGCGCGCACGCGCTTGCCGTCGTCGCGCTAATGCTCAACGCTGTAAAGGGCAAATCGACCGCGCGCGGCACGTGCGAGTCTTCGCCTTCGGACCCGAGGCGGGTATCGGTGTTGCGCCCCATACAGCGGACGACATCGTCCATCCCAAGGAAGCAGGCAGACGACCCTCCTAGTGCAAAGTCGCGAACTAGACCTCCTCCGAGAAGCTCCCTTGGCGACAAAACCATGTCTTCCACCGTTGGGTCGATTCCAAGCTGACCATAGTCATTCACTCCAAACCCATACACGCGGCCATCCGTCAGAATCGCAGCACTCGTGAAGAGGCCCACGACGACGGTTCGCGCGGCCGCCGGGAGCGCAACGCGGCGCGCCAAAGAGTCGCTCTCGTTTCCTCCGCCGAGTCCGCCGCGATCGCCTGCACCAAAACACCAAACTCCGCCGAGGTCATCCAGGGCGCAAGAATGCCGCAACGCCGTTCTGACCTCCGTGAACGTTCGGAGACCGAAGTCCATGACTTCGCCTGCGGCCGCCTCGACGGGCGCAGGGGCTTCGCTGTTGCCCGTCGTTGAGGTCTGGCCCACCCGCTGGTCGGTTCGCCGTCCCCAACAAAGAAGATGCCCGCTCGCATCGATGGCGCAGGAGTGATTCTCGCCGACGGATATCGCGTTCGCCACGAGAGGGTTTCCATCCGCCAAGAGCACTCGGCGCGGTTCAAGAGCGGGGTCCGCAAGACCACCGTTGGCTCCGTAGCTGTCTGCGCCGGTGCAATAGACCGCACCGCTCAAGCGCACTGCGCACGAGTGATCGAATGAGCTCGCCACATCGATGACGGGGTCGCAGACCCCGTTCGTGCAGATGCCGTCTGGGCACTGGAAATTGCAGGCGCCGCAGTGGTTCGCATCGCTTGTCCGGTCCACTTCGCAGCCGTCGCTGGTCTCGGCATTGCAGTCCAGATACCCTTCATTGCAGGCGCCTATCGCGCATTCCGGAAACGCGCCGTCCAAGTCGCAAACGCCCGTCGCGTTGTCTAAGCCGCATCCGACCCCGCATGCACCGCAGTTCGTCGAGGTGTTCGTCTCGGTCTCGCATCCGTTTTGCGGATTCATGTCGCAGTTCTCGAAACCGTCGCTACAGTCAAGTACGCACTCGCCGCCCCCGCAGGTACTCGGTGTGTCCGTATTCTCGTTGCTGCAAAGGTTTCCGCACCGGCCACAGTGCAGACGGTTAATGGTGGTGTCTACACACGTTCCGCCGCAGTCGGTTTCGTCGCAGGTGATCGCGCACGCGTAGGTCTCTCCGTCGCCTCGGCAGAACTCGCCGTCCGCGCAGCGCACGCCGCATCCGCCACAGTTCGCCAAAGTGGTTCCGTCCACCTCGCATCCGTTCGCCGCGTCCATGTCGCAGTCAAGAAACTCCGCCGCGTTGCAGATGACACCGCATTCACCATCAACGCACATCGCCATGTTCCCGCTGGAGGCCTCGCAAACGACGCCGCAACCGCCACACGACTCCAGGTCGTCGAGGGCGGACTCACAACCATCGCTGTAGTCGTCGTTGCAGTCTACGTGGGTGTCATCACACGTGAGGACGCATCGGCCCGCACTACACGTGGGCGTCGCGAAGGCGGCGGCGGCGCACTCCAGGTCTTGTCGGCACTCAGAATCGACGAACTCGTAGTCGCCGTCGGCCCAGACGGAGCACGAAGCGAGCAGAGAACAGCAGAAATATGAAAAGAGATAACGTCTCATAAGAATCACCACTCGACCCGCGCGTTGCAGGTTCCAATCGAACAGCCGAGCTCTACCCGGGCTTCATTATCGTCTTCGCCTGGCTGAATGACCCACCAGACCACGCCGGTGACCACGAGCGCGATAGCGACACCACCGAGCACGTCCGTCACCAACGCTCGTCTCTTCATCACATCGTGCGTCGAGCGTGCTTCTGGAGGACAAATCGAACCTGCACAGACTCGGTCCAGGTCGCTGCGCGAAGAACGCGCGAGGAGACCTGCAACCACTGCACCGACTGCGCTTGCGCCGCCGGCGGCCATAAGGAGCGCGGGCCCCACGCGTGAAGGACTCTCGAAGACATCTTCGTTCCCCTGTTCCGCACCGCTCGACCCGGGACCGCTTCGCGCTTCGTCGCCAACGTCTTCTTCGTCACTGGCCCGAAGGAGGACCATGCGGCTTTCAACATACTCTCGGTTGTCGGCATCGGGCACGGCCGCGATGTACGCCTGGTAATGACGAACTGCTTCCGCCGGCTGTTCGAGCCGGTCATACGAAGAGCCAATATTGAAGAGCAGCGCCGGAAGTCGAGAGAGCTCGTAACAAGCTTGGAACGACTCAAGGGCCGATTGAAAGTCGCCCGCCTCAAACGAGTCGGCGCCGTCGGCGTACAGCTCGCGCGCATCAGCACGCTCGGTGTCTGCGTCGACGGGTTCCGTTGCTTGCACTTCTTGGGCGTCAACGGTGACCGCGCCAATAGAGAGCATAAAGACAACGCAGAAGATTCGGGGAAGTCCGTACTGCACGAGGTCACCGTATCATTCTCCGTGTGCGCCGGGCTTTCAAACTGGGAGACTCAGTGTTCAAGAGCCGCTGTCGAACTCGGCTCGCCTACGCCACCGTCGCCGGCCGCATCCTCTGCGCCACCGGCGTACTCCAGGTGCATGTCCCTATTTAGTGTCGTGGTCATCTGGCGCTGGCCCGCCAGTAGCCAAACGGCAGGTCTGCGCGGTCGGTGCGTAGCGATCTTGATTGGTTTCGCGACGCATCACCCGCGCCCGCGCCTCCACGTCTTCGCCGATCCGATAACGTGACAGCACGAAGCCCGGAACACCGCGGCGCGCGAGTGTGCGAACGCCCATAGCGTACGAATTACGCTCAATCTTCCGTTCTTCAAACGGAAGAAACTCGTCGATGCGACGAACAAGTTGAACCCGCTCGCTCGCCACCGAAGATCTGCGCGATGGCGCAGACGCCTTCGATTCGCGTTCGCGAGGATGGGCGTCTCGCGATTGTTGCGCATTCGGAAGTTGAGGTTCGGATATGCGACCGCCGCGCCGAGCCCAAGTTTGATGCAGCCAGCTCGACGTGCGAACAGCCGCCACCTCGACGGGCGCACCGACCTTCACTTCCGCGTGACTGGAGCGCGGCTCGTCGCTCTAACGGACCACGCCAAGCGCACGAAGCTCTTCGCAACGACCTTGTCGGATGTTGTCAGTGTTGGAGAGGGGAATGGCGAGGCTTCGGATACTCGGATACGCCGGCCAATCGGTTCCTGGATTGCCCGTGTGGGCGAACGAGCGCCAATGAGTCTGCATCGCGTTTCCGAGTTCCAGGTCCGCTTCGACCGGTGTGTAGGCCGGGATCAGACCCCAGCCTTCGAACAGTGGGAAGAGCTCGGCGCCATGGAGGGCACCTCGGCGCCCCAGAAGGCCATTGAATAGGTGCACGTAGTGGTAGCTGTACACCGGATGGTCCGCTGCCTCGGCGGCTCGCGCGAACGAGAGCGCACTACAGATAAACGCAACGTCACTGACGACGGCCTCGTAGGCCAGTTTCGGCGAATCGAAATCCGCCGCTCGGTAGAGTTCCAAGATGTCGTCCGCGATAGCTCCAAACGCTCCACGCACGAGCGTCTCGTAGGCGCCCAGATCGGGGACCGGAACGGAGGCGACGAAGGTGCGCGATTCATCGGCGTTCGATCCGGTGATGATGGGGCGCCGGGGACCTTCGCCGTCCGCGATGCGCTCGTAGGTAACTCGGGGGAAGTGGACTCCGTCGACGTTTGGTCCGAGCGGCGGAAGACCGAGTCCCGACGACCCCGACATGAACTGCGCGTCGATCAACGTTTCGACGGGAGAATCACGAAGGCAGCTCCGCACTTCGTCGGCGCTGCCCCGACAACCAGCGGCAAGCGCGATAGACGTGCCGACTTCGGTGGCCGGATTCGTCCCGGCATTGAGGTTCGGGTACCCGTTGCAACCGCCTCCGCTCTGAATGATCGCTTTGTGAAACAGGCCGTCGGCCACCGGCATGCCTAGAAGGGCGCAGATGGAACTACCCCCAGCGGACTCTCCGAAGACGGTGACGTTCCCCGCGTCACCACCGAAGCTGGCGATGTTTGTTTGAAGCCATTCGAGGGCCGCAACTTGGTCGAGAAGTCCGTAGTTACCGGCTGTTCCAGCTTCGTCGACAAGTGCTTCGTGAGCCAAGAATCCAAGTGCGCCGAGACGGTAGTTCACACTGACCACCACGACATCGCCGGCTGCCGCGAATACGGAACCGTCGTAGAGGCCCGTCGTTGCGCTTCCCTGAATGAAGGCGCCGCCGTGGAGCCAGAGCATGACCGGATGGGGGCCGGGCGCGCTTGGGGCCCAGATGTTCAGTTGAAGGCAATCCTCTTCACCGACCACGACCCCATCGTCGCGGTCGCGCTGAGGACACTCCGGGCCGAAGGAGGATGCGTCGAGGGGTTCGGTCCATGGAGGCATCGGCTCGGGGCCGAGAAATCGGCGTAGGCCGAGCGGCGGCGCCGCATAAGGGATCCCGAAGTAGTGAAGAACCTGCCCGTCGTCGACGCCCTCCACCGGGCCACTTTGCGTCATCACAATAGTACCGGGCGGTTCGCTCTCGACGTCTGCGCTGGCGTCTTCCGCAGGAGAGACTCTTCCATCAAGCGCCGGAACGTCTTGCGCGCCGACTCCCGAGTCGCCAACTCCCGAGTCGCCGACATCGGAGCCCGGTTCATCGCCACAGGCCAGCGAAAGGGAGAGGGAAAGACCAAGAACCAAACGAATCAAGCGACGCACAAACAGCCTCCAAAGACTCCGAAACGCGGGTCACGCTTCGTCTTCTTTCCGAACGCCGCCGCTCTTCCGAATCCTATGGTGAGAGTTCAGATTCTTGCTGGGCATCGACCATGCGCATGAGCCGCTCCATTTCGCGGATCTGAGCCGGGCGGAGAAACCCGCGTGCCTCCTCGACGAGTTCATGTCTCAACGCTTGTCGCTCGTCGCTGCTCTCTGCCAGGATCGCTTCGAAGGCCGGGCGCTGACTCTCGATCACCTCCTGCATGGCCTCCACTTGGGACTCGTCGAGGTCGAGGCGCCGCGTTAGCGCGACTTCGACGAATTGCGCACGCCGTTCCGTCGTGGGCTGCTTCAACCACGCGAGCGCAGTCCTCATGTCGTATGCACGCATCGCGGTGGCACCAATGGCCACTCCTACGAGGAGCACCAGTCCGCCCAAAAAAGCCGTGGCAAGTCTTCCGCTCATCGCATGACCTCCATTGCCAGCACTTGTTCGAGTTTGGTCGACTCCACATGGGCCCATGCGCCACAGATGATCGCGAGGACCGACGCGACGGCGGCCAGATAGAAGAGGTCGCGGCGTCGTCGTCGAGCCGCCGCACGTCCAAGAGCGACACGGCTCCAGCGGCCAAGGGCGTCGGCGGTTGGGGTCAGGGCTTCGGTCCGTTCTGCGAACACCTGCAATGGGGAGTCGTGGGGATCAAACATCGTCGCCTCGTCTTGCGCGTAGGGCTGCCCGCCCGCGAACGAGCCGCTGCTCGACGGCGCCTTCGGAGCAATCCATCGCCGCGGCAATCTCCCGCACGCTCATTCCTTCGACCTCCTTGAGCACCAACGCAACCCTCTGCGAGGATGGAAGCGCGTCGAGGAGAACTTCCAGCTCGCGGAGCGCCAAGCGTGCTGACGCGACTTCGGGCGTGCACGTTTCGTGAGCGACTTCCCGCACCCGTCTCCGCTTTCGAGCGCGTAGGGAGTCGAGTGCCGTGCGAACGACGATTCGTTTTAGCCACGCCTCAAGGGTTCCGCCTTCACGTTTCGTGAAACGTCCGTCTCGGAGTGCGATATACGCTTTGGTTAGGCCTTCCTGAACCACGTCATCCGCCTCTCCTTCCCCAACGAGCCGACATGCAGCTCGATACAGCGCCGGTCCGAAGCGTTCGACGAGTCGCTGAAACGCCACCCGATCGCCATCGCTTATCGCTCGGACGAGTTCGTCCTCTGGGATACTCATGCATGCTCGCTCACCGTCATCAACGCCACCGGTGCCCAGAACCCTACGGTGCAGTCCAGCGTTCGAGCAATGAAGTAAAGAGACTCTGTGCAGAGGGGCTGCTGCATCTGTCGGAGGACTTCGAGGAGGTCATCTGTACGCTCACCAGGTCGTGCTTCTCGCGATGGAACTCCCTCGCCATCGGGCTCATCCCGATCCCGACGGACGGTGACCTGGCATGCGCCGGAGGCGACGGGCCGATGAGGCGGCCTTAGCAAACCCGCGAGTCGCGCCACCGAGGGGGGGGGGCTTCAAGGTCCCAAAAGTATGAGGCAAAGTCCTTCGGCGGGGTTGAGTAAGCGGCGGGTTCGTTTCCTAGAGTGTCTCCAACGATAGTGCGCTCAGACCTCGCTAGGGAGCGGCGGCGACGGCCACGTCCGCAGCGTGGCGGCACAGTTGGATAGCCGTTTGGCGCACATCGCGAGCATCCAAGTCGGCACCTTTGGCTACGATTCTCGGGTCGCGCGCCCAGCCATTGCGCGCCCAGCCATTGCGCGCCCAGCCGTCGCGCTCCCTCCCATTGCGCGCCGAGCCGTCGCGCGCTCAGACCTCGCTCGTGCACGTGACGGTCCATCCCGTGGGTCGCTTCTCGACGTCCGGCGGCCTGCGCGCCGAATGAACAGCTCCCTGGCTCGGCGCGTAGGACGATAGGTCCGCCATGAAACGTCCCTTCGCATGAAACGTCTCTTCGCCTCGAACGAAAGCGAGCGCTAGGGGACCGAAGGGAAGGGCGTCGAGACCCAGCACTTCAGTCGCCCAAAGCCGAACTTCCCCATCCTCTCGCTCGCTGCAGGAATCGAGACGAAAGGCGCAGCGCACGGGCGCAAGCGGGCGCTCGCGTATCTCGTCCTCGATTCGCCTTCGGGCATCGGCGAGTGAGAGTATCTCCGCCGGCCTCGACAGCTCTATCCACTTGTCCTCCACCGCAATGGCCAAGAGAACCTCGTGGAGGGCGTCGGGTCGCAGAAGAACTGTGGCGCGAAACGTTTGGTGATCGTTGCTCCACTCTCGCTCTTCGACCACGGCCACCACGAACTCTTCGGGGTGTTTCTTGGCATGACGCACGAGAGCATCTCTTACCTCGTCGACATCACCACCGGACTCCCAGCCTTCGTCGTTGGTGGCGTTGCGAAACGCGAGGAAGCCGCTCACCGCGTCCTCACCGAGATACTCCGCGTCCGATAGAAGTTCGCTTCCTAGCTCCAGAAGAAGCGCCGCGCTTCCGGTTGCGCCGATGTGGGCAAAGGCGT
>JBGCFM010000254.1:0-9655 GCA_045106895.1 Polyangiales bacterium | reverse complement strand
GAAGACCTCGCTGCTTTCGCCGCTGGCGACGTGATGAAGTGCTTCGGACCCGGGTTCGAGTACGCCGCGCCTCATAACCGCACGCCGCGCATCGCCGGTCACAAGATGCACTTCTTTGACCGCGTCGATGAGTGCTTGCCGCTGGGCGGTCCGTGGGGACGCGGCTACCTTCGCGCGACCCTCGACATCTCGCCGGAAGACTGGTTCTTTGTGGGCCACTTCAAGAACGACCCCTGCATGCCGGGCACCCTCATGTTCGAAGGCTGCCTTCAGGCCATGGCGACCTTCGTCACGAGCCTTGGCTACACCCTCGACAAGGACGGCTGGCGCTTCGAGCCCGTGCCGGAAGAGAAGTACGCGCTTCGATGTCGCGGACAGGTGCTGCCTTCCTCGAAGAAGCTCACCTACGAGATCTTCGTCGAGGAGATCCACGACGGACCTATCCCGACGCTCTACGCGGACCTTCTGTGCACCGTCGATGGCCTCAAGGCGTTCCACGCGCGTCGCATGGCGCTACGCCTCGTTCCCGACTGGCCGCTGGAGGAGTGGCGAAAGGCTCCGCCCGCGGAAGCGGACCCATCGTGCGCGCCTGCGCTCACGAGTGAAGTTCAAGGCGCCGTGGACATGCTCGCAAAGCCCGCCCCGGCTGCAGCGAGCGCGGTCTGGGCCCTCGACCCAGAGCAGCGCGAGTTCGTCTTCGACTACGCCTCGCTCCTCGCCTGCGCGTGGGGCCGGCCCTCCGAAGCCTTCGGTCCGATGTACGAGATCTTCGACTCGACGCGTCGCGTCGCGCGGCTTCCTGGACCGCCCTACCACTTCATGTCGCGCGTCACCCGCATCGACGGGGAGCTTGGCGCTTGCAAGCCCGGCGCGGAGATCGAGATCGCCTACGACGTCCCTGAGAGCGTCTGGTACTTCAACGAGAACGCCCAGGCGGTGATGCCCTTCGCCGTGCTCCTCGAGGCTGCTCTTCAGCCCTGCGGCTGGCTCGCGAGCTTCGTCGGAAGCGCGCTCACCGTCGGCGACAAGGACGTGTCCTTCCGCAACCTCGATGGGACCGGAACCGTGCTTACGGAGGTCTTCCCTTCTATGGGCACCTTCCGCACCGTCGTGAAGATCACCAACGTGAGCTCCACCGCCGGCATGATCATCGAGTCCTTCGACGTGATGAGCTACGTCGACCACGCCGACGGAACGAGCACGCCCGCATACGAGCTGAAGACCGTGTTCGGCTTCTTCCCCGGCGCGGCACTGGAGAACCAGATTGGTCTTCCAACGACGACGGAGCAGCGCGCGCTTCTTGAGAACGGTAGCGAGTTCTTGGTGGACCTCACGCCTCGCCCCGAACGTTACTGCGCCGGCTCCCTGCGCATGTGCGAGCCCATGTTGCTCATGGTCGACCGCATCACCGCTTGCGACGCTAAGGGCGGAAGCGAAGGCCTTGGCTTTGTACGCGGCGAAAAGGATGTCGACCCCGACGAGTGGTTCTTCAAGGCGCACTTCTTCCAAGACCCGGTACAGCCAGGGTCCCTCGGCATCGAGGCGTTCCTCCAGCTCCTTCAGTTCTACGCCATCGACCAAAACCTCGGGGCCGGCATGAAGGCGCCGCGCTTCGAGGCCATCGCCGTGGACCACGAGCACTCGTGGAAGTACCGCGGGCAGGTCGTTCCCAAGAACAAGGTCATCGGCTCCACAACGGAGATCCTTGAGGTCAGCCGTGACGAGCGCGGCGTACGCATCGTCGGCGCCTGCAGCCTCTGGGTGGACGGGAAACGTATCTACGAGGCGCCGGCCATCGGCATCCGTGTGGTGGATGGCATCGAGCCCAACGGCGGTGCCAAGAACAAGGGGACACCCAACCGCCCAAAAGCTGAAGCGGGTCAGGCACCCGCATCGCAGCTGAGTACTCCGAGCAGCACCGTACTCCTTGAGGAAACCCTGAGCCTCGCTTCGACGCCTTGGGTCAAAGACCACTGCCCGACGTTCAGCGTCGCCGCGCTGCCTTTGATGACCCTCGTCGACCGCTTCGTCGCGGCGGCGAAACTCGACGTGTCGAACGCAGAGCTTCGCGACGTGCGCGTCATGCGCTGGGTCACGGTGGCGCCGGAAGCGAAGATTCGTGTGGAGCAGCACGGCGAAGAGCTGCGCCTGATGATGTGGCGAGAAGCCAAGGACGCGAAGCTCAGTCGTTTTGAGCTCGCCGCCACTGCGCGCGTCGGCAAGCCCGCGCCGATGCTCGACCTCGCGCCGCTCAGCACGAGCACGCACGCAGCCGACCCCTACGAAAACGGCTCGCTTTTTCACGGCGCTGCCTTTCGTCTCCTCACGGAGCTCCGAGTAGGCCCCGGCGGCGCGGACGCATGGCTAGACGCGAGGTCGCCGAGCGGTGAAAACGGAAGCGTGCCCCTCGGCACGGTGCATCAGGCTCTCCTCGATGCAGCGACGCACGCGATTCCCCACGACGCACTTCACACGTGGAGCGACGCGATCCCGGACGACGTCGTCGCTTATCCCTACGAGCTTGAGCTCTCTCTCTCCGGTCCCCTTCCAACGGGCCGCGTGAAGTGTTCTGCCCGCCTGGAAGAGGTGCGTAGTGAGCCGCGGCTGCTCCCGGTGATTCGCGTCGATCTTTGGGACGCTGAGCGCGGCGCTTTCTGGGCCCGCCTCCGCCTCACCGAGGTGCTTTTGCCGAAGGGACCTCTCGGTTCTGCTCCCCGCGACGAGCGCCTCCGTTTCATGCGCGAGCGTGAGTTCGTTTCCGGCGTGGGCCTTTCACGCGCGACCCATGGTGGGCAGCTTTCCCATCAAGCCCTCCGAGACACGGTCGCCCAGAGCGGATGGCTGCCCGGCACAGTGCAGTCGCTCTACGGCAGTGACGCGCCGAACCTCGGCGCGCTCACCCGTGACGTCGCCATCGGGGACCACGTCGCGGCGCGAGCGGAGTGCCACCCGTCGCGCGTCGGTGCCCGCATACGCGGGGAGCAGATGCTCGGCTTCGATCGAAGCAAACCGCTACGCTCGTACCCCCTCATTTCCAGCGCCGAACGAGAGCACGCAACAGCGACGGCGAATGGCGACGCCTTCGTCGACTTCAGCGACATCGAGGACTTCTGGGCGGATCGATTTGGGCTTCGCGAGTGGCCCATCGCGGACCTCTACTACGGCCTCTGCAAAGAGTTCGTCAAAGACGTGGTCATCGAAGACCCGGGCGCCTTCGACGCCATCAAGGGTCAGAGCGCGCTCTTTTTGGGCAACCACCAGACCGGCATCGAGTCGCTGCTCTTCGGCATCCTCGCCGGCGGTCTGCAAAAGACGCCAATCCTTACCCTCGCCAAGGACGCCCACCGCCAGAGCTGGCTCGGTCGTCTCATCGCTCTCGGCTTTGAGTACCCCGGCGCCCACGACCCTGGCGTCATCGCGTTCTTTCAGCGCGAAGATCCCGCGTCGCTCCCGCGCATCGTCAAGAGCCTCTCGTCGATGGCCGCATCACAACGCAGCTTGCTTGTGCACGTGGAAGGCACACGACAGCTCAGCGCGCGTCAGCCCATGGGCAAAATGAGCGGCGTGTTCGTGGACCTCGCGTTGGGCGGCAACCTCCCCATCGTGCCGGTCTCCTTCAGCGGAGGCCTTCCCGTTCGTCCGCTCAATGAGCGTATCGAGTTCCCCATCGGCCTTGGCCAACAGACCTTCTCCTTGGGCACACCGCTCTTGCCCGATGAACTACGCGGGCTCCCCTACAAGGAGCGCACGGAGCGCGTCCTCGCGGCCATCGGCGATCAACGACCGGACAGCGAAGAGCCGCACCCGTCAAACGCCGCTCTTTCGGCGCGCGTCGGAGCCATCACGCCGCAGCGCGTGGCGCGCGCGGTCCTCGTGTCGCTGGAAAACCCATGTGAGGCGACGAAGGCTGCCCTCGCTGGGGAAGACCACATCGGTGGTCCGGAGGGCGCGTGGGTACGCCGCTTTGGCGCCTGGCTCAGCTCCTAGATGCTAGCGCTCAGCGTACGAGGTACACGCCGACGACTTCGGGCGGCGTGCGTTCTTCGGTGGTGATGATGTCATCCGGAACCGCAAGGGCCACAGTGCCGTTACCGGCGGCACTGAGGGAAAGAAGAAGTCGATGGTCGACGCCGAGCATCGCGCCCGTCTGCTGCGTGGTCGATTCGACCCAATCTGAGCCGCGCTGCGACCAGCTCAGCACCGCAACACCGCACTCCGTTGACGCGCCGACATAGATCTCCTCTCCAGAGGGAGCGATGGCGATGGGTCGGGCAACGCGCCCTTCGATAGACGGCAGCGGAAAACGTGAACTCTCAGCCCAGGTCGTTCCGCTTCGGTCGTAAACGAAGATGGTACCTGCTGGATCGCGAACAACAAAGCGCTCGCCCGCCGCATCAAGCACCGGTGACACCGCACCAAGGCCCGATATTTCGTGCTCCAAAACCCACTCACCGGATGCTTCTTTTCGGTGGATAGCGAAGGAGCTGTAGACAGTCGTCAACCATAGTACCCGGTCACCCGCTTCGGAGAGCTCGACGACGGTGGTTCCGCGCGATGTGCCCACCTCCAACTCAATGACATGGGATTGCGGCCATTCGCCGGCTTCGCTGCGTTCGAAGATTCGGAGGTACACGCCGCCGCCGCCGCCGTCGTCTCGCACCGCAAGTGTGCTCCCATCGCCGGAGATGGACACTCCCGTATTGGTAACAAACGTGTCCGGCGTGCGTTCGATGGTCGTCTCACGCCACTCTCCTCGGGCCTGTCGCTCGAATACAAGCGCCGCTGAGTAGTTGGGAGACGACTCCGTCGAGATGGCGCTGCCCCAGATCACCGTGTCACCAGAGTTGTCGATGTCGACGGCGCCCGGCACGTAGAGAACCATTTCGCTCACGATCACGGTCCGGCGATAGACCCGCATCCAGCCGTCTTCATTACGGTCATAGATCGAAAGTGAGTCGTGACTTGAGACGGCCAATGTCGATCCATCCGCCGAGAGCGCGAGCGCACGCCCATAGTTCGTTTCGTCCGCCTCGGGATGAAACGACTCGACCAACGAAGGTTCCGGACATGGCGCAGGCGCGTCGAATCCGGCGTCGAAGCCGGAATCGAAACCGCCGTCGAATGTCGCTGTGTCCTCAACAGCCGTATCGCGGACACGTGCATCGAGAGGAACCGCGCCGTCCGTGCGCCCTGCGTCGACGCCGCCGTCCGCCTCGTCTTGCCCTGAGCTTCGGTGACACCCGCCGCTGGCAGCGAAGCAAGCGGCGAGACCCGTGGAGAGAATGCGCCGGAACAAAGAACTTCGTGGACGCGAGCGCTGAGTCATCGCCCAACCCTAGACTACGAATTTCACACCCACCAAACAAACTCACAATTCACCCAAATGCCAGAGGATCGGGAGTTCCCGAAAACTAGAAGCGCGGATAGTCTCGGCGTATGGGGTGGAGATTTTGTTGGGTCGTTCTGGTCTGCGCATGCGGAAGCACAAGCTCGGACGTGGCGCAGCCTCCGAGTTCAACCGAAGCGGAGCAAGCCGCGACGGAGCAAACAGCCGCGACGGAGCAAGCAGCCGCCGAGCAGCCGGCGGTCGATGAAGGCGCGGGGGTGGCTGCCGAAGCACCAGCACCGGCACCACCGCCTACTGCACCTGCCGGTTCTGCCGAGCCTGCAGCCCCCGCTGCGTCCGCCTATGACGTCAGTGAGACCGAGGCTCGGCGCCTCTGCGAGGCCGAACTCGATGAAGACGTACGCCTGATCAGCTGTGCGTTTGGCGCCGGACACGATGTACCAGAAGGTCGCGTGGACGTTCTGGAGTTTGTCTATGTTCAGGACGTGAGGGTGAGCGCCGCGATGCTCATCCTTCGTTCGCCAGAAGACATGGAGTATCCGGGCACGTTCACCATTGCCGAAGCCGAGGAAATGCCCGGCCTTGAAGAGGAGTTCACCCTCGGGACCCTGAGCGTGACGAACGGCCGCATCACGCTGCCCGTGGAGACGGTATCGACGGAGTACCCGAACACCGGTGACCCCGATGAACCAACGGGCGCCACGGAGGAACGCGAGCGCTTCGTCGTTCAGTGTGACGCCATGAATGGCGTCTACGACTGCGAGCGAGTCGAGCCCTGAGAGGCCCTATTCGTCGCTACTCGCTGCCTTGCCCCCAGTAGCCTGAGTCCTTCGTCACCTTGAGGTCGCCTCGCGCTTTCACCTGACACGCGAGGCGTAGCCCGCTCTGGCGCTTGTGCGGCGGAAAGCCGAGACGCCAGGCTTCGATGCGACCCGGGGACTTCGGCTCGACTTCTCCTTCAATGCGCACGGCACATGTTCCGCAAGTGCCGAACCCCTGACAGCTCGCGAAGCGGCTGGCGTTGTGCGGCGGACGCCCCGCTTTGATGAGCGCGTCGCGCAGCGACTCGTCGGGTGAGAGTGTCACGACGAAGATCTCACCGTCTGCGTGCTCGTACTCGGCCTTCATACGGGGAGGCCTAGGGTCTCTTGGACATGGCGACGAGGGGCTCAGTAAGGACTCGGTGCGCGGTGTTCAATGAGCTCGATGGGGCCCTCGGCGATCCACTCGCGCAACGAGGCTGTCTCATCCACTTTGGCGCTCTCGGGGACCTCCCCGCTCTCCCGCGACATACGCAAACGTCCTTCGGGGAGGATCGAGAGCGTCAGCGCATAGCTTGCCGCGGCGGCCTCTGTATTGTGGCCGAGGTTCGCCGGCGCCGCGACGGACTCCCCGGCTTCGTTCGTGCAGTCTGCTTCCAAGCGGGTGCGCGGCTCTGTGCTGACGCCCCGAACAAGGCTGACGCACTGATGCGTGCCGTCCGTGGTGCACACCATCGAGCGCTGTTCTGTGTAGCTAGGAAGGGAGCCTTCGACGACACACTCGAGACCCTCGGCATCGAACATATCCACGTAGTAGGAATTCGCCTGAACCGAGAAGTCGACGCGGACCAGACCGTGGCTGATGCTCGCGCTCACGTTTTCAACCTCGAGAGTGTGACGGTCGCCGTCCGCGTCCATCAACCCAAGGTCCGTCGTGATGATCTTGTAGCCGCCGGCGCGAGGCAGGGCGATGCCCAACATTACGCTCGACGTCGGTTCTGACTCATCCACGATGGAGAAGACATGAGCGTCGCCACCAGGGAGCTGAGCGCTGGCCTCATGACTTACGCTTGCGGAGTCGACGGGTTCGTCCGCGAACTCGCGGTAGCCACGGAACGCGACGCTCATTGCACCGGCTAGCGCTTCGCGATCTTGTGTCTTGAACAGACCATTCCCATCGACTTCTACGTCCGCGAACGTGTGGGACTCAGGGTCCGCGCTCAGGTGGGAAGTAAGAGCAGCCTCAAGGCGCTGACGAACCGTGGCGTTCTCGCGAAGGCGGAGGGAGTTTTCGTAGTAGTCGACGGCATAGGTGTCGTCGCCGCGGTCGTCTTCCACACGACCTCGGTTGTAAAGGCACATCGCGAGGGCCTCACGTAGTGACTCGGAGATACGGTGAATTGGCCCGTAAAGCGCCAACCCGTGGTCGAGGCGGCGCTCGGCTTCGTCGAAGCGTTCTGCACGGAGCGAAACGAAACCTGCCTCACACCAAAAGCGAGGTGCCTCCGGCGCGGCGCGAAGGAGCGCGTCGAAGTGCGTGCGTGCTTCGTCCAGGTTGCCAGCGCTCGCCGCCCTGCGACCGTCGCGAAGAAGCCGACGTGTCTCAGCGAGTGAGTCCTCCGTCGGGGCCTCGGCTTCCGGCGCCGGGGCCTCGCTCTCCTCGCTCACCTCGCTCACCTCAGTGTTCTCAGGTGCCTGCGTGGCAGGGTCGTCGTCGCAGCCAGAGAAGAGCGCAAGGGCGAGCATTAGAACAAGATGGAGTCGCATAGGATCTTTCGTTGGGTCGTTAGCAGGGGGCGACGGCCGCGTTGAGGAGCGCGCCCAAGACTTCAGTGGTGACACGCCCACGGTTGAAAGCGATGTCGCACAAGAAGAGAGTCACGACTCCGAGCCAAGCGAGGTACGCAAACCCGAGGTAGCTCCCTTGAACGATCGTCAGCAGCCAGTCTTGTTCGAACACGTAGAAGTACGAACAGGCAAGCGTCGAGACCGTAAGGAGCGCGGCGGGCACGAGGAGGTGCGTGAGAGCTTTCGGCTTGAGCAAAGACAGAAGCAACAAGAAGAGAAACACAGCGGCGTTGCTTCCGGCAAACACACGAACGTCACGCTTCAGAGCGCTCGCGACATCCATATACGTCCCGTGAATGAACTGGACGATTCGTTCGTTCGCCATCTGCAGCAGACCGACCTCGGATTCGAGGCCCCTCTCCCAGTTCAGTCGACACTCGCAGTCCATGTCACGAATGGACACAAGCGCGGTGCGCCACCGCTCATTGACGGAGTCTTTGAGACGCGACCTGAGCCCATCGATACGCTCCTCGTTGGACTCGTAGAGCGACTCGGCAAATCGCCCGAGCGCGCTCTCGGAGGCCGGAGGACTCAGCGCATCGATGGTGGCGTCGATGCGGCTCTGGGCTTGAGCTTCAATATAGTCCGACGCCGCCTCTTCCACCCACTCAGGAACCGACCACGTCAACGCAAAGAACGCCCCAAAGAGCGTCGTGCCCAAGACACCGACGAATCGCAGCGTCAGCTTCTGCCAGGTGCTCGGCATCGAGTACGCGGTTTAGCGCTCCACGGCGCAGAGGCCGACTTGCTCGGTGAACTCCACGCACTCCTGGAAACCAAGCCAGCACGCGCCGAGGTCACCGCCGTCTTGGGCGTCGTCCTCGCAGTCCGTGAGTCGTTCGATGCAGTCCACGCACTGGCGGCCCGCGTTCTCGATGACCTGACACGCGCCCACGAGGTCCGCGCTCTGCACGCAAGAAGCCAGCTCACCTTGGCACTCCAGCGTGTCGCCGCAGGCGGCGTATTCCTCGCCGCAGACGTCACACGGGTCCGGCGCAGCTTCGTCGCTGATGTCGCAGTAGCCGACCTCACCGGCGTCCATGACGCACCCGCTGAGGGTGAGGTAACAAGCGCCTAGGTCACCTCCGTCTTGGGCCGCGTCGACACAAGGAAGGTACGCCTCGCCGCAAGCGACGCAGGCGGGGGACGCGCTGTCTTCGGTGGAGCAGAGGCCCACGAGCATGTCCGCATCGAGACAGGCGTTGTAGTTCATCCAGCAGCGCGCGCTGTCGGGAGCTCCCTCAGCGGCGGCTTCGCAGGCGTCGTAGTCGGCGTTGCACGCGTCGCATGGAACAACCGGGGCGAGACGCGTGGGACCGAGGGGCGTGACGGCGCAGAGACCCGTTTCGCCCGCGTCCGCGATGCACCCGGTGAAGTCGTTCCAGCACGCCACTTCTTCGGCGTCGTCGTCGGTGCCATTTGCACACGTTTCGTACGTTTCGCTGCATGCGTCGCACTCGGGAGTCGATTCCGGCGATGCGCTGCAGAGGCCCACGAGGCCGTCATCGATGCAGCTGTTGAAAATCATCCAGCAGCGACCGAGGTCCGCGCCGTCGTTGGCGTCGTCTTCGCATCCCATCCAGCCCTCGATGCAGACGTCGCATTCGGCCTGCTCGGCGGCGTCTCCCTTACCACCGATGGGCGCAGGCTCCTCCACGGGCGCGGGTGTCGCCGTGCAGGCGAGGAGTAGGCAGAGGGC
>JBGCFM010000253.1:0-17282 GCA_045106895.1 Polyangiales bacterium | reverse complement strand
TGATCGAAGCTGCACACACTCCCGATGAGCTGGGTGAAGCCATGCTGCGTGCTCTCGAAGTAGAAGAGAGATTGGTGGATTGCGTCGCCGTTGGTGTCGGCTTCGTTCAGCTCGGTGATCCGGACGCGGCGCGTCGTGGATTTCAACTCGCGACACGATGGTTCGACGTCTGGGCCTCTTACCGCGCCCACGGGGTTCGCACGGGGCTCTCGTCTTTGTCGGGCACGCCATATTACGAGGCCGCACGTTTCGTGCTGGAGTACAGCGAGGTGTCTGACGCCTCCGGCGCACTATCCCTCCACAACGCTGTTCGCTGGATGGAGTGGGCGCAAGAGCTGAGCCCGCGAGTCGGTCCGTTCATTGCCGTGCATGCGCGACTTCTGATCCTGCTGGAACGGCGCGAAGAAGCGGTGCGCATGGTCGCCCGTCACCGCCGCCGCTACCACGACGACAAAGCACTCGATGCCCTGGCAGACGAGTTCGCGACTGAGTTGAAGTATGTCGTCTTCGATGATGCACAGGTGGTCGAAGCGCGGCTCATCGCATCGAATATCGAGAAGAAGACCCGCGACTACATCCTTGGCCACGCCCCCACATGGCCGAAGAACGCATGGACGTATGCGCCGGTGTTTGAGGCGTTGCTCGAGGCGAATATCCCGAACGAGCACCCCATGATGTGCAGGCTCCTCAGTGCCCTCGGGCAGGACGACGGGCGCGAGCTTCGCGCTTTCGTCGAGAGCTACTTGCAGCCGCTGGACGAGGTGGCGGAGGCGGTTCGACGGGCGCTTCGCTTCGTCGAGGCGGCAGGGTTTGAGGGCTGGGAGCTGGTGCGCCGCGTTCTCGCTTCTTCCTCCGAACACTGGATCGAAGGGGTATGGAGCTACCTCGACGAATACGGTCCGCGCGCGAGTTTCGTCGAACGCGCTTGGACCGCTTTCGAAGAAGAAGACGGCGGCCCGGAGTTCGCCGCGCTCTCGCGGACTGTGGATCCGGCGTGGACCGAGCGCGTTCATGCCTACCTGGAGAATGCACCGGACTGGCAAGCCAAGGAGCTCATTCAACAGATGGAGCCGGGCGCACTCGTGGAAGGGTACCGACAGCTCGTTTCGCGGTGGCTTGAGGACCACACCGGGAAGCGGGCGCAGCCCATCGTGGCGTGGCTGAGCGGAGCGGCCGTCGAAGATGAAGACGCACTTCTCGCTTCGTTGAAGATGTCCACCCACTCCTACCCTGGCGACGTTCGTAACTGGCGCATGTTGCCGAGCGACGAGTTCTTCCGGCGGGCCACTCGGCTCTCTTGCGCGTTTGACCTCAACTCAATTCGTGTCGAACTCGGTCGTCGTCAATTGGCGCTCGTCGACGTCGTTCAGCTTCAAGGCTTTATCTCTTTGGACGGTCAGATCGAACTGATGCTCGAGGATCTTGAGCGCGCCGAGCAGTCGTTCGGAACCTACGACGACGAGGTAGGCGAACCCGCGGGAGACGAGCTTTCCGACGAAGTAGAGTACCGTTTGCCGCCGATCCGACGGCGCCTTGGGAGAGTTCTTACGCAGCTCGTCATCGACCACCCCGCGGTGGCGCAGAACGTCCTCACTCGTGTTCTCCGTAGGGCGTACGGAACGGGACTCTCACTTTTTCTGCGCGGTCTGGAGCTCATCACCCACGCGGCCCCCGAGGTCCATCGCGAATGGATTCTCACTCAGAAAGGGCCTCGCGCCGTTCGAAACTGGGTGTTCGATTGGACCGCGAGTAACCCCGATGCGCTGACCTGGGCCCAGGAGAGCTTGGGCTCAGCTCAGCACGAGATCGCGCTCGTGGTGTTCGCGCGGCGTCGCAGCGTGACGAACCTCGATGCCTTGACGGCTGGCTACGCCGACTATCCCGAGCTGCGCGTTGAACTCGGCGAGGCGTTGGCTGCGCTCGATGCCAGCTTCGTGACGCGCGCCGCCTTCGAAACACGAGCCGCGGCGTACTCGGGCAAACACCGCTCACCACTTCGCAAGGGACGTAAGCTTCCATCGCTCCGCTGGGTAGGAGACGATCTACTCGACGAGGGAACGCGCCGCTATTTGCTCCATCTCATCGCCACGAGTCAGCCCGGTCAGGCCTCGGCGTTGATCGCGCGGCTCAACACGGAGGACCAGCGCACGCTGGCATATACGCTCTATTCGGGAGCCAAGACGAAACCGAAACTCAACGTCATTCCGTCGCTCGTTCTCCCCTTCGGTGACCAGCGACTCGCCGCCTGTTTTGCCACGGACATCCTGGATGCCGACATGAAAGGCGAGCACATGAAGTACAAGCGTCGAATCGCCTGGGCCAAACGCTTGCTGCTTGGGCTAGCCTCCCTCGGCGCCAAGGACGAGCTCACGAAGTTGGCGCCGCGAATCTGGAACGACGATCTGCGCAGTCTTCTTCTCGAACACGTCGAGCTTGAAGCCACGGACCGCGCGCCGTCCAAGGTCGACTTCGCGTGGCTCTTCGGCGCGTGGGCTGGCGGTGCTTGGTGGGTTCCGGCGGAGTGGCCGTTTACATCGAAGCTCGCCCGTTCACTGCTCTGGCATGATGGCGTCCAAGCTCTCCTATTCAACGACGGGTTTCGAACGTTTTCGGGGGCCACCGTTGAGCCCGAGCAGGTGCGGCTGGCCCACGAAGTTCCCACCGCCTCCGGACTGGTTCCGACCTCCATTCGCCGCAATCTCATCCGCCAACTCGAACCCCGAGAATCGCCCCGCGATCCCGCCGCCCGCGCATGGGCCGGCTGTCTTGGGCACAACGTCGGGCTGTCGGCGATGCGCAAGAGCTTGCGTCGCCGTGGATGGCGAGTGGGGGCCCTCGATCGGGAGATGATCTATGAGAGCTTCTATTGGGAGGTTCCTCGAATCTCCCAGGGCGTGGAGCTGAGCTTCCAATATGGGGGTCTGGCGGCGGACGGTGAGGAGGCACGAACAATGCTCAGCCTGACGTTCTATCGTCTCGGGACAGCGTGCCGCCCTCGCGATTTTCCGAAGGGCGACTACGTGGCCACGGAGTTTCGCGATGGGCCGCTAACCCTGGGAGAGGTCAATCCGATCTTCTACCACCACGGGCTCGCTGCCGTCCGGGCCGTGATGGATGCTGGCTCGGGCTTCGATCCCGAGTGGCAAAACCGCGACTGACCACTCGCCCGACGCGAACGAAGCGGCACCGGACCAGGACCTGGGGTGTGACGCACACCTGGAGCGTGCCCGAGTCCACAACGGCACAAAATTCGCACAAAGAAGCCACGGGCGGCAATATTGTTCGACACAAAAGCCGACTTCGTCACTTCGCGCCCTGGTCGCGTATAATGTCAGACTGTGGAGTTTGAAACTGCGAATGTATACTATTTTTATGTTCAGTAGTTGGAACCCCTACCCATGTCCCACCTAGGCCCTATGCTCCGCCGGTCCATGGCTTCGAACTACAAGAAAATCGGTCGTCAGCGTTTTGAACCCATCCGCGAGATTCGGGTGCGCGGCGCGCGTGAGCACAACCTCAAGGCCGTCGACGTAGACATTCCGCGGGACCGCCTCGTCGTCGTGACGGGGCTCTCCGGCTCCGGCAAATCGTCCCTCGCCTTTGACACCATCTTCGCCGAAGGACAGCGCAAGTACATGGAGTCCCTGTCCGCTTACGCGCGGCAGTTCTTGGACCAGCAGAAGAAGCCGGACGTCGAGAGCATCGAAGGGCTGCCTCCCACCATCGCCATCGAGCAGCGCAGCAGTGGACACAACCCGCGCTCCACCGTGGCGACGTCGACGGAGATCTACGACTACCTGCGTCTTCTCTTTGCGCGCACCGGGTCACCGGTGTGTTGGGCCACAACGAAGAAGAAGCGCGACGGCACCATCGTCTCGCGATGCGAAGAGCCGATTCGCGCGTCGAACTCGAGTCAGATCACGGAGTCCGTGACGCAGCTTCCGGAAGGCACGAAGCTCATTGTCCTCGCGCCGGTCATTCGGCAGAAGAAGGGCTTCCACCGTGAGGTCCTCGAAGACTTGGCGAAGGACGGATATGTTCGCGCGCGCGTGAATGGCGAGACCGTGGAGATCTCCGAGGTCCTCAAGGACGAAGGCGAAAACCCGCTCAACCTCGGTCGCTACGAGAAGCACGACGTCGACGCCGTCGTCGACCGCCTGACGGTCAAAGAGAAGAGCCGTGGACGCCTCGCGGACTCCATTGAAACGGCCCTCCGGACCGCCGACGGCATCGTCGTCATCAGCATTATCGACGGAAAGAAGGCTACGGACACAGTCTATTCCGAGCGCTACGCCTGCGCGACGCACCCGGACCATGCCCTGGATGAGATCGAGCCGCGGCTCTTCTCCTTCAACTCGCCCCAAGGCGCCTGCGCGGCGTGCCACGGCCTCGGCGTGCTCCTCGAGTACGACCCCGAGCTGGTGGTTCCGGACATGGACAAGCAGCTCGTCAAAGGCGGCATCGCGCCGTGGAAAAAGGCGGGGCCCGCGGGGATGTTCTCCGGGCGCTTGGTTCGCCGCTTCTGCCGGCGCTTCGATGTGAAGCCCTCGACGAAGATGGGCAGCCTCTCCCAAGAGATGATGCAGATCCTTCTCTACGGCACATCCGACGCACAGGAAGAAAAGTACGGCGGCGAGTGGGAAGGTGTCATCCCGCACCTTCAAGGCTGGTTCGTTCGCACGGAGTCGAAGTGGGTCAAAGACTTCCTTCAGGACTTCCAGGCGGAGCAAGAGTGTCCGGACTGCCTTGGCAACCGTCTCAACGTGCGCGCCCTCAGCGTCTACCTCGATAGCAAGGTCGCGCTTCCGAAGGATGTCCTCGACGAGCGAAAGCGCCTCGGACTCAGCGGCGACGGGAAACGTTTCAACCTGAGCGACTTCACGCGCCTCGACATCGAGACCGCCTGTGCGGTCCTCGAGGGAGTGAAGCTCAGCAAAGAGAAAGAAGCCATCGCCGGACCCATCGTGCGCGAGGTGAACGCGCGCCTTGGGTTTCTCAAGTCCGTGGGCCTTGGGTACCTCTCGCTGAGTCGACGCACGAGTACCTTGAGTGGCGGCGAAGCACAGCGCATTCGTTTGGCCACGCAGGTCGGCTCCGGCATCGTCGGCACGGCCTACGTATTGGACGAGCCAACGATTGGACTGCACCCGCGGGACAATGCGCGTCTGATTCGCACGCTCCGCCACCTGGCGGACATCGGCAACACGGTCATCGTCGTGGAGCACGACGAGGAGATGATTCGCGCCGCGGACCACATCCTCGACATTGGCCCGGGTCCCGGCGTTCACGGCGGAGAGGTCATCGCGGAGGGCACCATCGCGCAGATTGGCAAAGTGAAGGCTTCGCTGACGGGCAAGTACCTCAACGGCAAACTCGAGGTCGAGGTGCCGGAGAAGCGACGCAAGCTCGACAAGAAGAACAGCCTCGTCGTCAAAGGCGCCAAGCAGCACAACCTCAAGAACGTCGACGTGACGTTTCCCCTCGGCGGCCTCCTTGCCGTCACGGGTGTCAGCGGCAGCGGCAAGTCGACGCTGGTTAACGACATCCTCCTGCGCGCCGTAAAACGCGACCTCCACGGGTCACGCGCCAAGCCCGGCGCCCACACGCGTGTCAACGGGCTCAAGCGCGTCGACCGCATCATCGAGGTGGACCAGTCGCCCATCGGACGCACCTCGCGCAGTAACCCCGCGACCTACACGGGCATGTTCACGGAGATCCGGAACATCATGGCCCAGACGAACGAGTCCAAAGCGCGCGGCTATCTGCCGGGGCGCTTCAGCTTCAACGTCAAAGGCGGACGCTGCGAGGCATGTGCAGGTCAGGGCACGAAGAAGATCGAGATGCACTTCTTGCCGGACATTCACGTGGAGTGCGAAGTCTGCACCGGCGCGCGCTACAACCGCGAGACGATGGACATTCGCTATCGCGGGAAGAACATCGCCGAGATCCTTGAGATGACCTGCGAAGAGGCGGCGGAGTTCTACGCGAACCATCCGAAGATCCACCGCTTCGCCAAGTGCCTCGTGGACGTCGGGCTTCCGTACCTGACGTTGGGCCAACCATCGACGACGCTCAGCGGCGGAGAAGCCCAGCGCGTGAAACTCGCCGCGGAGCTCGGCAAAGGCGAGACGCTGCGCGGCAAGCAGGACCACACGCTCTACATTCTCGATGAGCCGACGACGGGGCTACATTTTGAAGACGTGCGAAAGCTCGTCGGTGTGCTTCAGCGCTTGGTGGACCAGGGAAACACGGTGCTCGTCATCGAGCACAACCTGGATGTCGTGAAGAGTACCGACTGGATCGTGGACATGGGACCCGAAGGCGGCGAGCTCGGCGGAAGCGTCGTGGCGGAAGGCACACCGGAGACGGTGGCGAAGTCGAAGAAGTCGCACACGGCGGAGTTCCTTCGTCCTCTCTTGGCGTAGGCGAAAGAGCGAGTGATGGGAGAGCGTTTGACGAAGAGAGCACCCGCCGGAGAAGATGGCCCCATGAAGAGAGTTTTTTGTGCGCTCCTCGCCGTCGGCTGTGTTGCGTGTGGTGGTGAAGAAGAGGTGAGCGAACCCGCTCCCCCGGACGAAGCACCCGTCGTCACGGAAGACGAAGTACCAGACCCCGGAGCGACGCGACGGCGCGGTCCAGCCATCGACGTCGAAGGCATCGACCCACTTCCGCCCTCTTTCTGCACCGCCTACGACGCGCTGCGCGACGCCGAACGATTGCTCTCCTTTGGGGAAGGCGGTGTCTCGTTGGATCAGGTCGACGCCGTCGTCGCGAGTCTCCGCACGCTCAGCCCGGACGCGCCTCGTATGCTGAGCGCCGCCCTCGATGCGAGCGCCCGCATCTACGAAGAAGAGCGCACCCGTGTCGCCGAAGACCACATGGCGGACATCCTCTTGGAGCGACGCACCTTCGACGACGAGCGCGACCTGCTCCTGCAGCTGAACGTTCGCCAAGACTTTATCGCTCGGGCGTGCCCGAACCTGGACGGGCCCGGAGAACTGCCCGCCGAGTAGAACCTTCACGCTCTCTGAGCAGCCCAAAGCTAACGAATCGGCCCTCGCGCCGTAGGACCACAGTATGAGTGAAACGAACTACACCGTTGTCGACGGTGGTCATAAGTCCGATGGAAGCATCGACGAGCTCGCCTACGAGGTCCTTGTTGGGCTCTCCTCCACGCCAAAACGTTTGCCATCACGCTACTTCTATGACGATGAGGGCAGCCGGCTCTTTCAAGCCATCATGGGTCTTGAGGAGTACTACCTCACGCGTTGCGAACACGAGATCCTGAAGCGCGAAGCGAACAACATCGCGACAGCTATCGAGGGCCCTATTCATCTCGTCGACCTCGGCGCCGGAGATGGAGCGAAGACACAGCTCCTCCTCGCGGCCCTCGTCGAGCAGAAAGCTGACGTTGTGTACGTCCCCATCGATATCTCCAGCGCCGCCATCGAAGGCGTCATCAAAAAGATGAGCGCGCTCTTTCCGACGCTGAAGGTCGCCGGCGTCGTCGGCGAGTACACGGCGAGCCTGCGCTGGCTCGCCTCCCAACGCGGCGAGCGCTCCAATCTTGTGCTCTTCTTGGGGTCGAACATCGGCAACTTTCCAATGCCCGAAGCGCGAGGCTTCCTGGGCCGACTCTGGTCCCAATTGCGGGTCCAAGACCGGCTCCTCGTTGGCTTCGACCTCAAAAAGGACATCGAGAAGCTCCTGGCTGCCTACAATGACAACGAAGGCGTCACAGCGGCTTTCAATCTCAACCTCTTGACTCGCATCAACCGTGAGCTCGGCGCCAACTTCGAGGTGGGCGCGTTCCGCCACTACGGCACCTACGACGTTCTCGCCGGGGCCATGAAGAGCTACCTTGTGAGCCTCGAGCATCAAACGGTGCACATCGAAGCGCTGCAGCGAGATTTTACCTTCAAACCGTGGGAGGCCGTGCAGACGGAGTACTCCTACAAGTACCTTCGAAGCGACGTGGAGCTCCTTGCCCGTGACTCTGGCTTCGAGCCCATCGCCCACTACGAGGACTCTCGCGGCTGGTTCGTCGACGATCTCTGGCGTCCCCGCAAAGGCCAAACGCTCTCCCAAGGCTAGAACTACCTAGCTTCGAGCCTGAAACTCCGCACCGCACCGCTAGCGAGAATACCGTCGTACCAACAGTGCGACCAACAAACATGCGCGAATTGGGAGCGTTTTGTGCTTCTTTGTACCTGAATCACGTCAACCCTCGTACTCTCCCAATCGTGAGCGACATGCTCAGCGATGACCTGCCCACCTTGCTGTTTCTCGGCGAGGGGGAACCGCTTCGCCCGGCCCTCGAAGAGGCGCTGCGACGGCATGCTACTTTCGCGGAGAACGCTGACGAGGGCTCAGCGGTCGCTGCGGTTCAGGCAGCTGCCCCTGACGTCGTTGTCCTCGTCGGCGACGCCGCGGAGCGAGCCGAGGACGTCCTCTCCGCTCTGGCAGCGCACTCCATGACGCGGAGCGTTCCCGTGATCGTGCTCTTGGAAGCCGGAAATCTGACGGCGCGCCTCCGCGCCGCCCGCTCTGGCGTCGCCGTCGTGGAGCGATCCGCCAGCGCAGATGCCATGGCACGAGATATCGCGCGTTTTGCACGTGAGCTCCCCGAGCAGGGCACGTCCGTCGTCGGTGAGTTTGGCGAGGCAACGGTCGGCGACGTTCTAGACATCGTTCGGCGAGAGCTCGAAAGCGGCATTCTCTCGGTGCACCAGGAAGACGGCGATGGCGCGCGCTTTGTCCTTAGACAGGGACGGCACGTCGACCAAGCGATCCGCGATTTTGTAGCGCGTATCCGCCCCTTGGTCGAAGCGGCACAGCCGCTCTCTTTTGACTACGACGGTGCTGGCGCCGGCCTCCTCGACGACGCGACGGAAGAGGGTAATCGCGACATCTTCGCGGGTCGGCGGGTCGCCCTCGTCGAAGACGATGCCGCCGTCGCGGACGCGCTGGCGCAGGAGCTTCGTGCCCACAAAGCCGAGGTAGTTGTCCTGAGCTCCGGCGCCGGCGTGGGCGTCGCGCGGGCCCACCACCTGGACCCCGAAGTGGTGCTCGTCGAAGAGCGCGGCCTCGACGGGCCGGCCTATCAAGTTCTGCGGGAAATCCGCAGCGACCCCCGGCTTCGCTGGGCTTCTCTTTTGGTGATCCGCGGCGACGAACTCATGCCCGAAGGTCGTGCCCCACGCATGGACCGCCTCGCAGGCGCCTTTGCGCCCCTCTTAGCTCCGGACGAAGAGGTCACACGACGCGCGAAGGAGGAAGACAGCTTCGATATGCGCCTGGAGGCTCTGGGCCCCTCGCGCTTGCTTCGCGCTGTCATCCGTGCCGGCGGAACCTTCTTGGTTCGCGTCCGTCATCCGCGAGTAAACGTCGACGTGTCCATCAGCCAGGGTCTCGTCGCGGGCGCCGATGCGATGCGCTTCGACGGGAGCAGCAGCAAGGCTGGCGGGCCCGTCGCTCTCGCTGCGCTCCTCGCCATCAGCGGCGGTCGCGTGACCATTGAGCGCCGCGACGCACCGGCGAGCGCCAACGTTTTTATGCCCCTCGCCGCCGCGTTGGAAGCGGCCGCGCAAGAGTCCCCGCCCATTCGCCCATCGGTGTTGCCGTCAGACTTCAAGAAGCGAGTATCCGAGCCGCCAGAGAAGCTGATGGCCGAGCTCGAGTCGGTGCTTGGTAAGCTCCGAGCCTCCGGCATGGTAACGCCGGAGTCCAGGGTCAGCCACCCGCCCACTCAGGCGGCTAAAGCCGCCACCGCGGCCGTGCCGCTGCCGCCCCCACCCATCAAGCCGAGAGCTATTTTTAGGGCACCGAGCAGCGCGCCGAGCGCGCCAAGTGCGTTGAGCCCGAGCAGTGCGCCAGGAGCGGATGATACGCCCACCACGGACCACACAGCGAGCACCGACAAGGTACATAGCAAGGCCAAAGCGCCACCACCACCACCACCACCTCTTGTTCGCAAACCGAAGCCACGGAAATCCGCAGCTCCCCCGGTGCGGGCGCAGCGACCTCGTCGAAAGGCGAGGCACAAGACGCTTGTGGGAACCGGCGCCGTCCTCGCTTCGGCGCTCAACAATGAAGAGGTCGATCCCGAACAGCATGAACGACCCACGTCTCCCCCCCCGAGCATGGCCTCGATGGAAGAGCTCGCCCGCGCCGAAGACGCCGCCGCGGAACAGGCCGACGAGGCTCTGACCGCTGCGAAGGCTGCTGCTGCAAAGGCCGCTGCCGCCGAAGCTGTCGCACGGCTCCCGGACTCGGAGCCTCCCCAAGCGAGCTCCCCAGAGCGAAACACACCCGCCCTCCCT
Source organism: Polyangiales bacterium (assembly GCA_045106895.1). Lineage (GTDB taxonomy): Bacteria > Myxococcota_A > Polyangia > Polyangiales > Houyiibacteriaceae > JBCCRV01. The sequence goes on along the minus strand of JBGCFM010000253.1, from coordinate 6,960 downwards.
TTTGCGGCTCCATTGCCGGAGCCACACTCGGATTCCGCCACATCGCTCACGCCTTCGGCCGTTCCTGCGGTGGGCGTTGCCGTCGAGGAAGCGCGACCTCCGCTCCCCGGCGAAGCGACGATGCCGATGGCCTCGCTGCCGCCGCTCATCAGTGAACCAACCCTGCCGATGGGACGCCCTCAGGGACCACCACTCCGCCAACGCGCGCTTCCGATCGCTATCGTGCTCGGCCTGCTATTAATCGCCGGGGTTGCGTTCTGGGTGATGAGCGAGGGTGACGAAGAAGTCGTCGTCGAGGCCCCGACGCCCGACACGACTCCACACTCCACCGACACACCAAGCGCAACCCCCGTCGCCGTCGCGCCGGCCGGCACCCCCACCACGAGCGACACGCCGCCCACGAACGTACCGAACGAGACCGTCGAGGACGAGACCGTCGAGGACGACGTCGAGGACGACGTCGAGGACGAGACCGTCGAAGATGCGACCGTCGAGGACGAGGACGAAAGCGGCGAGGGGCCCGGTGCGAACGCTAGCCGCTCAGAGCGGATCTCCTGGAACCTCCAGAGCGGAAATTTCCACCGAAACCGAGGCCACGCCGCCATGGCGGCCCGTCGATATCAGACCGTTCTCCGAATGATGCCACGGAACGGACGAGCCCTCGCGGGGCTCGCCCGCGTGGCCATCATGCAGAACGACTCCGCAGGCGCGGTTCGCTACGCTCGTCGCCTCGTCCGCGTCAACGCCAACAACGCAGGCAACCGCGTGCTTTTGGGCGATGCCCTGCAGGCGGACGGCAAGCGCGCGGAAGCCCGAGCGGAATGGGAGCGCGCGCTCACCATCAACCGACGGCACCGCGGCGCGCGGCGTCGTCTCGGACAATAAACCTCACTCACAAAGACTATCCACGACACACTCGTCGAGGATGAGTTCGCCAGCCCGAAACGCGAGGGGCAATTCTGGCGTCAAACGCCACACAATTCGTGATGGCGTAGCAGCGTCGGCGCGGACAAAGGAGACGTCCTGGAGGACGAGCCGTTCTCCGCACAGCGCTCGGCTCTGAAACCTCAGCTCGGTTCCGCTCCAATCCGAATAGTGCCCGTAGAGTAGGCCCAACCCGTCGCGTGTGGCGCAGCAAACGTTGGACTCTTCACACAGATAGATGGCGACATCGAAATACTCGCTCTCCACGTGGCGCCCATTGTTGCTGCAAAACCTCGCCGAGAAATGGCCCTGGAGTGTGTCGATGCCGAGGGACTGAGGGACGCACGCCGTGTCGGGCTGAGTTCCGCCATCGGTTCCGACATCAAACGCAGCGTCGCTCCCTATATCGTCCAGCGTCATGGACGAATGGCAGGCAAGGAGCACGACGCTGAGTGCGACGAAGCGCATCGCTCAGTCGGAGAAGAGGGAATCGACGTCCTTCTTCGTGAGGCCCTTGAGTGGGCTGCCTTCCGTGGAGAGCACGTTCTCCATGAGCGTTCGCTTCTTGGCGCTGAGCTCGAGGATCTTCTCTTCCACGGAACCCTGCGCGATGAGACGGTAGACGTTGACGTTCTTGGTCTGACCGATGCGATGAGCGCGGTCCGTCGCCTGGTCCTCGACGGCGGGGTTCCACCAAGGGTCGAAGTGAACGACGGTGTCCGCGCCGGTGAGGTTGAGTCCGGTGCCGCCGGCTTTCAGGGAGATCAAGAAGACCTTGAGAGACTCGTCGGCGTTGAAACGGTCGACGCGCTCGATGCGGTCCTTTGTCGAACCGTCGAGGTACTCGTACTTCACGCCGTCCTCTTCGAGGGCTTCGCGAATGTGGCCGAGCATCGTGACGAACTGGGAGAAAACCAAGACGCGGTGACCGCCTTCGACGGCGTTCGCGACGAGCTCTCGAAGTGCTTCGAGCTTTGCGCTGTCGGCGTTCGTGAACTCTTGGTTGCTCAGCTTCATCAGACGTGGGTCGCAGGCGACCTGGCGTAGGCGCGTGAGGGCCGCGAGGATCTGAATCTGAACCTTGCTGACGCCCTTCTTTTCCACTTCGCTCATGAGGCTCTTGCGCACCTCCTGGAGCGTCGCCTTGTAAAGCGAGGACTGCGCGTCGCTCATTGGGACGATGCGCTCCTGCTCGATCTTTGGCGGCAGGTCCGCGGCGACGTCGAGCTTGAGACGACGGAGGACGAAGGGTTGAATGGTGCTGCGTAGGCGGCGAGCGGTTTCCATGTCGCCGCGGTCGATGGGGCGCGCGACCTTCTCTTCGAAGGACTTCAGATCACCAAGGAGCCCTGGCGAAGCGAAGTCGAAGATGCTCCAAAGCTCGCTGAGGCGATTCTCGATGGGCGTACCCGTCAGAGCCAGGCGGCGCTCGGACTTGAGCTGTTTTGCGGCCTTCGCCGTGTGGCTCCCAGGGTTTTTGATGTGCTGCGCTTCGTCGAGGATGACGTAGCGAAGGTTCAGCGAGTTCAAGAACTCCTCGTCACGCCGGAGGAGCGCGTACGAGGTGAACATGACGTCCGCCTTGGCGACCTCGTCCGCTTTGTCGTGACGCTTGGCACCTTGCCAGACGATGGTCTTCATCGTCGGCGCAAACTTCGCGAACTCGCGCTGCCAGTTGGGAACAACCGACGTCGGAGCCACGACGATGCTGAGCTTCTTCTTCTTGTCCTGGCTCTTCGCCCAGACCAACAAGCAGATGGTCTGAAGCGTCTTACCGAGACCCATATCGTCGGCGAGGATGCCGCCGCTCGCGAGGTCGTGGACGAAGGCGAGCCAGTTGAAGCCAACCTTCTGGTAGGGACGCAGCGTCGCTTTGATGCTGCGCGGCTTCGCCACTTTCGGCACCTCGTCGATGTTCTCGAGCTTCTTGAAGAGACCCTTCGCCTTCGGCGTCACCTTGGCGTCTGGAATCATACCGATGAGCGACTGAATCCGGCCTGCCTGCGAGAGCGGGACACGCTTGCCGTCTTGACCGGCGTAGATCTCGGCCATCGCCGCGAGGAGTTCGCCGACCTGACTTGGGTCGACGGGAGCGTAGGAGCCGTCCTCAAGCTTCACGATGTGACGTCCGCTTTCGAGACACGCCCGAAGCTCTTCGGTGCTCACGGACGAGCCGCCCGCCGTGAACTGCATGTCAAGGCTGAGCCAGTCCACGCCGCTGGAGACACGCATCTGCGCTGACACGCTCTCCGTCCGAACCTTCACCTCGGCGAGGTCATCGGGGATGTAGCGTTCCCACTCTTCGGGAAGCTCTGTGATACCGGCGCTCCAAAAGTCGACGGCCTTCGCGCCGCGGATCACCAGGCGGTCTTCGTCGGCTTCGAAGCCGTGATTCATCAAGGTCTGAACAACGTTGAGCTCGGCGCCCACGTCACGACGGATGACGCGTGGCCGTCCACCTTCTTCCGCCGGCGGCTCGATGTGCAGCGGCGACGGGAAACCCAAAACCGGGACCTCGAGGGTTTGTTCCTCGTAGACGACTTTGACGACGGCCACGGCATCCGCGATGTCGCCGTTCGCCCAGATCTGCAGAACGGGCTGCGCGTCCACGAGATCCGCAATGGACTCGAGGGCGGGCAGGTCCGCGTTGAGGGCGGCGGCGACCCGCGGAATGTGGTCGCCGAGAAGTCGCTCCATGGACGCCAGCGGGTGAACGAGCGCTGGGGAGGAACGAAGTCGCGTGAGCCAGGCCGGCGTGACCTGCTCGACGAGGGGCCGCGCCACGCCGTCGGAAGCGTCGATGTGCCAGCCAGGTGTGCCTTCAAACCAGGCACCGGCGGAAAGCTGAAAGCGTCGCCCGCTTCCTTCGAGACAGAAATTCACCTTGGTGCGCAAGGTGTCATCGCCGACGGTGTCGAGCTCGATGGTTGGACGAAGCGCCTCATCGCTGAAGCGCAGCTCCATGGAAGCAGGCTCGAGGAGAACGCGGCCGGCGCTCTCCAACATCGAGAGCACCTCCGAGGCGTCCTCTCCGCGAAGCTCCGCCGTGGCGGGCTGGCCGCGCAACACATGACGCGAAAGCGCACGAAGGATTCGGCGCTCATCCACGGGGATCGTATTGAAACCGTTGAGGGCATCGAGGATCGGCACGGCGTTCTTCGTTCCCGAGATCACCGGCGTCACGGAGAGCGAACTCGGCCGCACGGTGACGCGGTATTCCACCTCATGTGGACGCGGCAGCGCGTCCGGCGGCAACCACGCGTCGACGGCTCCGCGCGACTCGCCGATGGCGCCACCGAGTTCACGGCCCGAGAGAAGTTCGAGCTTCTCGGACCCGGAGCCTCCACGTCGGCGGCGTCGCGAACGACGTCGCTTTCCGCCAACGGACACGGTCTGAGGAACCGCGGGCCCCGCGTCTGCTTCCGCTTCCGCGGACTTCTTCTTCTTGCGTCGGCGTTTTCGTTTTCCGCCTCCGCCGCCCTCGCCCTCGGCGTTGCCGGCGTTGTCCGAAGAGCCCTCTTCGCGCTTTGGCTTGGGTGGGCGTTCACGGTCTCGAAGCGCCACGATGAGCGCAGCCACATGCTTGCAGTGACCGGTCTCGCCGCGGTGCCCGGGGCAGGTGCACTCGCTCAGGAAGTTCCCCTCATCATCGATGCGAGCGACGGTCTCGTAGGGCTCGTCTTGGGAGCGAACCTGGATGGAGCCGGAGACCTTCTTCCCTTTGGCCTTGAGGTTGTCGACGGACTTGCGCCGCGCGTAGAGTCGACCCCGGAGAAACGCGTTGCCCCCCGTCACGCGTTGAATCGCGCGATCGCTCATGGCGATGACACGATCGACGATCGCCTCTTTGGGTTTCGTGGAGGTGGGCTGGGGAGTGGCGTCTGGCGCCGGTGCGTCCGTGGACGGGGTCTGGGTATCGCTCATCGAGTGGAACCTCGGCATAAAGTCGGCGAAACGCGACAAAACCCTGGGCCCCGGCCTTTTCTGTTTCTGCGCAAACGCGCTCTTCGTCGAATTCGACTCTTCCTCGAGAGTCTCTCGTCTGCGGTCAACCGGGGCACCGGGAGCGCGGGACGCGTGAGCCCTGACGGCCTCACAACGCTGATATTGCACGGGCAAATCTGAACTGCAATAGGGGGGTACGGTTTTTTTCGTGAGCAAACGCCCCCTCCCCCTACTCCATACCCTCCGCGCGGGCCCCTACACCATCCGTGGGGTGTCCTTGGGAGGGATCTATACATCGCTCCAGGTGCCCGAGCTCGGGGTCGTTTTCGACGTAGGCATGCCGATTCGCAGCTTCGCGTCCACAGACCACCTCTTCCTCAGCCATGGGCACGGCGACCATGTCGGCGCCCTCGCTGCGATGCTCGGCATCCGCGGCTTACTTCACACGAAGCAGCCACCGAACGTGTACATGCCGGCGCCCATCGCGGCGGATGTGCGTACCTCCATCGACGCGATGTCGCGGCTTCAGCGCCACGAGCTGACCTTTACGCCGCACCCCATGGCGGCGGGCGACGAAGTCCAGCTTCGCAGGGACCTACACGCGACGGCGTTTAAGACACATCACCCCGTTCCGTCCCTCGGCTATCGCTTCTTCGATCGCGTCAAGAAGCTGCGCCCCGAATTCAAGGAGCTGCCGGGACGTGAAATCGCGGAGCGAAAGAAAGCAGGAGAGGACCTCTTCACCCAAGAAGAGCGCTCCGAGCTCGCCTACGCGACGGACACCCTCCTACGTGTCATCGACACCTGTCCGGAGATTCTCAAGACACGCGTTCTCATCCTCGAGTGCACGTTCCTCGACGAGAAGAAGACCCTCGAGGCGTCACGCGCCGGCTGCCATATTCATCTCGACGAGCTCCTCGCACGCGTCGATGATTTTGAGAACGAACACTTGGTGTTGATGCACTTCAGCCAGCTCTACATGCCCCGCGAAGTACACCGAATCTTGCGTGAGCGATGGCCCTCGGATCACCCAACAAAGCTTCACATCTTCGCGCCGGAAGCAGGCCCCTGGCCCTAGGCGCCAGCCGATTACTCGATGCGGATGAGGTGCTGAAACATCTGCGTGGCGTAGATGTGCTCATCGCGTTGAAACATGATCGCAAAGCCCCGCCCCTTGTCCGTGAACTCATGGGCGAGAACCTCGAAGCTACGGCCGTCGTCGTAGGAGACCGCCAACGTGTCGTCATCGCCGCCGGCGAGAATCCGGCCGTCGGGTAGAACACCGAGGGCCCAGACATTCATGGGCATGGACACCAACTCGAACTCCTTAAAGTCCGTGGTCCTGTACACAGCGCCGCCTTCTTTGTTGCAGCCACCAAGGAGAACCGCGCCTCCCAAGGTTTCGCAGGCGTCGTAAAGAGGAGCACGCGCGCGCAGCGGGGTCTTCTTGAGCTTGCCCTTCGCCGCGATGTTCACCTCCCCGTTGTGGCGACATACGACGGTCCCGAGGGAAGTAGGAACGATCGCGTTGATCTGCGCCTTGCCCTTCTTCGCGACGGGCTGAAAGTCCGTGCCGCCCTTGGCGAAGAACATCTCGCCCTCGAAGCCCCCGGTCCACACGCCCTCCTTGTCCTCGGCGATGGCGTTGAGCTGAATACGGTCACGATCAAGCTGGCGATCCTCTTGGGCGAAGCCGTCGATCTTCTCGAGGGTGACGAACCCGTCCGCCGACGAGACGACAATGCCGTAGCCGCACCCCCATGCGCGCTCTTCGCCGGCGAAGAACCCCTTGAGGCCAACGAGTTCCTCCTGGCGCAATGAGAACTCTTTGGCGTCGGTGGATGCGAAGATACGCATCCCCGTCAAAAAGATCACTTCACCTGCGAACACACCGGCGGCGTAAGGCGTCAGATGATCGTCGGTGCTCCCGGGGCCCTTCATGTGCGTGAGCGAGGGCACCGGCCCAGCGCTCTTCGGTGACGCGGGAACGGCCTCCGCCGGATTGGGGTTGGGGTTTTCCTTGTTCCACGTCCCCGCATGGATTGCGTCCACGTCTCCATCGTTCGCGAATCGAAGCCGCAGGTTCTTCGA
>JBGCFM010000252.1:0-8359 GCA_045106895.1 Polyangiales bacterium | reverse complement strand
CGAGCGCTGGCGTCACGGACTGGCCTTGCCGAGCATCATCCTGCTCGATCTCAAGATGCCGATCATGGACGGCTTTGAGTTCCTTGAAGGTTTCGAGGGACAATATCCACGAAGCGCAGCGATCTACGTGGTCACAGGCTCGGCGAGCGACCCGGATCGAATGCGCGCGCTCTCCTTCGAATCGGTTCGGGACTACATCGTCAAGCCAGTGATGGGGAGCGACATCATTCGTCTCCTCATGGTCGCGGGACGCGGCGCGGAGACAACACACGCGAACGCAGCGGGTCAGATGTAGTCGTCAGCGCTCACTCACGCGTGCTCCACCTGCAGCAGCACGGTCCAGTCGTTCTTCCGGTCTTCACTGCGCACGTGAAAGCGCAGGTCGAGGAAGGGGTGAGGGCGTTCACTTACCCAAGCCGACGCACCCACCCACTTGTCGCGCTTGCAGCTTGCGCTGAATGGTCCCGTCTCGTCTTGCAGCTCGCAGCGCTGCGGAAAGCCCCACTCCTTGTCGGCACGCAACGCGTGGAGCGCATGAGGCTCCGGCGGGGAATGGTCGTGGGACCAAACGTGAAGCTCGGCGACGCATTCGAGCGCCGCATAGACTCGCTGAATATCGCGGCCCGCGTCTTCTTCGAGGGCCGCAACGAGAACGACGAAACGCTCGGCGTTCGCGACTTTGTAGGTGCCGACGAGACTCCCCGGAACGAACGACGGGAACTGGCTCGTCGCGGCGAAGGACACCAGCTCACGACTCAAGAGCGCGGCTGTGTTGCCCGCCACGGCGTACACCGCGATCAGCACTACGGGCTCCGGAGCGCCACGCAGGAGCCCGTCATGCCCGAACGCCATATCGAGGCCTTCGAGCTTTAGCTCGAGGGATGCCACGCTTAGGGCTCTCGGACTTCGAGTTCCACCTTATAAGGCTCGCCGCCCTTGGTCGGAAGCGCTTCGAGCAAGAGAGTGCCTAGCTCGGTGACGCGCGCACGAAGGTTCACAGGCACCACTTGAACACCTTCGCCTTCGGCGGGGAGGCTCGCTTCGATGGCACCGAGTTCCGTCAGCTCTTCGTCGTCCCAAGACCGAAGAAGCTCGCCCACCTCGTCGTCGCGGCGCACGGAGCTACCGAAGAAGCGGAAACGCACCGGCTCGCCAACGACGAGACCAAGCTCCTGGGGCAGTGGCTCAAGCTCACTGCCTTCTTCGAGACCGAAGGGCGCAACGCAGAGGGCGTGCACGTCCGGCGCCATGCCTGGTACCGCTGGCATCGCTGTTTCGACACCTACGTAGAACGCTTGTGCAAGGCCGCCGTGAATGCGGACGCCTCCGCCGTCGCGCGCGTAGCCGTAGTACGCCGCGCCTCGGGCGACGCCGCCGTCGAGGTCCGCGCCGTCAAGGATGCGTGGCTCCTCACCACCGTCCGAAGAGAGCCAAGCGCTGAGAGCGTCGCTGACACGCTTCGCGATGGATGGGGCTTTGAGAACGCCGCCGTTGAAGAGCACAGCCGTGGGGTGAATGAAGGTGGCGCCGGGGGCGGGCTCGTAGCCGCTGAGCTCCGCGGCGGCGGCAACCTGGCGCGTCAAGAACGCGGCGAGGTGTCGCGTGATGGCCGCGTCCTGCGCGTAGGGCAGCCCGAGCTGTGTCAACGCGCCACGAGAACGGCTCGCGGGCTTGGCGTCTTTTTCAACGGCTGGGAAGAACCCGTCCAGCACCACGCGCTCGACCTCTTCGCGCGTGAGCTCCGAACGAAGTGAGCCACCGATGAGCTTTCGCCCGCGACTTGGAACGACGATGGGCATGACCTCGGCTTCGCCGGCGAGGAGCGCTTCCTTTGCGCTTCGGCATCCGTGCGTGAGGCCGAGGACCTGCCACGGCTGCAGCTTCTTGCCTTCGGCCTCAAGCTTGGCTTTGACTGTGTACGCGAGGGCCAAGTCCATGTTGTCGCCCCCGAGGAGGATGTGGTCGCCAACGGCGATACGGCGAAGCTGGAGCGTGCCCGATTCTTCCGTCACAGCGATAAGCGAGAAGTCCGTGGTTCCGCCGCCGACATCGATGACGAGGATGACTTCGCCGACCTTGAGCTCGTCGCGCCACTCGGCGCCGCGGTTTTGAATCCAGCTGTAGAGGGCCGCTTGGGGCTCTTCCAGGAGCGTGAGCTTCTCAAACCCAGCCGCTTTTGCGGCTTCCGCGGTCAGTTCGCGCGCCGCCGGGTCGAAGGAAGCCGGCACCGTGAGAGTGACGTCCTGCTCGTCGAATGGGTCGTGGGGGTTCTGCGCGTTCCAGGCCTCACGAAGATGCTTGAGGTACTGAATCGACGCTTCGACGGGCGAGATACGCGTGACGTCGTCCGGCGCTTCGCTCGGAAGGAGCGCGCTGTGGCGATCCACGCCGGAGTGACCAAGCCAGCTCTTCGCCGACGAGACGAGACGCGACGGCGTCTTGGTGCCGAGTCGACGGGCCATCTCGCCGACGATGTACGTCGGCGTCGAGTTCCATGGGAGCGCGCTCGCGCCGGCGGGCAACTCCTGCGCGTGAGGCATGTAGAGAAACGAGGGCAGCAGTGGGAGCTTCTCCACTTGGCCCGGCGCGCTGCACTGGGGAACCTTCATCGGGTGAAGCGCGACCTCTTCGCCTTCGCTGAGATCGCGGTCGACGGCGGCGATGGCGCAGTGAGTAGTTCCGAGGTCGATGCCAATGGCGTAGGTACCGCTCATCCTACAACTCCACTTCGGCGGGCGCGATGATCGTCGCGTCGTGTTCTTCGCTCAGCTTCGGAAGGTCAGACTTCTCGATGCGCCACCCGCGATGAGCGAGCGTGCCGTGAAAAGGGGCTTCGCCGACCACGTTGCCGGTGAGCCGAATCAACGCCGGATCGAACCCTTCCGGCACCTCGATGCGCGTCTCTTCTTCGCCGGGGTGAGCGGCGCCGAGGGTGAAGTGCAGGTCGAGAGCTTTCTTGCAGCCTTCGTGGACGACGCGCGCCGCGGCGCCCACGTCGGCATCGCTAAAATCACGAATCGGCTCGTAGAGGAAATCTATGAAGCGTCCCTCGCGTTGAAAGAGAGCAAGGAGCTGAAATGCAGCATCAGGAGACGATTTTTCGACGCGAACGGCGGGCTCGGCGGGCTTCTCGACGGGCGCAGGCGCTTCAGGCTCCGGTTTTTCCGTTGTTTCCGGGAGTTTCGGCACGCCATCGCGAACGACGGCGGCAAAAGGCCCGGAGCCAAGGGTCCGGAAGAATGCGACAAAGGCGTAGCCAATTCGCGCGACAAAGGAGGGGTTCGTGGTCGACATCGTAAGTACGCGAGGGCCCATAGCACGGGGTTCGAATTTATCGAAAGCGCCCTTCCCCGAAAACCCGTCGTTATCGAAGAGTCCGACTATCTGGTATATCCAGCCCCATTACTCGACCCCGTACCCAACGCGGCGGCGCAGGAGAAAATCGATGAATAGAATCCTCATACTCGCAGTCGCCCTGAGCGCGTGCGGAAGCAACGAAGAAGCCCAAGAGAGCGTAGAGCAGGCGGGCGCCCAAGTCGCAGAAGCACTTGAACAGGCAACGCAGGAAGCGGCGCCGGAAGAAGCGCCCGAGGTGGAGGCGGCGCCTTCCCCCGGCGAGTCCAACTTTGGCACCATCTCCATCGCGCCTGGTTTCACGCCGGACCCACGAGTGACCAGCGGCACCAGCGGCGGTAGCGCCAACGCCGCGGACCTCAACGCTGATTGCGCGGGCCAGATCTCCGCAACGCCGGACCATCTCTTGGTCGCCGGCGGGGTGTTCACAAACCTCCGCGTCATGGCCTTCTCGGAGACCGACGTGACCCTCGTCATCGAGCGCCCCGACGGCACGTACCTTTGCAACGACGACACCGAAGACACGAACCCTATCGTCGACGGCACGTTCCCAGCGGGCACCTACAAGATCTGGGTCGGCAGCTACGACGCTGACACCAACGGACGCTACACGCTTGGTATCTCCGAGATGCCAGAGCCAATGCCGAGCACTCTCACCGAGTAGAGTCTTCGGATCGAAACAGGAGGCCGATGAGCAATGCTCGTCGGCCTTTTGTCGTTCGGGGAGCGCTTTTTGAAGTCTGGGCCGGGAGTTTGCGTCTTAGCGATAGACGGGTACAAAGCCTTGAAGGATTTCGGACCAGGCATGCACAGAAACATCGGATTTTTAGGCTTTTTGACCACCTTGGCCCTCTGCGCGTCGGGATGCATCATCCGTCCCGTTCCCCATGCGCCGCACGCGCCGCTGAACCAGCCCACACAACCGAACCAGCCCAGCCAGCCCGCCGCGGGACCGAACATCGAAGGCGCGCCTCAGGGGCTCGCCATCCAAGGGACCCTCGACATCGGCACGGAGGTCATCGGAGTGACGCCCGCAGACGCGGGCACGGCCGCGGCCTACGCGTTCACCGCGCCGGCGGGGAGTGTCATCGAAGGCCGCCTTGAGCGTCTTGTTCTCGGCGTGGAGCTCACGCTCTACGGGCCGCTGCACCAAGCCGAAGACGTGGGCGCCGTTGCGGCCATCGCGCGCGGCGACGGGCCGCACACGCTGCCAAGCGACGGAACCTACATCGTGGGCGTCAGTGGCCCAGGTGGAGAGGTACAGTTTCGAATGACCTTGCTGTGCGGAAGCGCCGAGTGCCGCATGGCGTGCGGTGCGGACAACGCGTGTCCCGCGGGCTCCGGCTGCAACCTCGTGCAGTGCATCCAAGCCCCCTGCGTTTCTTACTGCGAGCCTTTCCGCGGTGAATCCGCGCCGGCGCCTGGTTCCCTCGGCGACACCTGCGGAACGCGCGGCGCAGCGCAGTGCCAGCAGGGCATGTTCTGTCTCTTCCCCGAAGGCGCCAACTGCGGCCGCGCGGACCACCCAGGAAGCTGCACAGCGATTCCCCAAGGCTGCACCCGCGAGTACATGCCCGTGTGTGGCTGCGACGGCCAGACCTACCCGAACTCCTGCGCAGCCCAAGCCAACCAAGTCAGCCCCGAGACCCAGGGCGCCTGCCCGCAGCCTCAGGGGGCTCTCTGAGCTCCGTTCCGCTTGCGCTCGGCTGCGGCGCAGGGCTTGCTGAGTTCGCCAAGCCGGCCAGCGCCTCCCCGCGCCCCTCTGGCTCCACTCGTGGACGCGTGGCTGTGCGGAGACGCGGGGCCGCTACTCTCGTGGATGGCGGCGCTTGGGACGCGCCCGCTCTGGGCCCTCGATCGACTGCGCTGGGAGCTGTCGACGACGCTCGGGTTTGTCGTCGAAGCGCCGCACGTGTTCCAAGGGGATCGCCCGATAGCTCAGAGCCTGGCTTTTTCAGCGCCGAGGATCACCGGAGGCGCGCCGCAGCGGGTCCTTCGTGGCGATGAGACTGCGCAGGCGTGGACGCATCACGCGCGCCAGCGCTTGAACCGTACGCGCCACCGCGCCTCCATGGGCGAAACGCTGCACGCGCTTCTCGCCGCTGAGCACCCCTTCCCCGACGACGCGTTTGCACTGCTGCGCCACCACACGGACGCGCCCGTAGACTTTTTCGCCGGACGCGTATTGGTGGGCCCGTCCTTCGGCACCGTCACACCCGCGGAAGTCGCGGCGGAGCTGCAGCACCTCGGGCCCCTGTTCAGCGACGCTGGCGCCTTCGACGCACATCTGGAGGCCGGCTTGGCGTCGGGCTCATTGCCGCGCCGAGACTTGAGCTGGCGGCTACTGCGTCTGCCTCGTTAGCGCACGCGTTTGGCGGCGCGCTCTCGCGGCTGCACGCTGCCTTGAGTAGCGGTTCACGTTGCCAAAGACGTCGCAACGCTTCGACATACCGAATCGCAGAGCGTGGCGGACTGGACGTCGACCTAGCGCACGAACGCTCACATCGCGCGGGCCATGGCGTCCGCGTCGAGGGCCAGGTCGAGGTCCGCGCCGACGAGCGCGAGCGCGTCATCGACGCCCTCCACGCGTGCCTGGCCCGCCACCGCCGCAGCCATATTCGCCACGATGCCCTCCAGCCGGTCTACGATCTGCTCGGCTCGAACCAAGGAGTCCGTTGCCTCTTGCACGAGCGCTGAGCGCTTTGCCGCCGCCTCCGCCCCGGCGCCACGGATGCGCCCCCGGGCTGCCTTTGTCACTTCCACGTGATCCCGTAGAGAGGCGACGGAGTCCGCCAGAGTGCGGGCTGAATCGATGACGGGAATGAACGCAGGACCCAGGCGCTCCGCTTCACTTGCAACGGACTTCTGTGCCCGGCGTGCCCGGCGCAGTAGCGGCGCGAAGGGGCTCCGTCGACGGCGCAGGGGGATCACTACGGCGGCGCCGAACATAAATAGCGCAGCGAACGCCCACCACGGCATCCCCGAGTCGGCCGGTATCGGCGCGCCAGCAGCGTCCAGAGCGGCAACGACAGGCACAAGCACCGCAACGGGGCGCGCAAGCTCAAACGCGCCGCGCAGCTGGGCCGCCGCGACACTCCGCGTGACCAGCTGGCTCATCGCGAGCCTCTGAACCGCGAAGGCGACGACGCCGTCCTCTCCGATGCGCAGGACATAGCGATGTGAACCGGGGTCAGCCTCGACGAGCTCGCTCCCCGGCGGGACATCCACGAAGGGCCCGGCGTCCACAAAATCGAGGCCGTCTGTCCGCCGGCTGAACGCGTCGATCTCCGAGCCATCGTGCGTGGAGGTGAGCGTGCCTTCGATGGTGATGAGGTCCCCTGCGGACACGCTCACCGGCGCACCGTCCAGGGAGAGCACGATTCGTTCGACCTGCATGGGCTCGGTCAATACGTCCGGCTCATCCGCGGCGGCCGTTGAGAGAAAAGAGAGCGCGAGCAGCGTGACCACCGCGCTTCCGAAAGTGGCGCGACTCATCGCATCCGCCGATCACCAAAGAAGTTCATCGCCATGACCAGCGTGCGTTGTTCGCCATGTCCCCAGCCGTCCCATGCGCCGCCGAGGACACGTTCGTAGCGAGCCAGACGCTGTGCATCGACGCCGAGAGCCGGGTCACGCCAGAGAGAGGCTGCCGCTTCGAGAAGCTCCCGCTGCTCCGTCAGAAGCCGCCGTGCGTTCGACGTGTCGCCTCGCGTCAACGCGCTCGCCGCGTTCTGAAGCGCGTCGCCCGCCTGAAACGCCAGCACCGTGCGCTTGACCGGGCGCCGAACCGACGAGGCGACGGCGTCGGCGTCGCGGCTGCGCTCTGCGCTCACCTCGCGCACGACCTGACCGTTGCGCTCACGGACAAGGTCCTTGTAGTCGAGGGTCACCGTCGCGATGTCCGCTGTGCTTGTGCCGCTTGGCACATCGAGCTCCATGAGGATGACGTGTTGGTCGCCGCGCCGAAACGTCGGCAGGTGAACCCGCAGGCCGCGCTCTTCCTCTTGGCGACGGTTCTGAACAACGCCCAGCTCTCGGGCGATGCGCGCGTCCGTGGTGCGCTCTGTGTTTCGAACGGCGGCGTGCTCTGCTTCACCGAGCATGCGCGAGCCATAGACGCGGCGAGCGGTGACTCCATCGGCGAGTTCGATGCGCACACGGAGCGCCTGCGCGACAGCCTGGGCGCGGTCCTCGAGTTCGTCTTGAAGCACCTGCTCGATGTCCTCGGAGCGACGTACGAAGTGATAGCTTCCGGAGCCCTCGCGAGCGATCTCGAGCATCGTGCGCTCGTCGAAGTCCGTGCCAAGCCCAATCGCCGTCGTCAGAACGCCATGGTCGTCGAAGGTCCGGCGCGCGATGGACGCGAGCTGGTTCGGAGCGGTCTGACCGATGGTCGCTTGTCCATCGCTGATGAGAATCACCATGCCTAGGTCGCGTGCGCCGCGCCGCCGAGGTGGATTCGCCGCCGCCAGCTGGAGACCGGCCTCGATGTTCGTGCCGCCACCGGGGTAGATCATGTCGATGGTGCGGTGAGCCGAGGCCCCATCCCCAACGCGTCCAGGCGGAATGTCCAAGCGCGCGTCGCCTGCGTAAGACACAAGAGCGAAGTGATCGTTCGGCTGAAGCCGGTCGACCAGCGAGTGCGCCGCGGCCTTGGCGTGTTCCCACTTGCTGTCGGTGTTCATGGAGCCGGAGCGGTCCAGCACGAGGCGAACGTCCATCGAAGGTCGAACCGGCGCTTCGCCCTCGCGCCCGACGAGAGCGATCTGAAGATGCACCCGATCGCCGCCGGCGTTGAGGCGCGTTCGCTCAAGCTCGGCGAACATGTCGACGGCGTCGCGGGCCGGACGAGGATATGGAAGAGGCTCACGGTCCTCGAAGGCCTGAAGCCGAATGCGCTCGCCGCTCACCATCACGCCTCTGTCGAGGAGGTCATCGAGACGTGCGCTAGCGCCGTTTCCGCCGACAAATGTCGACGCAAGAACACCGTTCTGCGGCAACGCAG
>JBGCFM010000251.1:0-7555 GCA_045106895.1 Polyangiales bacterium | reverse complement strand
TTCTTCGACGCACTCGTTCTTCGCCTTCGTGAAGTCTTCGGTTCGGAGGCAGATACGACGTTCATTCGCTTCCGCTCGAGCACCAACGCCGAAGACCTCGCAGCTTTCAGTGGCGCGGGAATCTACGACTCGCGAACGGGTTGCCTCGCCGACGACCTGGACGGCGACGAGGTCGGTCCATCGCGCTGTCTGAGTGCGGCGCATCGCGCCTTCCTCGACGCCGAGATCGAACGCCTCACTCGCGAGCTAAGCGAGTTCCCGGAGCGGACCTGGATCACAGCGCTCATCGAGGACATGGAAGAAGACCGCAGCGAAGAGAAGCCGGTGGCGGACGCGCTTCGTAAGGTCTGGCGCAGCTTGTGGAACGTACGCGCCTTCGATGAACGCGAGTTCTACGGCATCGACCACACGCAGGCGTATATGGGCGTCGCCGTCCAACCCAGCTTTGTCCTCGAGCGGCAAGAAGCCGTCGCGGTGACCAACCTGGGCGTAGAAGGTGAGCTCCCGCTCTATCGTGTCGTGAGTCAGCTCGGGGAGATCGGAGTGGTGCGCCCAAGCGACCCTAGCGCCGTCGCCGAGACCCTCACCTTCCGGCGCGAGGGTGCGTCCCTCACGGACCTTCAGGTGCTTGTGCCCTCATCGCTGTCGCCGGACGGTGCGCCTGTATGGTCCGAAGCGCAGCTCGCGACTCTCGCCGCTCTCCTCTTTACGGTGCAAGACCACTTCGCCGCCGAAGTCTATTCCGATCTAGCGCCCCTGCGTTTGGACATGGAGATCGAGCTCACCAGCGATGAGCGAATCGTGATCAAGCAGGCGAGACCTTATCTAGGCGGCGCGCTTTAGGCGTCACTGGCCTTGCAAAGGCGATGGCGTTCCAGGAGGGGGCTCGTTGGTGTTCAACTCTCTCAGTCCATGTTCACCAATGAGGTCGGGCGCAGCCTCGTCGTCCGCGGCTTCTTCCTCCTGTTGCGCTTCGGGCTGCGCTTCGGGCTGCGCTTCAGGCTCCGGAATCGGAGGCGGCGCCTCGTTGTGAGTCGGCAGGTCTTCGATGGGCGAATCGGAGCAAGCCATGGGGCCTATGAGCAATGCGCCGGTGACGAGGAAGCGGAGTGGGCGGATGCTCTTTGCCATGCGTAGAGCGTACCGCGTCTGACCTGCGGTGGGCACGCCTGTTTTGGCGCGCCGACGCTAGGCGCTACGCCGTCTGTTCTTCATTCGCGTTGTCGCCTACTCTCGATGAATGGACGTCGGCAGAGTGCTCATGTTGGGTCTTGTGGGGCTCATGCTCCTGGGCGTCCTCGCCGTCGTCATCTGGGTATTTCGCGTCGCGTTCCAGAGCGCGCGCGGCATCGCGAAGACTGTGACGGCCACTCCGGCGGAAGCTCTTCAGCAGCTGGGACTCACGGTGGCGAGCGACGTCGCCGGAGGCGTCGCCGAGGGTCGGTGGAAAGGTGTCCCGGTCAAAGTGGGTTGGCGCATGACGGCGGCGAACTTCGCGGGTGATCTCACGCCGCCGCCCGAGTTTTCCACCACCCTTGTGGCCTACTTCACTCAGCCGCTCGGGCTCGGCATCAACGTCTACGAAGAGACCGGCGCGCCTGCATGCGGCATCCCCGGGCTCGACGGACACCTGCGGCTCTCAGCGCCGCTGACGCCTCACGCGCATGGGCTCATGACGCATTGGGCGCCGCACATCCGCAAGGTCCTCGACGCGCCGGGCCGCCTTGAGATCACCGACACCTACGTGGCCATCAACTTCCCGGACATCGTCGGCGACAAGACTCTCTTGAGTGACGCCCTTGAAAACGTGTGCGTCATCCACGAAGGAATCCGCCCTAGCGCACCTGGAGGATGACTTTGCCGCGAGCGCGCCCAGTCTCTACGTACTCGTGCGCGTTGCTCGCTTCATCGAGGGGCAAGACGCGGTCGACGACGGGGCGAATCACGCCTTCGTCGATGAGCGCGGCGATCTTCGCGAGCGTCGCGCCGCTTGGTTTACGTGTCACGATGCGCACCGACGCGTCGTGTCGAACCTTTGCCATGGCGATCTGTCGAATCAGCGTTGCGCCGAGGGCCAAGAGACCGAGCCATGGACCGTACTTCCGCGTGAACATTGGGAGGTTCGGCGAGATCGCCGCGACGACGCCGCCGCGCTTTACGGCGCCGGCGGCTCGGTCGAGGGCCTCGCCTCCGAAGCAGTCGAGGACCGCGTCGAGTTCCGTCGCAACTTCGTCGAACTCCTCTTCTCGGTAGTTGATGACGTGGTCGGCGCCGAGGGAGCGCACGAGCTCCATGTTTCGCTCGGAACAGGTCGCGTAAACTTCTGCGCCGAGGTGTTTGGCCAGCTGAACCGCGAAGGTCCCGACGCCGCCGGAGCCGGCTTGAATCAGCACGCGATCACCAGGCCCTACGTCGCACGCGTCGACGAGTGAATTCCACGCCGTCAGGCCGACGAGGGGGATGCCGGCGGCTTCGTTGTGCGTGATCGATGCTGGCTTGATGGCGCACTCTTCTGCGCGCACAACGACCTGCTCGGCGTAGCAACCCATGCGCCGGTGGCTGGGCGAGGCGAAGACTTCGTCGCCGACCTTGAAGTCCGTGACGGCGGAGCCGACTTCGAGAACAACGCCGGACACGTCCATGCCAAGTGCCCAAGGCATGGAGAGCCGAATCACGGAGCGCTGGTAGCCGGCGCGCACCTTGGTATCGACGGGGTTGATACTGGTGGCGTGGACCGCAATACGTAAGTCCTGAGGGCCGGGGGTCGGCACCTTCACATCCGCCATGGTGAGAACACCCGCGTCGCCGTAGGCGCTCATCTGCACCGAGCGCATGACCTCAGCGCTCATCACGCGAAGAGCCCCACGAGGGCGTCCGAGAGAAAGACCCAGATCGAGATAGGCACCAGCAAGCCCACCGCGGAGCCGACGATGTGCTGGCGGAAACGAACCGGACTCAGGGCCAAGGCGTAGTTGAGGGGAGGGGAGAGGGCGAAGACTGCGCGAAGTCCCATGACTGTGAGAAAGGGTTTGTTCTCGACCTTCGCCATGGCCTTCTTCGCCCAGGACCACTTCAGCTTGGTCAGCGCGTCGCCGCCGAGGCCTCGCACGACGCAGAATACCGCCGTGACCGCGAGAACCGCGGCGACGTAGCTCGCGGCGAAGCCCAGCACGGGGCCGTAAGCAACGCGCGCCGCCAACACGAAGGGCATGCCCGGGATCTGCAGCGTTTGGCCCACGACGAAGGCGAGGAGGAAGAGCGCGAATCCAAACACGCCGGCGTCTCCCATAGCCGTCTGAATGGCCTCTTGATCGAGGCCAGACGCCGCACGTGCGGCGAACACTCCGCCGATGACGAGGGCCGCGATGGCGGCCCAACGAAGAGGAGAGCGCTTCTTCGGAGGAGCTTCCGTTTCGAGCTCGCCAGGGGCGGCGCCGTCGAGGTTTTCGGAGTCGTCGAGGGGAGCGGTGTCGAGTGAGACGGGAGCGGGGGTTTCGTTGATCATGGCGTGGCTTAGGAGCGAGGGGGCAGCAGGGTTTGAACGGCGACGAGGGCGACGTAGTCGGCGAGGGCATCCAGGGTGTCGTCGCTAGAGCGATCGGCGCCGACGATGGCCAGGTCTTCGGGGCGCATCACGGCGATGCGCGTCATCAGGAACATCAGCCCCTGAACCGGTACACGAAGCTCTTCCGGGCTTCGGTCGATGAAGAGGGAGAGCGCCTCGCTTGTTGTCGTGACGTACTCATCTTGCGCGCGCATCGCCCGCTCCTTGGCTTCGCTCTCGTAGAGCATGGCGCGCAGAAGAAAGCGGCTTGCTTTGAGTCGCCCGCGGGCAAAACAGAGCGCCCGTCGAGCGATGGCGTCGATGCGTTCCTCCAACGTGCCTTCGATTTCCGCGGCGGCGAGGCCGATGGCGGGACCGAGACCCGAGAGCTCTTCGTACCCCTGCTCAAGCGCAGCTTCGAAGAGGCCGAGCTTTCCGCCGAAGTAGTGGTGAATCGTCGCGATGGTGACCTTCGCCTCCGCCGCGATGGTCTTGAGCGGTGTGCCGCGAAGCCCCCCGTTGCCGAAACACTCCACGGCGGCGAGAAGGATTCGCTCCTTGGTGAGCTGAGGGTCTGCGTTGACTGGCCGCGCCATATGGAATTAATAGGTTGTTTAATTAGTTTGTCAAGGGGCGCAAAAAAGCCCCGTTTTCCGAAGAAAACGGAGCTTTTCGAACTTCTCGAAAAGGACCTAGACGATGAAGCCGGAGATAGATTCCGTCGTCCGGCCGCCATTCCAGCCGAACTCCGTGTCCGGTAGGCCTAGGGCCCGAAGCGTCGTCATGTGCGCGTCGACGATGTTGCCACCGGCGTTTCGGGTGTGAACTCCTCGAGCGAGGCGACCACAGCCGCCACCGGCGAAGAGTACGGGCATCTCGCGAACGCTATGTTTGTAGCCTTCGCCGTACTCGGAGCAGCCATAGATGACGCCACGATCGAGGAGGGTGCCGCCCATTCCATCGTCGCCTTCGAAGGAGTCGAGGAAGGCCGAGAAGCACTCCATCTGATGAAGCGTGACATCGCGCATTCGAGACCAGTGGCCGTCGTGAACCGTTTTGTGAAGACCGTCCGGGACGCCGAGGTGGTCAAAGACGTGCGTCGACGCCGGGGAGGTCAGCATGAAGCTGAAGGAGCGCGTGATGTCGCAGCGAACGGCGAGGGCGAGGAGCTCCCCCATGATCTGCGTCTTCGCCATGGTGCTTCCGCGGCCAAGACCAATGAGGTTTCCGGGACGAGCCGGTTCCTCGCAGAGGGCGCCGCCTTGTCCGAGGCGTCCTTGGATCGTGTAGAGGTGCTCGAGATGCGCGTCGATGCGTCGCTTATCGCTTGCGCCAACCTTGGCGCGTAGGTCGCGGGCGTCGCCAAGCACAGCGTCGAGGAGTCGTCCGCGCCGTCCCGCTTCCACCGCGTCCGGAGGAACGTCGAAGAGCGCCGTGTGGAGCGCGTTTGGATCGAGGTAAGGCTGGTTGAGTGCGTCGGGGCCGTTGTAGCTGATGGCGTTCCAGTGACCGTAGTCGTGGAAGCGCGCCGTGGAAGCGCCGGCGACGATGGAGCGAAAGCGTGGCTCCTCCGAGTAGAAGCTAGGATGCTGGGCGACGTACTGCTCGATGCTTGGGCGCAAGGCCGTGAGCGTGTGCGAAGGATGGTCGAAGCCTTCGGGACGAATCCGGTCGCCGGTGAGCGCGTTCATGAAGCCGCGCATGTGTCCGTCGCCCTGGCCGCCGGGAGTCGAAGGCGTCTCCGTGTGAGGCTGAAGCCCTGTGGCGACGCTGATCTGGTGACGCATCAGTGGCGCGAGGAGAGTCGTCCCCGCGAAGCCTGCGCCGGTGGTGGACGGCGTCCAGAGGTCCGGGTTGCCTGCCTGCTCGCCTCCATGAACGGCGTGCCAAGGCAAACCGTTGGCCCAAAAGAAGACACCGAAGAAGGGGCCACGCTCCGAACCATCGGCGTGGGCGCCGTTTGGCGTGAGCATGGCGTCGAGGGTCGGCAGCGCGAGAGCGACGGCCGTGCCGCCTACCGCGCCTCGAAGAAAAGTGCGCCGCGAGAGGTGGCGTCTTGAGCTGGCTGACCGCTTCTTGTTCTTGCTCATGGGCTCACCTCATCGGCGTCGATGGTGGAAACAGTTCGGAAGGCCTCGCTCGTCGCAAAGAGCACGAGAAGGTCGCGGAAGCGGTAGCCCGCCGCAGCGAACTCCGTCTCCAGGTCGTAGAGGGCCTCGGCTTCGATGTCTTCGTCGAGGCGCCCCATGGTGTGACGGTAGAGCTGCTTGATGATGCAGCGAGGCACACGTGGATCTTCGCGAAGGAGCATTGCTAGGTCTGTCGCGCCTTCGAGGTCCACGTCGTCGAGTCCGCCGCTGGCATCGATCTCACCATTGGGCTCACGGTCGCGCCATGCGCCGACGCTGTCGTAGTGCTCGAAGAGAAAACCCGGAGGGTCGAGGAACGCATGGCAGCTAGAGCACGCGGGGTTGTTGCGGTGCTCGACGAGGCGCTCACGGAGCGTTTGAGGCCCCGTTTCCATCGGCGGCGGGATGTCTGTGTCGATGTCGTCGGGTGGCGGCAACACTTCTTGGCAGAGCACACGTTCGCGCACGTACTTGCCGCGCAGCGTTGGCGAGGTCTCGGTGGGATGCGCGTTCATTGCGAGGAAGGCACCGCTCGTAAGCAAGCCCATGCGTTCTGGAGGAAGCTCGACGGGAACGTAGAGGATCGGAGACACGCCCTCCGGACTCACGCCGTAGAGGTTGGCCAGCTCGCTGTTCACGAAGGAGTTTCGCGAAAAGAAGAGCTCTCGAACGTCGCCGTCGCGGGCGAAGACGACGTCGGCGACGCGAAGCTCGATCTCCGTTCGCATCGACGCTCCAAGGGTGTCTGTGTACTGGGGGTAGAGCGCCGCATCGAGGTCCAAGCGGCCGAGACGGTTCAGGTCAAAGTACTGAGCGAAGAAGGCTTGAACAGCGGGACGAGAGCGCTCGTCCTCAAGAAGGCGCATCGCGTGTTCGTGCACGCCGGCTTCATCGTCGAGCTCGCCGGCTGCGGCGGCGTCGAGAAGCGCTTCGTCCGGGGCTGTGTTCCAGAAGAGAAACGAGAGCTTGCTGGCGATCTCGTAGCCGTCGAGGCGACTCTCGCCGTCCGGGCCCGGCGTGCCGATCTCGGCGCGGTAAAGAAAGTGCGGCGACTGGAGCATGCCCGCGAGGGCGTAACGAAGTCCGCGTACGTTGTCGCCGGCGCCGAGCTCCGTGGCCATCGCCGTCCAGCGCGACGCCGTCGCTTCATCGAGGGGCCGGCGAAAGAGCCGACGGCCGATGCGGCGAATGAAAGAGTCGCGGCAGGCGGCGTCGTCGACGTCGCAGCCGACGAGGGCTTCCCGTCGTGCGGCGTTGCCGAAGACCGATGCTGCGATGGCGTGCCCTGCTTCGTCGTACTGGGAGACGCCGCGCTCACTCACGGTGGTGGAAGCGTTGCCAATGTTGAAGAAGAGGTACGGGTTCGTGTCGGCTTCAAGCTCGACGGCCGGCGTGCGTCCAAGGATGTCTTCCAGCGTGTTTTGGTACTGCGCCGCCGTCAGTCGCGGCAGAGCAGCCGCGGCCGCCTCGAAGGGATCCGGCGGGCGGACCGGCCGATCCGGAATCTCCGGCGGCTCCGTGATCGGCGGCTCGTTTTCGGCGATTTGGCCATCACAGGCCACAGTGATGGCAAGGAGGCTGACAACTAGATAGCGAAGCACGGGCAGAGTGTAGCAAGAATCGTGTCGCTCTGAGACGTCCTACGAGGGCTCAACCCTAGGCTTTGTGGGTTCAGGGCCTTCAATGTCGCTGAGGCCAAGAGACCCGCTCGCGCCAAGATGGCGCGAAGCGGGCGATCTGCATAGCGAGCTGCGCCGACCGCACGCTTTGCGAGCGGCGCATGAGAGCAGGCTCAGAGAGACCAGACGTAGCCGGCGATTCGCTCGAAGGTGTAGCCGAGGTTGTTCGCCGCGTTGTCCCGTTCGGGGGCGCTCGTCGTGTA
>JBGCFM010000250.1:0-10634 GCA_045106895.1 Polyangiales bacterium | reverse complement strand
CCAGTCGCTGGGATGGGCGTGGTGCCGCGCGTTGCCCCAATGCCGAGGAACCCGCCGCTGCCGCCGATGGGCGTGCTGCCGGCGCAGGACACGTGGCCATCTCGGTGAAGGCCGCAGCAGAAGTTGCTGCCGCATTCCATCGTGGCGTAAGGGCCGAACTCGCCGACGGCGGCGTCCGTGGAGCGGAGCACCTCCCAGGGAGACGTGACATCGTCGGTGTCGGACTCGTTGTGACCCGTTTGGCCGAAGGCGTTGGCGCCCCAGCACTTCGCTTCGCCGCTGGTGAGCACGGCGCAGGAAGAACCACCACCGGTGCGAACGTTGGCGACGCCGCGAAGAGACGCGATGCGCGCAGGTGCCATGACCCCGTCTGTGCTCATCTCGCCGTTGCCAACCTGGCCGTCGGAATTGGCTCCCCAGCACGAGACGCGGCCGCGCGATACAGCGCAGAAGTTCGCGTAGGCGCCGTCGAGTTGGTCGACGTTGCGGAGCCCGCCATCGACGGGGCTCATGGCGTTGTCCGTGGCGCCGTTGCCGAGCGCTCCGTTGCGACCACTGCCCCAACACCGGAGGGCGCCGCCGGCGACCACCGCACAGGCGGAAGTGTCTGTGAGCGCGATCCGCGTCGCGCCTTCCACCCCGGGGACAGGGCCAAAGGTCTCGCTCGATTCGCGATCGCCGCGGCCAAGCTGACCGGACCGGCTCTCGCCGAGACACTGCACGACACCTTCGGTGGTACGCACACAGAGGAAGCTCCCGCCGACTTCAAGCTCAACGGCGCCAGGGACGGTGCCAACAACGTAAGGCGAGCTGGTGTTTGGCATGCCGCCGATGCGCTCGCCCCAGCAAACAACCTCGCCGCCATTGCGCAGCGCACAAGTCGTCGCGCCGTTGGCGGAGACTTCGATGGCCGCTTCGAGTCCAAGGACCGTGGTCTCGACGTTGGACGCGATGCTCTGCGTTGAGCCGATGCCCAGCTGACCGACCATGTTCTCGCCGAAGCAGCGTACGCGACCGCCCTCGATCACGGTGCAGACGTGCTTTCGACCCAGCGCAAGATGCGCGCTGACAGGGACGCTCTCGACCGGCGCCAGAGTCGGCGCGACGCTTGGGTCCGCTGTGATCGTAGCGATGGCGCTGGCGACCTCGAAAGGCGTCTTGGCGGAACGCGCTTCGCCGTTACCGAGCATCCCGTGGGAACCCGCGCCCCAACATGCGAGACGCTCGCCGCGAATGGCGCAGGCGTGATCGTCATGGGTCGCGATGTGCGTGGCGTCGGTCAGTCCGGTGACAAGGGCAGGCTCGAGGACCATCTCCTCCTCCGAGCCGACGCCAAGGAGCTCGCCCACGTAGTTGTTGTAGCCAAAACACTTCACCGCGCCTTCGGCACGGAAGCAGGTTCGCTTCGACGCGATGACGATCTGCTCCGCACCCACAAGGGCCGCGACGGCCAAGGGCGAGGGGACGTTTCTCTCGGGGCGTTCACCCTCGGCGACGGGCCCTGTTCCGCACTGGCCGTAGTCGTTCTGGCCCCAACAGTGGGCGGCGTCGCCGCTCCGCGCGCAGGTGTGGTTTCCGCCGGCCTCGACATCAACGACGCCCGCAAGACCGGGGATCGGCTGAGGCGTGAGCGACCGACTGGAGCCGCTCTCGCCGAGGCCTCCCTGCTTGGAGCTGTTGGAGCCCCAGCACACCACTTCGCCGCCCGCCCGAACGGCGCAAGCGTGCGCGCGGCCGGCGCTCAGGTCCGTCGCGCCGGACAGGCCCTGAACGAGCGCGACGGAGCCCTGTGGACCGGTCTCGCCGGTGCCGAGTTGGCCGTCCGCGTTCTTTCCCCAACAGGAGACCGTCCCTGCTGCCTGGCGCGCGCAGCTAAAGTTTTCGCCGAGGGCGAGCTGAACAACGCCGGTGAGTCCAGGGACCGCTCGTGGCGTGTGGGCGAGTCCGTCGCTGCCCGCGGCGCCTTCGTGGTTGCGGCCCCAGCACACCACGGTGCCGCCTTCACGCACAGCACAGGTGTGTTCGTTGCCGCAGGCGATTTGGCGGGCGTCCACGAGTCCTGCGACGGGCACCATCCGATGGCGCTCTTGCGTCGTGCCGTCTCCGAGCTGGCCGTTTAGGTTTCGGCCGGTGCAAAAGACGCTGCCTTCAGCCTGCATCGCGCAGGAGTGATAACGGCCTGTGCAGACATCGTGCGTGCGTGCTTCAACGACAGGCGCAGCAGGCCCCTCCTCTCCTTCAGCGGCGGCAGCGCCTGGTGTCCCGGGCGTACCTGGCGGGATAGGCGTGGGCCCTTCTTCGTCCCCCGAACAGCCAAGGACGACAACCAACGAACACACACACGAAATCTCACGCCAGCTCATGAACACCCCCAAGGATGAGTTGGATACCGCTCCAACACAGGGACGGACCCTACGTGCGGGCCGGTCAGCGGAGCGCTCGTTTGGCGTTCACTTCGCGCTCACTTGCCGCTCAGTTTCGTCGCCAAATGGGGTAGACTCGCGCCGTGCCGGGATCCTCAGTGACGGTTGGTGATTTGGTTTCGTCGATTCGGCAGAACGCCGTCGTGGCGAGAACCGAAGCGCAAACACACTTCAAGCGTCTCTTAGAGGCCGGTGAAGCCGGCCCCGCCGTCCTCGCGATCCACGCACCCGGCGGCGGAGGAAAGAGTACGACGCTTCGACTCTTCGAAGCCATGGCGCGCAAAGAAGGCATCGCTACGGTTTGGCTCGACGTTCGTGACGTACCCACCGACGCGACGCTCGCCGAAGAAGCCTACCGAGGAGCCCTCGCGCAGTTTGGAGGGCTCGACGAAAGCGCCCGGGGCGTGTTGCTCATCGACACCTTTGAGTCTCACGAGAGCCTTGAACGGATCTATCGCGACCGAATCCTCCCGCAGACGCCGAGCCAAATCAAAGTAGTCCTCGCCGGTCGTCAGGTGATGGGTCCCGATTGGGGTCACGACCCGGCTTGGTCCCAGCTTCTTGAGACCTACAAGCTGCCGCCGCTCACAGGCAACGAAGCGCACGCACTGCTCACGGCGCGCTCGGTTCCCGCGCACGAGCAGAATCAACTGGTTCAGCTCGCTCAGGGCCACGCGCTCACGCTCGCTTGTCTCGCGTCTGAGTCCCCCGAGGAGCGACACGGCAAGACACGAGATCCGCAGCTCTTGGCGGAAGTCACAGACCGCGTGCCAGACGACGAGCGCCTCGCACTGGCTGCGCTCTGCCTCGGGCACTGGATCGCAGAAAGCGAGCTCGTGCGCATCGTTGGCAAATCTACGTTTCTCACCCGCCTGCGCCGACACGCATTTATCGAGTGCGTCGGTGGGCGCTGGCGACTCCACGATCTCTACCGCACGGCGTTCCTCGAGCGATTCCGCGCAGAGATGCCGGCTGAGCTTTCCACGCTCGTGCGGAGGACCATCGCCGGTGCCATCAACCGCGGCCGCATCGAGTCGGATTTTCACGCCCGGCATCAGATCTACTTCGACATCGGCTTCACGCTGCGGGCCCTTCCTCCCGGCGACGGACTCTACGATCGATTTCACGCCGACCCCTACTATCGAGATGCGCTGAAGAGCGATGACGTCGCGCCCATCCTCGCAACAGTCGAGCGCTTCGAGGACGCAAAGAGCGCAGAAATCGCACAGGCGCACCTGCGGCGTTTTCCGGAACTCTGCGATGTCTTCCGGAGCCCCGCCGGGCACCCCGTGGGCGTCGTGATCTGGATGGACCCCGAGAAGCTGACGCCGGAGGACTTGGAGCGGGACCCCGCAGCCACAAAACTCGTCGCCCTTGCTCCAGATGGAGAAGGCCCACGAATCGTCCGCTGGTGGTTCTCCCTCGAGGGCTACCAAGATACGAGCGCCGTATTCGCACACCTCACAGCGTTCGCGTCCTCCGCAGGGTTCGCATCCCGCGGCTTTCCCCTTCACGCCCACGTGGTGCACACGCCGAGTGATCCCTCGGGGCTCCTGTGGCATCGGCTCGGCTTTTTGGATCGCATCGAAGAGCTGGAGTTCGAGATCGAGGGTCACCCCTACATGGTCCTCGGCTACGACTTTCGAAACGAAGAGCGACACGAACGAATGATGCGCGATGTCGACGGGATGATCGCCCTCGCGGCCCCTCTCATCGACGCATCGGCGGCAGCCAACGAAGACACCTCCCTGGTCGCGATCATGCCTCCGCCGGAAGGCATCGACGACAACTTGGTGGCCCTCGTCCTCGAAGCCTTGCGCTGCTTTCGACATGACGAACGGCTCAGCCAGTCCGGGTTAGGCGCGGCCTTGGGCGATCTTCGCTCAACAGAAAAGGCAAAGCAGATCCGTGCTCTACTGATGGAAGCGCACAAGCGTCTCAGACCCACCGGCAGCACCCCCGAGGCGTCAGAGCTGATCACACGCGCCTATTTCGAGCGCGCAGACAAGCAGCTAGCCATCGCGTTCGAGATGGGCCTCTCCCTCGGGACATTTCGACGACGTCTGCGCGCCGCCGTCGGTCTGCTGGTGGTTTGCGTGGAGAGCGTCTGGGCGGAGACGCCCCCGGAGACGCCCGTCAGCACGCTGTCGGAATAGAACGCGCAGCGCAGCGCAGCCCTCGCCGTCCCTTCCGTTTCTCCGTGCGACGCATTAGGTTGCGCGAATGTCTTCTTCTCCCGTCTCCTCCCAGACTCTCCTGGCCTCGCTGAAACGACGCTACGCCGTCAAATCGTTCCTCTCGGACCCACTCCCAAAGGAGACCGTGGACGCACTCAAGTCGGCGGCGAACCTCACGCCGACGAGCTTGGGGCTTCAGCCGATCCGCCTCGTTCATGTCCGCGACAAGGCCACGCGCGAAGCGATGGTCCCTTTCTCCCAGCCCAAGGTTGCGAGCGCCTCCGAGCTCTTCGTCATCGCGGCGGAGATCCGGCTCAGTGGAACAAGCGCGGGTCATTATATGCGCCGTATCTCCGAAGTCCGCGGCGCTCCCCGCGAAGCCCTCAGCGATTTCGAAGGCGCGGTTCGTGGCGCCATCGCGTCCAAGAACCCGGGCGAACGCATCGAATGGGCTCACCGGCAAGCGTACCTCGTCCTCGGCAACCTCCTGAACTCCTGCGCGCTCCTTGGCGTCGACGCCTGTCCCATGGAGGGTTTCAAGGCCTCCGAAATCGACCGAATCCTCGGACTCTCCGCGCGTGGGCTCACCACAAGCGTCATGCTCGCGGCAGGTGTTCGCGACCCCGAAGACATCTTCGGCGGCATGGCCAAAGTGCGACGCCCCGCCGATGAGTTTGTCATCACGATCTAGCGGAGACCTTCATGGGCTTAAACGAAAGCTCCGATCTGGAAACTGTCTTTGCGGAGCTCCGGAAGATCCTCTCCCCCTATGCGAAACGGCTGGCGCTCACAACGGACAACGACACGCGCTACTACCTAGACTCCAAGGTCCCGGGCCCGAAGGGGAAGACCATGTTCTTTGGCGCAGCGATGGTGAAAACAAAGTTCGTGAGCTTTCACCTGATGCCGGTTTACGTGAACCCGGAGCTCCTTGAGGACATGTCCCCGGAGCTACGAAAGCGCATGCAGGGGAAGTCGTGTTTCAACTTCAAGACCCGTGACCCCGAACTCTTCCGCGAACTCAAAGCCCTCGTAAAGAGCAGCTTCGAGTTATGGAAGAAAGACAAACGAGTCTAACGATTCTCCGCCCAGCGCCTCTGACTCTGCGTTGCGCGCTCAACGCAGAGCACGGCGTGCTGGGCGGAGATCCTCGGATTCTTCGTCCAGCGCGTCGTGATCAAGGCGAGCAAAGCGACGGCATCTGTGGATGCCGAGCTGCAACTCAACGCAGAGCACGGCGTGCTGGGCGGAGCTCCTCGGATTCTTCGTCCAGCGCGTCGTGATCAAGGCGAGCAAAGCGACGGCATCTGTGGATGCCGAGCTGCAGCTCAACGCAGAGCACGGCGTGCTGGGCGGAGAATCACTTGAGGTTGTAGTCCTTGAGCTTATACAGAAGCGCACGGTGGGATATCTCAAGGAGCTTGGATGCCGCCGTTCGGTTGCCGCCGGTCTTTTCCAGCGCTCGATAGATCAACTCGCGCTCCATGTATCGCTGCATTTTCTTGATGCTGAGGTCGCCACTCGCGAGGACGATCTTTGCCGGGTCTGCGGGCTCGCGGAGCGCTGGCGGCAAGTCCTCCAAAGTGATCTCGTCGCTCTCGCTCAGCACGACAGCGCGCTCCACGAGGTTCTCGAGTTCCCGCACATTGCCCGGCCAGTGGTAGGCGAGGAGCTTCTTCGCGGCGCTCGCTTCAACACCACGAATCGCCGTTCCGAGCCGCTTGTTGGTTTGTTCGACGAAATGTTCGAGGAGGAGCATCACGTCGCCTCCGCGCTCCCGCAGCGGCGGCACGATCACCTGAAGCACATTCAGGCGGTAGTAGAGGTCCTCGCGAAACTCTCCTTCTTCGACGCGCGCCGCGAGGTCACGCACCGTCGCCGCGACGACTCGCACGTCAACGCGGATGTCGCGGGTGCCGCCGACGGGACGCATCGTCCCCTCTTGGAGAACGCGCAGGAGCTTAACTTGTAACTCCAAGGGCAGCTCACCCAGCTCGTCGAGGAAGAGCGTGCCGCCATCGGCCTCTTCAAAGAGACCGCGTTTGTCCGCGATGGCGTCGGTGAAGGCACCGCGTTTGTGTCCAAAGAGCTCGCTCTCAAGCAGCGCGCCGGGAATCGCTCCGCAGTTCACGGCGACGAAAGCCTTCTCCGCGCGCGGAGAATGAGCGTGCACCGCGCGCGCGACGAGCTCTTTGCCCGTGCCGCTCTCGCCCTGAATGAGAACCGTCGTCGTGTATGCGGAGACCTTGTCCACCATGCGAAACACGGACTGCATCGCTGGGCTCTGGCCCAGCATATTGCCGAAGCTCTGAGTCTGGCGCACCACTTCTCGGAGGCGCGCGTTCTCGGTCTTGAGCGTCTCCCGCTCTTCCGCTTTTCGCAGAGCGAGGAGAACTTCGTCCTTCTTAAAGGGTTTGCTCACGTAGTCGTAGGCGCCGGCCTTCATCGCTTCGATGGCGAGGTCGACGCTCCCGAAGGCGCTCATGACAATGATCGTGGCGTTGCTCTTTCGTGTGGTCAGCTCGGCGCAAAGCTCGATGCCACTCATGCCGCCCATGCGCACGTCCGTCAGAACGAAGGAGGGGCTGACCTCGTCGATGCTCTTCAGCGCGGCTTCGGCGCTCGGGACCGCGGTGACTTCGTATCCGTTCTTCTCGAGCAAGGTCTGAAGAACGAGTCGAATATTCTCTTCGTCGTCGACGACCAGTACTCGGCGCATGCGCAGACCATAGCGCGTGCGCTTCGTTGATAGCGCCACCGTTTTTCTTTTGCGTGAGAAAAAAGTGAAGCAGGTTGGAAAACCCCTCTCCTCCACACGACCACTTTTCGAACCGCGTCGTCAAAGACGCCAAGCACGAGGAGAAGTGATGCGCAGAGAAAGCCCCAGTCGAATGTCCCAGCCTTGGAGCGCCGTTGCGGCCGCTGCCGCTGTCGCTGTCCTCGCTGGAGGGTGTATCGCCGAACGCGAACTCACGCCCATCGCACCCAGGGTCTCACGCATCTTTGAAACGCAAGTAGGCGGCGACGGGATCGGCGACGTCGACGTGCTCTTCGTCATCGATGACTCGAACTCGATGGAGCAAGAGCAGGCGAGCCTCCGGCGAGAGATTCCCCGGCTCATCGAGGGGCTCACAAACCCGCCGCTCGATGAAAACGGCCAGCCTCAGTGGGCCGCCGTGGAGTCTCTTCGAGTCGGCATTGTCTCCACGAATATGGGCAGCCTCGGCTACCCTGAAACCCGACGCCTGCCTCCTATTTGCCAACAAAACGGCCACTTCGGCGACAACGGCGAGCTTCGGCAAAGCTGCGCCGAGAGCAGCGGCGTCCTCTCCTGGCAGGACGGCGATAGCCCAAGCGAGTTCGCCGATCGCGTCGCCTGCGTCGCCGACGCAGGCATCGATGGTTGCGGTCTAGAGATGCCACTTCTCGCAGCCACCGAAGGCCTCATGGCTGGCGGCGAGGCGTTCCCGCGCGAAGACTCTCTCCTCGCGATCGTTGTCCTCAGCGACGAAGAAGACTGCTCCCTCTCGGACCCCGCCGCCTTCTTCGCGACGGCGGATGTCGGTGTCCAACTCAACCAGCGATGTTCCCGCGAACCCGGCCTCTTGGTCCCCGTCGACGCCATCGTCGAGGGACTCATCGGCGAGCGAGACCGTGCGAACATCCTCTTCGCTGCGCTCGTGGGTGTGCCCGACCACATGGAAGACCTGAGCTTCGACGAGCTCTTGGCTCTACCGGAAATGCAGTACCAATACCTCCCGACGGACACGGGTCTCGCCGTGGCGTGCGAACGCTCCACCGGCGACGGCGTCGTCCAAGGTTCGGCTGCGCCCGGTCGCCGCTACCTGGAGATCGCAAAGCGGCTCGAAGGCTCCTTGGTTCGCAGCATCTGCGCCGAAAGCTACCAGCCCGCCATCACCGAGCTCACCGCACGCATTGGCGCACGTGTCGGCTTTATCTGCGCAAACCGCTCCCTGACGCCGGATGCCGATGGCGCCGTCGTCTGTGATGTCATCGAGACACTCCCTGAGGGCGAAGTCTGCGCCGACTATCCAGCCCGTGTGTTCGTTGAAATCAACGAGCAGGGACGGCAGGTCTGCGAGGTTCTCCAGGCCGTTCGCGGCCAGACCGAAGGCTGGCGCTATGATGTGTCCAATCCCACCTGCGAGCAGGTCGCGTATTTCCCACTCGAAAACGCGCCTCCCCGGGGCACGAAGATCGACCTCGCGTGCCTTGTCGATGTCGAGGCGCCGGTGGATGGGAGTCCCATCGGCGAGTAGGGGATCGGGCAGCACCGCCAACTCCATCGAGAGCGATCGTCAACTTCGTTGGCGGTCGTTCTCTCATTTCGGCCAAAAACGCTTATTTTCGCCACGAACCAAGTTGGCACGACCTTCGCTCTACTCTAAGTGGGCGAAGGTTCCCCAACCTAAATGAGGGGCCGGACCTGATAAGAAGACCTGCTCCTACCCCCCATTCCGTAATCACGTTGATCCCAAAGCACCAAAGCCGCTATCTTGCCGCGGCAGTCGCTCGCCAGGCAGCCCTCAGCTGGCGGCCCTCAGGGGCGAACCTCAAAGGGCAAACTAGTCCAGGCGAATGTACGTACCCGAAAGTGAGAAACTAAGTGTTTGTGAACCGAAATAAGCTTTCCGCACTCGTAGCCCTGCTGGGGCTCAGCGCCCTCGTTGGCTGCACGCAGCGCGAGCTGCGTCCGCTCAACCCATGCACCATCAATGGTGTCCAGATTCGTGTTCCGGTCACGAACGTCGACAAGGTCGACCTTCTCTTCATGATCGACAACTCGGGTTCGATGTCTGAGGAGCAGGCCTCCCTGGCTTCGGAGATTCCCGGCTTGGTCACCGTGCTCGCATCCGGCATGTCCGGCGACCGTGTCTTTCCGGCGGTCAACGACCTTCGCGTCGGCGTCGTGAGCTCCGACATGGGCACCGGCGGTTTCACCATCCCGACCTGCAACGAACCAAACTTCGGTGACGACGGCATCCTCAACCGCGCTGTCATGGGCGCGGGCTGCACAGCCATCGGCGGCGGCGCACCTCCCTTCTTGGGCTTCCGAGCTGGGATGGGAAGCGCCGCGGACTTCGGCGCTCAGGTCGCTTGCATCGCCAACCTCGGAACGCAGGGTTGCGGCTTCGAGCAGCAGCTCGACGCTGTGCTCAAGGCCGTTACGCCGCAGTCCGGCGAAGCTCAGTTCGTGAACGGCTCCCGCGGCCACGGCGACGGCGCCAACGAAGGCTTCCTTCGTGAGGACTCTCTCCTCGCCATCATCATGCTCACCGATGAGGATGACTGCTCCGCGTCGAACCCCGACCTCTTCAACCGTGACAGCGCCGTCTTCACGGACCCCGACCTCAACCTTCGTTGTAGCCGCTACGCCAACGAAGCCGTGCACCCCATCAGCCGTTATGTCGATGGTCTTCTCGCGCTTCGCAGCCCAGACCTTCTGGTCTTCGGCGCCATCGTCGGCATTCCCGTGGATCTTGCGCCAGGCCCAGGCGAAGCGACCAACTGGGACGCCCTCGTCGGCGACGAGTCCGTTCGTGACCCACGCATGGTGGAGCGCCCAGACCCGACGATGCCTTCGCAGCTCACTCCTTCCTGTGATGTTCCCGGTCTAGGTAGGGCCTTCCCTGCTCTTCGTATCGCGCGCGTCGCGCGCTCCCTTGAAGACGCCGAAGCCGGCGCCGTCATCCAGTCCATCTGTCAGAGCGACTTCGGCCCCGCTCTTGAGCTCATCATCGACAAAATCGCTGACGCTCTCAGCGCTACCTGCCTTCCACGCCCACTCAACCAGAACGCCGAAGGCGCCGTTACCTGTGACGTCGTTGAGGTTCTTTCCCTCGACGGTGACGTCACGGACTGCTCCCAGGTAGCTGACCGAGGCCGCTTCTTCCGAGAGACGGACGAAGACGGTCGTCAAGTTTGCACCGTCTGTCAGGTGGACGCCGCTGGCAACAACCTCGACAGCAACCCTGAGTGTGAAGGCCTCGGAACCGGTTGGTTCTACGAGTCC
>JBGCFM010000025.1:0-85527 GCA_045106895.1 Polyangiales bacterium | reverse complement strand
CATCTCGTGGGCCGTAGCAAGAACATGATCGTCACCTCCGGCGGCAAGAACATCTACCCCGAAGACATCGAGAGCGCCTTTGAAGGCCTCGACTGCGAAGAGCTTGTTGTGTACGCCCAGGACTATCTGTGGCCGCGTAGCGACACCGCCCTCGTTGGTGAGGAGCTCGTCGCGATCGTTCGCCCCAAGGAAGAAAAAGAGAGCGAGTGGAGTGAAGACCTCGCTCGACGAAACCTGAAGCTGCCAGATTTCAAACGCATCTCTCGCGTTCTGCTTTGGGACGACGAGTTTCCGCGCACCGCCTCCATGAAAGTGAAGCGCGGCGTCCTCGCGGACGAACTCCGAGCGAAAGCAAACCCCGAGTCGCTTCGGAGCGTGCGCGCGTGAACAACGGACGCGACAAAGCGATCATCGCCATCGTCAACGGCGCCGCCGGGGGCGGTCGCTGCCTTGACGCCGCGCGCGATGCCATCGCCTCGTTGCGTCTACGCAATGCCATCAACGTGTTTCAGACTAGGTCCCCTGGCCACGCGACGGAACTGGCGCGGGAGCACTTTGAGGCAGGCCACCGCCGCTTCATCTCCGTCGGCGGAGACGGCACCACCTTCGAGGTCATCAACGGGCTCTTCCCCAGTGCTGCGGCCGATGGCGAGCGTGTCGAGCTTGGCATTTTGCCCCTTGGCACCGGAAACTCTTTTCTGCGGGACTTTGGGATCACATCCCAAGCGCGCGCCATCGACGCGCTCGAGCGCTGGGAAACGCAGCCGGTGGACGTCGTGCGCGCCGACCACGACGAGGGCGTTATCCACTACGTCAACCTGCTGGGTCTGGGCTTCACGGCTGAAGTTGGCGAGCTTACGAATCGACGCTTCAAAGGGCTCGGCGCCGCGGGCTACGTCGCCGCTGTTGTATCAAGCCTCGCAAACCTCCAGGCACCGCTTGACCCGATTCGCCTCGACGATGAAGAGACCGACGTGCGTCCAGCGGTCTTCCTGAGCTTCTCGAATAGTCAGTATACCGGCGGCGCGATGCACATGGCTCCGGGGGCAAGCCTCACGGACGGCCTCCTCGATGTCGTCCGCGTCGGCGAGATGAGCCGCGCGACGCTCATCTCCACATTTCCAAAGATCTACTCGGGTGCGCACGTTGAGCATCCGCAGGTCGAAGTCCACCGCGCCCGCCGCGTGGAGTTTCTCGAAAGCCGTAAACAAGCCGTCATGGTCGACGGTGAGATCATGCACTTAGCCCTTCGTTCTCTCGAAGTGCTCAAGGGCGCCGTCGAGGTAGTGAGATGACACAAAAAACGAAGTCCCAACCATCCGAAGACAAGCAGACGGACTCCCCTGGGGTCGCAGCGCGACGCATTCCGGCACCGCCGCACAACCTTAGCGCGGTCGATCGACTGCGCAGCGCAGCGTTGTGGGGAAGTGGTCTCGCTTGGCTGCTCCCCTGGACGTCGTCGCTCATCGCGCTGAACCGAACTCTCGGAGCCGATAAGATCCAAGCGGCGAACCGTCTGTTCTGCACGGGAATGCTCAAGACGACTGGAACGAAGTGGAAAGCCGTCGTCGACCCCGCGGTCAAAGAAGATGAGACCTACGTGTTCGCCCAGAACCACGTGAACCATCTCGACTTCGTGACGATGCACAACGCGACGCCACACTTCAAACAGGGCATCGAGCTGGAGAGTCACTTTCGTTACCCTTTCTACGGCTGGTTCATGTCCAGCCGCGGAACGATCGCCGTTCCCGTCGAGCGAAAGGGGCGCATGGAACGTGTCCGCGCGCAGATGGAGGCGGAGGTGGCGCGTAAGCACTCGATTCTTGTCTTCCCTGAAGGCACACGGACCCCCAATGGACGCGTCGGTTCCTTTCGTTATGGCGTCTTCATGATGGCGCGCGACCTTGGACTCAAGGTTGTGCCCACGGCGGTGACGGGCATGTTCGAAGTGATGCGAAAAGGCTCTCTCGTTCTCAAGCCCGGCGACGTCACGGTGTATTGCGATGCCCCCTTCGACTTCACGGGCCTGAGCGACGCTGAAGTCAAAGAGCAAGCCGAGCGCGTTCGGGCGCAAATCGCATCTCGCGTGGATGCTCATATCGAAGAGCACCGAGGTCGGTCATGAGCACTTCCGCGGACGGACGGAGCGAGCGGGCGTCTCGTCAACGACGAAATCGCCGGCGTGAAATTCTTGATGCAGCGCGCCGTGTGTTCGGTGAGCGCGGATACCATCGCACGCACGTCGCGGACCTCATCGAGGCTGCGGGCATCGCCCGTGGAACGTTCTACCTTTACTTCGAATCGAAGGGGGCCGTGTTCATCGAGCTCCTCGACGAGCTCTTGGGCGAGCTTCGCAAGAGCATCATCGGCGTCGACACCGACGAAGGCGCCGCTCCAGTCGAGATGCAGCTCATCGAGACAATCCAACGGCTCCTCGGCAAGATCGTCGACAATAGACTTCTGACCACGATCATCGTTCGTGAAGCCGTCGGCCTCGACGAGGAGGTCGATGGGCGCCTCGCCGCGTTCTACAACGAGCTCCTCGACTACATTCAGCGCTCCCTCGACGAAGGAAAGCGAATGGGCTTCCTTCGCGAGATGGACACGAGCGTCGCCGCCTTCTGCATTCTCGGGACGATCAAGCAACTCATGGAGCAGCTGGTGATGAACGATGAGTCCGTGGCTCCCAGCGACGTCGACCGAATGGCCATCTCCGTGTTGGACTTCAACCTTCGCGGGATCCTCAAGACGACATGAGCGACAAAGAGCGTCAGGGGCGCTGGGCGCCTCTCCGCGAACCGCTTCTTCACTTCTTTGCCATCGCTCTCGTCGCCTTTGGCCTTCGCCAGGCGATGGCGCCGGCGGAGGGCGGAATCGTTATCGACCAGGCGCTCGTCGAAGGGCTCCGGCGAGTTGGCGGCGTTGGCTCTGGTGCAGAGCAGAGCGATGCCGTGCTCGTCGACGCCTGGCTGCAGGACGAGCTGCTCTTTCGCGAGGCGCTGGCCTTGGGCCTTGAACGCGGCGATGAAATCGTCCGGCGGCGGCTGGTCCTAAAGATGGAGACCATCCTCTCTGCCGTCGACCGAGAGCCCAGTGAGGAAGAGCTCGCGTCGTTTTTGGCGGCGAACTCTTCGGACTTCGTCACGCCGGCGAACATCAGCCTCGACCACGTGTTCTTTTCTCAAGACCGCCGCGACGATGCCCACGCCGAGGCACTGATGGCGCTTCAGCAAGAGAGTCCGGTGGGAGACGCGTTCATGCTCGGCGCTCGAGAGATTCGCCGAACGACCGAGCAACTCGATCAACGCTTCGGGGCCCGCTTTGGTCAGGACGTCGAGACGCTTGAAGGGAACGGGTGGCTTGGGCCTGTGGAGAGTCGCTACGGGTGGCATCTCGTTCGGGTCACGGAGCGGAACGCCTCAACGTCGCCGCCTCTGGACGTCGTGCGCGGCCTCGTCGAGGCGGCCTGGCGCGAAGAGCAGCGCCGAGGGCGGCTGCGGAACGCGGTGGCTGCGTTACGGCAGCGAGCCCGCATTGAGCGGCGCGTGGACGTAACACCATGAAGGCGGCGTGGCTTGCGCGGGTGCTCGCTGCAGTTGTCCTCGCCACGGCGACGCCTTGCCTAGTGCACGCACATCCGTCGGAGTTCGGCGTGGCGCACTTTCGCGTCGACGACGGCGTCGGGGAGCTCTTCGTGCGTATTCCTCGTCAAAGCCTTGGTGCGGTGGACCTGCGACCAGTCATGGGCTCGTGCCGCAATGTCGAGATGCGGGTGCTCGCGGATGTGGAGGCGAGCGCGCTTCTTTGGCGCGGAGAATGCGACATCGACGATGGCGGAGACGTCGGTTTTGCGGCGCTCCCCGACACGTTGGAGATCTACTTGGCGCTCGCTGGGGGACGACGTGTCCGGCTTACGAGCGACGCGCCGACGACGCGGGTAAACGGCGAACGGGACAGCTTCGCCTTCGTCGAGCTAGGCGTTGAGCACATCGCCTTCGGCTGGGACCACTTGCTCTTCGTTCTTGGCCTCTGGCTTCTGGCGGGCGGCTTCAATCGCCGCCTCCTGGGCGTCGTCACGGCGTTTACCCTCGGACACTCCATCACCCTCGCCGCGGCGTCGCTGGGCGAGCTTTCCGTCGACGTCTGGCTCGTCGAGATGCTCATCGCCGGAAGCATCGTCCTCCTGGGACGTGAAGCGTTTACGATGAACAAGGGGCGTCCGACGCTAACGCAGCGTTTTCCCGCCGTCGTGGCGGCGGGCTTTGGTCTTGTTCATGGTCTCGGATTCGCTGGAGCGCTCAAAGAGAACGGTCTCCCTGAGGGGGAGCACTTGTCGGCGCTCTTTGGATTCAATCTTGGCGTCGAACTCGGCCAGCTGGCGTTCGTTCTCGGCGTGTCGGCCCTCGCGTGGGCGCTGCGTCGAGCTCTCTCCAAAGAGCGAATGCGAAGAGTCCTCGCCTACGCGGTGGGGTCCGGCGGAGCCTTCGCGCTCCTACTGCAGCTCACCTAACGCGAGCGGCGCCGGCGCCAGAAGAGCGCTGCAAAGAAAACGAGCGCGTACGCGGAGGGGTTGGCCCGGCTCACACTGCAGCCACATCCTGGAGGCGGACGAAGCGCGACAGGCTCTGGGTTGAACCCGCCGACGGGGTCAAAGTCGCACGCAGCTTCAAGGCTGCCGGCGGGATAGATGGAGCAGAACCCCTCGATATCGTCTGCGTCGAGGTCACGTTTGATGACCTGGCCAGGAGGGGCGCAAGACCACATTGTCGACTCCTCCGTGCCTTCGCCGGAGTGCGCGAGCCCAAGGAAGTGGCCGATCTCATGCACAAGCGTGTTCTTCAGATCGACGTCCCGTCCATCCGTGCAGCCCTCGTCGCTTGGGCACTCAGCCCAGCTCCAATGCTCTTCGTTGAGTAGGATATCGGCGTCGAAAATTTCCCCAGAGCGGACACCGAACCACGTGGTGGTCACCGCGTACGCGCTGGGCAGATACTCACGCTCGTCCCAATCGCGAACGAACGCGACGAGGTTGACGTTGCCGCCCTCCGGCGCGAACTCGGCTGTTGAACCTTGCGCAT
Organism: Polyangiales bacterium; assembly: GCA_045106895.1. Lineage (GTDB taxonomy): Bacteria > Myxococcota_A > Polyangia > Polyangiales > Houyiibacteriaceae > JBCCRV01. Next base: position 80,449 of record JBGCFM010000025.1, on the reverse strand, counting down.
CTTCATCCGTTTGCTCGATTTCGATGCCCGTCGAGGACGCGCCGCAGCTGGCGTCCGTCCACTCCGCGAAGGACTCCGCCGTGATTCGCTCGTAGTCCGCCCGGGGGATGTCGGCGGAGCCCGTCTGGTGCAAGGAGTAGGAGATGCACCGCTGGTTCCACGCGATCAACTGCTGTCCGTTGTCTAGGTCGCACTCACACGACTGAACGCACGGGCTGGCTGGGTTGATGGCCGGCCCCACCGTGCAGCTTTGGCACCAGGCCTTCGCGCTTGAGGTGGCCCCGAAAGCAAGAACAAGCACGCCGAAGAAGGACACCAGAGGAGCTCGCCAAGTCACCGAGACACTCTAACACGCCAGAACCAAGAAACCCGCGTCACCCTTTTGCTTGCGGCTTCGCGTGCGTTGCCTAGAGTCTCGCCATGAGCTTGAAGCAGTCGCTGGAGAACGAAGAAAAGAAGCCTCTTATCGTGGAGGATTGCCTCCAGCTGATCGATGCTGAAGTGAAGGAGAAGTCCGGCTTCGGCGGAATGGCGATCAAAGCCGGATACAAGGCTGTCAAAGGCGTGAAGCCCGGCTTCGTGAAGAAGGTCGTCCATGACCTTCTGCCCGACTTCGCGGACGCCCTCGAACCGCTCAGCGAAGAGGCTGTGGCGGCGGGCAAGAGTGTCGGGGCGCATCTGAAGGCTAACTCGGGTCGCGCTGCGGATGCGCTCCTCGGGGTCACCGACTCAAAAGCCGAGCGATCCACGAACGGCTTGGTGAAGAGCACGTACAAGAAGCTGCGAGGAAGCGCGAAGAAGAACGTGGAAGCCGCGGTGCCACGGCTCGCGGATCTCGTCGACGCCCACTCGTAGGGCTCGCTCCTTCCAGGACGCCGCTGCCGGCGACGTTAGACCGCCCGCTTCCCATCAAACAGGTGGGCGGTTGCTCGGACGAACACTGATCTTCGCGAGAACGTCCTGGAGCGCTGCGATCTCGAAGGGCTTGTCGAGGACGGCGATGATGCCCTGCTCGTAAAGCTCGCCGTAGAGCTCTTTGCCGATATAACCCGACACCACGATAGCTTTCACGTCGGGGTCCATCTCCTTGAGCTTCGCGTAGCATTCATCGCCACGAAGAACCGGCATGTCCATGTCGAGGATCACGACATCCGGTTTTATCTCCGCTTCTTCATACGCTTCGAGCGCTTCTTGCCCGTTCGTCGCTTGAACGACATCGTGTCCAATCTGCCGTAGAAGACGCGCCGAACTGCGTCGCATCACGTCTTCATCGTCGACGAGTAGAATACGAAGATTGGGCCCGCTCTGACCCATGCGGAGCGGTTTCATGTCGGGAGTGAGGGGCGGTGTATTGGCGTCCGTGGTCGGAAGGTGCGTGGGCAGATAAATGCGAAAGCGCGTTCCTGCCCCGACTTCACTCTCGACGATGATCTGTCCACCATGCGCGTCGACAACCTCGTACACCGTGGCGAGTCCAAGACCGGCACCGTGACCTTCGCGCTTTGTCGTAAAGAAAGGCTCGAAGAGGCGCGATTGGGTGTCCGCATCCATGCCGACGCCGTCATCCTCCACGACGACGAGCGTGTACGCTTCGCGGTCTCGGTAGGGCAGCATCGCCATATCGTCACGCGTCGCCGTGGTGACCTTGACCGTGAGGCGGCCACCGTTTGGAAGCGCATCGCGTGCGTTGATGCATAGGTTCATGAACAGCTGGTGCAGATGAGAGCGGTCCCCTGTCACCAGGAGTTCCGGGTCGATGGCGCCATGAATCTCAATGGAACGGTCGAAGCTGCGGCGGAGCAGCTTCAGCACCTCAGACGCGAGGGCTGCAACATCGACGGGCTCGTAACTTCGATGGGCGCGCCGCGCAAAACCAAGAAGACGGCGCGTCATCTCCGATGCACGTTTGGCGGCTGTTCGAATGTCCGCAAGGCACGCTTGCACCTCCGCATCGTCCAGCGTCCGCTGCTGGTTCATGCGTTCGACGTAGTCGAGGCTTGAGTGAACGGCTCCGAGAAGGTTGTTGAAATCGTGAGCAATCCCAGTCCCGAGACGCCCGATACTCTCTAGCTTCTGCTGCTCGAGAATCTGCTCTTCGAGGGGGTCGTGATGGGTAAAGAGCAGCAAGCTCTCGCCAACTTGAATGCGGTCGCCGAACTGCACCGCCAGCTGCCCTATGGAAGGGATGCCGTTGAGCGTCGTTCCGTTTCGTGAGCCAAGGTCCTCAAGAAACCAACCTTCAGGCCCAAGAGCGATTCGCCCATGCCGGCGTGAAACTTGCGGGTCGTCCAGCTGAAGTCCAACGCCACGGGACCGTCCAAAGACAAGCTCTTTGTCGACGGTGAGCTTCCGTCCCGCACGTTCGCCCGCCAAAACGACGAGGCGAGCGAGGTTGTCAGCAACCCGTGGAATGGAAACGGCCTTCAAGCTCTGATGGGTGTCATCAAACTCGAGAATAGAGGTGACCTGAGAGCCCACAGAAGGAGGAACGGTTGGCGTCACGCGAAGTTGAGCCTCGTTCTCGTCATCACCTTCGGTCACAGCTGTGACAATGCCTTTGGGCAGGCACGGGCGCAAGACTCTTGAAGGCCCGCGGGTCCTGCGAGCCTCGAATTAAGACCGTGCGCGCTCGGGCCTAGGACTCTGCGGCGTGCTCGAGGGCAGACGCCACCAAGTGGGACACATGCTCATCTTCCAAGGCGTAGAAGATGTGCTTTCCCTCGCGGCGCCGCACGACGAGGCGCTCTGTCCGTAGCACCTTGAGGCGTTGCGAAATCGTCGACATGCCTTCTTCAAGCTCCGCTGCGAGATCGCTGACGCAGTGGGCTCCGTGCAGCAGGCAGTGCAGGATTCGTAGTCGGCCCGGGTCGCCAGCAGCACGGAAAATCGCCGCGGCGCGGTCGAGAACCTCAGGGGCGATCGCTGCGTGTTCGACGCCGTGATGCTCGCCTTCGCAGGACTCGTCGCTCACGCCAGCTCCGCTCGGATGGAGGCGGCGAGTGCTTCGCCATCATCGAGCTTCCCTGAGGGCCAGCTCACGCCTAGACCCGCTTCGGGACCTGGCTTCGGGATGATGTGAAAATGAACATGGAACACCGCCTGATGAGCAGGTGCTCCGTTGTTTTGCAGGACGTTGTAGTCCTGACATCCGCTCACTGCCTTCACCGCGCGACAGAGGCGGGGAAGCACACGGCCAATGGCCGCCGATGCGTCGTCCGAGAGCGCATCGAGTGTGGCCGCAGGCTCCTTTGGAATGACCAAAGTGTGGCCTCGGCTCAGGGGACCAATGTCCAAGAACGCGAGAACGTGCTCGTCTTCGTAGACTCGGTGGCAAGGGATCTCGCCACTCAAGATTTTCGAAAAGATCGTCTCGGCCATGGTCCGCCCGGAGAGAGTGGTGTGCGCGCTTCGCGCAACACCCAGCCTACGCAAAGCGCAGGCCGCTACTCAGACCTTGACGCCCTTTGCGCGAAGGTCACGAAGCACAGCGTCAATGCCGCGCTTGTCGATGGTTCGGATACCAGCGGTGGAGACACGAAGCTTCACCCAACGGTTTTCGTTGGGAACAAAGAATCGGTGAGACTGAAGATTCGGAAGCGTGCGCTTCTTCGTCTTACGGTTGGAGTGGGAAACCTTGTTCCCGACCATTGGGCCCTTGCCCGTAACTACGCAAACTTTGGACATCTGAGTGCCTTACTTCTTGGAATGACTAGGCATCTTCGCTTCGTTAAACTCCACGTGCTTGCGAGCACGGGGGTCGAACTTCATCAGCGAGAGTTTGCCGGGCATGGTGCGCTTGTTTTTCGTCGTGTAGTACGTGTAGCCAGTACCAGCGGACGAGACGAGTCGGATTTTGTCGCGGGACATCTTAGTACTCCTACCAGCTCGACTTCGTGAGGCCGGGGATCTGACCACTGAGACCGAAGTCGCGAATGGCGATGCGGGACATGGCGAACTTACGGTAGTAACCGCGTGGACGTCCTGTCACCTGACAGCGGTTGCGGATGCGAACCGGGTTAGAGTTGCGAGGAAGCTTCTGAAGAGCGATCTGCGCTTCGTAGCGTACGTCGTCGTCCAGTTCCGTGTTCCGGATCGTGGCCTTCAGCTTCGCACGCTTTTCCGCGTACTTTGCTGCCAGTTTGATGCGCTTTTTGTTCTGCGCGATTTTGCATGCACTCGCCATCTTGTCGCCTCTTTTACCTACAACGCTTTAGGAATGCGGAAAACCCGCTCAATTGCCTACATCGTGAAGGGGCGCCGAGCCTGAAGGATCATCCGGGCGGATGCAAGGCGCGGGACCATGGTTTGGGGAAAAAGTATTCGCACTTGATCCCGAGCGCGCACAGAATCAAGCAATTACAAACACTTAGAGGGATCGGGCGCGAATGTGGTCGAGGAGGGGCTCCACCCCTTCGCGGCGATCGACCCAGGCGACAGAGTGACCGCAGCCTCCGAGAGTGCGCGCGAGCACCTTTCCTTGCTGTGTCCCTTGGTCCCAGATGAGCACGAGCGCCTGAGCGGGAAGCTCGGCAAGAGCCCCTTCGATGGCCCCGACGACTTCGACGTTCATCTGCTCCGTAAGGTCGATGAGAAAGATCGAAGGACCGAGCTGATGGACCACGTCGTTGTACGAGGGGACGTCGGTCACGGACATCGTGGCCACTTTGGGCCCCAGCACGGCTTTGAGCATGCGTGCGAGGCGCGGCGAAGGTGCCAGCACAAGCACGCGCGTGGGCCCAGCCCGGCGTTCAAAGCGACTCGTCGCCTCCGAGGCTCTCCGCGCGGCGGCGGGTGAGCTGAGCATGGCGCTGAGGATCGTGTGCACGCGCTCGCTCACTTCCGCCGCTTCGACCATACCCACGCGGCGCGTCACCAACTGGTGAAGGGGCCCTTGAGCAAAGGCGAGCCACTCTTCTACCTCCTCCGGTGGCTTGGGGAGGGTATCGAGGGCGTCAAAGAGCAGCGACTGCGCGAGAGCAGGGGTGAGCACCCCATGCAAGACCTCCCGCACCACCACCATCGCCTGTCCCTTCAACGCATCCCCCTCTCCGACCATAGCGGAAGCGAGTGGGGTCACGGGACATTTCCTGACCGCGGCGGGCGCGGATGCACCTTGTTCGAGCTAGGGTGCACGCATGGAACGTACGCTTTGGGCCGTCGACGGAAACACACAGCGGCTTGATGGAGGCGCAATGTTTGGCAACGCCCCTCGGGCATTGTGGGAGCGCTGGGCAAAGCCGGACGAGCACAACCGCATCGCGCTCGCCTGTCGGGCGATGTTGATCGAAGAGAACGACGTCCATGAGGGGGTGTCGAGCAAACGACGAATCCTCTTTGAGGCGGGCATTGGCGCGTTCTTTCCACCCAAACTCCGGCAGCGCTTCGGCGTTGAGGAGAGCGAGCACGTGTTGCTGCAGAACCTCGAAACGCTCGGCTTCACCCCGGAGGACATCGACGTCGTTGTCCTCTCCCACCTTCACTTCGACCACGCTGGGGGCCTGCTTTCCGCCTTCGCGGAAGGACAACCTTACTCCCTTGTCTTTCCAAACGCGCGTTACGTGGTGGGGGACACGGCGTGGGAGCGCGCCATCAAGCCGCATGCGCGGGACCGGGCATCTTTTATCCCGGAGTTGCAGACCCTGCTGGAAGAGAGCGGGCGTCTAGAACGCGCCACCGGCGAAGAGTCGGTGACCCTCGGACCTCAATATCGCTTTCACCAATCGGAGGGGCACACGCCGGGGCTCGTACTCACGGAGATCCCAAGCGACGAGGGCCCCATCGTCTTCGCCGGCGACTTAGTCCCCGGAATGCCCTGGATTCACGCGGCCATCACGATGGGATACGACCGATTTCCGGAGCGCCTTATCGAGGAAAAAACGGCACTCCTTGAGGACCTGGTGTCCCGCGGCGGACGCCTCTTTTTCACCCATGATGTGGATGTTGCGATGGCAAGAATCGAACGAAATGAACGCGGTCGTTTCGTCGCCGGCGAACAATGGGAATCACCACAAGAGTTGCGCATATAAGGTTGTTTGAGAGACACTGCCGGCGCAGATGTCACGGACGCCGCCGAATCGACTAGAGCCTGGAGAAATCGTCGAAGGACGATATCGAATCAGTCAACTCGTCGAAGCCGAAGGCGGCACGGCGACCTACACGGCAAAGCACCTCTTGATGGGGCGCAACGTGACGCTGCAGCTCCTCTGCTCTGAGAGTGACTCAGCGCTCCGACGCTTTCGGCGCTCGGGTCGAATGCTGAGCATGATGCATCACCCCAACATCGTGGATATTCACGACATGGGCATGTATGAGCGCTTTCCTTATATGGCGCTGGAGTACCTCGAAGGTCAGACCCTTGCGCAGCGCTCGACCTTCCTCGGACCATTTGACCTGTCGTCGGTAACGCGGATCGCGGAGCAGCTCTTGAGCGCGGTCTCCTACATTCACCATCGAAAGATCTTCCACCGCGACATCTCCGCCCACAACATCGTGGTGACCGAAAAATGGAACGGTGAAGAAGCGCTCAAGCTCGGTTCGTTTGCCTTCGCCAAAGACCTTGGTGCGTCGCGAAGCAGCACGATGAGCGAGAAGCGTTCGATGGTCGCGAGCCTGACTCACGTCGCGCCGGAACAGATTCTTCGGCCGGACGAAGCGGACCACCGCGTCGATCTCTACGCCACCGGCGCCGTCTTGTACCAGCTCCTGGCGGGCGCACCTCCCTTCCGCGGCAACACCCTCGCGGAGCTTGGCGCAGCGATCATGGAAGAGACACCTCGCTCTCTCCTGGAATACTCCCAGACGCTCCCTCCGCAGATCGATACGGTCATCGCACGTGCCCTCGCCAAAGACCCGGAGCACCGCTTTGACAGCGCCGAGTCGATGATGCGAGCCATTGAAGACGCCACCGGTCGACCCACCGCCGCTCCCTAATCTCAGGGACCGAAGGGTTCTCGCGGCGGGTTGATGACGTCCACAAGATGTCCCAAGCTCGCCGCCATGAACACGACGACGACGCTTCGAGACCTGCTTGCGAAAGCACAACCGTTTGTATTGGCTGGGGTGATGGCCTGCGGGTCGTCTGCCCCGCCCGTCGAACATGCTGAGCTCGACGAGACGAGCGTGGAGACCGTGGTGGAGACCCCGGAGGTCAACCCATGGACGGCGATGACCGGCGAAGCGCTCCGCGACTACGTCGAAGCTGGAGCCTTGGCCGGACTTAGCGAAGTTCAAGAAGGAGCCAACGCGGCAGCCCTCGACGCGTGGCTCGCAGCCCCCGACTCGGCACCCGCCATCGGTGGGCGCGCGAGTGAACGTCTCTCGGAGCTCGCTGCCGTCGCCGTCGCCAAGGGTGACCTCGACCGCGGCGAAGGCATCATTCGTTTGGTCCGCGCAAAAGCCGCCAACCGAAACCAAGCCTTCATGGGCAACACGCTGCTCTCGGAGATCGCGCGACGACGCAACGAAGCCGACCCCCGCGAGGGTATCGCGGGCGTCTTCCGCGAACTGCCGCGCACGCGTCTTGGCTCCTCGACGGTCATCTTCCAGATCTTCCAGGGGCAGGAGCAGCTCGACGCGCAGCTTGCGCAGATCCAGCAGCAGCTCATCTCCCTCGATACGGCATCCGGCGCGCTCTACTTCGAGCAGATCCTCCCCGGCATTGTGGCGAACCGAGAACACTTCTTGGCGGCCATCGAAATCGTGGGAGGCGAACACGAGAGCCAGCGTGCTCCGAGCGAATACGCCTTTTCCACGGTGGACCTGACGCGAGCCCGCGACGCCAACCCTGTCAACGTCGCGGTGTGGGATGTGGGCACGAACCCTGAGCTTTTCTCCGAGCAGCTCTACACCAACGAAAACGAGCAAGAGAACCAGGAAGATGACGACGGCAACGGTCTCGTCGACGATATTCATGGCGTCGTTCAGGACACGGGTGTCTACACGCACCAAGCGCTGCTCTTTCAGCCTTCGCAAGAGACGCTCACGCAGTACACACCGTTCCTCCAGGGCATCATGGACCTCCGCGCTGGCCTCGCCACGAGCGAACCCGCCCAGCAGGTCTTGGGCCTCATGCGCGGCGCGACGAGCCAGGAAGCACTGGAAGACCTCAATACGAACCTGAGCGCTGTCGGCGAGTGGGCCCACGGAACGCACGTCGCCGGCATCATGCTCGCTGGAGTTCCTCAGGCGCGCATGTCGATCTTCCGCAGCGCTTGGGCCGGTGAGGCACGCATCTACCACCACCGTGGGCCCACCGACGAAGAGCTCGCCGCAGAGCGCGCGAACGTCGAGCACATCGCGGCCTACATCAACACCCACGGCGTCAAAGTCGTCAACGCGAGCCTTGGTTTCAGCCTCGAATACGTCGCCAACGAACTTCGGCACGAGAGCGAGACCTACAGCAACAACGACGAAGTGATGGCCCGAGCGCATGTCGTTCAAGCACACCGTGGTGCAACCTGGGAGCGCGTCTTCGAGCTCTGCCCGAACACCCTCTTTGTTGTCGCCGCCGGTAACAGCAACCAGGACGTCGTCGAGTACGGCGTCGTTCCTGCGAGCACCGAGCGCGACAACGTCCTCGTCGTCGGCGCCGTCGACACCTACGGGCAGTGGGCGACGTTCACGAACTCAAACCCGGACCGCGTCCGCGTCTTCGATTTCGGCGTCAGCGTGCCAAGCCTCATCCCCGACGGGAGCACCGTGCCTCTCTCTGGAACGTCCATGGCGTCGCCGAACGTCGCGAACCTTGCGGCGAAGCTCTACTCTTTGGATGCCAACCTCACCCCGCAGGTCGCCATCGAGATCATCCACGAGACCGCGGATCCCATCGCTGAACCCTTCAACGGGCGAATCGCCAACGAAGCGGCCGCCATTCGTCAAGTGCGCCGAACCCGTCGCTCCCGTCGATAATGAGTACTAGCCTCGACGACGTCCGCGACACCTTTGAGCTTCTCGACGATTGGTCGGATCGCTACGGGTTTCTCATCGAACTAGGCGGCGAGTTGCCGCCCTACCCCGAAGACCTTCGGGACAAAGCCCACAAGGTGAAGGGCTGCCTAAGCCAAGTGTGGCTCGCCGCCGAGACGCGTGACGGACACATGTACTTCCAGGCGGACAGCGACGCGCACATCGTGAAGGGATTGGTCGCTCTCGTACGCCTTGCCTTCGAGGGAAAAACGCCTAGCGAAGTGAGCGCTTTCGACATGGACGCGCTGCTCACGGAACTGGGCCTCGACAAGCACCTGACGCCCGGTCGAAGCAACGGTCTGCATTCCATGATCAAACGAATTCGCTCGTACGCCGAGGCGTCGGCTTAGAACTCGGCGTTCGCCCTAGCAACGAAGTAGGCGACCGGTTCGCGGTGGGCACGGCTGGGCCCACGGCGATTCGGCCTGCTTTGTATCGCCGCCCCGATCCGGCGACACCAGGTATCTTCCCTCGATACCTACGCGCACGTGGAGCGGTGTGGGGCTCAGACATGCAAGGTGCCCCACTCCTTGAGAGATGAGAATCAACCGTATCGAACAGTGTTTTTTTCTGAGGAGAAGGCTTCTACGAGCGAGTGAAGCAAATGCACCTCACGGCATGCGAAGAGCTCAAGTCGATCACGGAGATGTCGGAAGATGCGGTTAAGCTCGCGAAGAACATCTACAAGTTCATCTGCGAACAGAACGGGGTCGGAGGAGCAGACTAGCCCAAGAGCTTGGCGGTTTCGATGGCGCCGTAGGTGAGGATCCCGTCGGCGCCGGCGCGCTTGAAGGACATCAGACTCTCGAGAAGGACGCGCTGCCAGTCGAGCCAGCCGTGGTCCGCGGCGCCACGCAGCATCGCGTATTCTCCACTTACTTGGTAGGCGAAGGTCGGAACCTGAAAGGTCTCGTGAACGCGTCGGACGATGTCTAGGTAGGGCATGCCGGGCTTGACCATGACCATGTCGGCGCCTTCGGCAATATCGAGCCCGACCTCATGGAGCGCCTCGTCTCCGTTAGCGGGGTCCATCTGATAGGTGCGTTTGTCGCCCTTGCCGAGCTGCCCTGCAGAGCCAACGGCGTCGCGGAAGGGTCCGTAGAACGCGCTCGCGTACTTGGCTGCGTACGCCATGATGCGAACGTCTTCGTGACCATTCTCGTCGAGGGCGTCTCGGATGGCGCCGATGCGCCCGTCCATCATGTCCGAGGGCGCGATGACATCGCATCCAGCGGCGGCTTGGTTGAGCGACTGCTGAACGAGTGCGTCGACGCTCTCATCGTTGACCACGTAGCCGTCACGCATGAGACCGTCTTGGCCGTGCGTGGTGAAGGGGTCGAGAGCGACGTCGCAGATGATGCCCAAGTTGGACGTCGCTGCCTTGATGGCGCGAACGGCTTCGCAGACGAGGTTATCCGGGTTCCAAGCTTCGTCCGCCGTCTCCGACTTCTTCTCAAGGGGAACAACAGGAAAGAGCGCCAGCGCGGGGATGCCAAGGGACTCCGCTTCTTTGGCCGCACTCACCAGGAGGTCGATGGTCAATCGCTCCACGCCCGGCATGGAGGGGATCGCTTCGCGCGTGCCTTCACCCTCGTGAACGAAGACAGGCCAGATAAGGTCGTCGACGCTTAGGTGATTCTCGCGGACGAGACGGCGGGACCAATCATCACGGCGAAGGCGCCGCATTCGGGTGCGAGGAAATGCGCTCATGCTGGGACCTTTGCACGCTCCGCGGGAGGATTCGAGCGCCTCGGCAAAGGCGGGTGCTAGCATCTCGCCATGTCCAAGTCTTCGGCGTCAGGTGTCACAGTGATCACAGGAGCGGCGAGCGGGTTTGGACGTGAGTTCGCGCGGCGCCTTTCGGAGCAAGGAGAGCCTCTCGCGCTATGGGATGTCGACCGAGAGGGACTTGCCGAGACCGCATCACTTGTTCGGGCCACACGTCATCAGACCTTCATCGTCGACGTGCGCGATGCCGCAGCCGTCACTGCGACGGCGGAAGCGACCCGCGCCACGCTTGGTCCCGTCGCCCATCTCATCAACTCCGCCGGCGTCCTCCGCGTCGGCTCCGCCGAGGAGAGCGGCGCAGAAGCCGCGCGCCTGATGATGGACGTCAACTACACGGGCAGCGTCAACGTCGCCCTCGCGCTTTTACCCCAGCTGCGCGCCGCGCCGGGAGACAGCTCACTGCTCTTCATCGCGAGCGTCGCGGGGCTCCGCGGCTATCCAGGTCTGAGCGGATACTGCGCGAGCAAGTTTGCCGTCGTGGGCTATTCGCAAGCGCTTCGGGAGGAGCTTCATGGTAGCGGCGTATGTGTTCAGGTGCTCTGCCCGCCCCCAGCGGACACGGCGATGTTCCGCAACGCCAAAGACAAGCCAGGCATCTTCAAGATGGCGACGCTCTTGAGCGCTGAAGATGTCGTCGACGTCGCGCTCAAGGGCATGAGACGAAACGAGTGGCTGATCCTCGTCGACGCGCAGAGCAAGGTCGTCCGGCGCGTGGACCGGCTCGTCCCGGGACTCGTCGATCGAATCGTTCGCATCGCGAAGTAGGCGACGGAACGAAAAAAGCGACCCCAAGAGGTCGCTTCTTTTCTTTGTCGCGTGAGCTTACTCGGCGTCGGCGGCGGGTGCTGCATCGGCAGCTGGCGCAGCTTCGGCGGCTGGAGCAGCGGCCTTCTTCTTGCCGTATCGCTTCTTGAAGCGCTCGACGCGGCCCTCGGTGTCCATGACCTTCTCTTTGCCGGTGTAGAAAGGATGGCTGAACGCGCTGATGTCGACCTTGATGATGTAGTGCTCGACGCCGTCGATCTCGCGGGTTTCGCCGGAGGTCATGGTGGACTTAGAGATCACTTCAAACTCGTCGTCAATGAAAACGACGGGGTGGCAGACTGGATGGATATCGGGCTTCATAGGGGTTTTCCTCGTCTTTCCGCGGCTTTTTTACGCGGTGGGGACGGCCTTATGTCTCGAATGTGGTGGGGCGTCAACCCACCATGCACGAGAGGTCGAGTCCGCTACACGCCAAATAGGGGATGCGCCAAGCCCTCACCGGAGAATCGGAGCCCGAGGGGTGACGCTTTGTTCTTGGCGCGCTGGTGGGGGCGAGGGTGCCACATCCTCCTCTCCACTTACCCACGGGTCGACGACTTCCGCTCCCTCGGCGCGTTCGGCGGCCATCCGCGACGCTCGCCTCGGTGGGCGAGCGTGGGCCCGCATCGATGAGGGTTGCGCAGGCTGAAACGACCTTGGTGAATACTCGCCATACTCCGTGATGCCGAGGGTGTAGTTCGGGTGTTGCGATGGGAGCGGGCTGGCCACGAAGATCTCGTAGCGCCCAGCGGCAAACGCTTGGTCGACGAGGGGGTTGAGTCCCTCCGCGTCGTCGTTGCAGTAGACAGCCCCGCTCGACGAGCGAACCACGAGGCTCGTATTCATATCGCTGTGAACGAAGATACGAAGACGGGAAAAAGCGGTCTCCAATTCGATGATGTGCTGTGGCTGCTCAGCCACGTAGCCGGTGCACGACGAGGAGAATTCACGGGCGGCACCTGAGCCGCCGGCTTGCCCTTCTGTTCTCCACAGCCGTGGCTCGAAGCCGGGCGCGAGAAGTACCGCTGGCTCTTCCGCCGGCGCATCGAGGCCCAGAGGGGGTGCCGTCGCAATTGGGGACGGCGCGACCTCACTCGACGGAGGTGGAACGACGTTCTCAATGCTCTCCGGCGTGGTGGAACCGAGGAGCCAGTAAAGCAGCGGCGCCGTCACGGCAGCAGAGGCCACGCATACAAGAAGAAGAACCAACGCCCACTTGCCACGAGATGCTGCAGCGGCGGGAGCCGTTGGTACGGGGTCAAAGGTTGCCCTGGTTTCATGCGAAACTGGAGCGGGCGCGGGACTTGGTGTTGGCGCGGGAGCCACCGGAGGCTGGACGGGCCCTGGCCCTTCGAAGCTTGAGGAGAAGTTGGCAAGCGCGGGGATGGTCTGGAATGAAGGCTCCGACGCGGCCATCATCGCCTCCGATGGAGGACGGGCTAGAAACCGACCGGTCTGCTTGAGGGAATCGAGCGTCGACGCTTGGGAGCGGGATTCGTGCATCGGCGCCGGAGACCCGTCGAGCTTCGTCGGGCTGTCATCCCAGGTTCGACTGGCGGGCGTTGAACTCGCCTCGATGGCGGATCGAATGTCGGTCACGAGCTCAGCGATGTGATCGCCGGCGATGAGCTTGACCAAGTCCCGGAGGTCTTCCGTTCGCACGTGCTCTTCCACGGCCCGCCGGAGATCCTCGGCGAACTCCAGGGCGCTTTGATAGCGCTCCTCGGGATTTCTTTGGAGTGCTGTCTGAACGACGGTGGCGAGGCGAGCTGGGATCTCTGGTCGAAGAGTGCGCGGGTCGGGAATCTCTGCGCTCAACAGCGCCGTGATGGTCTCCGTTGTCGACTTGCCTTTGAAGAGGCGCCGGTGCGTGAGCCCTTCCCAGAGAACGATGCCGAGTGCGAAAACGTCACTTCGTGCATCGAGGGCATCTCCCCGAGCTTGCTCAGGCGAGCAGTAAGCGAGCTTGCCCTTGATGTTTCGACCCTTGGTCTTCGTGATTCGCTCGAGGGCGTGGGCCACACCAAAATCCGTGATTCGCGAAGCCCCATCGATTCCCACAAGGATGTTCTGCGGACTGACGTCACGGTGGACGATGTGCAGTGGCTCGCCGAGGGGGGTGGTGGCCTCGTGGGCGTCATGCAAACCGCGTGCGGCCTGCTGAACGATTTCAACGACCGCAGGGATCGGAAGTACACGCCCCTGCTTGATGGCGCCGCGCAGGATCTCCGCGAATGAGGACCCGATCACAAGGTCCATAACCAGGTAGAGAGAACCATCCTCCGCTTCGCCGAGGTCCAACGTGGCGACGGCGTAGGGAGAGCGAATGTTTGCGGTCAGACGCGCTTCATCAAGAAACATGTCCTTGAAACGCTGCTCGCTCGTCATGTGGGGGAGCATGCGTTTGACGGCGACGAGCTTCTGAAACCCTCCTGCACCCGCGGCCCGCGCGGCATACACCGTCGCCATACCGCCCGAGGCGATCTCGCGGAGGAGTTCGTAGCGGCCGAGAACCTGTGGAGACATCCGGCGACGAATGTAGCACGAGCCAAGCGAGTGGCGCGGCTCAGAAAGTGGGGGCTAGATTCGCGCGACGGTGCTTACCTCGAAGGGCGCGCGCCACGATAAAGCAAACGATAGCGATCGTTCCGCTGGCGACGGCGGCTCCGATGAGAAGATTATGGGTACTGCTCCGAGGCTCCCGTGGAGCCATTGGAGGCGTGTCCGGCCGGGTCAGATAGGCGCCCACGCCCGTTCCTGCTGCACCGGCGACCAAGAGTCCCGCGCCGACGTCGAGTTGAATGGAGCGAACAAGGTAGCGCGTCGGATCCGGCTCCTCGACGATGACCGAGCTTCTTGGCACCACCAGGTCGGGGTCCGCGACGTGCTCACTCACCTCTACAACGCTCGGATACATCAACGGAAGGTGCGTCGCGGCTTCGCCGGCTTCGAGGTGGAGCGTCGTCGTATAAGGTTCGAATCCCGGGGCCAAGATACGAATCTCGTGGGAGCCCGGAGAAAGGCGAAGCGTGACCGGCGTTGGACGCGTCCCCGTGAGGCCGCTCTCGGTGAAGGTCACGATGCCACCTTCCAGCTGGATCGCGACGGTCGCGATGCGTGCGCCCAATGTGTCGCGTGTGTCTTCAAGGGCGCTGCGGTGACGGCTTACCCAAGGGTCGCTTTCGTGGCGGAGGGCCGCGCTCAAGTGCGATTCGGCGAGGACGAGGTGACCGAGAGCCATCTCCGCAAAAGCGACCTGGCCGATGGCCTGGCCCGAGTCCGGCTGCATCTCTACACATGATTCAAAGCGCGCAAGAGCAGCCTCATCCCGCCCCTCTTCACGGAGACGCAGGCCATCCTCCATGAGGGTCTCGAAGCTCGGCGCCGGCGTCTCTGTCTCCGCTTGCTCCGGCTCCGCCGGCGCGGCTTCGTCCGCCTGGGCACGGAGCGACGACGTCAGCATCACCACCCCAAACAGAACCGTTGCCCGCAGCATAGGCGGCATCCTTTCAAATCAGCCCAGCGTCGCCAAGCTCTTTCGAGGGAGCAAGTCCGCTAGCGTACATTCAACACGAAGTGGCACGAAGATCGCGGCCAAGGGCGGCGCTCAACCGGTCAGAACATCTGAGATGGAGTACTCAGTCCAGCTTCTATCAGGGCGCCAGGAGGTTGCTCGGTGCGCTCACGATGTTCCAAGTGATCATCTGACGCGGGACCTCTCGGGTGGAAACGACGCTGCGGCGAGCGCGGCCGTTGACCCAGGCATATCGGCGAATCTCGCCGTGGTTGTCGCTGGCGACGTAGAGCTCGTCACTCCCGTTTCCATCCAGATCCGCAAGATAGGAGGTGTGCTCGAAGCCGCCGCTCTCGCGGTCGAAGCTCTCCACGCCCCACTCGCCACGCGGGTCGGTTCCGGGTCGCATCAGCCAGAGGCCGCGGGAGAACGCTGCGGCGACGAGCTCCTTCTTTCCGTCGCCATCCACATCGCCGGCGGTCAAAAAGCGCATGAGATGATCGCCTTCGATTCGGCCGATGACGATACGCGCGTCCGCCGGAGTGTCGTGATCGTAACGGCGAACCTCGACGGCTTCGACGACGTTCATGCCGCTCTCGCCGCGCTCCGTCAGCCCTTCCACAGACACGTAGAGTTCATCGCGACCGTCGCCATCGACGTCATCGACGAGGATCTCCTTGGCGTGCCGGTTGCCGAGGTTGGCCACAACTGTCGTCTCGAGCTCGCCTTCGCCGGTGGGGAGGAAACGAACAACCTCGCCCGACTGGGCGCCGCCATCCATGTGGTTGGGCTCCGAAGGCGTCGCGTAGATCTCGGGCGTGCCGTCGCCGTCGAGGTCGCCGACCTCGATCTCGTGGACGAACATATTCTCGCGCTTGGCGCTGCGCCGGAGCGTAAAGCCCGTGTGCACGTAGTCGTCGCCGGTGGGAACTGGCGCGACGGTCTCGGGGCGCGCTGCTGCTGGCGTCAAAAGCGCCAGGTAACCTTGGTCATGGGTGGCGATGGCGAGGCTCGTGACGCCAGCCACGGTGACCGTCTCGATGTCGCGCATTCGCGAAATGCGTCCGCCGAAGTCTTCTTTCCAGAGAAGCTCCGCGCTCCACTCACCGGCGTCGTCGCGGGTCCAGAACTTCACCATGGCTTTCATGCCGCCGATGGTGATGATGCCCTCTTGGCCCCAGAGGGTGTAGGGGATGGCCTTGTGAAAGACGTTGGAATCGGCGTCGCTCACCACGGACATGTGCCACTCGCCACCGGAGCGCGTGTGAAGTTCAAGGCGTGCCGCGGCGGGCTGGGTCCACTGTCCTGAATCGCTCTGGGCGAACGGTGAGTAGACGACGAGGAGACCGTTTGCGAGGTCGTCTCCGACCGCGCTCGTCGCCGCAGGCTGGGCGGTCGCTTCGGGCGCTTCGGGCGTTTCGGGCGTTTCGGGCGCCTCTGGAGTTTCGACGGATGGCTCTTCTGGGGTGTCCTCGTCGCAGCCCACGACGGCGGTGAGGCCGCACAAAAGCGAGAGAGTGAGGGCGCCGGAGAAGAGGCGATGAAGAGCGTCGCTGCGATCGGTCATGGTGTCGCAGCTATCAACCTCTGCGGACGCCGGCAAGATTCCGACAAACATTGAGGGCGGGAATATCGCCGGGAAGTTGACCCATTTCAGGGGATTGGTTAGCGGTTCAGTCTTGGAGTGCCAGGGCGAATGGCGCTTCGAGTGAGGAAGTATGGGCGAAAACGAAAAGAACCCGGCGGATTCCGCCGAGGCTGAGACGGACGAGCGCGTGGGCGACGACGCTGGCAAGGACGCGAAGCCAAAGAGTCCGGCGAAGAAGGCGTTCTTTACGCTTCTGAAGGTCGGCTTTGCGGTTGGCGCGTACTGGCTGATCTTCCGGAAGATCATTCAGCGGGATGGCGCCGAGGGCCTCGGTGATCACATCGCGAATTTGCATTGGGGCTGGATCGCAGCGGCTATCGGAATGCAGCTGACGGCAATTTCCTTCGCCGCGCTCCGGTGGCGCGCGCTCCTCCACGGCCAGGGGATCAAACCCACGGCTCGCTTCCTCGCCGGCTCCATCATGATCGCGCGTTTCTTCGGCGCGTTCACTCCCGGCGGCTTCACGGGCTTCGGCGGCTGGCGCATTTACGACGTCGGCAAACACACCGGCAAGGTCGCCCGCGCCACGGCGACCATCGCCGTGGAGACACTCCTTGGACAGGTCGCCTTCGGCCTCGTCGTCATGGGCGCGAGCATCTACGGCGTGCGCTTTTTGGGAAGTGACGGCGTCTTGCTCGTCAACCTCTTCTTCCTCGCCGTCGTCTGCGTCGCCCTCCTGCTCATCTCCAAGCCTGTGCTCTTCCGCTGGGGCGCTGGAGTATTCCTCCCCGCGCGTATTCGGCCCAAAGTCCACACCCTCGTCGAAGCGGTCTGCGCCTACAAAGGCAAAGGCAAGACCTTGGCCTTCGCCGTTCTCTGCGGCGTCGCGGTTCACGCCTTCAACAACATGATCTACGTGTGCGCTGCTCGCGCGCTCGGCGTCGAACTCGGCGTTGGTGAGGTCTTCTTCGCCAGCTCGCTTCAGATCTTCGCAACGCTGATCCCCGCATCCATCAACGGCATGGGCCTGCGCGAAACCGCCGCCGTTGCGCTTTATACGAGCCCGGCCATCGGGCTTCCCCTCGCCCTCGCCGTTCTCATCCCCATTGTCGGCTTCTGCTGCGAAATGTTCGTCAGCGCCTTCGGTGGCCTCGTGTTTCTCGCGCGTCGCAGCGGATACAAGCCGCACTTCGAGATCGAAGACGACAAGCGCGAAGACGAGGCATATGCCGCCGAAGAAGACGTGCCTTTGGCGGAGCAGCCCAAGCCTATGCGTGGGCTCGCCCTCGGTCTTGGGGCAGGGCTCTTGGCGGGCGTCCTCATCGGCGCCGGCGAAGGACTCGTGATCATCCTCGGCGGCAACGGCGCGGCAAACTTTGGCGTCATGGCCTACGGCGCCGTGGCATACGGGCTCTTCTGTGCCCTCGCCGGCGCCGGCATGGGCTGGGGCTTGGCCTTGAGCGGCCGCGACGACTTCAGCGTGACCTTCATGAAGCTACCCTTTCGCTGGAAGGGCCGCCGCGCCGCGCCGGAACCTGAAGCCTACGCGAAGATCACCGCGTTCCTCGTGGGCCTCTTCGGTTTTGCGTTGGGCGCGTTCCGGATTCGCCGCGATGTCTACCACGAGGAGCTCGTTTGGAAGAGCGGCCAGGGAATCGCTGTCTTGCTCGGCTGTCTCCTCGTCGCCGTTGGCGTCGGCTTCATCCTCCAAGGCGTCCTGCGTTGGGTCGTCGCACGCAAGCCCGGTCAGATCATGCTTCGGGTCTGGGGCTCGTTTGCCGTCGCCGCATCACTCTGTGGAGTCCTCGTCCTCGCGGCGATGTTCAGCGGCGATAGCGCGTCCGCGGAGGTCTACGAGCGTCCCGAGGCGCCGCCCACAGCGGGCAACGTGCTCTTCATCGTCGTCGATACGCTCCGCGCCGACCACCTGCCGAGCTACGGCTACGATAGCGGCTCCACCCCGGCTCTCGACGCCTTCGCTCAAGACGCCGTGCGCTTCGACATGGCCTTCGCCAACGCGTCTTGGACACGTCCGAGCTTCGCCTCCATCATGACGGGCCGCTTGCCCTCCAACCACGGCGTGATGGCCAAGGCCGATGCGCTCCCCGACGAGATCGTGACCCTCGCCGAAGCGATGCGCGATGGCGGTTATCACACCGGTGGCCTCGTCACGAACTTCAACGTGGGCCCCTACTTCAACTTCCACCAGGGCTTCGACAGCTACCGCTTCTTGGAGCCCGAGTTTGTCCTCGGCGCGGACGACTCGGCGGCGAAGCTCCTGCTCATCCAGTTTCTCCGGCAGAAGATCGAGAAGTGGAAAGCGGCCCGCGGGCAGGTCGATCCAGACAGCACCTACCGCGACGCGGAGGTGGTCAACCGCGAGCTCCTCGGATGGCTCGATGCCCGCGAAGGAGACGAGCGGCCCTTCTACTCCTTCGTCGGCTATATGGATCCCCACGACCCCTACTACGAGCACCCCTACGATGGTCGCGGCTATTCACGCGCCGCCCACCAGGAGCCAGACCCCGAGGAAGCAGACCGCCTTCGGGGCCTCTACGACGGAGAGATCACCTTCTGGGACCGTCACTTCGGCGAGCTCATCGAAGAGCTCAAGCGCCGCGGCCTCTACGACGACCTCACCATCGTCATCACCGCCGACCACGGCGAAGAGTTCTGCGAGCACGGCGGCTTCTGGCACGGCACCACGCTCTACGACGAGCAGATCCGTGTGCCTCTCTTGGTGAAGCTCCCGGAGAACCGGCGTGGCGGCACCACGGTGCGTCACTGGGTCCAAAGCATCGACCTGATGCCGAGCGTTCTGCGGCAGGTCGGCCTCGACGTCCCCGAAGGCGGCCAAGGCGGCGACATCTTCGAAGGCACCGACACCGTGTACGCGGAGGAGAGCCACGAAGGAAACATCCTCGAGTCTATTCGCGAACGACGCGGAACGGATGAGCGAAAGATCATCTGGGCCAACACGGGCAACCCACGTGGGCTGGAGCCCATCGAACTCTACAACGTCGCCGACGACATGGGCGAAACGCAGAACGTCGCGGGCGCGAACGAGGACGAGGTCGCCCATCTTCAGACCGTCCTCGAAGCGATGCAGACCATCGCCCGAGAAGGCGCTGCGACGGCGGACAGCGTCGAGATGGACAGCGCAACGCTCGAGCGCCTTTGCGGGCTTGGCTACATGGAACGAGCCTCGTGCTGTGAACGCGGCCTCGCCCAGTTCTGCGACGACGAGTAGTTTCTCGGTGAGGGCCTAACGCCCGCGTTCGCCCGATCGAACTCTGGGGTTAGTCGTCGACGGAGTGGCGGACGAGGGTCTCTAGCGGCACGATGCGAAGGGCGCTCTGCTCCGTAGAGCGTAGCGAAACGCCGGGCGCGGACCCGGCCTTGTCCGCTTCGGCGAAACGCGCGGCGCAGAGGCACCAGCAGTCGCCGGACTTTAGCCCCGGGAAGCCATCGCGAGGTGTCACCAGGTCATTCCCTTGCTCTTTCGAGTACGTGAGGAACTCATCGTTCACACGCGCGCACACCACGTGGGCGCCACGGTCCCGGGCGTCCGTGCGGCAGCTGCCGTCACGGAACCAGCCTGTCATCGGCTTTGTGGAGCAAGGCTCAAGGGGATGGCCAAGTACGTTCTTTGCGTCGCTCATGCCTCGACCCTGAGGCACCCGAGGACCTGCGCAAGCGCTCGGCATCTAGTCAGGGTTAGTTCTCGATGCAGACGTCGCCCGCGCACATGAAGCCCGCCGGACAGGGAGCGTCACCGCATCGCCAGCGAGCGCATTGCCCGCCGCGGCATTCGTAGGGGCCGCAGTCGGCGTTCGTGGTGCAGCTGCGGATGGCGCAACGCCCAGACCCGAGGCAGCGGAAACCCGCGTTGCAGTCGGTGTCGTCATCACAGTCCACCACGCACGAGCCCACGAAGCATGAAGCGGATGCCGAGCAATCGTCGTCGTTGCCACAGCCGGTACACACGCCGCCTGGAGCGCCAAGCTGGCAAGCCGCGGCTGGGCCACTGCAGTCGGCGCTCGCGCGACACTGAAGCGGGCCCGGCGACGTCATCGGGACGTCGGACAGCGCGTCCGGAAGGCCGCTGTCCGGGAGGCCGCTGTCCATAGGCGCGCCAACATCACTCGGCGTGGATCCGTCCATCGCGCCGGCGGCATCGTCCCCCGCATCTCCAACAGCGGCGTCGCCGGCGCCCGAGTCGCCGGCGCCCGAGTCCTCACCGCCGGTGTCGCTCTCGCTCACGTCCCCGAGCGAAGTGTCGCTCTGGCTGACATCGGCGGCCGCCGCATCTCCCGTGGAACGGTCATCATCGCCGCACGCGGCGACCAAAAGAAGAATCAGAAGAAAGCGCATCGAGGGACCATAGCATCCACAGAAACAAAGACCTTACCTTCGACAGCGCGCCTACGGCGCGATGTAGCTTCGCAGGAACGTCGCGACGGTCTCGTCGTTCGGCGTGCTGCCTGCTTTGATCTCGTCGGCGGACTCGGCGGCAAACTCCTCGATCAAGCCGCAGGCGTCGGGCTGCGAGCCTGGGAGTGCCACCTCCGCGACGACAGAGCCGGTGTGCAGTGAGAAGAGGCGGACTTGGCGGTCACGGCGCACGCGGCGAACACTTCGTCCCCCTGCGTAGCGGCACACCTCGAGTTCCGCATCCACGTCCTCGATGCAAGCGACGAGCGTCGTCTGGCCGATAAACGCAGGAGACGGTGACCAAGGGCTGAACTCCACCGAGAAGCTCCGGCTCAGGCGCCCTGCCCGATTCGTATAGACGACCATGCCGCCGCGAGTGCCCACGGTGAAAGGAGGAGCCTCGGGAAACGCTTGAGCGGCCCCTTCGCAGAACGCACTCGTCAGCCGCAAGCGCTCCACTTCGTGGCGGTAGGCCTGGCGCTCTTGAATCGATCCGCTGAGCACGTAGAAGAGCCCTGCGCTGATGCCAAAGCCCGCCAAGAGCCCTGCGGCGGCGCCCACCAAGCCGAAGACAAACTTGCCGGCAACAGCGAGGCTGATCGCGGCCAATACAAGCAGCGACATGCAGATGAGGACCCAGTCGTCCTCGAAGCTGCCGGAGTCGTCCAACGCGATGACCCACGTGACGAAGCCAGGTACGGCGAACATCCCGGCGAGGAGCATGGGACCGAGTGGGTTCTTTTTTTCCGGCGGCATAGTCTGCGCGCGCGGACCCCAACAGGGCGTCCATCGCTCACCGCATGCTGTCTTGGAGCGTAGGCTAAGTAAAGTCCTGCCTCATCCGTGGACAGCGTAATCCCGGGCGCTATAGCGCGGCGGTGGGTTCGTCTCGCGTACAAGCCACGCTTTTCTTCGCGCTCTTCTGCGTTGCGGCGTCGGTCAACCTGCAGGCTCCTCTGTTCGAACTCTACGTTCGCGACGCGGGCCTCTCGCAACCCGCCGTCACCTTCGTCTTCGCGGCGTACGTCGCGGGTCTGCTCCCGGTCTTCCTCTTCTTCGGCGGCCTCCCAGAGCTTCGCGGGCCGCGCCCCGTCGTGCTGAGTTCCCTGGCCCTTGGACTTGTGGCGACGGGCCTCGTTCTCCTCTCGCCCACCCTGACGCCGCTATTCGTGGCGCGTGTTCTCCAGGGAGTCGCCATCGCCATCGCCATGCCGGCGGTGACGGTGTGGGTCGCGCAAGTGGTGACGCCAGCACGCGGCGCGTCCGTGACAGCGTTGGCGACGACACTCGGCTTCGGGTCTGGCCCCATGGCCACAAGCCTTCTCGGCGACGGCGCTTCACGCACGCCCCCTTCTTACCTTGGCATGGCCGTGCTCCTCGGTGTCGCTCTGGTCGGCGTCTTCTCCCTTCCGGCGGCGGTACCACTGGAGTCCAGCGCGCCGACGAAGAAACAGAGCCCGATCTTGCGCGGAGGGGTTTGGCTCTACGGCGCAGCCTTGGGCCTCGGATGGGGCGTGGCCGGCGTCGTGCTTTCGATCTTGCCGCTCGTCCTGCGCCCTCTCGGCGCCATCCAGTACAGCGGCCCCGCGGTCTTCGGGATGCTCGCCGCCGGAGCCCTGGCACAGCGGAAGGGAGGAAAGCTCGCACCAAGGTTGGCGATTCGCATCGGGGCGCTCATTCAATGCGCCGCCTTCATCATCCTCGCCGCCGGAGCGTGGACTCGATCCGCCGCGCTGCTGTGCCTCGGCGCCGTGGCTGGAGGCGTCGCGAGCCATGGCTTCACCTTCGCAGGCGGCCTGCGCGCCGTGGCCGCATCGGCGACGGACGGCGAGCGCTCGCGCAGTGTCTCCGGCTACTTCTTGGTCGGGTACTTTGGCTTCGCCGGGCTGTCCCTCGGCATCGGCTTCGTCGCGCGCTTCGCGAGCCTCGAAATTGCAATCAGCGCCGCAGGTGCCGCACTCGGCATTCTGTCGGCGCTGATGTGTCTACACCCTGCTCTCCGTGCTTTGGAAGACTAGATCATGTCTTCGAGGACGCCCTCGCAGACGTACGCGTTGTGGTCATCGAACCACCCCAGGTAGCAGTCTTGGGTGTCGACGCTGACAGCGCCGCATTCTTCGCCGGCGGCTTCGATGTCGACATCGCAATAGTCGTCGCAACCCGAGTCGTAGCCGCAGATGTCGCTGATGTCGTCGGTCCAAGCGCCTACCGTCGACTCGCAGAAGTTGTCGCACTCACCCGCCGAACCCGCGAGGATCGTGCCACCGCAGGCCTCAGAATCGCGGGCGTAGCTATCGCAGTCGCCGTTGAGAACACCCTCCCAGCAATTTCCGATGGCGGAGTACGCGAGTTCGTCTGCGTCGCCCGCGAAGCTGTCGCTTGTGCAGTCGCTCATGCAGTAGAAGACCTCGGAGTGACAGGCTGCGTTCTGGTCCGCGTAGAATGGCAGGTCCTCGACGATGAGGTCGCAGAGCGTGCGCGCCGTGTCCCAGTCGTCGTCGGGGTTTTCCCACGCGCAAACGTCGCTACAAGACTCGCCGTCGTCGGTGGACGCGTCGTTCAGGCACTCCTGGAAAATCTGGTTGGAGCGCGCTGCACCGACCCGGCCGTCGTAGGCCGGGAGCGCGTCAAAAGCGCAGCGATGGGCGGTCTCAATGCAACCCGCGACGGCATCCACGTCAAGAAGTGATACCGGGTCAGGGAAGTTCCCCGCGCATGGGCCGTCGTTGCAGGTGAGCGTCAGGTTGTAGTTGCCGCCGCCGCTGTTGCGGTAGACGCGTGCGGCGATGAGGTAAGTCCCCTCTCCCTCGAGGCGGTAGGTCTTGTTGACGGTGTCACCATCAAGGTCGAACTCGTCCGAAGACACGTAGGTGCTGGACCCGTAGTAGACCGAGACATGCGGGCCAAAGGCGCCTCCTTCAGCGGTCATGGAGATGCTGATGTCGTCCGTGCGGCGAAGCCGGATGCTGTAGAACTCCACGTCGTCGCCCTCGAGGGCTCCCGTTACCGTGTCGCCGAAACCAATGGCGGGGATGATGTCGAAAATCCCGTCGGCCTTGCCGCCCGCGGTGGGCTCGTTCGCGTCAAAATCCGGGTCGTAGGCGTCCGCGGTGTCCGCGGCACAGCCGCTCCAAGCGAGGGACAGAAGGAGGGCGATGCGAAGTGTGGTGTTCATGGGTGCGACGTGCTTTCGCAAGAGTCGTTCCAAGTAAAGCACCGTCACTTTCCCGACTTTTGGCCCTTACTTCGTCGGATCTGGCTGGTGACTCAAGTCCTCGTGGCTAGTGAAGTCGTCAGTCGCAAACACGCGAAGTCGGGTCCGGGTCTGGGCAGAGCAGGCGCGGGGACGTTGGAAGCAAGGGGGCAAACGCCACGCTTTGGGCATCGGAACAGACAGAGCTGGCGCGGACGCTCCACCCGGCCTGGCCAAGGGCCCGGCACGCTGGGTCATCGTCGATGACGTGGCCCTCCCCGTCGCCTCGGCAGAGTTTGCAGAGCGATGTGCCGTCTTCGCTCACCCCCCAAGGCACCCGGCCGTGACGCCCTTCGCAGACGCCGTCGCTGGGCGCCTCGACGACATCGCACCGAGCGCTCCCCTCTTCGTCGACATCCAGACTCATGTCGAGACACGCTCCACTCATGGCTTCGAGGATCTGGTCGGCGATGATCGACATCGCGGGCTCGTAGGTCTCAGCGCAGATGGAGTGCACGCCGGTGCGTACGCCCCTCGCTTCCAAGTCGCGGGCGACGCTCGCGATGCGCACGGCGGCGTGTGACTCACCACGTCCGACATGTCCGCACGCGGCGCATCGTCCAGTTCCTGTGGCAGCGTCGACGGTGACGATCATTCTTGGGTCTCGGACCGACGCGTCGCCCACCAGCAAATCCCACGGCGTAGACTCAGCGCTGGAAGCGATCTCCTCTGGCACCCCTGCGATAGCTGCGAACACAAGGCGCTCTGCCGGACGTACGGCGAGGAGCCCCTCCACGTAGCGCGCGAGGGGATGGAGCGCGTCCTCGTGGAGGAAGCAGCGGAGAGACAGGTCCGGCTCCGTGTACACAGTGCTCGTTCGGTCGAAGAGTTCCGCGTCGCGGACCGAGCAGTCGTCCTCGTTCGCCAAGAGCACTACGGCCAGGACCGCGTCCTCCCGTAGAAATCCATCGTTCGCTTCACTAGCGTGGCCGAGGGTGCCTCCGGCGAAGCGGAGCGAACTCGCCGACGGAGTCAGCGCCTTGAGCACAGCGTCCAAAGGCTGCTCGAGTCCGCAGCCCTCGTAGCCATACGTGATGCACACGGCTTCTCTCGTCAGGTCCTCCAAACTCTGGGTGGAGTCCGCGCGAAAGCTCAAGTAAGGCGCGTCGCCGACGGGGGAGAGGTCGTCCGCGCAGGAACTTGCGAGGGTACGGTGAAGTCGCGCGTCATCCCCGAAGTTTGGCTCTTCGCAGGTGGGAACCACGTGGCCGCCCGTTCCGAGGTCAGCGGTGATGAAGCCCACGTGAATGTCCGGGGAGAACTCGCCCGTGCCGGCGAGCGTGTCCATGAAGCCTGGGAGGGCGTTCGCGAATACGGCTTGCTCGGAATAGTTGTCGGAGGACGTGTCGATGACGAAGAGAACATCAACCATCTCGGCGGTCTCGGGTGCCAAGGGCGTCGAAACTTGCCGCGCGCGGCAGCCAGGCGCGGGCTCCATGGGATCGACTTCGGCGGCGCAAGCGGACACCAGCAGGAGCATCAGCGTGGGAACGACGCGGCACATGATTCGGAGCCTAGCGCATCCTAGCGTGGAGGCGGGTCGCTTCGCCGATACGCGCGCTCCGCATGAAGCGTCATGATCGAGAACCCGCCGCGGCCGCTGGCTGCGAGGGGCTCTCGTTTCTCCGGCGTAGCGAGCGCCACTTCGCCTTCTTCGCCCTCTTGAGGAATCGGCGGCGACTCTCGTTGGGCGCGCGCTTCCTGCACCTGCTCTTCGCGCAGTGCGGTGCGCGCTTTCGCTTCTTCGGCGGCGGCCCGCGAGGCCACGCGGCGGTCTTGCGGAGAAGGCTCCGCCGGCGCAAGGGCGGCGCGACGAACCTGCTGCATCTTGCGTAGCGTCGCTGCTGGGTCACCCGCGACGGGACTCACATCGATGCGAACGTGTCCACCGACGGCGTACATGGACCCATCCGGACCGCGCTCCAAATCGTAGTTGGGCGCTCCGGCGTGTGCCCCCCCGGCGGAAGCGTGTGCCATTTCGTGACGACGTACCTCCGCATCTCGCTTTCGAAGCTTGTCGATCTTTGCCGCTTCGTCCGCTGAGAGCTCTTGTCCTTCCTCTTCCTTGCCTGCGCCCGGTCCCATGACGTCTTTGGCAATATCGTGGGCAATCTCACTTCGCTCGGCGGCCCCGAGGCGCCGGTGCCCCGCATCACCGTGCGCCGCATCCGCGCCTCCTGTCGCGCCCCTCGCCTCTTCCTTCGCCGCCGTCGGCAACGCGGCTCGACGGCGCTCAGCGGCGAGTTCGCGCTGCTCAAGCCGGTCGGCGTGTTGTCGTATCGGGGAGACCATAAGAACGAGAAACGGTCGGGATGGTCTCACCTTTAGCGGATCGAAATAAATCGATCGTAGGTCGAGTGCGTTCCAGCGTGCGTCTCCCCCAGACCGGTAAGGCCTCGGGCACTACTTCGCCTTTGCCCGCGGAAGCGCTAACCTGGCTTTCATGAAGTACTTTGCTTTCCTTGCGGTCTCAATGGCCCTCGTCGCGTGCGATCCAGACACGCCACCTCCGCGTGACGACGCCGGCATGTCTGACGGCGCAACGCCGCGCGATACGGGCGGCGGCCCACGTGAGTGTCGTCGCGGCCAAGTCGACTGCGACGGAATCTGCGTCACGATAAGCTCCAACGTCCTGCACTGCGGGAGCTGCGGCACCGAGTGTGGTGCCGCGGAGGTCTGTGACAGCGGAACATGCCGGACTTCCTCGGATTGCCCTGGTGGCCAAACAGACTGCGGTGGGTGTGTCGACACGAGCACCAGCACCGAGCACTGCGGACGATGTGGCGAGAGCTGCGCAGACGGCGACACATGTGTCCGCGGCGGCTGCACGCCAGCGGAATGCGCTGGCGAGACTCCGGACCGATGCAACGACACGTGCACAAATCTTCAGTCGGACTCCGGCAACTGCGGGGACTGCGACAACGAATGCGCGGACGGTCAGAGCTGCGTCGATGGCGCGTGCGCTTCGTCCTGCGGAGAGCGCGCCACCTGCGACGTTGATGGCGAAGCCACCTGCATCGATACACAGTCGGACGCTGCGCACTGCGGCGCCTGCGGCAACGCGTGCGATGCCGGTGTCGGATGCAGCGAAGGCAGCTGTGGCTGCGAAGCCGGCGAAACCGAATGCGGCGCCACCTGTACGGACGTCCTGACCGACCCGGCGAACTGCGGAGCCTGCGGACTTCCCTGCGACGTGGGCTCGACCTGCGAAGCCGGCCGGTGCACATGCCCGACTGGAACCGAAGAGTGCGGCGGGAACTGCGTCAACGTGCAAACCGACGTGAACCACTGTGGCACCTGCGGAGAAACCTGCAGCGCTTCCCAGACGTGCGTCGGCGGAACCTGTGAAAACAGCGGCGGATGTCCTTCCGGGGAGACCGACTGTGGCGGTAGTTGCGTCGACCAGAACACGTCCGCGATGCACTGCGGCGGTTGCGATATCTCCTGTGGTGGCGGCAGCTGCAACATGGGCGTGTGTCGTCCTTCCAACGACCTTCGCGCCGACGCGGAGACCATCGCCGTGGGCAACGCCGAGACGACGGTGACCGGCTCGACGGAGGGCGCAACGGCGGACGTCGACATGGTGAGCTGCAACGCCAACGGTCCGAACGTCTGGTACACATTTACGCTCACCGACCAGTCCGTCGTTTGGGTGGATACCGCCGACTCCGACTACGACACCGCCATCTACCTCACGGACTCGACGGGCGCGCCCGTCTTCGAGATGTGCAACGACGACTGCCCTTGTGGTCTGAGCGCAGGCTCCGAAGTTGGCATCCTTGAGTCGTGCATGGCCAAGCGCTTGAGCGCGGGCACGTACTTTATTTCCGTCGGTGGCTACAGCGTGACCGCCACGGGTAACTTCACCCTTCACCTCCAAGCCATCGCTGAAGGTGACTCGTACCTCTATACGCAGCGACTCGATGGCATGGGCGCCACGCCGACGACCTCGCTCATCGGAGACAGCGGCCAAATCGCAAGCTGTGGCGGCGTCGCCACCAGCAACAGCGGCGAGGACATTCGCTGGTTCGTCTCGTGTGGTGAGACCGCCGAGCGCACCTTCAGTGTTTGCCCGGAAGACGGCGGCTCGTGGGAGCGCGGCATGAGCGAGTACGACCCGGTCGTCTACGTTCGCTCGGGCCAAGACGGAATGGAAACCGCCTGCGACGATGACGACGGCAGTGCCGCATGCCAGCCGAATGGAGGCGGACCTCGCTTCGGTTCGCGTATCCTAGGCCACACCGCAGGCCGTGGTGTTCACGGCGTCTACATCGACTCCCGCGGCGTTGGAGGCTCCGGAATGAGCTACTCCTTGGCCTACGAGACTCCTATGATCGAGTTCTAAGGATCTGGGGGCTACGGCCCAAGTGGCCGCCAGGGAGGGGGAGCGTGAGCTTTCCCTCCTTTTTTGTTTCCCCTTTATTATCAACAACTTAGAACAAACAATGGCTTTGAAGGGGCTTCCTTGAAGCCAAAGCGAATTGCCAGCTTCGAGATCTGGCGTTATGTGGGCTGTCTTCTTTTCCCGATAGGAACCTGCGTCTTATGTATCGCTGTGAGCTCTGCAACACTGTTCAACCCCCCAAGAGCCGCTCGGTCCGCGTCACGACTGAGTCGCGACCTACTGAGTACCCGAGCCGTCCGAAGGCCAACAAGCTTCGCGTGGGCCGGAAGAACAAGCATTTCGACGATCCAGGCGGTGCCGGATACGAGATCGCCAAGGAAGCTCTCGCTTGCCCGAAGTGCGCTCACACGCACGAAGCACAGCGCGCAGCGGACGAAGCGGCCGGCGTCGGCATGTACGCAGACGAGCCCGTCAACGGCTTGAATCTCGAAGGCGTCACCGCCGACTGACAGCGCTTCCGCGGCGATGGGCCTTATTTCTGGGTCCTCGTGACCGCCCTTTCGCCCCGTTGCTCCGGCGACGGGGCGCTTTCGCATCAGCGAACCGATTTCTGGGTTTTCCTACTCTTCCTTTTTCCTAGGCCTCTGCTTTGTCCCGCTCTCTCGTCATCGTCGAATCCCCAGCGAAAGCCAAGACCATCCAGAAGTACCTGGGGGATGACTACACTGTTGAGTCGTCTATCGGGCACATCCGTGACCTCGCGGTTCCAAAGCAGCTGGACAAAGCGCGTCGCAAAGCAGACGAGTACGTCAACGCGTACGCCGTCGATGTAAACGACAACTTCAACCCGATCTACTTGGTCTCCGACGGACGCAAGTCGCATATCGCGGAGCTGCGTAAACAGCTGAAGGCGGCGGACGAACTCCTACTCGCAACAGATGAAGACCGCGAAGGAGAATCCATCGCGTGGCATCTCTTGGAGGTGCTGAAGCCGAAGGTTCCTGTCCGGCGCATGGTCTTCCACGAGATCACAAAGAAGGCGATTCAGAGCGCCGTCAACGCCCCACGCGAGCTTGACCAGCATCTCGTCGATGCGCAGGAAGCGCGACGTATTCTCGACCGCCTCTATGGCTTCGCGATGACGATGGTGGTTCGCCAGCGAGCCCGCTCACGCTCCGCTGGCCGCGTCCAATCCGTGGCGACGCGCGTGGTGGTGGAGCGCGAGCGTGAGCGCCTCGCGTACAAGCGTGCTTCTTACTGGGACCTCGACGGTCTCTTCGAGACGACCGACGGCGCCCCATTCGAGGCGAGCCTTGTTCGCGTGGACGGGAAACGAGTCGCTTCGGGGCGTGACTTCGACAGCCTCGGCAAGCTCAAGAGCGACGAAGTTCATCCCCTCGACGAAGCGGCGGCCACGAAACTCGCCGGCGACCTCAGCGCATGTAGCTTCGAGGTCGGCCCCGTCGAGCGCAAGCCCTACAAGCGCAACCCAGCGCCCCCCTTCATGACCTCGACGCTGCAGCAGGAAGCTGGAAAGAAGCTTCGCTTCAGCTCAAGCCGCACCATGCGCGCCGCGCAGCTTCTCTACGAGAACGGTCACATCACGTACATGCGTACGGACTCCACGACGCTCTCGAAGACCGCCCTGGACGCCGCGCGAAAACAAATCGCTGAGCTGTACACCGCCGAGGACCTCCCAAAGGAGCCACGTCAGTACACGCGCAAGGTCAAGAACGCGCAGGAAGCACATGAGGCCATCCGGCCCGCCGGCGACACGTTCAAGACACCCGCGGAAGTCGCCGAGCTCGTCAGCTTCCCCGACGCGCGCAAAGTCTACGAGCTCATCTGGAAGCGCACCATCGCCTCGCAGATGGAGAGCGCCCGCGGCCACACCATTACTCTTCGTATGGGAACGGAGACAGCGGACAAGACCGCCGCTGAGTTTAGCGTCAGCGGCACCACCATCACCTTCCCTGGTTTCCTGAAGGCCTACGTCGAAGCCGACGAAGCCGACGATGAGAACGCCGGCAAGAAGGAGGCTCATCTTCCGAACCTGACCGAGGGACAGAAGGTCGGGGCGAAGGAAATCACGCCGAAGGGCCACGAGACACAGCCGCCCGCGCGCTACACAGAAGCGTCCTTGGTGAAGTGGCTCGAAGAGCGCGGCATTGGACGACCTTCCACCTACGCGTCGATCATCAACGTGATCCAAGAGCGCGGCTACGTGTGGAAAAAGGGGTCGGCGATGGTCCCGACCTGGAAAGCATTCCAGGTGATCCGCATGCTCGAAGACCACTTCGGGCATCTCGTCGACTATGACTTCACGGCGCGCATGGAGGACGACCTCGATGCCATCGCAGCCGGCGACGCCGGTCGCGGCGAGTGGCTGAAGAAGTTCTTCTTTGGCGACGAAGGCCAAGAGGGGCTTGAGGATCTCGTCACGCGCAAGATGGACCAGCTGAGTCCTGGCAAAGAAGACGGGCTCGCCGAGCTTCGGCGTCTTGAGACCTTCGAGATCGGAACGAACGAAGCCGGGCAAGCCGTTCGACTCCGCATGGGCAACTACGGCCCTTACCTCACGCTTGAAGGCGATGAGGTCACCGCGAGCGTGCCGGACGACCTTCCACCGGACGAGCTCACCTTGGAGAAGGCCATCGCCCTCCTCGAGGCGCCGAAGGGCGACCGCGAGCTTGGCACCGATCCCGAAACCGGTGAGACGGTGTTCTTGAAGGCCGGACGCTTCGGCAACTACGTACAGATCGGCGAGATCGAGAAGGGCAGCAAAGAGAAGCCCGTCACCGCGTCGCTCCTGAAGTCGATGGATCCGGCGACGCTCACCCTCGAAGACGCTCTGAGCGTCCTCTCGCTGCCCCGAGTCGTCGGCAACGCGCCGGACGGCGAAGAGATCCAGGCGCTCAACGGTCGCTACGGCGCCTACATCACCAAGGGCAAAGACAACCGCAGCCTCGAAGCCGAAGAACACATCTTCACGGTCACCGTCGAGCAGGCCATGAAGCTCTTCGCCGAACCCAAAAAGGGCCGACAGCGAAAAGCGAAGCCCCCCCTCAAAGAGCTCGGTATCGATCCGGTCTCTGAGAAGCCAATCATCTTGAAGGAAGGCAACTGGGGCCTCTATGTGACCGACGGCGAGACCAACGCGTCGCTCCGAACCGGCGACCACCTTGAGTCGATCACGCCGGAACGCGCGCAGGAGCTCCTCCAGCTTCGCCGCGACAAGGGACCCAGCACGCGAAAGAAGAAGGCGCCGAAGAAGAAGGCCGCCAAGAAGAAGGCGACCAAGAAGGCCGCCAAGAAGAAGGCGACCAAGAAGGCCGCTAAGAAGACGACCAAGAAGGCCGCCAAGAAGACGACCAAAAAGGCCGCGAAGAAGACGACCAAAAAGGCCGCGAAGAAGACGGCCAAGAAGGCCGCTAAGAAGACGACCAAGAAGGCCACCAAGGCCGACGCGTGAGAACGGCTTGGCTCCTCGCTGTCCTGATGGGCTGCTCCGAGTGCGGAGCAGAGCCGCAAACGGATCCAGGCGAAGAGCCCGAGCCCGGCGAAGAAGCCAGTGCGGCGACGCTCCTAGAGTATTTCCCCGTCCACGTCGGCGACCGATGGCGATATCACAACGCCGATGAGCGAGTGATTCGCACGGTGACGTCAAACGAAGACGGTTTGGTCGTCATCGCGGGCGATGACCGCTCGGCGCCGCTCCGCCTACGCGTCAGCGAAGAAGCCATCGCGTTTTTGGATGTGACCGGCGAGGAAGTCGGCCGGCTTCTTGAGACGCCCCTGGAGCGAGATCACACCTGGGAGTATGCCCTCGGCGACGTGCAGTGCGAAGCGAGCTACGCCGCCGTTGACGATGAAATCGAGCTTGGGGGACTCAGCGTGAATGCATGCCTCGTCGTTCACCGTCGCTGCCTTCACCCAGCGGGAAAGCCGTTCCCGGTAGAGACGCAGGAACTGCATTCGGAGACCTACTGCCCATTCATTGGACGTGTTCGCGAGGAGATGCGCTTGGACCCAAACCCGCTGCAAGACTCCGAGGGACGCGACGACGTGTTGGTCTATTATCGCGTCGCCGAAGCCCCGGCGGCCGTCCGGCCCGAACCATTCGGATGCGACGCATTCCTCCTCACCCAGACCGATGTTCAAGCCGCCTGCGGTCCGCTGTATCGGCGGACGGATGTTCGGGACGAGGACGGCGTATGCCAGGTCAACTACGCAGGCGCGGACTCCACGCTGAGCTTCGAAGCACAAAGAGCCGAAGGCGCGCCTGAGGCTGTGGCTGCCGAAGGAGAAGCGCTACGTGTCGTCGAAGAGAACGGCTCCCGCGTCGTCATTCGTTCCACCGGCGCCACCTGCCCCGAAGAGCGGATCGCACGCCTTGAGCCGCTCCTCGGCTCGCTTCTCCGTGACTAACGGTCGTCACCACGACGTAAACGCACATCTTCTGGCCGTCTGTGCGCGAGCGCGCGTCGGCTCGTGGTCCGACGACAAATCGCGCTACCTAACGCCCACGATCACGTTGGAGCTGAGAGATGGCCCTCTTCACGCACTGGGCTTCGCTTAGCTCTGGGTTTCGACGCATCTCTCCCGCGACGAGCCGCTCCGCCAGCGCCTGGTCATGGGTGAGGCTGTGCAGCTTGGACCAAAGACGCTGAGGGCCTCCTCCTCGTTTCTTCGCTGAACGTGTTAGGAAGAACACCGCAGCGGCGCCGACCAGCGCGAGAAGGACGAACTTCATGGTCGATAGTAGCACGGGCGACGCGTGGACTAACGACGTACGAGGGCCTCCGCCAACTTGTCTTCGGTCGCGACGAGTCGACCCATCGCGTAGCCCATGACGCCCTGGAGATACGTCACTGTGCCGAAGAATACGAACGTGAGTCCGAACACGAGGAAACGTGATGGGCCGACAGTTGCGAGGAGCATTCCGCTGACGACGCCGACAGCGATGGAGAGAGCAACGGTCAGACCGAACCCAAGGGCGACGACGACGAAGTACTTCACCGGCGCTCTGAGCATCGTGCGAAACACCAAGACGACATCGAGGCCAGCGACGATATCCCCGGTGATGCCCTGGACCGTAAACGCCATCGGCCAATAGACGTAGGGCAAGAAAGAGAGCACCGTAAAGGTCACCACGCCGATGTACTGCGCGATGAAAAGGTACGCGGGGAACACAAAAAGCAGCGCGACAATAAAGAGCGTCGCCATCCCTGCGCCGAGCACCGTCTGGAGTTCCGTGTCACCGAGTGTCGGCGAAGGTACCCCGACATCGTTGTCGGCGCCTTCTTGGGCAAGCCGGGAGAAGATCTCCGTGAGCAGACCGATCGAAAAGAGAAACATCGGCACGGCGAAACTCACGCGAAGGACGAGGCCGACGTCGAGGGTGAGGAGCACGGCGGCACAGGCGGGGACAAGGGCGCTGAAGAGTAGAAGCGCCCACGCCTTTCCGAGCAGCGGGGCGACGAACGCGAAGGGGAGGCGTTCGAAGAACTTGTCCTCGACCAGTACGGAAGGGCCCGCTGGTAGTTCCTGCCGATATGGGTGCGCTGGCGATGTGGATGTGGATGTGGATGGCGACGGCGGTAGGTCGACCTCGATGTCGGCGGCTTCCACCATGTCGAACTCGACGGGGAGCTTGCTCGCGGAGTTGGCGCGCTCTGTCTGAAGAGCATCGGGTTTCGGCGGGAGAGCGACGTTTGTCTCAGCATGTTCCTGCGCGATCAACTTCGGAGCAGGAGGAACAGGTTTCGCGGCGGCGGATGCCGAGCCCGGCAGCAGGTCGTCATCTTCAAGGCGGATATTCGTCGCCTCGTCTTCCTCGTCATCTCGATCCAGGGCTCCCCAAACCGGTGGCGCCGAAACCGGAGCCGCGCGCCGAAAACGCTCCGTCGTGGCGTCTCCACGTTTCGGCGCGCCCATGGCGGAGTGAACCGACGGCTCTTCCTCCGCCTGGCTCTTCGCGACGTCTTCAATGAACTTTGCGACGTCGTCCTGTGTCAGCGCGAGCGCATCAGGGACCGCCTTCGACAGCTCCGCTCGAAACGTAGCCATCGTCGGGGGACGTTGTGCGGGGTCACGCGCCAGGGCCTTCATAATGATGGCGTCCAGGTCAGGTGGGATATCAGGCGCGATGGTGCTGGGCGGAACAACCTGTGGGTTCCGCACCGCTTCCAAAAGCGCGATGTCGTTGGCGGCGTGAAAGAGCTTTCGTTGCGTGAGCAGCTCCCACAGCATGATTCCAAGCGCGTAGATGTCCGTGCGACGGTCGAGGACGGTGCCCGCGGCCTGCTCCGGCGACATGTAGCGAAACGTGCCCTTAAGCTGTGAGGCCTTCGTCTTGTGGATTCGGTCGGCGGCCTTCGCGATGCCAAAATCGATGAGCTTCACATAGCCCTTGTCGGCAACGATGACGTTCTTTGGGCTCACGTCACGGTGGACCACGCCCAGCCATGTTCCGTCGTCCGTCGTCAGCTCGTGCGCCGCGTGCAGACCCGCCGCGATCTGCATCGCGATCCACGTTGCCATGGCTGGAGTCGGCCCTTTTCGTTGTTTGCGAAACACTCGCATGAGCTGCGAGAGGGATATGCCCGGCACGTACTCCATCACCAGGAAATTCCGCCCCGCTTCCGTCGTCCCTAGGTCATGCACGTGAACCACATTGGGGTGCTCAATGCTCGCGGAGATGCGCGCCTCATCGAGGAACATACGCGTGAATTCGTCGCTCTCCGTCAGGTGCTCATGGACCACTTTGATGGCCACCTGCTTTTCGAATCCACCCTCGCGCGAGCGACGCCCAAGATACAGCGTCGCCATGCCGCCGGACTTCATCTTTCGGACGATGTCGTACCCCGCGATGTTGTCTCCAACTTTCACGTGGCGAGTGTATCCCGCACTAGGCGAGTGACCCAAGCGATCACCCAGCTCTCGGGAGATAGCTCAGCGCAGTTTATCGAGGACGTCCATAGGAGAAGCGGCGAAGATACTCGGTTGAGAATCACGCAGCGCCTGCTCTGGGAAAGGCCCCCAAGAAGCCGCCACGGTGGTCACGCCCGCCGCATTGCCACTCAAGATATCGTGTGGTGAATCGCCGACGAAGGCGGCGCGCTCTGGGGCGACCCCAAGCTGACTGAGCGCCAAACGAACGGGCTCGGGATCTGGTTTCCCGCGGACAACATCGTCGGCGCAGACCTGCACCTGGAAGGCGTCCATGAGACCCAGGAAACGAAGGCCCATCTGGGCTCCTCGTCGCATCTTGCTTGTGACGAGGGCGAGCTTGATGCCGGCGGCGCGAAACGCTTCTACACTTTCCACCGCGCCATCGTAGGCGGCGACGAGGCTGTCGTGGTGCTCTAGGTTGTGCGTCACATACGTCGTGACCATCGCCTCAAGCTCAGCATCGCTGCGAGCCATCGTGCCAAGCTGCGCACGCAGCGGGGTCCCGATTCCATTTCGGAAAATAGAATCGTCGATCGCGTCACCAAAGTGCACACGGCGCGTGTGGCGAAAGCTCTCGAGGATCAGTCCAAACGAATCGAGGAGTGTTCCGTCGAGGTCGTAGAGGACGGCGTCATACGACGTCGGCATCGCTAGTGAATCCGAGAAGGACTACTCGCCCTGAGCGACAGCCCAGTACGAGAGCAGTTCCATGTCATCGATGATGCGCGAATGGAAGTGACCCCAGATGTCCGAGAGCATCACCACGGCGCCCTTCTCGAGCTTGTCCGTGAGGTAGATGGCGTGGTAGGTCGCGCCGCTTCCGTCTTCGACCTGGCCGAGGCCGTCGAGGGGCTTTTTCGACACGGGGCAGAACAGCTCGCACTTCGTTCCCGGCGCGATGTCCGTGAGCCCGTCCTTACGCGCGTCGCCGTGGAGGGGGCTCAGGTGAACCTGCCCTTCGCGACCGTCGGGCAAACGAATGCCGATGGTGACGGCGGGGTACCCGTCGAAGGTGACGTCACTGATGCCAACGAGACTGTCTCCGCCCGGGCCATACGCCTGGCTCACGACAATGATGACGCCGTCGTCTTTTTCGTCGATCTGGACATGAGGTTTAGGGATCTCGGAGTGTCGTCCCGTGACCGTCAGATTCTCGCCATCGATGTTTTTTGCGTCGCCCATGGCCCAACATCCTCCGGGTCGGTGATGGAATCAAGACCAATCGGCGCAAGACCGGGGAAACTTGTCAGTAGTCGACCTTTCCGCGCTGCTTCTTGGTGTCCGAGCGGAGACTCTTGGCTTTGAGCCGCCGGCGCTGAGAGCCGCGTGTCGGCTTGGTTTTCTTTCGCGACTTGGGTCGCTCAAGGGCTTTCAGAACCAGCTGGCGGAGCCGCTCACGTGCGTCACGGAGGTTTCCGCTCTGCGATCGAGAGGCCGATGCGGTGATGGCGATTCGTCCCTGAGCGTCCAATCGTGTCTGGGCGAGGCGGCGTAAGCGCGCTTTGACAGCGGGCGCGAGGGCGCTTCCTTCCAGATCGAAACGAAGGTCCACCTTGGTGTTCACCTTGTTCACGTTCTGGCCACCGGGGCCACCACTGCGAGCCGCATGCCAGTCGAGGTCTTTCCCTGGGATCGTGAGCCAGTGATTCACGTTGAGGTCTTCCATCGCTCAGCTACTTCTTTCTGCGCAGCCTGTGAGATGCGACGCACGCTCTGTGTCGGCCCAGAGGGTGATGTCTTCACGGGACGCACCTGCGCCTTCAACATGGAGCACTTCGATGAGCACCGGCGGCACGACGCTCGTGTCGAAGCGGAGCGTAGCTTCGTAGTCGTCTTCCATCATCGGCGCGTGACGGCACTCGCTCACTCCGCACTCATAGATATGCTCACGCTCCAGGTAGTTCTTCCGCATCTCGAGATCTTCCCAAAGCACGGACGTCGCTCGCCGGAGTGACTCGCCACAGTGCCTGTACGTGCTGTGCTCACAGCTCCTGCCTTCGCCTGCGCAATAGCGCAGGACAAGCAACCCACGTCGCGCGTCGACGAGCTCGCGCGTTTCCCTACCGGACTCCCAACGCTCCACCAGGCGGGGCACCGTCTCGCTGTGGAGACGCGGCTGAGAGTTCCCACACGCGGCGGCGACGAGGAGAAGACAAGAGCACAGAAGTTGAGGCCAGCTGCGCATCTCCCTCTACTTATCGGAAAACCTGACCCGCCGCACATCCGTCGCGGCGAAGACGACAAAACTGTACACTCGCCGGGTGATATCTAATGACGAGATCATTCGCGGGATCGGAGACGGTCTCCCCGTGGGCGTGTGGATCGCGCGCGCTCCGGGTGGCGAGTTCGTCTACGCCAACGAGCGCTTTCGAACGATCATGGGCATGCCCGGGCTCGCCGAGGTCGAACGGGGCGACTTCGCGGAGCCCTACGCCATTCATGATCTGAGCGGTGAGCTTTATCCCGAGGACAGGATGCCCTTCGTGCTGGCGCTCCGCTCGGGCGAAACGGAGATGGTCGATGACATCGTCATCCACCGCCGAGACGGCAAAAAGGTCAACATTCGAGCCTATGCGCGGCCGGTCTTCGACGAAGGCAGCATCTCCCACATCTCTATCGCTTTCTTCGACATCACCCGAGAAGTCGAAGCAGAGACCGCTCGCCGAGAAGCCGAATCGCGCGTTCGAGAGGCGCATGCCATGGAGAGCCTTGGCACCCTCGCTGGCGGAGTCGCGCACGACTTTAACAACCTGCTCGGCGCCATCTCACTGCTCGCGAGCGCTCTCGAAAACGGAGAGTCAGATCCTCTTCGCACCAAACACGCTCGTTCGATCCAGGATGTGGTCAAGACCGCCTCGGAGCTCGCGGAGTCTCTTCTTACGTTCACCGGACGGGGCAAGAACCTCGCGCAAGCGACAAGTCTTGCGGACGCCGTAAGCGCCGTGACGACGCTCGTACGCCATGGGCTCCGCAAGAACACCGTTGTGGAAGTCTCCTGCATGTCGAAGCAGGCCGTGCTCGGCGACCGCTCGCGCCTTGAGCGAGCGGTGATGAACTTGGTGCTCAACGCGCGCGACTCGATGAGTCCGGGAGGTGGTCGCATTCAAGTCCGCACCCGTGATGAGGGTGAATACGTCGTAGTCGAAGTCGAAGACGAAGGACCAGGCGTTCCCAAAGACCTCCAAGAACATATCTTCAAACCCTTCTTCAGCACGAAGGGGCCGGAGCGGCACGCCAGCGCAGGCCTCGGACTCGCGTTGGTTCGCGGGGTCGCCGAGAGCCATGGTGGTACCGTCGAGGTCACCGATGGGGCCAAGGGAGCGCTCTTCCGTTTGCGAATCCCCGCCACAGATCAGACGTACGTCCCTCCATCGCAGCACGGCCCCGAGGCGCTGCAGGGCGGCGAGGGCACGGTCCTGGTTGTCGACGATGAGTATGTGCTCCGTGAGGCCGCCGTCTATGTTTTGCAGCAGCTTGGCTACGCCACCATCGCGGCCGAGGGCGGCGCAGAAGCGCTACGAATCTTCCGCGAGGACCCAGACAAGATCGACGCCGTTATCCTCGACATGACCATGCCCGGCATGAACGGCAAAGCCACCTATCAAGCCATGAGAGCCATTCGT
Source organism: Polyangiales bacterium (assembly GCA_045106895.1). Classification (GTDB taxonomy): domain Bacteria; phylum Myxococcota_A; class Polyangia; order Polyangiales; family Houyiibacteriaceae; genus JBCCRV01. Next base: position 41,182 of record JBGCFM010000025.1, on the reverse strand, counting down.
GCAGATGTCCCGGTGCTCCTGACAACGGGGTACGCGCTCAACGAAGAAGCCCAAGAGATCCTCGATCTCGGCGTCGGCGGCTTCCTTGAAAAACCTTGGGACGCTCAACGTCTCTCCCGCGCCCTCACCAACCTCCTTTCTGGCTAGTCATCGAAGCGCGACGGCACCTGGTATGCTGCCGAGGTGCTGAGGTCTCGACGCTTTCTCTTTGTCTTCGCCACCATCGCCTTGTGGGGGTGTGGCCCTGCGATCGTGGCCCCACCGCCGCCACCGCCGCCCGAAATGCCAGCGGACGCCGACTCGCCCAACGCTCTGCCGGCGGTCCGCTCTGCCGACGCTTGGCGCGCCCTGGCCTATCGCCCCGAGTACCAAGGCGCGTCTCGAACGGAGGTGGTGAAAGTCGTCATCGACCTCGAGGATGACTGGCGTCCCTACTTCATTCAGTCCGCTCGCTTCGAACTTCACTTCGGCTTCGTGAAACACATGCTCGACGCGAGCGTAGACCACGGGCAGTTCAACATTCGACAATACCGCTCGCCGGAGCGCGACTACATCTTGCTCTCCCTCGTTCACTACTTGGACGGAGACCACTGGACCTTCGAACTTGTCGCGGGTGATCAGCTCGACTCAGAACGCCTCATGCGTGCCTTTGAGCTCATCCGGACGCGTGTGTTCTTCGGCGACGCGCTCCAGTTTCGCACGCTCTCGCCACTTCACGAGGAGCGCGCGGCGGAGCTCGGCGCTCGTCTGCCCGTCATCGACGGCCAAGTCCTCATGTCCGACGTCCGCTACCAGGCCCCGGTACCGGGCGTCGCCATCGGTTACCTTCGCATCACGCATGGGGCGCTCGATCTCGCCTCGGTTCGGCCGAGCGACATCCTCGTCACCGACCACGTGCCCAACGAACTGCCGCCCGTCAGCGGGCTCATTACCGGCCGGCTGCAGGCGCCACTCGCGCACGTCGCTGTCTTGAGCCGAAATCGTAATACTCCGGACATGGCGCTTCGAGGCGCCGCCGAAGACGAGCGGCTCACGGCCTTCGACGGCAAACTAGTTCGCGTGGTCGTCGGACCTCAGGACTTCTCCATCGAAGAGGTCGAGCTCGCCGAGGCGGAGGCTCATTGGGCGAGCCGTCGTCCCTCCGAGGGATTTAGCCCGACCTTCGACCTGAGCGAGAGCGGCCTCCTTGAGGTGTGCTCCCTGCAAGGGGACGATACGCCGCGCGCTGGTGCCAAGGCCTCCCAGCTAGGCGTTGTCTGCGCGATGGACGACGTCGAAACGCCGGGAGGTTTCGTGGTCCCATTCGCGCACTACGACGAGCAACTTCGGCGCAGCGGTGCGGCACGAGCACTCGGCCTGGCCCTCGCCGACGATGCGTTTCAGCAGGACGCGCGGGTCCGCGAGCAGACGCTCGAGCGGCTGCGCACACAGATCAGCGAGCGCCGGGTTCCGCCGCGCCTCTTGCGCTCCATTCGCGCGCGCATGCGTGAGCAAGCGCCGGACCGTCGATGGATCTTTCGCTCGAGCACCAACGCCGAGGACCTTGTCGGCTTCAACGGCGCGGGCCTCTACAGCTCCGTCGTCGTCGATTCGGCTTCGTCGCTCCGCGAGATCGAGGCGGCACTTCGCGAAGTCTGGGCCTCCGTCTGGCTCCAGCGCGCGTTCGAAGAGCGGCAGTGGTTTCGCATCGACCAACTCGCCGTCAAGATGGCCGTCTTGATTCAGCCCTTCGTGGAGAACGTCGTCGGCAACGGCGTCGCGATTACTCGGAACCCCTTCGACGAAGCCCGGCCCGCCGTCTACCTCAACGTGCAGACGCAAGGAGGCAGCGTGACCGGCGCAGGCAGCGACGAGCTCCCCGAAGAGATCCTCATCTACACGTGGACACCCACCTACGAGTTTCACGTACTCAGCCGAAGCACGCGCACAAACGGCCAGGCGATTCTGGAGACGGCCGATCTGGAGGCGGCGGGAGAACTGCTCAAGAACCTGAACGACCGTCTCGTTCCGACCTATGTAGGCGGAGCCAACGCCGTGGACGTGGAGTTTTTGCTGACGGAAGGCGACCGCCGCTTCGTGGTCGTTCAAGCCCGCCCTATCACGGTCCGCTACACGACGGGCCAAGGCTGGCGCACGCCTTAGAGACGCAGCCCTAGGTTCGTTTGGGCCTGTCTGAGTTGCCGTCGAGGCGCGCTTCCAAGGACTCGCGGAGGACACGGAACGAGCGGTTCATAATCACGGCGTTGACGAAAATAACGGCGTTGGCGAGGGCGCTCACCTTGTATCGATACACGGGATATTTGAGACAGATGAAGCAGGTCACGGCCATCGCGAGCGCCGACGGCAGGATCGAGATGTGCACTGTGGTGACGGCGACGAGGGTCCCCGTGAGCCACACGAAGGGGAGCAGGCAATCGATGGTCTGAATATCGAGCCCCGCCGCCACCCCGATGATGTTTGCGCCAAGCGTCGCGAGGACGACGGCGCCGAGGAGGCCGGCCAAAGAACGGTTGATGCGCGTCTTGGCCATCGACTCGCGAGCCCAGAGAAGAACTCCGCCGACGAAAATCGCGGAGAGAAGCGAAGGGACAACGGCGGACCACGGATTGTCACTGTGAAAGTACTCGCGAAGAACAGGGCCGAAAACCCACAGACCGCACACGAGGGCGAGGACCATCGAGCGCGTTCGTTTGCCGACGTTTTCGCTGACGTCGTCTCGAAGACGCGCCATGGACTCACGCTCTTCGTTCTGAGCGCTGAGCGCGTCTTCAAGGGCCGCGCGAAGTTCGGGCGGGATCGAAGAGTGCGACGCGAGAAGCCGCTGCGCCGCCTCGGGGCGACCTGCGGCGAGGTCGGCGCGTGCCATCGTCAGCTCGGCACTTCGCAGGCGTTCGTGGGCCTCCTCGAAATCAGGCCAACTCTGGATCGCGGCTCGATAACCAAAGCGGCATTCCGCAAACGCCGCGTCCGCTGCGCTGTCATCGCCGCTCGCTAGGTGCACGTTCATAGCTTGGAGCGACACGTCGGCGCGTTCCGCGAGCTGGCGCGCGCCGCGATGGCGGAGAAACCCCTCGAGAGCCAAACGAAACTGCTCCACGCTCTCGAAACGCGCGGCGCGGTCGGCGTCCATCGCGCGCTCGCAGATGCGTCTCAGCTCCGGGTACCCTTCCACCGGCGCCGGGCCATGAAGAACAGAGCGAAGCACTTCGGCGAGGGTTTCGCCTTCGTGCGGCGCGTGGCCCGTGAGCACTTCGTAGAGCACGGCGCCGAGGAGGTAGACGTCCGTCCAAGGACCAATGTTGGGCTCTTCGCCGCCAAGCATCTCCGGCGCCATATACGCGGGTGTTCCAGCCATGGCGCGAGCGTCCTCGGCGAGGGGGAAACGACCTGTGCCGTCATCTTCAAGGGCGACGGCGATGCCCCAGTCGAGGACATAAACCTCGCCGAAGGAGCCGACCATCACGTTCTCCGGTTTGAGGTCCCGATGAACGAATCCGCGACGGTGAGCAAACTGGAGCGCGCGGCAGGCCTGCATCAAGACCCGGATGTTCCATTCGAGGGGTTCCTTCGAACCGTGCTCACGCCGGATGGCCTGGGGGTCGTGCATGAGCTCTTCCCAGACGCGTCCTTCGATACGCTTGAGAACGATGAGCGGCTTGTTGTCCTCATCGAGATCGATGTCGTAGACCGGCACGACATTCGGATGCTCGAGGGTTCCTGTGGTCCACGCCTCCTGCAAGAGGCGTCGCTCGAAGCCGTGGCCCGTGTGCTCACTTCGAAGCGTTTTGACGGCGACCTCCCGGCCGAGGGAGGCCTGCCTGGCCACGCGGACAACGCCCATGCCTCCTTCGCCCAACGTCTTCCCAAGTTCGAGGCGCCCCGTCGACACCCGAACGTCCGTCTCGTGCGCCGGCGGAAGAATGGTGTCTCCGACCTCGATGTCGTCATGATGTGTAGCGAGGAGCGCGGCGATGGTGGCGTCGGTATTCATCCTCGGCGCTGACTATAGCCGCTCGAAGAAACACCGAGAAAGTCCTCGCTAAAACAGTGAATTTGCCTACTTTTCGATGCTTCTTGTCACCCAAGTGAGTGTGGAAGCGAACGAGCGCGACTTGCGCACTTCGCGGTGGGCGGCCAGAACGGGGCCGTGAGTGCAGTCCTTCCATGGCGTCGTGCAAAGAGCACACCCGTTGCGAAACCCAGCGTGAAAGCGCCGGTGAAGGAGCGCTGGCTCGCCCTCGACCTCTTCCGCTTCGCAGCAGTGGTTCTAATGATTCAGGGCCACGTCTTCTACGAAGTGGTCAGCGAAGGTGTTCGAGGCAGCTGGTGGTACGGCTACCACGGCTACGTGCATGGGTTCACCGCGCCGATCTTCCTCTTCTCGTCGGGGATGGCTTTCGGCATCACGACGTTGGGCAAATGGGATGCCCACACACGTCTCGGGAAGACCGTCTACAAGCGCTTCGAGCGCTACTTGATGATCATCGGTATCGGGTACCTGCTCCACCTTCAGCAACCGAGCCTGTCGTGGCTCCTCTCGCTTCCCCCGGAACGACTCGCACGGACCACCAGCGTCGACGCGCTCCAGCACATCGGCATGGTGCTTATCTTCGCGGAGTCCCTCGTGATGATCCTCCGCAACAAGCGGCTCTATCTGACGGTCATCGCCATTCTTACGGGCTTGGCCATTTTTTCCGCGCCCTTTCTATGGGCCGCCGACGTGAGCGCGCTGCCCTCGCCCATTGCGGCCTGGATCAACGACTCGACGGGCTCCATTTTCCCCATCGTGCCTTGGTGTGGCTTCCTCTTCGGTGGCATCCTTACCGCCCGCTTCGTGCAAACCCGGCGTCTCAAGGCGCCTGGCCTGCGGCAGCTCTTTCTCCCGCTGGCGCTCATCGCCGCGGCGCTTATCCTCTTTGGCGATCGCATGGCGCATGCGCCCTTTGACCCGTTTCCGGAGCACAACTTCTGGAAGACGAGCCCCTGGTTCTTCTTCATTCGCCTCGGCGGCGTCCTGGGGCTGCTCTCCGTGCTCTGCCTCGTCGAGTCGCTCCTCACGAAACGCATGAAGGCGACGAAGAAGAAGATGCCCGTCGTCCGCTTCGTCCAGGTCATCGGAACACAGACCCTTGTGCTCTACGTCGCGCACCTCCTTCTGCTCTACGGAACGGGCTTCACGCCTGGCGTCAACGGGAGCTTCCACCGAGGCCTCGACCTTCTGCCCGCCATCGGCCTTGTTGGGCTCTTCTTCGCCGCCATGGGTCTCCTCGCTTATCTCTGGAACTGGACGAAGACTCACCACTTCGTCTGGTTTGAGCGCGTACGCTACACGGTCACCTTCGCCGTCATTGCGCTCATTCTCTTGACCTAACAGCCATCGGACGCGTGAAGAAGAGCGCCCTGCCCATCGACGCGGAGCTGCCATCGATGATGGCGGCGCTCCGAGAGAATCGTGGCCTCGTCGTCAGCGCCGAGCCAGGTGCTGGCAAGACAACGCGCCTGCCGCCGGCGATGCTGGATGAAGTACAGGGTCAGATCCTCGTCGTGGAGCCGCGGCGGCTCGCCGCGCGCCTCGCCTGCGAGCGTGTCGCCCATGAACTTGGCGAGAAGGTCGGAGAGCGGGTCGGCTACCAAGTACGCTTCGACAAAAAGACCAGCGATCGCACGCGCCTACTCTTCATGACCGAAGGCATCCTGATTCGACGCCTCGCCTCGGACTCGTCCCTGCGCGGCGTTGGCGCCGTGGTCTTCGATGAGGTTCACGAACGACATCTCCAGGGAGACCTCGCCTTGGCCATGGTGGCGAAGCTTCGGGACGCGCGACGGGCACGCGGCGAAGAGCTCTTCGTTGTGGCAATGAGCGCCACCCTCGACGCAAAACCACTCTCGTCGTTTCTCGATGCCCCGTACAAACACGTGAGCGGCCGCGTCTTTCCCGTCGATATTCAGTACGGACCGGCGGGCGACGAGCGGAACCTGGACGCCCGAGTGGCCGAGGCCCTATCGAGCGTGCTGCGCACCGACGACGAAGGTGATGTTCTTGTGTTCCTTCCCGGCGCGGCGGAGATTCGGCGTGCGGGTCAGCGCTGCAGCGCCGCATGCAAGCGTCACGGAATCGAGCTCACAACCCTGCATGGCGATCTGAGCGCCAAAGAGCAGAGCCGCGTCGTGGCAGCCGGTGGCAATCGCAAAGTGGTGCTCTCGACGAACGTCGCCGAGAGCTCCGTCACCCTTCCGGGCGTCACCACCGTCATCGACTCCGGCCTCGTACGTCGCGCGTCCTATTCGCCGTGGACGGGCCTGCCGACGCTTCGCGTTGAGCGCATCAGCCAGGCGTCGGCCATCCAACGAGCGGGGCGAGCCGGGCGTGTTCGCGCGGGTCGCGCAATTCGGCTCTTTACGAAGACTGACTTCGAGCGACGTGACGCACATGAGACCCCGGAGATCGCGCGGCTGGACTTGAGTGAACTGGTGCTGCTTCTGCGCGCTGAGGGCCACGACCCGTTCCAGTTCGACTACTTTGAGGCGCCGCCAAAACGGGCCCTCGAATCGGCGGAGGACCTCCTTCGGCGACTTGGCGCGCTCCGCGCCAACAAGAACGACGAGGGCAATAGCGGCGACTCGTCGATCAGTGACGATGGCCGCCGTCTCCTGCGTCTGCCGGTGCATCCGCGTCTGGGCCGCCTCGTCTTGTCCGGCGTGGAACGCTCCGTCGGCGCCAGGGCTTGCCTCATCGCCGCGCTTCTCGGGGAACGCGCTCTCCTTCGGGAGACGCGTGACCAGTCCGGCACCGCCGACGTGCTGGTCGAGCTCGAAGCCTTCGAGACGGCGGAAGCGGAACGCCTCAGAGACCGCGAGCTCTACGCCCGGGGCATCGACATCGGCGTCTATCGAAACGTTGGGCGAGTCACGCGACAGCTTCAACGCAGCGCGCGCGCCGGAAACGTAGAGAGCTCCCTTTGGGACGAAGACGAAGCGCTCCGCTCCGCCATCGCCTTGGCGTTTCCCGATCGCATCGGACGACGCGAAGGAAGGCGCGTGGTGTTCGCCGGTGGCGGCAGCGGTGAGCTCGACGAGTCGAGCGTTGTTCGCGAGGGCGAGTTCGTCGTCGCCGTGCGTGTCCAAGACCGCAGTGAGCGCGGGGGGCGTGGAAAGACGCGCGTGCGCTCGGCCTGCGAGCTAAGCGGCGAGATGATGCTCGAGCTCTTCGGCGACGCCATCGAGACGACGAGTGAGGTCCGCTTCGACGCCACCACGGAGCAGGTCGAGAGCGTGGAGGCGCTCGTCTATGAAGGGCTCGTTCTCGATGAGAGCGTTCGGCGCGACGGCTACGGCGACGCCGTCGCGGAGTGTCTCGCCACCGCCGCCCTCGAGGCGGGCCTCCAGCGCTTCTTCGACATGGACGCCGTCGAGCTCCTCGAGCGCAGAGCACGCTTTGCCGTCGTGGCAGGCCTTGAGCTGGAGCTCGACGACAAATGGCGAATGCTCGCGCTCACGAAGCTCTGCGTCGGGCGACGGAGCTTCTCAGACCTCAAGGGCGCATCCATGGTCCAGGCCATGCGGGACCTCTTGCCGTCAAAAAAGCTTGGACTCCTAACGAACTACGCGCCGGAGCATGTGTCGCTGCCGGGCCGACGGCGCGTACACGTAAACTACGAGGTGGACCGTCCTCCGTGGATCGCGTCGCGCCTCCAAGACTTCTTTGGCTTGGCGAGTGGCCCCACGGCGGGCTCCATTCCTCTGGTGCTGCACCTCCTCGCGCCGAACCGCCGCGCTGTTCAAGTCACGACAGACCTAAGCGGCTTCTGGGAACGACACTACCCAGCGTTGCGACGTCAGCTCTCGCGACGCTACCCGCGCCATGATTGGCGAGAGGACCCTCTCGGGAAAGGGTAACTTCGTGTACATTGACCGCGTGTTCGCCGAAGCCGCCACACCGCCCAAATGGACACGCGATGGATTTGCGCCCCTAGGACTTCGATGGAACCCGTTTGGGTCCGTGCAAGAAGGAGAGCTCGCATCGCTCTCCGTCAGCGACGTGCCGCTCGAGTCCATTCTCGAGAAGCTCTCGCGCCCGCCATCCGAGGGGCGTTTCGCGGCGGAGTTTCTTGGGCCATGCGGCCACGGAAAGTCGACGCACCTCGCGCTCATCCACGCACACTTTCGCGCCATGCCCTTCACGATGCTGCGTCCAGAAGAGAAGAACCCGCCGGTTCCGCAGGCTCCTATCGTCTTCCTGGATGAGTCTCAGCTCCTCTCGCGGTGGCAACGCTGGCGCCTTTTTCGTCGCCCCGCGCACTTTGTGCTGGGGACGCACGAGAGCCACGTCGCGGAGCTTGGAGCTCGAGGCATCGATGTCTTCCATCACGAAGTCGGACGGCTCGACGCAGACGCTTTTTGGAAACGCGTGACGGTATTCGTCGAGAGACGTCTACGCTGGGCATCGAAACGTGGACACGACGCACCACCCCAGGTGCCACTCCCTATTCTCAAAGAAATCATCGAGCGTCATGGGCAGCATCTCCGCGGCATCCAAGACGACTTGTATGATCACTACCAAGGCCTCGCGGACGCGAGCTGAGTAGAGCCGGATACGAACATGGCAAAATGTAACCTTCTAGTCATCCTCGACGAACCCCAGCGCGTTTACTTTCCGGGCGAAGAGATCAGGGGCAAAGTACAGGTCGAAACCGACAGCGAATGCCGGTGCAAGAGCCTGGACGTCGTCTTTGAAGCGAGCACGTCCGGCAAAGGCAACCGCGCCACGATCACCCTGGATAAATCACAGGAATTCGTCGGCACTTGGTTTGGACAGGCCCAACACAACTACCCCTTCTCGTTTCGTGTTCCCCCCGACGCGCGGCCGTACCATGGGACACTTCTCAACGTGAACTACCAAGTGCACGCTCGCGCCGACATCCCGTGGGCCATCGACCCCAAGGACAACGCCACCGTCAACATCGCCTATCCAAACGACACCACGATGGACTACGGCTGGGACGAAGAGAAGGTAAAGAAGAACGCGAGTCCAGGTTGCTTCTATGCCGTCCTCGCGGTGTTTCTTTTCAGCGTCGCGGTGCTCGTATTCGGCATGAGCGAGGAACCCGGCATCCTCGCTCCAACGCTGATGTTTAGTGTCTTCACAGGAATCGTCGCGATCTTCTTGGGCCGAGGATGGATGGCCACGAAGCGACTCGGTTCGGTAGAGCTCGGCTTTCAGATGGGCACCGGAGGCGGATATCGCGTAGCGGAAGACAAAGACGCGTTCTTCGTTATCGTGAAACTCGCCTCGGCAAGCTCTGTCACGGCCATCACCTCGGAGCTCAAGGTCATGGAACGAGTTGTGCGCGGCTCAGGCAGCAACCGGCGTACGTACACACACCCGCTGTTTGAATCCAATGTCACCTTGGAGAAGGTCGAAGACGGCCTCTACCGTGGGCGGATCATCTTACCGGTGGAGGGTGAGTGTCCGCCGAGCATTACGTTCCGCGATAACAGGGTCGTGTGGGAAGTCCTCACACGCGTCGACATCCCGAACTGGCCCGACTGGACCAAACGTGTCGATCTCGACGCGAGCCCAAAAACACGAGCCCGCGCGTAGCTTCCGCTCGCACGCAAACCGGGGTTCAAGACGCGGCGGCCAGTGCAGTGTGTTTTGAGTCCAGGTAGGCCAAGAATGGACTTCCTGCGCCAGCCCATTCAACACCGATCTCCCCCTTTGCGACGCGCCTTACAACGGCGCTCGCGTGGTACCCGTTGTGGACGACACGAATATGCTGGCCAACCTTGAGGTTGAGTGATGTGTCGAGACGCATGCCACTTGAACTGGCGTCGATGAGCTCAGCGTCGGACGGCATCTCCCCGACGACGATCTTGCAGGGCAACTCCACTCGGAAGCGCTCATGCGCGCGGATGTAATTCGCGAGGGGCCCAGGAAGACGTGTCTCGTCCTTGGGCGCGACACGCCGTCGCGCAGCACGAATCCGGGGGACGTCGGCGCTGAGAATGACCTCCGAGATCGCGCGGCACTGATTCGAGAAGAAGCCGGTTGGGTGATCGAGCAAAAACGGACGACGCCGCGTCACGGACTGATGAATACGGTTGTCACGCCGTAGGTTCGCTAACACTGGAACTTGAAGGCCCAAGAAGTCGTGGAACATTGCGGCGACGGAGCGAATCGCGCGCTGCTGCCCGTCGTGGTCGATGAGGTTTCCGATGATGCTGGCCTGAAACGACGAGACGCATCCGGCGAGAGCATCCGCGAACACGGCGTCGCTCTCTCGAACGCGGGCGATGACCTCATCGACGCGTTCCGTCTCGCTTCCGCTCGTGGCGGTCTCGAGGAGTTCACGCTCACGGTGACACATGGCGCTCTTCCGGAGGCTGCGGAAGAGCGCGCTCTTCAGAAATGCGTACGCGTTCTGCATCGACGTTAGCTGCGGAGCGACAACGACGAGACGTAGGTCCGCCATGTCGTAGAAGTCGACGGCGTCATACCCAGTGCCCGCGCCACAATCGACGATGACCACGTCCGCGTCGATGGCCGCGATGTGTCGAATGAGCTTCATCTTTCGGGCGTGGCCGATGTTCGCCGCCCCGACGACGGCGCCGCTACCAGGAACAAGGGCAACGCGGGGCGCGATGGTCGGAATAACGGCCTGCTCAAGACTAGAGATGCGACCTTCGACGAGAGCCTGGAGCGTGTATCCCGGGCGATCGACGCCGAAGAGCGTGTGCTGGTTGGCGGAGCCAAGGTCCGCATCGACGACCACGACGCGTTGGCCAAATCGCGCCAGGGCGATAGCGAGGTTCGCAGCGACGACGCTCTTTCCAACGCCGCCTTTTCCACCTGCGATGGCAACAGTAACAGCTGTTCTTTTCGCGTTCGCCATGAGGGTTCCTATCGACAGTGGCTCGGTAGAATTGAGCGGCTACGCAGAGAAAGTTCTAGTGAGCGCACTTCGCGCCGTCCGCTTTTCGACTGAGCCCATCCGTGAAGCCCCGCGTCCTAGGCGGCGTGTTGCTTGCGCTGTGAGGCCTTCGCGCTCTTCGCGTTGTCCCAGGCGCTCGCTTCCTTGCGCGCTCGCTTGTCGCGGTAGAGAGCCGCATCCGCCTCACGCAGCATCTCCGCGAAGGACGAGCCTGGACGCCAGGCGGCGCAGCCGATGCTTGTACCGAGGACGCCGTATGGGAAGTTCCGCTCAGACATAGAGCGCCGAATTCGCGACGCGACGCGTCGAGCCCCCGCGACGTCGGTCCCGGGAAGAAGGACAACGAACTCATCGCCGCCCTGACGCGCGAGGTAGTCGCTGTCACGTAGCTCTTCGCTGCCGGCTCTGGCCAACTCAACGATGGCGCGGTCTCCTGCTTCGTGTCCGAACTCGTCATTGATCGCTTTGAGTCCATCAAGGTCGAGGATAAGAACGGCCAGTTGTTCGTCGCCGCGACGTGCACGCGCCACTTCTCTCGTCGCCGCGGCCTCGAGTCCCCGTCGATTGCCCACGCCTGTCAGCGCATCGCAGTCCGCAACACTCCGCAAGCGTTCAACTTCGCCGGCGCGAGAGAGCAGCGCCCGAACGAGCTCACGATAAGGCGCGATCGACTCGCCGGCGTTTACGCAGAGGGCGTCGACGAGGCGGAACGCTTCTTCACTGTCTCCCGCCTGCGCGAGTTGGGTAAGAGCTTGGATAATCGAGTCTTGGGGGGCGTTCATAGATTCCTCGTTGCTGACACCAGACTGCAATGCACTGGCCATGCCGACGCGCTTTCCCAAGGGTTTGGACACTCAATGAGAGAACGCGACGAAAAAACGACACTTTTTTGACAGTGGACCTCAAGGTTCTGACAGGACGTCCGATTCCTTTCTATCGAGGCAGGATGCCACTGGGAGAAACGCTCTCCCCACTCCCGAGCACAGCTCGAGCAGCTCCACAGACGCGTTCGCCGCGTGGACTTCATTCCTGACGGCTCATCCCCGAGCCTTCGCCAACCGTGTCGCTTTGCGACTCTGTCTAGGACACTTCCGGGTGCCACCAAGACTTTCGGATGGTGGGATGTGGACCTTTAGCGACGCCGCACATTTTTTCACAACGAAACCAAATAGGTCACGCCAAGGACGGCGGGACTCTCATCTCAAGGAAGAGAAAAAACCATGGCTATCACCGTAAACACCAACGTTTCCTCCCTCACCGCACAGCGAAACCTCGCAAAGACAGGAAGCTCACTCTCCACAAGCTTCGAACGACTCTCCAGTGGTCTTCGTATCAACCGCGCAGGTGACGACGCCGCCGGCCTCGCCATCAGCGAGGACATGAAGGCTCAGATCCGCTCGATGGGGCAGGCTGAACGAAACACCAATGACGGCGTATCGATGTTGCAAACCGCAGAAAGCGCGCTCTCCGAGGTCGGCGGCATTCTCGGCCGCATGCGAGAACTCGCCACCCAGTCTGCCTCGGGCACTCTTGATGCGACCCAGCGAGGCTACGTCGATGAGGAGTTCCAGGCGCTCTCCACGGAAATCGACCGAATCGGCGCTGTCACCGAGTACAATGGGACCGCTCTTCTGGACGGCACCGCCAATGTCGACCTTCAGGTAGGCATCAACAACACCGCCGATGACCGAATCAATGTGACCATCGCTGCCATGGACACCACCGGTCTTGCAATCGACGCGTCCGCCGTCGACACCGCTGCCAACGCGCAGGCCGCCATTGACTCCTTGGATACCGCCATCGAAACGGTGTCCGGACAAAGAGCAACCATCGGTGCAACGGAGAACCGACTCCAGGTAACATCGTCCAACTTGGCCAGCGCTCGGGAAAACCTCTCCGCCGCGAACAGCCGAATCCGTGACGTCGATGTCGCCAGCGAGACCGCCGCTCTTACTCGAAGCAACATTCTTCAGCAGGCCGGCGTCTCCGTGTTGGCGCAGGCAAACCAGGCTCCTCAGCTCGCCCTCTCTCTTCTCTAATCGAGCTCTCAGCGCTGACAAACCCACTCTCATTGAGAGTGGGTTTGCTGCGTTTCGATCTTCGATTCTGGCCTTGTTGTTTTCAACAAAAGGAATACGTCCGAGGCTCTTAGGCGTTCTCCGAGGTGTGCCAAAATCACTCGCCCTCGTGGGCCTCGTTCTAGCGACCATTGCTAGTCCTTCTCTCGAAGCCCAGGACTCGGAATCCCTCCTGGGAGGATTTCATCGTGCTCTGCGCCAAGCAGAACAGCGGCCCGTTCGCGTCGGCGTTTATGGCGCGTCCCACACGGCTAACGATGAATACACGCGAGTTCTGAGGGCTTCATTGCAGCGCCGCTTCGGAGACGGAGGGCTCGGCTGGTTTCTGCCGAGTTCGCCTTTTGCTTTCTACGCCCGCGATGGCGTCGAGCTCTCCGGCCATGGCTGGACTGGACATCGCGTGCGGGGAAGAGAGCGAAGGCGGGACGACTATGGATTGGCGGGGTTCTTCCTAAACACAGAGCAAGGGGCCTCAAGCCGTGTGCTCCTACCGTCTCACGGAGCGCAATCGCTCGCGCTCTCCTACCTGCAGCAACCGGGTGGCGGTCGCCTTGTGGTGTCTTGGGGCGACGAAGTGCGACAAGTCGAGACGAGCGGTCCGCGCCGGACATTGACCGTGACGCTGACGGAGTCCCTCGGCGATGCGAGAGAGCTTGAGCTCACGGCGACGGGGAGAGTCCGCGTTTTCGGTCTCGACATGGGTCACGCCGTGGGAGTGACCGTCGACGCTTTCGGGGTCCCTGGTACACGCGCTGGGGACCAAATTCCCTGGCGTGAACGCTCACTTGTTCGGAGTCAGCGCTCACGCCCCTTCGACCTAGTCGTGCTCGCCTATGGAACCAACGAGAGCGCCCGCAGGGAGCGTGACTCGGAGCGCGGCGCGCTCCAGCGTGTCGTCCGAGGGTGGCGTGCACGCGCGCCCAATGCCGCATGCTTGCTCGTCGGCCCCGGCGAATGGCCACGCCGGAGGCGGGGTCAGTGGCGGCCGCGTCCACGCATGCTTGAGGTCATCGCTGAACAACGGCGCGTCGCTGCGGAGGAGGGCTGCGCGTTCTTCGATGTGTACACGTGGATGGGCGGCGAGGGGTCAATGTCGCGCTGGGTCGAGCAAGGTCTCGCCCTTGAAGACCACGTACACTTTACGTCGCGTGGCTACGCGCGCCTCGGAAGCGCGCTCTACGCGTTCGTGGTGGACGGCATGGAGTCAGACTCAGAGTAAATCGAATCCAATCGGAGCAGCCAGGCTCATCGGCGCTGAAACGCGATGACGTTCGGTAGATCCCACATGCCTTGGTTGTCATCGTTCTCGTTGAAGCCGTCTTCATAGCTTCCAACGGCGCGGACGCTGTGCCCTTCCGCGCGAACAAGAAGGGTCGCTTCCGGACCGCCTTCCAAGTAGATCATCCCGCGGAGACCGAGCTCTGGTGCGCTGAGCATTCGGCTGAGCACCTCCATCCGATAAGGAGTGCGCGAGTGCATGAAGACCGCGCGGTCTTCGGAATCCACACCAAGACCCGCGGCGCTGTATCGCATGTTGTTGCGCCAGGACACGGCACGGCCGCGGCAGTCGAGGAGAGGATAGGCCTGGAGCACGTTTGTGTAGTCCGCGGCAAACGACGCGATGGTGTGCGGGCAGCCGCCCCGCCCCCGTGGAGCGCCGCCGACGCCCATGTAGGGCATGCCTTCGCGGCGTGGTGCGAAGCCAAGGAGCCCTCGATAGCGTGAAACAACGCGTCTGCTCGCGACCTCACCGTCTTGGATCATGTGACCGACGCTCCGGCCGTTCGGCAAGAACATACCGGCGTTCGTGACTCCCTGAAGGCCTTCGTCACGCATCCATTGTTCCGCTGTGCGACGATCGCCATGTCGTGCCTCCGTCAAAAAGCGCAGTCGGTAGCGACTCATATCGACGCGCACCAACGTGATGATGCCATCGCCAAAAGGCAGTGGGCGCGGCGCGCTTGCTTGGAGACGTTGAACGACGACCCCGGGGTTTTGCTGGGCTCCTGCGCCCTCCATCGGAAATAGCAACGCGAGCAGAAGGAGTCCTGCACCGAAGAGGATTGAGTTGCGCATGAGGTGCCCAACGCCGGCGGTGTCATGGCCTATTCCTAGGGCGTCAAAATTTTGTCTAAAGGCGACGCGCACTTCGTTCGAAGTCTTTCACACACTCGGAACGCTAGGACGGCGACGCAACTATCTCACGGAGGAGAATCCAATGATCAGCATCATGACGAACACATCGTCGCTCAACGCGCAGCGCAACCTTTCCCAGACGAAGCTCGGACTCGACAAGGCAATGTCACGTCTTTCAAGCGGCCTTCGAATCAACCGAGCCGGCGACGACGCCGCGGGTCTCGCCATCAGCGAATCTCTCAAGTCGCAGATTCGCTCCCTCGGACAGGCCGAACGCAACGCCAACGACGGCATCAGCCTCTTGCAGACCGCGGAAAACTCGATGAACGAGATGAGTTCTATCATGTCTCGACTTCGCGAGTTGGCCATGCAGTCGGCGACGGACACCGTCGGTGCAACCCAGCGCGGCTACATCGAACAGGAGGCGGCCGCTCTTCGAACGGAAATCGACCGTATCGCTGCGGTGACAGAGTTCAATGGCACTCCCCTGTTGGATGGATCGTTGGCAGCCATCGACCTTCAAATTGGCATCAACAACACTGCGGCGGACCGTCTTTCGGTCACCATTCCAGCCATGGATACTGCGACGCTGGGAACGAGCGGCGGCGGAGCAGCCATTGGCACCATCGACCTAACGACCGCTGCTGGCGCTCAGGCCGCCCTCGGCATCATCGACGTATCCATCGAGGACATCTCAACAGAACGTGCCAACATCGGCGCATCGGAAAACCGACTCCAGGTGACCATCTCCAATCTGCAGTCCGCTCGCGAAAATCTGGGCGCAGCCAACTCACGCATTCGCGACACCGACGTCGCCGAGGAGACAGCGGCGCTTACACGCCAGAACATCCTGATGCAGGCAGGCGTCACCGTCCTCGGACAGGCCAACCAGCTTCCATCGGTAGCGTTGAGTCTTCTCGGCTAGTTCGCCGCATCGAGCGGGAGGGGTTGAATATCGTCCCTTCCCGCCGTTGAGAAGACAAGCCCCCTTCCCCACAAAGCCACCATGAACAGCATCACCTCATTCTCCGGACTCGCGACAGGAATCGATACTGGCTCGATCGTTACGGAGCTGGTGCGTGCTGAGTCGATTCCCATCGCCCGCCTCCGCACCAAGCAGGCGAATCATGATTCGATGTCCTCTCGCTTTGAGACGATTCAGGAGCGCCTCAATGACCTCAAGGCCGCGATGGAGGCGATTACCGACGACAGCGCGCCGGCGACGGTCTCATCGTCCGCGGAGTCCATCGTGGGCGCCACGTCGCAAGGCGACGCGCAGGCAGGCGCGTACGTCATTGAGGTGACTCAGCTCGCCGCCGCCGAACGAACGCACAGCGACGGCGTCGCGAGCAAGGACGTCCCGGGGCTCTTCGCGGATGGCGCTTCGATTGGAATCACCGTAGGCGGAGACGACGAGGTCTCGATCTCGGTAAACTCCACCGACACCCTTGAGAGCGTCGCACAACGAATCAACGACAGCGATCTTCGAGCAACGGCGAGCGTCATCTTCGACGGAAGCGCCTATCGACTTCAGGTAAGCGGCACCGACACGGGTCTCTCGAACTCACTTTCGTTCACCGAAACCGGCCTCGACCTGGGCCTCACGGACCCCGCAAACGAAACCGTTTCAGCTGCCGATGCGCTCTTCAGCATCGATGGCCTCGCCATGTCTCGGGAGTCAAATCAGGTAAGTGAAGCCATCACGGGCGTGCAACTCTCCCTTGACTCGGTCACGACGAGCCCTGTGACGGTCAACGTCGGATCGGACTCGGACGCCCTCGGCGAGAAAATGCAGACCTTCGTGGACGCCTACAACGCGGTGGTCAACGGCATCGCTGTAGAGTCGGTATTCACCGGCGAAGCGCGAACGGGAGATAGCCTCGCCGGCGACTCCACATTGCGTGGTTTGCAGCGTTCCTTGAACTCCTCGCTCTTTGGTTCTCTGCCCGGCTTCGACACCATCAGCCAAATCGGACTTGAAACGAACCAGGCGGGAAAGCTCGAGTTGGACGTCGAGGCTTTCGGGTCCGCCCTAACCGAGAATGGAGACCTGCTCCTCGAAGCCTTCGCTGGAGACGGCGTCAGTCAGGGCCTCTTCGAACGACTAAGCGACCTCACCGATCAGTACGCCGACAAGAGCACGGGGCTGATCAGCAACCGAATCGATAGCTTTGCCTCGCAGAATCGAAGCATCGACCAGCGCATCGAATCGATGGAACTGCGCGTCGACAAGTTCGAAGAAAACCTGCTTCGCAAATTCGCATCCCTGGAGACTCTCGTCGCAGGACTCAACTCGCAAGGGGAGCAGATGCTCGCCGTGCTCGGCTCCATCTAGCGCCCAAGGAACCCCTCCGAATGTCCTTCGCTCTCAACAAGTACCGCAGCACCCGAACGACGACGGTCTCGCCGCTCCAAGTTCTGTTGCAGCTCTACGATGGCGCTCTTCGGTACCTGCATGCGGGCGCCAAGGCCATGAACGCGGCGAATCCAGCGGCGCGCGGTATCGCGCTTTCGAAAGCCTATGCCATCGTGTCTGAGCTTCAGGCCACCCTTGACGACAGCCAGGCGCCCGAACTCTGCGCTCAGCTTCATTCGCTCTACGACTTTGTTCTGGAACAGATCACAGCCGCCAACGTCCGGCGTGAAACCAAACCTATCGACGACGCCATAAAGATCCTCGTCGAGCTCCGCAGCGCTTGGAGTGAGCTCGCCGCGCAGAAAAGAGGAGCCGCGTGAACGAAGCGTTTCGCATCCTCTCGCGCCTCGAGTCCGTCGACCTTCAGGACTCCACCCTCGCGGAGGCGGGACTCGCAGAGCGAGCCAAGCACCTCAGCGCCCTCGCGAGCTTCGACACCGCAGCCTTGACGGAGGCCCAGCGCAAGGAAATGCGTACTCGCCTCCAGCGGCTGCTCCAGGAGGACGCCAACCTGATCCTCGAGGCCCGCGCGGAGATGCGCGAGATCGAGCTGGGTCGCAAGAACGCCTCGAGAGGACGCGCCGCTGCCCGAGGCTATCGCGCGGCGAACCCGCGCATCGAATCCGCGCTCGTCAAAGACGCCTAGGAGCCGACGACTCTGCGATGCACTAGCCGGGCACCGGCGAACGCGATAAACGAGGTACGTGCGACGTTTGCGGCAGTTCTTGGTCACGCTTACGCTTGTCGGAGGCCTGTGGACTGTGCTCGCACTTGTCGCCTGGAGCTCCGATGTGCTGCCCCCGCTCCCCGGCTGGCTACCCGACGCAGGCGAAGCGGCTTCGACACGGCCTGAGCAGGAGCCCGCCTCGCCAGAAGTGGAAGTGGAAGCAGAAGTGGAAGCAGAAGTGGAGCCGGTGCCAGAGCCGCCCACCCCCGACACCGCGGCGCCGGAGGAGACGCCAGAGCCACCGCTTTCGGAGGACCCACCGGACCCCGTCGCGCGCCAGTTGGTCAACGCGTTCAAGCTCGAGTCGCCGGCAGTCAGGCCGCATATCGCCTCCGTTGTGGCGGGGCAGTTGGTGGGCGACGAAACACCGGAGCTCGTGGTGGGCTTAGGAGACCGTGTCGACATTCTTCAGATCGAAGGCGGCACTCCTCGGCGCATCGCAACGATTCGTATCGAACAAGCCGAGCCGGCCTTTGTCCCGAGCACACCACGCGTAGCCATCGGTGATGTGAGTGGCGATGGCCGAGCAGATCTACTCGTTCCCTACTGGCGCCGAACCGTTGGCGGGGGCTCACGCGGAGGCGGAGCCGTGATTCTCCGCGGAAAGGCAGACGGCCGCCTGGACCGACCTCGTCGATTTGCTGGCCCGCGAATGATGGTGAGTTCCATCGCTCTGATGAACCTCGATGAGCGCGGCGGGCTCGATATAGTCTTGGGCGGGCGAGGACGCCCCTATGGGGATATCCCGGGACGCCTTGCGTTCTATCGCGGTGCTCGCATGCCGCGCCTGATCCGCGAAGTGCGAACAGACATCACAGAGATCCGCTTTGTATTTCCCGTCGACATCGACGAGGACGCCGACCGTGACCTCCTCGTCGTTGGAAACCGCATCGTCCGCTTCCGCCGCACCTCGAGAGACCGCTTCGAGCCTCTGGAAGACTCCCAGCGAGGAATCCTCTTTGCCGACACGCCACATGCGCTGAGCTACGCCGTGCCCGGCAGCGAGCGCCGTGAAGCGCTCGTGCTCGCCAACGGCGACGACGCAACAATCGTCGTAAACGAAGAAGGCATGGAGCGCGTGGACGACAACTTCACGAGAGGAAGACAAGACGTTCGTCTGAGCTGGGTCCGCGCGCTCGTCCCTGAAAGACACGGAGCCGGGCGAGAGGTTCTCGCGATCGACTACGTGACACACGCGTGGGTGCTCGGACGACTGGACGCTCAGGGAGAGCCCGTCGAGCTGCACGAACTTCACGGAGGCCACCCGCGTTCCGGCGTGGACGGCGTGCTCATCGAAGAGGACGATGAGCTCTTCGTGTATGGGCTCGAGACCCAGTGGTCTCCGGAGACCGAAGAGGTCACCTGGCAGGTCTTGCGCTTCCCTTTCTGCGCTTGCGAGTACGAGAGGCCAGAGACCCTAGACATCGTGGACGCCGACTCCTTCGAAGAGTGGTCCATTCGCTAGGGAGAACATTTTCGAGGTAGTTCCGGCGCATTGATGGCGTAGTATCCGGGCGCGCTCCAACAAAGCGCGCGAAGGACCCGGACGATGAAGGCCACCCTCACAGAGAAGCTGCGCTACAGGTTTGACTCGTTCATGGCGAAGGGCGGGCGCTCGTCGTTCGTCGCACTCACCGTGGTCTTCTTTGTCTCGCTCGGTGTGATCACACTTCTGCGTGCGCTCTTTACCGAGGGCTTCGGTGGCGTCGATGTAGAACGGGGCCACGGATTCTGGCGCCAGGCGTGGATCACTTTCCTTGAGATCACCGACCCAGGCTCGATGACGCAGGACGTCGACTCCTCCCCTTTCGTAAAGATCTTCGCGGTACTTGCGGGAATGGTCGGCATCGTCCTCTTCTCCGCCCTCATCGCGTTGGTGACGAACGCCCTCGATCAGCGGCTCCAGAACATGCGCAAGGGCCACTCGAAGGTCATCGAGGATGAGCACAGCTTGATCCTCGGGTGGAACGACCGAATCGCCGATATTCTTCGGGAGCTGACGCTCGCCAACGAGTCCGAAGCGAAAGCCACCGTCGTCATCCTCGCGGATCGCGACAAAGAAGAAATGGATGACTTCATTTCTCTCAATCTCCCGGACACCCTCACCACAAAAATCGTCACGCGTTCAGGCTCGCCCAGCGCGTCCGTCAACCTGGGTGTCGTCTCGGCAGAGACGGCGCGCTCCGTCATCGTTCTGGCGCAGGCTGCCATCGGCGATGGCGAAGGTGAGCTCAAGCGAAGTGACCTCAGCGTGATCAAAACCGTCCTGGCCGTACGCCAGGTCTTGGCGGAAAAAGAGGTGCCCGTCGTTGCGGAGCTCTTCGGCGCCCAGCGGCGGGACCTCGCACGCTCCATCGACCCCGAGAACGTCGTGTGCATCGACGCCGATGCGCTTCTGGCAAAGATCCTCGTTCAAACATCCCGCAGCGAAGCCCTCGCCGTGGTCTACGAAGAAGTGCTCTCCTTCGACGGGTCAGAGATGTACTTCTTTGAGGAAGACTGGGGCGGCGCGACGTTTCGTGAGATCTCTTTTCGGATGCCAGACGGAGTGCCGATGGGCGTCCTCTCGGAAGACAAGCTTCACATCAACCCAGATCCCGAACGACGCCTCCTCGACGGCGACGAGCTGCTTGTCTTAGCAACTGACGACTCGACGCTGGAACTCCGAGGCGCCCCCGTGGCGGAATACAACACCTTCTCCCTGCCCGGTCTCGAGCGAGCTCGCAGCACGGAGCGAAACCTCATCATTGGGTGGACCAACAAGCTCCCCACCATCGTCAGCGAGTACGACGACTACGTAGAGACCGGCAGCACCATCGACATCGTCCTTCGCGACGACAATCTGCCATCCGATGCTCTCGTCACAGCCCTTGGCGACGAAGCCGACAACCTCGAAGTGACCATTCGAAACTGCGACCCCTTCGACGCGACGGCGTTGAGCAAGCTGGAGCCTGGGCACTACGACAACATCGTGATCTTGAGTGAAGCCGGCGCCGCGGGAGGAGCCGAGTGGGCCGACGCAGAGACCTTGCTCATCCTCATGCAGCTGCAGCGACTCGTGAAGGATGAGCCCAAGCAGCCGACGCTCATTGCCGAGATCCTCGACTCGAAGAACCGCACCCTCGTCACACAAACAGGCGTCAGCGAGTTCATCATTAGCAACCGTCTGGTCTCGATGCTCGCAGCCCAGCTCAGCGAAGACGCCCGGCTCTTTGCCGTCTACGAGGACCTCTTTAGCGCGGACGGCGCCGAGGTTTATCTGAAACCCATCACCTATTACTTCTCAGATTTCCCGCGTGAGCTGACCTTCGCCGACCTGATGAGCGCCGCGTCGGCACGCGGCGAGATCGCGCTGGGTTTCCGTCAAACGGCGCACTCAACGCCCGAGACAAACTTCGGCGTGCAGCTGATTCCGCCCAAGCCCGAGGTCCAGACCTTTACGGCGGACGACTTCGTGGTCGTCCTCGCCGAAGACGATCGCTAGTCGAGGCACGTCGTAATGAGATGCGCTCTAGTTTCCTCGTAGCTTGTCGAGGAAACCGCCGGCGCGGTCCATGGCACCCTCCGCCGCTTCGCGCGCGCCTTCTGTTCCTCCGGCGAGCGCTTGGTTCGTCGCCGCGAGAAACCCATGAACGGTGCGGTAGGCGGGTGTCTCCTTGAGGGAGTCGAAGAGACCCGCTTCTTCCGCTTCGCGAAGAACGAGCTCGGCGGCGAAGCGCGCGAAGAAGGCCTTGTCGAAGAACGCGTCGAGGGCGTCCGTGTCTTCGCGGTCGAGGTGTTCGATGAGCTCGTCAATGTCTGCGCGATAGTCATCTTCGAGCCAATCCGCTTCCTTCGCGAGGTTGAGCTGCCGCCGTGCTTCTTCGAGGTCGTCCGAGTTGTAGGCGAGGTACGCACGAATAAGGCCGAGGTCTGCCGGCGACGCCCCGGCATCCTCCGCCGCTTGGACAAAGTGCTCGAGTTCTTCACGCGCCTCATCCGGCTCATCGCGCCCAAAGAAGCAATACGCCGTCGCGCCGTGGGCGAGTGCGCGCGCCCCAGCGATTCCGTTTCGTTGTTCTTCTTCGCTCATCGGGAGACCGCCGAAGGCCACGAAGAGGTCTTCAATGGACGCGTCACGGATCGCTTCGAGCGCGTCCGCGTCACGCTTCGCAAGGTCGCACAGCTCGTTCGTGGCGTACGTGTACGAGCGAAGGCCATGAATCCCCACGGCGAGACCGGGAATGAGGAGCTCTTCTGTGTCGATGCGCGAAGCTTCGTAGAGGAGAATCTCTTGGGGGACCGGGGTCGGCGCGCGAGGGTGCACTTTGAGAACCCAAAGACCCGCGAAGAACACGGCGTGGTCCGTCGAGATATTCATGTTTTGAGCGAGAGGCGAGTCGCCTTCGCCGGCGCCGAGGAGCAAGACGGGAAGCAAAGGTTCAAGGTCATCCTCGGAGCCGCTGCGCACGATCTCGGCGCCGGTGGCGCGCAACTCATAGAGCGCCGATGCCAACGCCAAGAGCTCGGCGGCGCTCATCGTATTCGCCGCGGCTTCGGCGAGCTCTTCGGTGCTGCCCTCTTCGCCATTTTGCGTGGCGACGAACGCCGCCATGAGCGTCGTGATTCGTTCGCGGGCCTCAAGGATCTGCGGGTCGTCGCCGGTCTTTGTCAGGGCAACCTTGGCGGCGACGTAAAGATGCACGGAGCTGGTGTCGATGCGTTCGGCGAGGATTTCCTCGTCAGTCTTCTGTCCGCAGTCACAACCAACCAACAGAAATGCACACAAAAGAAAACGGGTCATGAGCGCACGCTACCGGGTTTAGCCCCACCATCACAATCGCTCTGGCCAACGCGGGCAGAACACGTCAGCTTGTGGGCATGGAGTTTCTTCCAGTAGCGGGCGCTCTCGGAGCCGAAGTACACGGCGTCGATCTGACGAAAGACATCGAAGCGACGACAGCGGCGTCCTTGCGACAAGGTCTCGCGAAACACCAGGTTCTCTTCTTTCGCGACCAAGCGCTGACGCCAGCAAACCACCGAGCCCTCGCCGAGGTCTTTGGGCCCACGCAGCCCCACCCCGCCTACCCGACCATCGACGCTTACCCGGAGCTCTCGATCCTCGAGGTGGACGAGAAGGCCCCGCCGAAGATCGACACGTGGCACACCGATATGACGTTCATGGAGCGTCCTCCATTGGGCTCCCTACTCCACGCGCAGGTCGTCCCTCCTTTTGGCGGCGACACCCTCTTCGCCTCTCTGGGCCGGGCTTACGAGACACTGAACAAACGACTGCGCGAGTCCCTCGAGGGGCTCGAGGCTGAGCACTCGTTTGCCCATGGTTTTCGGCACAGCCTCGCGGAACGTCCCAATGATGAACGACTGAAACGCGCCGTGGCCGATAACCCACCTCGTCGCCACCCCGTGATCCGGACTCATCCCGTCACTCAAACCAAGATGCTCTTCGTGAACCGACTCTTCACGACTCGTATTATTGGGTTGGCAGAAGCTCAGAGCGACGCGCTCTTGCAGATGCTCTGTGACCACATCGTGCTGCCGGAGCATACCTGCCGTTTTCGCTGGCAGCCCCTCTCTCTGGCCATCTGGGACAACCGGGCAACCCAGCACAGGCCCATCAATGATTATTGGCCTGGACACCGGCGAATGCAGCGAATCACCGTCGCGGGCGACGTTCCACGCTAGTCTGCCCCCTGTCGGTATCCCGACACACGCCTAAGCGCATGTAATGTTTACAATTTACGTTGTCTCCTTCCGTCGTCGTTGATGATGCAGGTCTGATCTGACGGATTTTCGTCACGGGAAAGCTGCTGTAACATTCGAAAAATCTCCACGGTTTCAGAACGCTAGAGTCGAACCGAGATAGAGGCGATTCGGCACACTCGTGCGCATTCGATCTGCTGATGCTGGGGTCCGTGGAGCGTTGGGTCGGCATCAGCCAGGCCTCCTAGAGGAGGTTCTCTTCCGCACGACAAAGCGGTCACAAGATACGTATTCATGGTCTGGTGTTTTTCCTCCACGCAAGACGCCGCGGCGCCCAGATGATGAGACGAATGTCGGTCACTCGGAAGCGTCAAAGTTCCCGCGATCAGCGCCTAAGCCCTGACGCTCAGAGAGGGGCTTGAACGCTTTCTCCAAGGGAATTGCCGCCGCGAAAGGCAGGCACGAACGTTGCTCTAGTCCCGAGCATGTTGGCCCCAAGCGAGTCCCGCTCAAACAACCCGAGTCCCTCCGGAGAGGGTGCTCCCCCTCCTCCTCCTGAAGACCGCACGCTCAGGCTCCGCGATTCACATCAAGAGGCTCTGCGCGCGGCGCCGAACCCCGGCCGCGGAGCTTGGCGATGCAATCGCGCCTAGCTCTCTGCTTCGTCGTCGCTCTGGGGCTCTTCTGCACATCCACAGCGGAAGCGCAGACACGCAACATCAGCGTCTCGCTCCTCGCGGGAAGCGGCCTCTCCTTTGGCACTGGGGGCGGGCAGGCCATCATACGCAACTCCCCAACGCACCTCGACCTCGCGTTTCGAACGTGGGTGAGCGAAGGCAAGCACCTGCGAAACCCCATCGTCGGCGCGGCGCTGCGCATCGAAGTCCAAGGTCGCGCAAGCGTTGGAATCGTCCCGCGAGCGGAGCTTCTGCAGTCGCTTGGAAGCGTGGAGATTCGCCCCTTCATCGGCGTACCTTTCTTCTTCGCGCCCTTCTCTCTTCTCGGCGCGGAGGTCGGCGCGGCGGTGGCGTTTCAACTTCACGGCCAAACCAATGTTCTGATCACCATCGTCGCGGACGCGTATTTCTGGGGCAGTGACCTCCCGGACGGGCAAGCCATCGTCTCCCTCAACGCTGGCATCGGCTTTGAACTCGGGATGACGCCATGAGACTCGTCCTCCTTGTCTTGTTGGTGGGCGCCCTTGGCTGCGCCGAGCCATGCATCCGCCACAGTGATTGCCCGAACCAGCTAGTCTGCCAGCTCGGCGCGTGCATCATGCCCGCCCTCGACGGTGACGTCCCCGATGGTGACTCGCCGGACGAAGGCGTCACGGATGCCGGCGCCGATGTTGCCGATGTCGCCGACGCCGTCGATGTCATGGACGCCGATATGAACGACTCGAGCATCTCCGATGCGAGCGTCCCGCGAATCCCCGACGCGGAGCACCTAAGCGACGTCATCGCCCTGGACGTTCCATTGATGGACGGAAGCACAGACGACGCGGGCATAGACGACGCGGGCATAGATGCCGGAGACGCCGGAGTCGCCGGAGACGCCGGAGTTGCCGGGGACGCAGGTGACGCAGGAGACGCAGGTGATGCCGCTCCCGTCGACGCAGGAGAAGACACATGAGCGCCAGAAACGACCCTCGTCAGCGACACGACTTTGACGATCCGCCAGCTCCGCGAACTCAAAAGCCGACGAGTCCGCAAGAAAGGCCCTGGCACAACCTGTGCTCTAGCAAAGGCATGGCGCTTCCCGCTCAACCTTCTTCACCTTCGCTTTCACTGCCCGCGCTTCTCCTCGCGGCGCTCTTGCTCGCTCCGAGCGGCGTCACCCTCGCGCAGGAGGAGCCAGACGGAGTGACGCTTGCGGAGATCATCCCGGTGCTCGCGGACACTCCCGCCGGCGAGCTCATCGTCGCTCCAGCGCCGGAGCCTGGCCAGGTTCGTCGGGTACGCCGAAGCGAAGTGCTTCGAGCGATGCGCCGCGCAGGCATGTCGACGGCGGGACTTGCGATCCCGCGAAGCACAAACGTGCGGCGCGCGGCGAACGACCTCGAAGGCGACGCGCTACGACAGCGAGCGCTCCCGCCTATCGAAGCGTCCCTTGCGCCGTGTCGCGCCCATGATGTCCGGCTCCCACGTTCAGTCTCCTTGCCCTCGGGCCGACTTGAGCTGCGCGTGGATGCACGAGCGCCGAACCGAAGCGGGCGAACCTCCGGCGTCGTCATCATGCAGGCGCGCGGCGTCGAGCGTCGCCTGCCTTTCTCGGCGCGCGTCACCTGCCCGCCCCCCGTCGTGCAGGCGGGAGCGACGATTCGCATCCTCGCGCGCTTCGGCAACGTCTCGGCGAGCGCCCCCGGCGAGGCCACGCAAAGCGGCCGCATTGGAGACGTGATCCGCGTGCGAAACACCACGACGAGACGCGCGCTGCGTGGCCGAATCATCGACGAGCGCAGCGTGGAGGTCGTCCGATGAAACGAGCTGCCATAACGAGCGCGCTCACTCTCGCGGCCCTCCTGGCGCCAATACTCCTCGTCGCCTGTGGGCCGACGCATATCTCGCCGCACACGGCGCGCGAGCGCGAGTACGAGGTTGGAGAATACGAGCGCGAACCGACGCCGGTCTCCAGCGGGTCGCTCTGGCTCGAGTCGAGCCGCGGGCTCTTTGCGGACTTCCGCGCGAGCCGCGTCGGCGACCTTGTCACCATTCGCATCGACGAGTCCGTCGCCGCCAATGGCAACGCGAGCACGTCGATGGACCGCGAAGCGGAGCACTCCTTTGGCATGCCGAATATGCTGGGCTTCATGGGCGCCCTCGCTTCTGCGCACCCCGGTCTCGACCCTTCTCAGCTCCTCGGCGTGATGAGCGAGTACAACTTCAGTGGTCAGGGGCAGACGCAGCGCAATAGCCAGATCCGCGGCACCGTCGCTGTGCGCGTGAAGCGCGAGCTGCCCAACGGCGACCTCTTCATCGAAGGCACCAAGGTCATCCTCGTCAACGAAGAAGAGCTGCACGTGTACATCTCCGGCGTCATCCGTCCGCAGGACATCGAGCAGGACAACTCCGTGCGCTCGAGTCTCGTCGCCGACGCCGAAGTGGAGTTCTCCGGCCGCGGCGCGCTCACGGACAACCAGCGCCAAGGCTGGCTCAGCCGGATCATCTCTCAGGTAAGGCCCTTCTGATGCGTCGTCTCTCGCTCATCGCTTTTGCGCTGTCCTGCACTCTGCTCTTCGCGACGGTCTTCGCCGGCGTCGCCGATGCTTCCCGCGTGGAAGACCTCGTCGACATCCGAGGCGTTCGTGACAATCAGCTCATCGGCTACGGACTTGTCGTCGGACTCGCCGGTACCGGCGACAGCGGCCAGGCGCGCTTCACACTTCAAAGCACGGCTGCAATGCTGCGCCGCCTCGGCGCCACCATCGACCCGGGCATGATTCAAACCAAGAACGCCGCCGCAGTCATGATCACGGCGACGCTGCCGCCCCACGCGAATCCAGGCACGCACCTGGACATCACAGTCTCCTCTCTTGGCAACGCCGGGAGCCTCCTCGGCGGCACCTTGCTTCAAACCCCGCTTCACGGAGCGGACCGGGAAGTCTACGCCGTCGCCCAGGGTTCCGTCGTCATCGGCGGCTTTAGCGCCGGCGGCGCGTCCGGCTCAAGCGTCTCCTACAACCATGTCACGGCGGGCCGCGTTCCCCGCGGCGCCATCGTGGAGCGCCCCGTTCCGATGGATGGCCTCGACGGCCGCTTCATCTTCCTGAGCCTGCGCACGCCCAGCTTTACCAACGCTTCCCGCATCGCCACGGTCATCGAAGCGGATCTCGGCGAGAACATGGCTTCGGCCCAAGACGGCGGCACCGTCCGCGTGCGCGTGCCCGATGCCTATCGCGACAACCGCGTCGGCTTCGTCGCGCACCTGCAAGCCCTCAACGTGCAAGCGAGCGCGCCGAGTCGCGTGGTCATCGATGAACGAACGGGCACCATCGTCCTCGGCGCCGGCGTCGAGATAAGCGAGGTCGCCATCGCCCAAGGTGGGCTCACCATCGAAGTGAGCGAACGTGTGAACGTCACGCAGCCCGAAGCCTTCGCCGAAGGCGAGACCGCCGTCACCCCGGAGACCGAAGTGCGCGCCGAAGCCGGCGGAGGCAGCATGGCCCACGTCGCGCCAACGGCAGATTTGGCGGACGTCGTCGCCGCGCTCAACGCCCTTGGTGCCTCGCCACGCGATCTCATCGCTATCTTTCAAGCGCTGCATTCCGCCGGCGCTCTGCGAGCGGACATCGAAGTTCAATGAGCGTGATCGGCGAGAGCGGAGGAGCAGCGGCAGCAGCGACCGTGCTCGCCGAATCGCCTCGTCCGAACGAGTCCGCGGCGATGCGCGGCAGCACGGGCAACGCAAGGACGCCGGAGAGCGCGGACGCGGCGCAGCAGTTTGAATCGCTCCTCGTTCAGCAGCTTTGGCAGACGATGCGAAAGACCGTCTCCGGCGCCGGCTTCGGTGGCGGTTCCGCAGGCGCGGATACCTACATGCACTTCATGGACGAAGCCATCGCCACGCAGATGACGGAGGCCGGCGGCATCGGCATTCGGCAGGTCCTCGACCGCGCCATGGGCGGCGAAGCGTATGGCCTCGGCGCGGCGCGACAGAACGGACTTGGACAAGCAAGCGGCGCGGCGAGCGCCACGGCAAGACGAGCGCCGCTTGAGCTAGGACCACTCACCGGGCGGCGCGTCCCCGGCGCGACGGGCAGGCTCCAGAGCGCGGCGCGCGAGCTTCTGAGCGGCGAGAGCCCACAGCGTTTTGCGCGGGCCGGCCGACTCACGCGAGAAGAGCTGTCCAGCGAGTTCGAAACCCAGCGCGCAGATGGAACCCGTTCCGCCTTCAACGTGGATGACGCCGCCGGATTCGACGGCGAGTACAAGTGCAACCTCTTCGCCTTCGAGCTCGTGCGACGCGCCGGTTTTCAGACGCCGCTTCAAGGCCGCGCCCACGGCTGGGGCTACCCGGCGCCGGACGCCGTCACCGCCGACGCAGCCACCGGAAGACTGCGACAAGACTGGGGCCGCGTCGTCACCGGCGAGAGCGCCGAGGCCATCGACGCCGGCCTCGAATCTGGAGAGCGCGGCCTGATGCTCACGGGCAGCGGACGCGATGGACACGCGGGCCATATGGCCGTCGTGGAGCGTGTTCACTCGATTCAGTACGACGACGCCGGCGAGGTCGAGCAAGTTGTCTTCGACGGCTGGGAAGCGCGGACCAACGGCGCACGACACCTTGAGCAGCGCACCTGGAACCGCGCTGGCGTGCGCGGCGGCAACGACGTTCGCCGCGGACTTGACCGCATCGAGCTGGTGGAGCTTTTGGCGCCAAGAGACGGCAGCGCGGAGGTTCCGATTACGAACGCTGCGGGTCCTTCGCGCTACGACTGAGATCGGCACTTGTCCAAGTCTGCCCAAGCGCGGCCGTTTTCCGCCCTCGACTGCTCGAGCCGAATCGCTCCACGTACCGGCGCAATCGGCGTCAGGTCAGATACATGCCCATCGGGATACGCTCCGTGCATCACGATTTCAGGTACCACCATGTCCCGCAAAGCTACTCCTTTTCATCCTGCGGGCGCGAAGCGCGTCGCCCTCCACTTCGCGGTGTTCGTCCTGGTGTCCTTCACTCAGCACGCAGCGGCTCAACAGCCGGCCTTCCCAGACGCGTATGGAGCGGGCGCGTATGTCACTGGCGGTCGCGGGGGCTCCGTCTTGCACGTGACGAACCTTGACGATTCGGGTGCTGGCTCGTTTCGAGAAGCCCTGACGAGTGACGAAAGCCCTAGGTACATCGTCTTTGATGTAAGCGGCGCGATCTTCTTGGAGAGTCCTATCGGTGGCGTTGCGGGCAATTTCACCGTCGACGGAAACTCGGCGCCCTATGGAGGCATTACCCTCCGGGGTCACGCGCTACGGCCGACGAGTACGGACAACCAAATCTGGAAGAACATTCGTTTTCGAAACTGCTCGATAGGCGGTTTCACGGGTTCTCTCAGCAATGAAACTTGCCTGGCGACGCGGAACTCAATCGGTGTGATGGTCGACCACTGCTCTTTCGCCTTCGCACGCAGCAAGGGGTTCTCCAACTACTCGGGTTCCGGTGTCGATGACGATGGTGGCAACGTCACCGTGCAAAACTCATTGTTCGGCGAAAGCAGCCAAATGGCATTGATCGGAGGGAGAGACACCTCCAATAATGAGTTTTCGTTCCTCCGAAATATGAGCAGTCAAGTTGGGTATCGGACGCCCAACCTAGGCGGCTCAAACCACGCGGACATCATCAACAACTACATCTACAACTGGAGTGGTCGGCTCTCGAGCTTCTACTACCGAGACTTCACAACCAACATGATCGGCAACAACTACGTCTCAGGGCTCAACACCGATCAGAACGAAGCCGGGAGCGGCAACCTCCACAAGATTCGTTCCGAAGACGGTATGAACCCGAGCCTCTACCTGAACGACAACTTCATCTCGGAAGAGAGACGGCCCATGAGCTTTCCAGTCCAACCAGAAACAGCGTTTGGACTGTATTCGGGGAGCCCGGCAGATGTCATCGAGGCATCTTGGTTTGTCGACCAGAGGCTACCTCTCGTGGGCCGAGAGATTCCGCTCCTCCAAGCCTCAGAGGTAAAGGAATCGCTGCTACCTCACGTGGGCGCCTCTCGCTACATGGCCGACGACGGCACGCTGCAGTTCTATCGCGACAGCATCGATGAAGAGCTTGTTGCGATCGTCGAGGAAGACCGAGTCGTCGCCCAGATTCGTAGCTCTGAGTACCCGGTGCTCGCGACGGACTTGCCAAGTGAGACACGGCCCTCCGGTTTCTACGTCAGCAACCCGCACATTCCCGAAGTTTGGTTCGCCGCGAACGTTCCAGCGGGGGAAGACCACAACGATATCTCTCCGAATGGATACACCTGGCTGGAGGAGTATTTGAACGGTGGCGGACAGAGCCACGCCGCTGATGCGGGACCCGCCACCGACGGCGGCCCGGGACTTGATGGCGGGCTTGGTCTGGACGGCGGCTTTGACGGAGGTCTTGGCGGCGGGCTCGATGGCGGACTCAGCGCGGATGGTGGACTTCCCGATGGCGCAGTCACCGGTGACGGTGGTCCACAAAGCGAAGTCGACGAGGGATGCTCGTGTTCGCTTGGGTCGACGGATGGGCCTCCGGCGTTTGGCTTTCTGGTCGCGATCGGCGTCGCCGCTTTCCTTCGACGCCGGCGCTAGGCGAGTACCGCTCAATCGAACAGCTCGCTCTCGAAAGCAGCGGCCGCGACGGGAAGTGCGCTCTGACGTCTGCGCTTCGGGAAGTGCGGTGACCGTTTGAAGGCCTACGTGCTACTTCACGGCGATGTTGCGACTCTTGCCCATTCTCGTAGCGGTTGCCGCCTGCGCGCGGCCCCAATCCCCGCCTCCCGCCGAATCGAGCCGCGATGTTGAATCCAGCGGTGATGACGATTCGCAGGTGGTTGATTCGCAGGCGGTTGATTCGCAGGTAGTCGATGCGCCGTCGCCGGTTCCGCAGGGTCAATGTTTGTCTGCGCAGGACGTGTTGACGACGGCCGCGCTCGGCGATGTGGTTCCAGCGGAGCGCGAGGGGGCCCTCTCGTGTGTCGAAGGACTGGAAGGAAGCGCTTGCTTGGAGAGCCTCTACGTTTGGAATTCGGAGAGCGAAATCGCGGTCATCAAAGAACTCCAAGATGCGGGGCCTGAGACTCTTCGCTTGGCGGTGCGTATGGGGGCGTGTTGGCGGCTTCTCGGAGCGGTGTACGAGCACACACATGAGGAACCGAGGGAGGGCTACTCGCTTGAGTATGAAGTCGGCGAGCCGCTGGGGAACGAAGAGGAAATGCGATGGACCCTGCGGACGCGTTCGGCGCAAGAAGCCACCGGAGGAGAGTACGGCGACGATTCCTCGAGCACTGAGCAGACCAAGGAAATCGTGTGCCGTCGTTCGGACGCCGGAGAGACACGCTGCGGGTGGTTCCTTCGCCATGCTCGGCACACCATGGGCGATCCGAGCGAAGAAGAATCGGGCGACTGTTCCACCACCGTCGAGGAACGGCTCGGTCGCTTCACGCAGCGATACACGTGCGGGGAGAACCAGCGCCCCCGACTTTGGGACACGGAAACCCCGCCCGACATGGAGTCCCTTCTTGAGCGTGGCCTCGAGGGCCTTGTGCGATGACTCCAACTTCATGTTGACCCCTCCCCAACAACGGCCGCAGCTGGGCGCTCGTTCGCCAGAACCCCGCCGACCATGTCTTTCACATCGAGAAGCGGGATCAGCGACACGAGTCGACGGGCAGCATTGTGACGACGCCGGACGACACGGTGCTCTACTACCAACGCAGTCAGGCGCGGCAGCTGGCAGAACCAGAACGACGAGGTCACGCTCTTTCGCACGCTGCTGACGGAGCGCTGGTGCTTCCCCGTGGAGACCGCTCTTGGCGCCCCGGTGGAGCGGGTGGTGGCGGCGCGCGAGTGACGCCTTGCGCGAAGTCGCGGCGCGGAGTCAAAACGGAGCGCTAGCTCCCCCTCTGCCAAGGGAGCGCGCCATCGGGGAAACCGGCTACCTGGCCCCGGCCGTGTACTCGAAGCGAATGTAGATATCGTCCGCAAGGCTGAGATCGACGCCGCGCTCGCCGTCGTCAGTGCACTCGCCCATTGCATCGCAGGACTCGTATCGCAGGGAAGCCGCCGGCACGAGGAGCGCGTACTCGCCAAAGAGGCCTAGGCCCGCAAGTCCGGTCTGCACGCCCTGGTTGTAGTCCGTTCGTTCCACATCGGCGAGCGTCGCGTTGGTCGCGACGTTGTTGAGCACGAGGCGGGTGTAGGGGTCGACGGGGTCCTGCGCGAGGCCTTCGATGGATCCGGATACCTGGGGGTCGAGGAAGAGATTCCGCGACGAGTCGAATGTGGCGACCTGGTGTGTGCCATCGCCGCCGGCGCTGCACCACTGCGAATGAAAGCGATCGCGCTTGAGCAAGTGCATCTCCGTCTGCGTTCCAGCCGAGTTCAACTCGGGGTCGCCCACGACGGCCACAGCCACGGACCACAAACGCTCGGCACAGGCGCTCGCCGAAAAACCGTTCGCGCCGAGACCCTCCACGGCTTCGTCGGGGGACAAGAGTTCAAAGGGTAGGAGCTGGCCCTGGTACTCGTCGTCTTCGAACACGGCAAAGCGAGGGTCGACGAGCAACGAGCGGAAACGCTCCACGGCCGTCGCGCGGTGCTCGCCCGGCTCCGCCTCTTCACGGTTTTCCACAGCGAAGATCTCGTCACGAACGCTCACGACCGACACCGTTGTCTGAGGCGACGACCCGTGGATTCGGCGCGTCGCGACGTTGGCCGCCAGGTTCGCGCGGACCGCCTCGAGGTCGTCGGGGGTGTCGGCTGCGATGACGTCCGAACGCAGGCCCCCAAGTGTCAGCTGCTGCTCGTACTCCGCGGCGATCACGGACAAGTAGGTGAGTCGCCGGGCAAATCGGAATGTGCGCTGATATGCAGCTAGCGACTCGTCTAACCAAGGGCTCCCTCGCAGCGGGTCAAGGTCGAGCGCGAGCTCATCGGTCAGTGCGCTCTCGCCGCCAGCGACGAGTCCGGCCAGCTCCGTTCGCATATTGGCAGCGCTGAGCATCCGAATGGACGCCTGTTGTGACGCCGCACGCGCATCGGAGGCCGCCGAGCCCATCCCCACGAGCTCGCGCTCCGCCTCGCGCATACATTCGCGGCGGTCGTAGTCGCGTTCGATGCCGGCAACGTTCGCGTCGTGCGTCGCCTCCGCCTCTTCGAGGGCGTTGCCGACGAAGAAGCCCGCGATATCCGTCGCAATGCTCAATCCCCGCAGGGCTCCGCCGACATTGCGGCTCGTCTGCGCCGCGCCTCTGCTCGCATTCGTCGCACGGGATTCGACGAGCTGCCTGTTCGAGCGGCTCGCCGCGTAGTCGGCACCCATACCGAGAACGGATCCAACAGTGCCCAAGATCGCGGATGCGGTGCGCAGGTCTTCGGTGGCTTCCTGATGACGCGTCGCTTCGGCATCAAGGGCGTCGTTCCGTCCGTCGACGAGGACGCAGCGCTGCACGGCGTTGTCGTAGGCATCCAAATGCTCGTCGAAGCGCTGCCCAGCCGCCTCCGCCGAGGAAATGGCGGCGCGGGTGGTGAGCATGGCCTCTCCGATACTGCCCTGGTAGCAAGCTGGGTTGTCCAACGCCTGGCTGAGCGCCCCGCCCCCGAGTCCGCCTGCGCCGAGCAGCTCGCGACACTCAGACAGCGCGTTGATGACCAAGGGATCGCCGGCGGCATCATCGGCCGGCGCAGCTCCCCACGACGCGGAGAGCAGCTGGCTCCGGGCGAGCAGCAGCGTCCCGCCCCCGGACGTCACGCGAAGGAGTTCCGGGTCGGCGTCTTCCTCGAGAGTGAGGGTCCAGGTCCGCACGGCGGGCTCGTCGTCCGCGCTCACCGCCGAGCGAAGGATCGATGTGAGCAGCTGTGCCTGCGGCGCGCTCAGTGCTCCGTCGGAGGGCAGATAGCCCACGCCTGGACGCCGGTATGCCGGGTTGGTGCATGCGGCGCCGGCGCCTCCGTCGGCCACGCAGGGCTGCACAAACATGAGCTGCGCCGCGACGCACAGCTCCACTTCCACGTCCGCTCGCGCCACGGGAGCGCCAAGGGCGGTGGGCGGCGCAGGGATGGCGTTGCATTCGGGGGAAGCGCGCCGAACCCAACAGTCGCGCGGGTCGAGGCTGCGCCACGCAGTCGCGACTTCCGCGACCCACGCTTCGGGGCTCGGGAACGCTGCCCGCGCCGGCAAGCTATGAGGGCAAAGCGCTTGGAGCCTGCCATCAAACTCACTCACCCGGTCGGCGATGCGCCGCTCAAGTTCGACGCCCGCGAGCTCGTTCTGGAAGCTGGCTTCTCGAGTCTGTGACCATACCGAACGGGCCGTCGAAAGTGCGGTGCGGGCGCGCTCGATCTCCGTCGTGAGCCATCCGTTCTCGTGGGATCCGGTGAGATACTCGCTCACGGCAAAAGCTCTCTCGGCGGAGTCCGTCGCGCTCGTTCTCAGGTAGATGGGTACCTCACCGTCGACGAGGCCAAACTCATTTCGCCCGGCGTCGATGGCGACCATGCGGCCGAGTATGGAGCGATACTCTCGCTCGAAACGAGTCCAGGCTCCGCGGAGCCTAGGGTCCGTGGCCCACGCGGAGTCCGTAGCGATGGCCTCGGCGCTCCAGCCGCCAGCGATGGCGGCGAGGGCGAGGGTTTGCCGCAGCTCCTGCCGAGAGCTCTCAGGCACGGCGAAGGCAGACCCGCCAGCGTGAGAGATTCGCTGCTGCTCTACAAGGCTCACATCATGCAACGACGCTTCGTCGCCGAGCGCTCGAAGCAGCGCGATGGCGATGCTCACGTCGCCGGCTTCCGTGGCGACGCTTCCGGACGCGGGGCCGCGATAGGTGCGGCTCGTCAGCGCCGGCCCATCGAGCGCGACGAGCGCTCCACCGAGGCGTGGTGTCAGAAACCGGCGCAGCATGGGCTGTATGAGCGAGCGCCACTCGCCGTAGTGGTCCTGCGCCGCGGAATCGTCCGCGCCTTCGACGGCGTTCGTCATCGCGTCAAAGCGTACGGCTTGCGTGGAGAGGAACGACGTGAGTTCGAGCCAACGCTGCGCGGCGCGGCGAAAAAGGGACTCGCCCTCCCAGGCGCCTACGCGTTCATCGTCGGCGAGGAGACCCATCACCGCCAGAGCGCGCGGGAGATCGATGCACTCGATGGTGCCGCTGATCGGCTCGCCCGCGTTGAACGTCTGCATCTCGTCGCGACACGCCTCGATGACTTCGCGGAGCGAGTTGTCGAGACTTCCGACGGCTTCGTCGGCGGCGAGGGCGTAGTTGTGTGCGAAAGCGCGGTCCGAGCCACTGCACGCGAGGTCCGTCAATCGTTCGGACACGGTACCGCCCGAGGCGTCGAGGGTCGCAAGAGGCGCAGCTTCAGTCATACATGCGGCCTGAGCCGCGCGTTCAGCGACGCTACCGGTCAACGTGGAGACGTCAAAGTTCCCCTCGACGATGTCGATGGCGTCGGCGTTGCTCGGCCCCTGCGTGCCAACAAAGGGGGACGGCAAGACTGGGGGGGCGCCGACGGGCGCGTCTGCGACCCGCGTCACATCCATTCGAAAACGAAGCAGTGGATCTTGCGATGCAACGCCCGTCAGGGAGAGCAGGAGGTCAAAACGTGCGCTCTCGGCGGCGACCCAGCTCACGTCGGTGGTGGGTTGGGCGACGAGCTGCATCTCCGTCGGCGCCGGATTCGCGGGCCCTGCGAAAAGATACGCAGGAAACTGCATCGCGCCTTCAAACCCCTCGGAAGGCGCCTGCATCCGGCCAACCAGGGCCCCATCGTCGGTGAACGCTTGAGTCGGATCACGGATGACGACGATTCGGTCGAGACCTGCGACTCCTGGGTGAATCTCAAACGAGACCGGCACATCCGGGAGGTTCACGGCGGCCTCGCCGGCGAGCTCATAGCCGAGGGAGGGGAGAGTCGCGCGCCCCTGGTAGGTCGCTACGCCTTCGATGTCTCCCCACACGACACCCGGGTAGAGCGAAGGCGCGAAACGAACGGGCACCCGCAAGGGCGTGCCGAGGCGAGGGATGATGCGGATGATGGAGTAGTCACGAGCGGCGCTTCCCGTCCCCCGTACTTGCAGCGTTTGTGGCGTCGGACCAACGAGAGAAAGTACACACTCTTGGGCGAACTCCGCGCCACATGAGACCTGGACGCCGGCGCCCGCGACCACGCGCAGGTCATCGATCTCGCGCCCTTCACGCGAGACCATCAGCGTTGACGGCTCCATTGCGTCGCGCAGGTCGATGGACGCCGAATCGGCGACGATGCCCGAGAGGTTGGAGACTTGATGCTTCGGCGCGAAGCCAAGCGAACATCGGCCGTTCGTGTCGCAAGCGCGGTCCGATTCGCAGTCGGCGTCGACGGTGCACTCGTAGTCGCAAAGGTTGAACTCACAGAAGGCGCCGCACGCGCAATCATCATCGCGCTGGCATTCGCGTCGCTCGTCGAGCACGTCGAGGTCCCGGGTACAGAGTGGCGCCGGCGGGCCCGCGTCCGGCGAAGAGCCGGCGTCGAACTCTGCGCTCGCATCGGAGCCAGCGTCACCTACGACACCCGTGTCGACCAAGGGAGCAACGGAGTCGCCGCAGCCAATGGATACGGACGCGGCGACTGCGGCGACTATGAGAACGAGAAATCGACTTCGAGGTTGGACGAACATACTGGCTCCAAGTGAGCGAAAAAGGTCAGATCACGGGCGACGTGCGGGGCAGCTCAGGCGAGCGCCGGCTCGTTACTCGAAGCGCATGAGATAGAGCACGCCGAAGTGGGGCGGGCGCACATTGTCGATGCGAACGGAATGCTCGTGGTCCCCATCGGAGCCGGTTACGTACACGCGGCTCTGGACTCCAGCCCAATCGTTGATGGCGATCTGATACCGCCCCGCCCCCTGCGTGCTGTAGTCGTCCGTGCGATACATTTGCTCCCTCCTCTCACCGTCTGATGTGATGGTGGTGAAGTAGTTGTCGGCGCCATCGTCGAAGGCCCCCCACACGTGATAATGCTCCCCATCCGTGCTGGTGTTCGCCGTGTAGGACGTGGCGCCCCCGGCAGTGCCCACATCTCCAAGTGAACCGACCCCCATGAGAAAGCGGCTCGTCAGGTTTGGGGCTGTCTGTCCAGTCATGGGACCGCGCGGCACCACCGACCCGCCGTCGCAGATCACGAAGCCTTCCGGGACCGTCAGGTCTGACCCCGCGCCGGAAGGAGGCCGGTACCACGCCACGATGCCACCGATCGGCACGCCATCATACGAGTCATGCGCGTAGCGAGCTTCTTCGGATTCCGCCGCCTCCAGCGCGTAAGGCGCAGCGCTTAGCGCGGTACGGCCGAAGCTCTCCTCTTCGCCGCCGGCGATGCCGCGTACCTCCACCCAAAGGTCAGGATGCTCATGCACCGCCTCCGCGCAGTCAGCACCTAGGCGCACGGAGAAACGACCGGCGGTGACGTTGGCAGCCTCGGAGACAGCGCAGCGGCAGGTGGGAAGCGAGCCGGACCCGCAGTCTTCACGAACCTGGGAGAGCGTGAGGGGCCCCATCGTCGTGGCTTCGCTCCAGAACGATACGAGGATCTCGACGCTGCCGTCATAGGGAACCCCGTCGCGCTCGATGGTGCCCTCATATACGAGCGCATCTTCCGTGGAGGGGACTCCGTCAGCCGTCGCGAGGCGATGGGCGCCCAAAATGGCCGCCGCGGCAAAGGCAGCGAGGAGGAAGGTCCTGGAGTGGCGGTGCATCATCTTCGTAGGTCTCTCGTTCGGTTAGGGGCGGAGCAGTTAGGGGCGGAGCCCGCCGGTGAGCTGAAATCGTCCGGAACGTTGAGGTGAAAGCTCCGGGTTCACGAAGCCGACGTGGCCTCTAAGGGTAAGCAAACGTCCGCCGCTCAAGTTCCACTCTCCGTCGACTCTGCCGACGCGAAGTCCTCCATTGCGCAGCCGAAGACCGGTCGCGGATTCGACGCAGACGGCTCCTTCGCAACGACCGCCACCCCCGCATGGCGCCTCGAGCACTTCGACGCAGCGATTGGACACATCGCCATCGGCCGGGGACCCACTGCTCTGGCAGGTCAGCTGCGGACACTCGCCGCCGCCGGTCGGGCACGCGAATGGCTGATACTGGCACGCGCCGCTCGCGCTACACGAGACGAGCGTCTCACAGGGGCGCGTCGGACAAACGAGCTGGAAGTCGTCGACGGTGCAGACGATGGGACCACTGTCCGCGCGAGGGTCCGTGTCCTCCGGAATGTCTGCGTCGAGCAACACCTCCGCGTCTTCCCCGCTGTCTCGCGACGGGCCGCCGTCTCCTTCGATTCGAGCATCCATTTGTCCCACATCGATAACGCCGCCGTCATTCGCCGAAGGCTGCGCTCCACAGCCACTCAGCGAGGCGAGGACCCCCGCCACGACGCTCGCCGTTACCCAGGAGCCGGGTTGTGTGTTCCGTCGGTTCCATCGCGCGGTCCGGGCCTGAGACATGGATGGAATATGCCGAGTGCCACCTCGGCGAGATATACGCAGTTCTACGTAGGACGTGACTTGCGCGGGGCGTCGCCGGCGGTGACCTGATACGAATCATGTGTGAAGCGCACCGCCCTACTCTTCTCCATCGTCACTTTGTGCGCCTGCAGCGCGCCGGAGCACACCACCGACACCACCGCGCCTCCGTCCACAGCGACTACCGGAAGCACGGCATCTACCGGAAGCACGCCCGAGCACACCCCTGCGTCACCGGAGAGCGCCTCCAGCGGGAGCACGGCGACGGACTGCATCGGTGAGAATGGCGCCCTCGTCGACTTGGACGAGGGCTCTTGCTGCGAGGGGCTGGCCTGGTTTCCCAATGATCCAATCGAGCCCTCTGAGGGAACGTGCCCAGCGCCCGACCCGGGACCGCACGCCGGAACTTGCGTCCGCACGTGCGGCGACGGCACGTGCGTCGCACCGGAGACGTTCTGCTCCTGCAACCGCGACTGTCCTCGACCCTAATACGCGAGATTCAAGGCGTGCTCGAGGGGGCTTCACAGGCCTGCTCACACGCGGCCATGCTGCGGAACGGGATGTGTGCGTTGCATCCCCCCGCGCCGATCTCCACGCACTGACTCGTCGCCTGGTCAAACTGGTATCCGGTGAAGTGACCGGGGCAGTCACCCAAGCCTCGGACCACTTGGTGACAAGGGTCGTCCGGCTGCTCCGCAGCGCGCTCGGTTGGCGGATCGAAGTCTTGATCGTCTGCGGTCTCTGGAGCGGCGGTCTCCGGAGCGGCGGTCTCTGGAGCGGCCGTCTGGGAGGTCGCGACTGCGCTTTGCGTTGGTTCAGGCGAGTTACCACCACAGGCCGCGAGGCCTCCGGTGAGGAGCCCAAGAACCATCGATACCGTCATGAATCTCTTTGATCGCATGGCACGAAGCTACAAGACTTGCCCTCGCCCCTGTCTCCGTAGTTCTACGTAGGCACTAGCGGGTTGCCTCAATCCGTCACCCAGCCAGAGCGTATCGCGAGACGCACCAACTCCGCCGTGGAGCCGACTTCCAGCTTCTGCATCGCGCGATGCCGGTGCGTTTCCGCCGTCCGATGACTGATGCTCAGGGCAACACCGATCTGCACACTGCTCAGCCCTTGGCAGCTGAGGCGGACGACCTCGAGTTCTCTACGCGTCAGACGTGGGTCCGACGAAATGCTCTTTGGGGTCGCAAGTACTGGACTCAC
Organism: Polyangiales bacterium; assembly: GCA_045106895.1. Classification (GTDB taxonomy): domain Bacteria; phylum Myxococcota_A; class Polyangia; order Polyangiales; family Houyiibacteriaceae; genus JBCCRV01. The sequence continues at coordinate 811 of JBGCFM010000025.1, read as the reverse complement.
GTAGGCTTCCCCGGCAGCCACTGCGCGCACGGCAACTTCAAGTTCACTCAACGCGTCAGACTTCAGTGCAAAGCCTAGTACGCCGAAGCGCTGAGCCTCCGCGAGGACGGCGGGCTCAAGCGAAGTCGTGAGCAATACCAACGCGACGCCGAGCTCTTCGCGACACACCTGCCGAGCGACACGGAGCCCGTTTCGGCGAGGCATCGAAATGTCCACCACCGCGACATCCGGCCGCTGCTCTTGGATCAACTTGAGGGCTACCTCGCCGTCCGCCGCAACCCCGATAACCTCAAAGCCGTCGATGCCTTGGAGATGACCGGCGATGGCATCGCGTACGAGTACGTGGTCATCCGCGACGACAATGGTCAGACGAGAGTTCATTCACGTCGCCTGTATGGCGGCAGCTGGCGCAAAGACGACGCTCACTCCGGTCCCCGCGGTCCCGGTCTCGATTTCAAGTCGGCTACCAAGGAGTTTGGCGCGCCTCCGCATCGACCTCATTCCCAGCCCGACGCCTCGTTTCTGCCCGACCCCGTTGCCGTCATCGACGACCGCCACTCGGACACGGCCTTCATCATGACTCAGAGAGATACAAACCCGCTCTGGGTCCGCGTGTTTGAGGGCATTACCCAGCGCCTCCTGGATCAGTCGCAAGACATGGTGAGCCTCTTCGTCGGTCATGAGACCCACGTCGCCCGTGCAAACAAAGTCGACCTCCGCAGATGCCGTGCATGCCCACGCCTCGACGTGTCGACGAATCCGGTGCGAGATGGATAGGGCAACCGGTTCCGCGAGCGTATGGGAGAGCGCC
>JBGCFM010000249.1:0-4316 GCA_045106895.1 Polyangiales bacterium | reverse complement strand
GCGCCTACCCACCAGAGCAGGATTGGCGGAAGCGTTTCGTCGCGCGCGTGTTTGAGCCACGATTTCACACGGCCGGCGTCGCTCGGGCTTCGTCGACGAAGAGGGATGACGCCGAAAGAGCCGCCGCAGCCCCAGTCTTCATACGTGATGACGCGTCGCTCGATGGCGCGATGAAATCCATACGCGGGACCGGGCAGCCCATCGAGTTCATCGCGTGGAACCAAGACATCCAGGCGATTGGATCGCGTCCGTCCCGGGACAAGCTCCGTCAGGTGCCAGGTGCCCACGCCAAGAGGGCTCGCGTCGCTCGCCAATAGCTCCTGCGCAAACCAGCGCATCCATCCATCGATGTCGCGCAGCGCCCGTGCTTCGTCGGCACGAATCGCACGGACGACGGCGGGCTTTGTCTCCCCGCGCAGCGCCCAGACGCCGTAGTAGCCGTTTTCGATGCGCGCCCAAAACACAGACTCGCCGCCTGCGACCAAACGCATGCGGCGAGAACGCGAAGACTCGAGTCGAAGCCCGGGCTTTGTAGACGGCCCCACCTGGATGGAGAGTCCCGCCGGCGTACTCTTCAAATGCACGCCGGGAGACTAAGGGATGTGCGGTGACGCCACCAGAGCATCGCTTGGCGTCGCCGCTACGCGAAAGCTCAAGCCGGAGGAAACCAGGTCATGGCTTCGCCGCACATGCCCAGCTCGGTGCTGCAGTACCCATCCACGCAGAAGAGTCCCTCACCGCATTCGTCCGTCGTGCACGGACGCGGGTCGCAGCCATCGTGGTCCGAGAGCAACAGGTGCGTCGGTTCGCTGCAGACTTCGTTCGCCTCGCAGTCGGAATCGTCGTTGCAAACCGGGACGCCGCACTGTCCATTCGAACGGCACTCGTGGTCTTCTGGGCAGCCAGCGAACCCGTCCGTAAGGCAGCTGAAGGTGCAGACGCCGTCCTCGCAGGTGAGGCCTTCGGCCGCACACGAGTCATCCGCGCTGCAGTCTTCGACGCAGTTCGCCACGCCACAGGCGTCCTCGATGCAAAAACTCTCGCCGCAGAACCCCTCGGTCTGGCAGGAGGGCGGCTCAACACCGGAAGCGCAGCGCCGGTCGATGTTCTCGCCAGCCGGCCGCGGCCCAATGCACGCCGCCCACGTGGACTCACCTATGTTTTCCGCTTCTTCTTGCGTCAGCCCCGGACATTGGTCCCCGGTGATGCACTCCACAGGTTCGAGCGGGGGGTCGAAGGGGGGCGGCGGAGCATCACTACACAAGCCCGCCGGAATCATCACGTCACAGCCGTAGGCATCCGTCGAGAGAGCTGCACGTTCGTGGTCAAAGTCATAGAAGACGCACTCGTCGAGGTTCGGCGCCCAGCCACCGGGGATGCCGCGTGCACCACATCCTTCGTTTGCGGTGATAGGGCAGCAATAGCCCAGGGTGCCTCCCGGCCCTGCAACCGGAGGCGAGTTGCAGCCGAGCTGAGACAGAAGCGCGAAGGCTGTCAGGAAACGAAACGAGTTGGTCATTGTGTTCTCTTTTGCAGTTCAGATCGTACAAAGGGAGTTACGCGCGACGACGTCGCCAGAGCGCGGCACCGAGGAGCAAGAGCGCGCCGAAACCCGCTCCACCGAGTCCGCTTCCCGTGGACACGCTGCAGCCGCCTCCCGCGATGAGTCCGCGTGGGTAGATACGTGGGTTGGCGACGTTGTTGGCGTTGACGGCGCTCACGATAGCGGCGGCGTTGGACATGATGACCTCTCCGTTTCCTGTGTTGCCGACGCGACGTGCTGTGGCCATCGCCGGCATCTCGGAGTTCGCCAGGGGCCAGTTGCTTGCGTTTCCGCGAATGGTGACGCCGTTGTCCAAGACCACGCGCCATCCAGCTTCGTTTCGCATGATTCCTCGACCACATTCGATGATCTGCCGAGCCGTGTGAGTGTTGCTGTAGTCTGGAAGTTCCGCGTTGAAGTCGAAGACCGGGTCCATGGTCATCTCTTCAGGGCTCATGGTGGTGTAGAGGCGCGTCATGGTGCGGCCGCCCTGGAAGAGCTCGGCGGTTTCGCGAACCGGGGCGATGACCTCGGCTTCCATGCGCGCAGCGAAGGATGCACGGTCGAGGCCTTCGAGGATCGGGCCTTCGTAGGGAGGCTCTGTGTTGTTGTAGTAGTCCTCGCGAATCGCGTTCAGAGGGTCCGCGGCCCAGAACTCTTCGCTGATGCTCTCGGGCTTCGTCAGCTCCGCCAAGAACACCTCAAGGAGCCCGTCCCAGCCCTGAAACGCGAAGGCGGTCTCCGAGAGCAGGCTAAAGTCGTCTTCTTCTTCCTGAATGCGCGTCCATCGCTCAGCGATCCCCGCGGGGAAAATGCGCTCTTCCAAGAAGCCCGCGTCGCCCGCGAACTCGGTGACGAAGCCTTGTCCGCCCGCTTCGTTGGCGGCTTGGGTGACCACCTGGTTGTAGTTGCTCGACGCGTTGAACCAGTTGAGTCGGGCTTCGTTGAGCTCGAGGTCCAAGTAGTTGGCGGGGATCGCGCGGCTCTCGCCGAGGACGAAGACCATGATGCCCATGTCCGGCGTCGCAGCCGCGGCGGTAGGCCGGAGAGGAATCGAAGGAAGACCTGCACCAAAGCTCAAGACCACGGGGCGAATCTCGCCGGTGTCGCGGCCCTTGGTGAGGCGGAAGGCGAGGAGGTTCATGCCTGACTCAAGGTATGGCACGAGGCGGTCGCGGCCGAGCTCGCTCACGTCGTACTCGTTCTCCTGGAGCCACTCGGTGGCGACGAGGGCGATGTCTTCGGCGGCCTGATCGACGGAGATGATGACGAAGTCGTAGGGGCCCACGGAGCCTTCGTCGACGACGGTGACAGGAGGTGCGCCGGCGTCGCTGGAGGCGCCGGCGTCCGCTCCGAAGCTGGCGTCCTGCCCCGCCGATCCTGGGAACGGCCCAAAGTCGTTCTGGTCACATTCGCCTTCCACCTCGACGTTGAGGCGATAGCTCGGGTTCGTGGCGCGCTGAATCTGCTGAAACGCAGAGTTCGAAGACACGGAGATGTCCGGGCTGCCGTTCACAGGGAGCATCCAAGCGAAGTTCTCGGACGGTCCTGAGTAGAGAATCTGAATCATCGCCGTCGTCGTCCCATCCTCGTTGTGGGAGAAGATGATGCGTTCGGCGGCCTGATTGACGGGCTGAGACCGGTTGCAGAAGAAGCCCCCGCACGCTTTGGCGGTCGACGCGAAACCGCCGTGAACCATCAGGGCGAGGGCGAGGGAGAAGAGAAGTGGCTTGGTCATGACTGTTCACTAAAGCAATCTACATGCCACTTCATAATAGCTATTTCCCCAATGATTTCAATGATTGCCGTACACCGAAAACGCTTTTAGGATGGCACACCGCGGCCCAGTCGCGCGCTCACGCCCCGAAAAAAGAAAGGCTCTCCGCTGCGTGCGAAGAGCCTCTCGATGGTTCTGCTGCGCGCCTACCAGCGACGACGTACAAACACGAGACCCAGCAACAAGAAGGCAAACGCGCTTCCCCGGCCGGCTCCGCTCCCGCTGGCCCGAACGCTACAGCCACCATCGTCCGTGTCAGCGCCTGGACCCGCGTCGCCACCTGGGCCCGCGTCGCCACCTGGGCCCGCGTCGCTCCCTGGACCAGCGTCGGCGCCGGTAGATCCCGGCGGATAAGCGCTGTTGTTCATGCTGACCTCCGACTGAATGAGCGATGCGTTGTCGATGACGACGGCGCCCTCGCCGGAACTGCCGACTCGGCGGGCGCTCCTCACCGCGGGAAGCGCGGCCGAGTTCGCGAGAGGCCAATTGACGCCACGGCCGCGAACGGTGATGTCGCTGCCGAGGGCCACTCGCCACGGCGCCTCGTTCGGCAAGACATCTGGGGAACACTCGATGGTCTGCGTGGCGCGGTGGACGTTGCTGTAGTTTGGAAGCTCGTCGTTGAAGTCGAAGACGGGGTCCATCGTCATCTCCTCTGGGCTCATCGTGGTGTACATCCGCGTCAGCGTGCGGCTCGCCAAGAAGAGCGCGGCGGTGTCGCGGACAGGTCCGAGAACCTCCGCTTCGATTCGCGCAGCGAAGGAAGCAAAGTCGAATCCTGCGAGCGAGTCGTCATAGTTCAGCAACGTGCGGAGAGGATCACCGAGCCACTCTTCATCGCTCGCGTCGGCGGGCTTGGTGAGCTCCGCCAAGAACACCTCGAGAAGGCCATCCCACCCACGAAAGAGGTTCGCGGTGGCGGCTAGCTTGTCGAAGTCCGTCGGCAGCCCAGCGATGTCGTCCCAGAGCTCTGACTCGCGCGTGGACAAGATGCCG
>JBGCFM010000248.1:0-39716 GCA_045106895.1 Polyangiales bacterium | reverse complement strand
GGTTGCGGTCCCGCGAAAAGTCACCACGACCAGCGGCAGGCGTGATTCGTCGAAGGTGATGTTCTCCATAGGAACCATGGACCGGCCCGATGCTAGTGCCTCGTCGGGCGAAACGGAAGAGAAGCAAAGCCTAGTGCGATTCAGAAAGGTAGAGGGGACCTGACTTGTCCTGCAGCCCGATGGCTGCGTTGCTCTTCCTCGAAATGTCTAGCGAGACTCGGCGACTTCAAAACGCAGCATTAGCGCGGAGCCGCATGAGGGCGGCCCCGACTCGAAGACAAACCCCTCGAGGGCGTCCGTCACGCACGTAGAAGGGCGGCTCGCTGAATCGACCGCGAAATGATCGGCGCCGGGAACGGAGGCTCGCTCGACCTCTCCATCCACCGCGATGGTGACCCAGAGCGTCCAAGTTGCCTGTGTCGTGCCCGCGTCATCGGCGCATCGCGAAAGGGCTGGACCGAGCCGCGACATCGCTTGCTCGATGACGGTATCGCTAGCGCCCCACGCGCAGCCTAAAAGGCCGCTCGAGTCCATGAAGCGGACGCGTGATGCCGCAGGCTCGGTTGTTGGTGGCGCCGGGCGTCGCTCACTTGTGCTTGTCGTGGCGGATGCACACGCACTCAAGAGCATCAGACAAGAGAGGGCGTTTTGCACACCTCAGTGTAGCAAAGCGTCTCCTTCGCGTTTGTTAGAGTTTGGTTATGTCTGACGTTGTCGAAACACGACGACGAGTGGAACGAGCGCGGCGGTCGCGAACACGCCTATGACTCTCCAATCTCGCATGGCTCGCTAGGGATCGAGACGAACTTGCATGAGGGTTTCCCGCGGCCCATGGCGGACAAGCTCACTGGTCGCGGTGTGACCTGCGGTCTTCAGTGCGGCTACGATGGCCGTCCCGTAGCAGCGCCCGATTACTTTGGGAACCAGGTGGTCTGGGTAGCTCAACTTCCACAGAAGCGGAGTGCCATCGACGGAGACGACCTTCAGTCCGTCGTGGAGGAGCGTATTGAACACCGAACGGCCCACGTTCGCGATGCGTTGCGGAGCGAACAACCTGACGAGGTTTCGGTAGATTCGGCCATCGAGCAGCCGGAGATTGCGCTGGAGAACATCCGCCACGAATGCATCCTCGCTGGCGAAGAAGAGGTCGCGGCAGGTCAGATAGAGCACCGTCGCGTGCACTTCGGGCACCCACATCGTGGCGGGAAGAGACGGATCCGTGAGCGGTCTTAAGCGAATAGGCAGAGCCGTTGTCAGCGCTTCCCGATCGTGGCCCTGGATCATTCCGCGAAGAACGGCTGCCTTCACGCGGTACTCCCCGTATGCATCGAGTCCGCCCTCGATGCTCTCGAGATAGTCGGATGACGAATGTGTCAGTTCGGTGCTCACATCTCCTGATACTAACGACGTGAAAAACGAGCAATCAAGGGATGCAGTGATGAAGAGTCAGCACTTGGAGGCTCGTTGGCCCGCTCTTTCAAACGAAACCCCTACGGACAGCCTGGATTCGGCGACTGAAGTACCCCGTCGATGGTGTTGTCTTCAAAGAGGCTCGCGTCGCCGGATCCGTCGAGGCACCAGTCGCCGCCTTCGTCCGTGCCGACGTTCACGAGCGTGTTTCCCGTGATGGTATGCCCACCTTGGTTGACGGGATGAATGCGGAAGAGGTGCGTCGAACCGCTCTCAAAGCGAACGTTCTCGATGCGGTTGTTGCGGAAGACCGTTGTGGATGGCGTCTCGCTTAGGGCGCCCCAGTCGAACATGGCGCGGCACTCCGGATCGATGTCGTAGTTCTGAAACACGTTGTCCTCGATGAGCACGTCGTTCGAGGCCAAGTGCATGGCGGCTCCGCAGGTCGCACGGAAGGTGCGTCGTTCGCCTTCCACGGTGTTGTTGCGGACGGTGATGCCTCGGGGCTCGCCGGCATTGTGGAGCAAGATGCCCGTGCCGTAGTTGCCGGAGATGTAGCAGCCGTCGAGGGTGTTGTTGAGGATCGCCGGCGCGACGTTGGAGCGATTGGGTTCAAAGTCGATGCCAGCCTGAGGCGGCGTGCCTTGGGCGCCCGTGAGCTGACACGTGGAGTCCGTGCCGTTGCCGTCGCCGCTCACTTCGCAGTCTACGCAGTTGATGATGCTGATGTTGTTGCGATAGGCCCGGCGCACGATGGGGTTACGCACGATGATGCGCTGTGGTCGTGACTCGAGGTCTTCGGCGCTGCGGGACGCTATGTAGATGCCGTCGGCGACGGCGTCGATGGAGTCCATGCTCTCGATGAGCACGTCGCGGCTGCTCATGATGAGGATGCTGTGGGAGGGGTTCTCCGCCGGAACGCGTGTGTCGCGGTTGCCGTCGAGGTTGAGGTCGTCGAACACGAGCCACTGACCGCCGTTGACGCGCATGATCGGGTCCCAAGGAGACGTCGCGCGAACGGGATGCCCGTCGGGGGCCTTCAGCACAGCTCCGTTGCCGCGGAGGATGAAGGGCGAGCTTTCCTCGCCGGTGGGCGCCGCCCAAGTGAGGTTCGCGGCGATGCACGTCGCGTCTGCGGGCCACTCGAGCGTGCGGTTGTTCCAGGCGTCGAAGTCCGCGAGCGCTTCCAGGAGGCACTCCGTGTCGTCTGTTACGCCGTCGCAGGCGCAGCCGTAGGACGCCACGGAGGTTCCCGGTAGGCTTGGTCCAGCGTCGGTTCCGGTGTCTGCTGCAGCGTCCATGTTGGGGCCTGCGTCCGTGGTGGCGTCGACTGCGCCGACGTCGTGTGCACCTACATCCGGCGCGTCTAGTTCCGGTGCATCCAGCAGAGGAGCATCCGGGCCCCCAACGTCTGCGCCAGCGTCTGACGTGGAGTCATCGCCGCACGCAACAAGAGCAAGCACCACAAAGAGACAGGGTTCTTGAGCATGCCTTGCTATATCACGAGCGAGATTTAGTGGAAGAGGGGCGCGGAGGGCGGTCGCGGTCCGGTCCATGAGGCTCTAGACTCCAGCCGTGTCTGACACCCAAGATGCCGAGGAGATGGAGGCGCCCAGCCCGGTTCGAGCCAAAGCGCCGCGCATCGTCTTTGCTTTGGTCGTCGTCGCTCTGGTCAGCGCTCTTCTTTACAGCGGTGTCCTCGCCGATATCACCATCGACGGCATCGTCGCCCAGACTCAAGCCGCCGGCGCCTGGGGCGTTGTGGGCTTCCTCTTGGCGTTCACGAGCCTCCAACCCGTGGGCGTCTCGGCGCACATCTTTACGGCAGCGGCGGGTCTCATCTGGGCGCCTTGGTTCGCGGTGCCCATCGCCCTGACCGGCGCCGTGCTCTCCGCGTGTTTGTGTTACGCCATCGCACGCTTCGTGGCCTACGACTGGGTGCGCGCGCGGCTCAAAGGTCGCCTGCTCCGCTACGAAGAGTGGCTCATCGAGCGCGGCGTGTGGGGAATGATCGCCTTTCGCTTGCTGACCTACACGAGCCAGCCGGCGCTCTTCATGATGGGAACCACCCGGGTCTCGTTTCGGACGATGGTTGTCGGTTCCTTCGTCGGGTTCATTCCGATGGTCTGCCTTGGGGTGTTCCTGGGTGGCGAGCTATTGCGTTGGCTTGCTTCGTTCTTTGGGGCGTAGTGTTCGCGCCTGAACGCTTTGCTGCGTAGCACTTCGTTCTCCAATCTACGGCCGCGGAAAAGCACGCTGCATTCTGCGCGCGAGGCGACCGCGGTGTAGCATGCCGAATGCAAAGCGAACCGAGCACCGTCGCCTACGACCACATCGACGCGATTCTGTTTGCTCTCGGGTTCGTCGCAGGAATCGCGCTGGGCAGCGCCTTCGACCTATCTCCGGAGGTGGGAGCGGCGTTGGCGCTGGTTCCCAGTACCGTTCGACGTAAGGTCTTCGGCGCGCCGAGGCTACCTCCCCCTCGTTCCGGGGCCTTATGGTCTCTCGCATCCATCTTTGGACTCTTCTCCGTCATCGCCGGAGTAGGATTGTTCTGGGCATCCTCTGTGGCTCTCAGCCGAATGTTGGAATCGACCACAGACCCTGTTCTGGCCTCCATTGAACGCGACCACACGTCGGACTTTCTTTGGACGCTCTGTTTCGGGGTGGGGTTCGTCGCCCTCGGCGCGTTTCTTACCTGGGCGCGTTACCCTCAGGCCGACGACTCCCTCGAGCGCCCCAGGGTGTGAGTTTCGATCCGAGCGGGTAGTTCACCGGCATCCCCCGGCGTGCTACTCGCCTTCAGGCGCTTGACGAAGCCGGAATGCGGACGTCGTCGTGAGCGTAATGACGAGCTCGCGGAGGTTGTAGTCGCTCCCTTGGAATGCTTCGAAGGTCTCCTCGATGGCTGTGGCGTCCTCCGTCCCGTCCGTGCGTCCCATGGTGTAGCGGAACCACTGACGCACCATGCAGCGCTGCGCCATTTCGCTTGTCGCGAGGGCCTGGCTCAGCTCGAGGGCTCCGTCCAAGGGGCCGTCTACGTCAGAGCCGGGCAAGCCGCCGCTGGCGTCGATGGGGAACTCGCCGTCCATATCGCGGTAAGCGCCGGTGAGGTCGTAGTGCTCGAGCAAGAAGCCCGTCGGGTTGAGGAGCACGTGGCAGTTTCGGCAGCCATCGACGCCGGTCTTGGCTTCGAAGCGCTGACGCGTGGAGAGGGTGGGGTCCGGCGCCACGATCGCGTCGACGGGGGGCGGCGCGGGCAACGAGAGGCACAAGAAGTTCTCTCGAATGAACTTGCCGCGGTGGACGCCGGCGGTGCTGTCTTCGACGGTGTGCGCGGAGATGACTCCGGCCTGGGTCAGCAAGCCGCTGCGTTCGTCTCCGTTGAGCTCTACGCGCGGAAGGTCCGATGCGTCGCTCATCATCCCAGGCTCTGAGCCGTAGTACGCGGCGAGCTCATCGCTGGCGTAGGTGTAGTTCGCCAGGAAGAGCTCGCTGAAGCTCGCGTCGCCGCGCATGTTGGCGAGTACGAAGGCGTGGGTCTCTGCGAGGATGTCTTCTTGGAGGGCCGCGAATTCAGGGTGCGCGGCAGGGTCCGGCGTTCGCTGTTGAAGCGCGTCGAGGCCAAGCCAACCATGATGGAAGTCGATGATCATTCGGTCGGCGTTTGGATGAGCGAAGAGTCGCTCGGCTTCGGCGCGAATACCTTCGGTGGTGTCGAGGCGCCCATCGTCGGCGGCGGCGAGGAGTGCTTCGTCGGGGCTCTCTCGGGTGAAGAGGAAGGCGAGCCTCGTGGCGAGCTCCCGGCCGCTCAGCTCCACGGTGCCGGGAACGATTTCCCCGGTCCCAAGTTCGACGCGATACAAAAAGCGCGGCGACTGCAGGAGGGCGGTGACGGCGAGGCGAACACCTGTGGTGACGTCCGCGTCGATGTCGAGGAGCGCTTCGTAGGCTTCTTGTTCTTCGTCGCTCAAGGGTTGTCGAAAGAGGCCTTCGCCGACGCGTGCGATGAAGAGCGTCGCGCATGTGCGGTCTTCGCAGGCGGCATCGGCGGCGAGGGAGTCTGCCGCGCGCTCGGCGACATCGCGGTAGGCCTGCACCGATGCGTCGTCGACGAGGAGCTCCGCGTTGCTGGTGAAGGGGCCCACGCGACCGTCACCCGGCAATCGGTCAAAATCGAACGCGCTCAAAGAGTCTTCACCGAAGACCTGGCGGATGGTGCCTTCGTATTCGGCGCGAGTGAGCCGGGCGAGGGGAGAGACGCCGACGCAGGTGGGACATTTCTCCACCATTGTGTGTGGGCCAGGCGCTGGAGTGGCGTTGGGGTCGCGGTCCCCAATATCGCCCTCGCAGGCGGCTACCAGCAGCGCGCAGATGCAGAGCAGACGAATCATCGGAGTTCCTCGAGGGGACCACGCGAGATCGACTCGTCACCGACGAAGTCGACGTCTGTCAGACCCATAGAGTGACAGATCGATACGAGCACTTTGTTCATGGGCTCGCCACGTTCGCCGACCGGGGGGCGGAAGTTGTCGAGAGGGTCGTAGTTGCCCCAGCGTAGATGACGGCCGGTGTTGAAGTAGCCAAAGTCATCGCCCTGAACCATCACGAGGGGAATGTTGTAGTTGGAGTGTGTCCCGCCTTCGCTCATCTCGGAGGCCCAGACCACTAGCGACTTGTCGAAGACGTCTTGGGGCATCGTTCCGAGGAGGTCGTCGGCGATTTTGCGAGCGCGCCACTGCGTCAGGTTGCTCATATTGCGTCGCGCCAGGTCGCGGTCCGCGTCGGAGAGGGTGCGCTCCCCGACGACGTCGTAGCTGAGCTCGTGGCTGAGCACGTGGAAGCTGCCGAAGTCTTCGTAGGAAGGGTCTTCGGCCTGCATGAAGTTCCCGGTGCCTTCGGAGTGAGACCAGTGGAAACACGCGACGCGCGTCAGGTCGCAGGCCAGCGCGATGTTCATCAGGCGAAACTGAAGCGTCGTCATCTCGGGATGGTTCCGGAAGTCGCGGATCTGACTCGCCTCCCATGCGCCGGGATGGTCCGGCACGATGCACGTGGGCTGCAGCTGCGTCAGGCGTTCCTCGATGACGCGAATGCCGTGAAGGTGGGCGTCCATTCGGTCGCGGTCGCCGCTCGGAAGCTCGGCGCGCACGCGGTTGATCTCTCCTCGGACTACGTCGAGGACGCTCCCGCGCTCGCGGCGGATTCGCGCGATCTCTTCGGCGTCGCCGGTGACTCCATCGAAGAGGCGTTCGAAGGCGCGGTCGGGGTAGATCTCGGGCTCGATGAACTGGCCATCGCCGCGGTGGTGCGCCACGCCGTTGGGGCCTTGGTTGGAACCCGACGCGAAGGTCGTTGGGTAGAGGCCCCAGTGAAACGCATCGAAGTTGGTGCCCTCGCCGACGGCTCTTCCGATCGGCTGGTCGATGGAGGCGTGGAGCGGCCACCCCACGCCTTCGGAGCGAACGGTCCCGGTGGGGATGCCGTGGCCGGTCCATAGCGTCGAGCAGCCAAAGTGGCCTGACGCCGCGGAGTTCGTGTAGGCCGCCATGTTGTCGATGCCGTCGAGGACGAGCATGCGGTCTTTGTAAGCTTGGAGGGGGTTGAGCTGCATGCTGAGCTCAAAGTCCGTCTCGCTCGTGCCCGTCGGCCGCCATCGCGTCATGTCCGTGCCCATCGCGTGGGTGATGAGGATCAGACGTTTCGGGCCCATCTGGGCTTCCGCTTCGGGGAGCGGAAAAAGTGGGGCGAGTGCGGCGCCGGCCGTTGTCAGACCCGCGGCGGCGAGAAAGTCACGGCGTTTCCAGGTCTTCTTGACGAACAAAGGAACCTCCAGGGAGCCGAAACCATACCAAATTTTGAGCAGGGATGTTCAGGGCACACCAGGAAGATGTGGGTACACTTGACCGTACATGTAGCTGCGCCCGGTTCCATCATGAGTCAATTCAGTCATTCGTTTCACTTTCGAGGAACGCCAAGCGAGCTGCTTGCGCGCTGCTCGGCGCTGCCCGTCGTCGTGGCGCAGAATGAGAGTTGGACGACGTTCCTCCCTTATGGTCCTGCCGGCGATGGCGCCTACGTCGAGGGCGGAGTGGTCGTGTTCTGGCGTTACGCCGAGGACCACGGCTGGGACATGGCGGTGCGCGACGGCGAGGAAGAGGTGTTCACCTACTCGCAGTCGTGGGACCCAAGCCCGCGACCCGCGAAGAGCACGGGGAGCATATCTCGCGCCGCTGAGCTTGTTGGTCTTGAGCTCACCCGTCTTCCTTCGCTCGCGCCGGATACGGCCGCCAACTATGACGGTGGTGCAGGGCATGCGTACGGTTTCGCTTCGGCGCTGAAGCTGCCCGTCGTCGACTGGCTGTCGCCGGAGAGCATCCGGGAGGTCTCCGCCTGCGCGGCGTGTCCCGTTCTTAGTCCACTCGAGCGCGGCCCGTGGGCGTGTCCGAATTGCGGTGGAACGGAGCCGCTGCCGTATCCGCCGGAGCCGAAGCGCGCGCCCGCCGCGCCCTCGCCGGAGGCTCTTCGAATCGCGGCCATTCGTCAGCAGCTCGGTGGCGTACTTCACCGAGCGGTGGAAGCGTCACTGCTTGAGCTCGTCCCTGACGCGGATCTTGGGCGACTCACGGATGAGCTCCTCGCAGCGTTGGAAGAGCTTTCTGCCGCGCCGAACCGAGGAGCGGCGCTGGCGGAGTGGCTCCTCGAGCACGACGAGGTGGAAGAGGTCTTTGGCACGGACGCGGAGATCATGGACGCGTTCAAGTAGACGCGCGCGAACTCGAATCGCGGAGGCCCTCGCAGAAGGCCTCGGTCTCGTCATCCAGGGGGAAGAAGCTCTCGATTCGCAGCTCCTCCAACATGACGGCTTGGGGTCCGCTGAAGTGAGTCAGGGTGCTCGCGAAGGCGAGGGCGTACTCGTCTCGTTTGAGGCGCGTCATGAAAACGGGATCACCACCCGTGGCGAAGTCTGGCTGTCGCCAATCCTCGGGCACGTCCTCAAAACTCAAGAGCTCACCAAGGAGGCTGCGCAGCTCCGCGTCATCGCCGCGCAAGAGGAGCTCTTGGTGAACGCGAGAGAGAAGGAAACCCGCGAGCGTCTCCCAGTCTTGCACGAAGGGCCGGGAGAGACGTGGGTCGAAGAGCATGTGGAGGAGGTTGAGCGGAGGTGTTGCGGCGCCTGGGTCCGACACGAAACGTGTGATGAGCGCGCTGGCCCCTTGGTTCATCTCAACGAGGTTGTAGCAGCGGTCGACGACGACCATCGGGTAGGGCTCATGTTGCTTCATCATACGCGTGAGGACGTCTCTCACGATGGCCGGGACGCTCGGCGTCTCTTCGTCAAAGTGAGCGTCGAAGCCTGCGGCGCGGAGAAGCCGGTTTTGGTCGCGAAGGGGCACCGCCAACGCCGCGCCCAAGCGCAGCACCATATCGCGGCTGGGGGAAGCTCGACCGGTCTCTAGAAAGCTGATGTGACGCGCCGACACTTCGGCGACGAGGGAGAAGTCGAGCTGACTCAGGCCGCGCTGATTTCGCCAATATTTTAGCTGGGCGGGGAAGAGCCCCGAGCGGAGTGCGGTGTTGCCCATGGCGAGAGCATAGCGACAAGGAGGAGCGCCCTCACTTACCTCCTGAGGTCATTGCGAGGTCCCGGGTCGCTACGAATGTTGGACCCATGACACTAACAACAGTCTCTTCCGCCGTGCTTCGACGCGCGAGTCTCCCGGCAGCCTCCCTTCGAGGCCTCGATACCTGGCGTCAGGCGCCGGCGTTCATCGACGTGGGGCATAGTCGCCTCGCCTACCGTCGTGTCGGGAATGGGCCTGACTTACTCTTTGTTCATGGCTGGCCAGTGAGCTCCTCCACGTTTCGAGAGGTGGCGGCGACGCTCGCCGAGGAGTTCACCTGCCACCTCTTTGACCTGCCGGGCGCGGGCCTGTCCACGAGCACGGGAGACGCGCCGACGGAGCTCGTGAGCCTCGCAGACACCACCGCGCGCGTCATCGATGCGTTGCATCTGAAGAAGGTCGCCTTGGTGGCGCATAACAGCGGCGGCGCCATCTCCCGGCTGGCCGCGGTCCAAAGGCCGAACAACGTCCGTTGCATCGTCAGCGGTAATACAGAAATTCCGCACCACAGGCCCTTCGTGATTCGCGCGTTGAAGATCCTCGCGCGTACACCGGGGGGCGCCGGCGTCCTGAAAACCATGCTGCATGCCGGGTGGCTTCGGCGCTCGCGGGCCATCGGCTTTGGGTCCTCGTTCACGGATCTTGCGCTTCTCGCCGAAGACTCCGACTTCTACGCCCTCACGCTCGCGCCGCTTTTGGCGGACCCGCGGCGCCTCGTGGACTCGTTGGGTTTCATACGCACCTTCGACTTCGCCGTCGTCGACGCCCTGGAGCGCGCGCATGCCCAGATCCAGACGCCGACACGTCTCATTTGGGGCGCGCGTGATCGGGTGTTCCCCCTGCGGGCTGCCAAAGCGATGATGAGCCAGTTCGCTGGACCTGTGGACTTGGTGGAGATCCCGGAGGGGCGGCTCTTTGCCCATGAAGAGTTTCCGCATGTGTTTGCAGCGCACGCACGCGAGTTTCTACGCGCACTCTGAACCGAGAGTGCGAGCCAAATCAGCGCAAGTGTCCGGTTGCGGCGCCGGATGCACGGCTAAGACCCCCCACGTCTGAGTTAGAATGTCTCGCACGCAAAGCACAAAGCCAAAGCGCACCTCAACACTCCGGTGGCTGCATTGGTTTGTGGTGGGCGCGTCGCTGCTCCTGACGATCACCGCGTGGCGTTTCTCCGAAGAGCAGGTCGAGAACCAAGCTGTCGCGCGCTTTGAGCGGGAGTCGGCCCAGGTGGTGGAGCTCGTGATGGAGCGACTGCAGAAGTACGAGCTGGCGCTTTGGGGAGGAGCGAGCGCCGTGCAGGCCTTGGGCGGCGCGGCTTCACTGGAAGAGTGGCGCACCTTCGCGCGAACGGCGCGCATCGAGCGCGAGTATCCGGGCATCACCGGAATCGGCATCATCGAGCCGGTACGTCATGAGGACCTTGGTTCATACCTGAGCGCGCAGCGGGTGTTGCGTCCTGACTTTCGTGTTCACCCGATGACGGACACCGAGCAGCACTATCCGATCACCTATATCGAGCCCGTTGAGGGCAACGCTTTGGCCGTCGGTCTCGACATGGCCCACGAAGCAAACCGCTCGGACGGTGTCGCGCGAGTTCGCGATACGGGGCGACCACAGCTCGCGGGGCCGATCGCGTTGGTCCAGGATGAACAGCAGACGCCTGGGTTCTTGTTCTTTGTCCCGCTCTACCGTGGCGAGGACGAGTCCGTTGAGGAGCGACGCGCGAACTTCGCAGGCATCGTCTACGCGCCCTTTGTGGTGCGCGAACTCATGGCCGGCACGCTCTCGCGCGAGCGTCGACACGTCGGAGTTCGAATCGACGACGCTGACCAGGTTCTCTACGACGAGCACGTGGCCGGCGAGCCGGACTACGACCCAGAGCCGCAGTATCGCGAAGTACGGGAAGTTGAGCTGTACGGCCGGACCTGGCGCTTCGACATTCAAAGCGCTCGATCGTTTCGTGAGGCAGGCGCGAGTCGTCAGCCTCTCATCGTGTTGATCGGTGGCGTCATGATCGACCTCCTGCTCCTGGCGTTCTTCTTCGTTCTGAGCGGAAAGAACCGCTCGGCGATGGCGAAGAACGAGGAGCTCACGCAGACCATCGAAAAGCTCGAGGTGATGCAAGTCGATCTCGAAGCCACGAAGACTTCGCTGGAGCGCCGGGACGTCGAGCTTCAGCGGCAGCGCGCCGCAGCGATGGAGGTGGCAACGAAAGCCACCATCGCGCAAGAGATGGCGGAGCAGGCCGAGGAGCGCTCGAAGGTCGTTGTGGAGTCGGCGCCCAACGCGATGATCATGGTTGATGCGACTGGCATGATCGTTCTCGTCAACACCGAGACGGAGCGCATCTTTGGCTACCCGCGGGAAGAGCTGCTCGGCCAACCCATCGAACAGCTGATTCCAAAGACCAAGGATGAGGAGTCTCCGACGGCGCGCTCGGGTCTCTCGGAAGCGCCCAAACCCCAGGCCCTTGGCAACACCAATGAGCTGCTGGGCATCCGAAAAGATGGCTCTGAGTTTCCTCTGTCTCTCGGTCTAAACCCCATCGAGACGCCCCCAAGGACGATACGTGTTGAGCGCCGTCGTCGACCTCACCGAGCGACGGGATGCCCAGCGCCGTTTTGAGCAAGCGGTGGAGTCGGCGCCCAACGCCATGGTCATGGTGAATCGCTCGGGGCAGATCGTGCTCGTCAATGCCGAGGCCGAACGCATCTTCGGCTACGACCGTGACGAGATGCTGGGGGAGCTTGTCGAGCGTCTTCTTCCGCAACACCTCGTCGACGGGAAACCCAACGCGAGCGAGCTATTTGCGGTCTCGTCGAAGAAGCGCCTGATGGGCGCAGGCCAGCAGCTCTTTGCTCGGCGTAAAGACGGGTCTGAGTTTCCGGCGGAGATCGGACTCAACCCCATCGAAACACCCGATGGACGCTTCGTGCTCAGCTCCATCGTCGACAACACGGAACGCAAACGAATCCTCGACCAGCTCGAGAACCGCACCCTTGAGATGGAAGAGCTTCTCTACACGGTGTCCCATGATCTGAAATCACCTTTGGTGACCATTCAGGGCTTCTCGCAGCTCGTCACCGAGGCGCTTGAACGCAACGATATTGAGGACGCCATCGACTCTGCTGGGCGCGTTAGTCGCGCTACGACAGCGATGGCGGAGCTCATCAAAGATGTGCTCGAGTTGAGTCGCGTCACCCGCGCAGAGGAAGAGGCAGAGTGGGTTGATATTGGGGCCCTCGTCGCGGGGGTCGCCGATTCTTTGGACTCCCAATTCGTCGCGGCGGACGCGCGCCTCGTCATCAACACAGCGCTTCCCCGTGTGCACACCATCGCGAGGCGTGTGCAGCAGATATTTCTGAACCTCTTGGGCAACGCGCTCAAATATGGGTGCGATAGACCTGCTTCGACCATTGAGATCGGTTACCTCAAAAAGCCACGGCACCACGAGTTCTACGTGCGCGATCACGGTCCGGGCATCGCGCCAGTTCATCACGAGAAGGTCTTCGCGATCTTCCGCCGGATGACGAAAGACAAAGAGGGCTCGGGGCTTGGCCTCGCCATTGTGATGAAGGCCGCTCGCTCCCTCGGCGGGCAAGCCTGGCTTGAGTCGGAGCTCGGCGAAGGCACCACCGTTCGCTTCTCCGTCGCAAAGAAACACTTCGCTCGAACGAACACTTCACAGGAGAATTTAGATGCTTGATTTCGTGTTGGTAGAAGACAACGAAGACCACGCGGTCTTGGTCAAGAAGACCCTCGCGTCGGCGCAGATTCCAAATGAGGTCAAGGTCTTCGAAACGGCCGAGTACGCCCTTCGTTACCTAAAAGACCACCGGCATGCGATGCCCCAAGTGATCCTCTTGGACATCAACCTCCCGGCAAAGAGCGGTCTGGAGCTGCTTGAGGACCTCAAGAAAGACCCAACGCTGAAGCGTATTCCCGTCGTGATCCTGAGCACCTCGGATGCGGACGTGGATCGCCTCTTGGCCTATGAACTTGGCGCGAACAGTTACCTGACGAAGCCCGTCGACTTTCACGCGTTTCGGCGGATGATCAAAGACTTCGGCGACTACTGGGGCAAGTGGAACCGCTCGGTTCCGTAGGCCGCTAGTGGGCAACGCGCCGGCACGTGTCGGCCAGGGTCTCGCAATGGTAGTCCGCGCGCGAAGGGGGCCATGACTCACTGCACGCGATGTTTGGGTCGTGAAAAGTCCCGGCGTCGCAGTGGGCGTCTTCCCCAGGTCCGCGGCACACCTCAAAGCAGGCGCCGTTTAGACACTCCTCGTAATGCTCGAGGATCACGCCGGACTCCACGACCTGGTAGGCGGTGGTGTCCGTTCCGGGGCGCTCAATACGCTGCGCCCGCGCGCACCCTTCCCAAGCCCCACACGAGCTATGAGCGATGCAAATGGTGTTCTCGTCCACGGCGTTGTCGCCGTTGGCAAGGATCACCTCCGAGGCATGACGAGTCGTCACGCTGTAGTCGGAAAGCAGAACGCATCGCTCCACAATGCCTGGGTTCATGTCGCCTTGTATCCCGAAGAAACAAAGCGAACCGTCCTCTACACGAGGTTCATGAATTAGGGCCTGTTCTTGTGCCGTGCCCCAATCTGCGTAGCCAGGGCTGAGCGGCTCGTGGCCCGCGTAGGGGAAGAGGATCGCGTTTGCGCGGAGGGCCAGTTCGTCTGGAGGAAGATCGCCGACGAGCCTCATGAGCTCGACGCCGCTCACCGAGTCCCCCGCTGCGTTCCTAGCCACAACGTGCGCAGCGCTGTGGTCCTGGTGGGAAGAGTTCCGCCAATACAAGGTCACGCCCGCGACGCTCCAGCCGCCGAAGGGCGTTAGGTCAGGGTCCTCGCTCGGCTCACTCGGCCCGCCACCTGTTCCGGAAGCGCTGGGTGCGCCGCCGCACGCGCCGCTCGAACCGCCACACGCCATCAGCGCGATACAAATGACCTGCCAGAAAGTCCGCCCCATACCTCGCACTATCGGCGATGGCGGGAAAAACTCAAGGTCGGCGCCAAAGGCCGAGGGACTCTTTGCCTTCGCGTTTCGGATGGCTGGCACGTGCCGGCGCCAGGTACGTCGACTCGAAACGCGGCACGAGGAGCTCCTGGAGATGCTCGGGATGCAGCGGCCATGGAGGACCTTCGTAGCCTTCCGCCGGCGTCACCATCGGGAAGATGAGCGTCGCCAGGGTGCCGTCGGGTGCGAGGAGCTCGTCCATGCGGGTGGCCCAGCGATGACGCCACGCGAGCGGCAGCGCGCACAAAAACGTGTAGTCCCAGATGACATCGAAAGGGCACGCCGGCGACCACGTTAGAAAGTCCGCGATGGCCACGCGCGGCGCCTGCGCGAAGCTACGCTGCGCGCGCAGCTCAGCGAAGCGTTCGCCAGCGCTCGGCGCGATGTCGAGTCCGACGACGTCGAAGCCCGCGTCAGCAAAGGCGAAGGCGTCCCAACCGGAGCCGCACCCCGTGACCAGCACCCGCGTGCGCCGTCCGTTTCGTTCGCTCGGGCCGAAGAGCTCTTCTTTCAGCGCCACGCCGAGCTCGGGTGCGCTCTTTCCACCATCCCAAGGGGTTCGTCCCTCGGACCATGCATTTTCCCACGTCATGGCGGGACTCTATCGCGAACAAGTGCTGGAACACGCGTACAACCATCGCAACGCACGAATTTGTTGGTCGTTCCGCTTGCTAACCGGCGACGGGAAGCAAGGACGCGCGCGAACCGTCGACTCCCATTACGTGTTCGCTCACCCACTTCTCAATGTGATGTTCCACGTCTTTGACCTGCACGGGTTTGACCGAGTAGCCAACTACGCACTCATGCTCCAACGCGTGGGTCTTTTCGACTGGGTGGTCTGTGCCGCTGAGCACGACGACTTGTGTCGTTGTGCTGGGGTAGAGACGCTCAAACTCGATGAGGAACTCGAAGCCGTTCATCTCCGGCATCCGCAGGTCGAGGAAGATCAACGCAGGTGGGTCCAGCTCTTGTCCAATCCGCTCCTCCAGAACTTCGAGCGTGGACACACCGTTGGTTGCCATCAAGACGTCGCCAAAGCCCGTCGCGTCACGTATCGCCCGCTCAGAGCTGTACAAATCTGCCGGACAATCATCGACGACCATCAGCAGTAGACCGGATTCCATAATTGGTTCAACGGTTGATGCGACCGGAGCTTTAGAGCAGCGCGAGGACGTTGATGAAGCCGTTGTGCGACACATGCGCGACGCCGCTCGCCAAGCTGCTGCCGGTCATGCGCCGAATGAGCGTGAAGGCGAAGCCAGCGAGGGCCACGGAGGCGAAAGCGCCCCAGGCGCCCCACTGTTGGGGGAGATGAGCGACGGCGAAGAGAAGCCACGAAGCCACGAAGGCGACGTTCTTGCCGAAGCGATTTTCGAGCGCCGTGTAGACAAAGCCGCGGAAGAAGATCTCCTCCGCGAGCGGCGCGAGCGTCGCGATGAGGCCGATGGCGAGGGATCCACTCGGTGCCGCAAGAGCTGCTTCGATGGGCGCGACGCCGGTGGAAGGGATAAGCCCTGCGACGAGTCGGCCGACGCGGAAGATGAGCACGCCGGCCACGACCAAGAGCACCCAGCCGCCCACACGCTTCCAGCGTGCGTCTGGGCGAAGACCGACGAGCGCTAAGGCTTCGGCGCGCGTCTGTCCGGGGGGCGGCGCGGTTCCTGGCGCGAGGCGTCTCGGGTGAACGAGGGCGAAAGCAAGCCCGAGCTGCACGAGGCAGATGGCCAAGCCGCGCACCGGGATCATCACGCTGCCGCCTCGTACAAAGGCGAGGCCAAGCATGACAGCGACCACCGCCGTGATGCCGAGAGCGACGCGAACCATGACGTTGCCCGGCGCGTGTTTCCATTCCGGGGGTGCCGCACCTGCGCCCGGGTCTCCGTCATCGTCGGCGAAGGTCTTCGTGCCCGAGTGAATCACTGGCTGTGTGAAGCCAAACGCGATGAGGGCGATGCCGAAGAGCAACACTAGGATGCCGGCGCGGCCTTGAAAGCTCGCTGCGCGCCACGACAAGATACGCGCCCGGATGCGTGTGTCTTCTTCTTCATCTGGGATCGCGCCGATGTCGACGCCAACGGCGTAGTCGCCGGGGATGAGCACGGAGTCCCAATGCACCACGTTCACGCAGAAGGCATCGCCTTGGCGTTCCATGCGCTGGATGAGGTCGCTGAAGCGAATACGCCGAACCTGGTCGCGGGTTCCGTCTTCGTTGAGGAACCAGATCGTCACGGCGCGTGCCGCCCACGCCTCCATGTCCACACCTTCGCCGCAGAGTTCGAAGTGAGCTTGCTGATGATGCGCAAGATCGCTCTGCACCAGATAGGTATCGACGCTTTCCGCGAGGCTCATCACCTCCCCGGGGACATCGCGCTCGTCTTTGGCGAGCTTTGCGACTTCAAGCCAGACAAGCGCGATACCTGCGCAGATCGTGAGGGCTCCAGCAATGAGTGCAATACGGCGCATGGGCGGCCTCAAGCTACACCGGATCGCGCCGGCGGGGTGTATGGTTCAGCGACAATGAGCACGTCGAGCATGGAAGAGGAGGACAACACCGAGGACGAAGAGTTCCCGGGCGACTCGCCGAGTGAAGAAACGGCTCTCGAGGACGAGCTTATGGTGGCGTGTCCTTACTGCTACCAGACGCAGCTGCTCTACATCGACCCCGGCACGCGAGGCCGCTTCGTCCAGGACTGCGACGTGTGCTGTCGCCCCTGGGATGTGCACGTCTCCCGCGACGAACGCGGCGGCGTCTACGCCGACGTCTCGCGCGCTCAGTGATGCCGCGCCTGATGCCGCGCCCAACGATGGAGGCCGACGACTACCGCTATCGGCTTTGGGCTCGCGCTTCGCTCCTCGGTGCCCTTGCGCACCTGACCTTGCCCGACGCCCTACAGTGGACGTGGCTGCCGGCGGATTTGCTCCTCCTCGGCGGCGCATTGGCCGTTGCGTACTACCCGCGGGAGCACGTCGGAACGCTCCTTGGTTTTCTTGCGTCGGCCGCTGGTCTGTCGTGGCCGCTGCTCTTGCTCGGCGACCAGCTGACGCAGAGCGTCTACATGCTCTTCGTCGTGGTGGCGGGTCTTCTTTGCCGGAGAAACGAAGGGCACTTCTTTGGTGCCGTGCGCTTGCTGACTCTTGGCGTCTACGCCGCGGCGATCTTTCACAAGATGAACGCCGACTTCTTCGACCCCGCAGTGAGCTGTGCTTCGGGCGGTCTGACGGTGCTCAGCGAAATGTGGAGCCTGCCTCTGGCGCCGGACTTCTTGGCGCCGGTTTGGCCCTATGCGTTTGCGGCGTCGGAGCTCTCCTTGGTGTTGCTCTTCGTGCTTCGGCCTCGCCTCGCGCTCCCCTTCGCCGGCCTCATGCACATTCCGCTGACCATCATCTTCGCTCCGAGCTTTGCCTGGGTCATGGCGCCGGGCTGGATCGCTTTTATGCGCGAAGAAGACCTCAAGGCCTGGGCTGCCATCGGCCGCGAGCGACGCGTCAGCATCGTGCTCCTCGGACTCGCTGGGTTCGGCATGGGTCTCGCGTTCTATTTTCAAGATCACTGGGTGCTCTACCCCGCCTGGCAGCTCAAAGAGCTCGCGCTTTGGATCCTCGCCGCCGCGTTCCTCACCATGTCCCTGCGCGGACCGCGCGTCGGACGAGGCGCGTGGTCTGAGCCCATGGGCAAAGTGTCATGGGTCCTCTTCGCGCTCTTCCTCGCCAACGCCAGCACGCCTTACTTAGGCGTGCAGTTTCATCACGCCGGCGCCATGCTCAGCAACCTGCGCATCGATGAAGGCTGCTGGAACCATCTTCTTGTGCCGGAGTCCGTTCGCTGGAGCGACCCCTACATTCGCGTCGATGCCCCCGAAGCGAGCGAAGAGCTCCGCGCAGAATTCGAGGCCGCGCTCTGGCACGAAGCGTCCCTTCGCAGCGCCGTTCGCCGACACTGTGCCGAAGGAGCCGCGCCGCTGACCCTGACGATTCGCGCCGGCGGCGAGACGCGCACGCTGGAGGACGCGTGCGAGGTGGAGCTGCCGCGTGGCCGCGCGGGTTTGTTTCAAACGAACCTAGAGCGCGAGTGCCCGCAGGCATGCGTGCACTAGCGTGTGAGCACTCACGTACGGTAGTGGAACAGAAGCTCGCCAACATCGATCCCGCCGCTGGTGCCGAAGAGTCCGTTGACCGTCTGACCGTACTCTTCAACCCACGTGAGGCCGCACGTTTCTACGGCAGCGCGGATCTCCGGTGGTGTGTGTTCCTGGTCGACGACGAAGGGGCCCAGAGTGCTTAGCCAGAGATAGGACAAGCCCGGGATAGCGATTCCCAAATAAGTGCCGGGGGTTCGCTCCCAAGCGTCCGCGGCGGAAAACGGGGCCACCGGATTCAGTCCAAGCTCTTCGAGGGCTGCCATAAGGCGTGCGACTCGAGCGTCGGTCCGAGCGTCGAGCTCGGCCCTTGGCACCTCGGGCAAGGTCGTCCGCTCCAGCAGCCAACGCGGGTCCATCTCGCGGTGCAGCAGCTGCCGCGGGTTCGTATCGCACGGACCAAATGCGCACTCCCGCACAATGGCGTCTCGAATATCGTCTGGCACGCCCGCCGCCGGAACGAGGGGCTCTTCGAGAAATGCCATCGCTTCCGCTGCGGATATGCCCGCCCTTCGCAGCGCGAGGGCTGCCCAAGCACGAGCTTCTTGGGACTGCGCCGTCTCCGCGAGCTGGCGAGCGACGGTCACATCCACGTTCGAATCGGCAAGTGCATCGAACACGTAGCGAGCGACGATGCGCGAAGGGTCCGCGAGGAACGCGGTGATGTCTTCGTCTGCGTCGTGCAACTCGCGCACGCCATGTAGCCGCACCTCGAAACGAGGGGCGTCCGTCGCCATCTCAAGATAGCTGGCGTAGCCGAGTTCTTTGAGAATTGCGTCGTCGCTGGCGCGCGCCCGCAGCGCCTCCAGCGCGTCGAGCGCGACGGCGCGGCGACGAGCCAAGCGGTGGCTCGCTAGAATCACCAACTCCAGCGTAACGCTCACATCGCCGAGGGCTGCGCGGGCTGAGAGAACCCGCTCACTAAAGAAGACGTCGATGCCCGATTGCGACTGGAGCCACGCCACGAGCGACCTGCGCGCTTCCGAATCTTCTCCTTCGCTCAGCACGGCGCACATGCTCGTGAGAGCGGCAATACGAATACCCAGGTCTCGACTCTTCAGGAGTTCCTCAAAGAGGGGCAGCGCGCTCTCCCCCAGACGGCGCCCAAGTTCCCGGACGACCGCCGAGCGCACCCACCCGCGCTCTTTCGAGTCATGCGCGCATTCGATGAGCGCGTCCGTCGCGACCTTACTGAGGTCGCCGCCCTGACTCGGCGGACGGGGGACGATACTGCGTATCTTGTGACGGGGGTCCACCGGACCATGGTGTCACGTTCATACGCCAGACTTGAACTTAGCAGCTTCGCTGAAGCGCAATGCGCTGTCGGCGGACCGAGCGCGTTCGAACTAATCCTGCCAGTAGAAGAGAAGCTCGCCGACGCGAAGCGGCTCGCGCTTGCCGAAGTGATAGACGCAGAGTCCGCTGAACGGGAGCGGTGCGTACTCTTCGACCCAAGTGAGTCCGCAGGCTTCGGCGGCTGCGCGGATGTCCGCCGGCGTCTCTTCTTCGTCGATGATGAAGGGGCCTAGGGTGCTCAGCTGGAGCATCGACGAGCCGGGAATAGTGATCTTGAAGTACGTGCCGGAACCCTGCTGAAAAGCGTCTCCGGCGGAGATAGGCGTCTCCGGTTTCAGCCCAAGTGCTTGGAGAGCCTCCATGAGTCGCTTGAGTCGAGCGTCGGCGCGCTCCTCAAGTTCATCTTCACTTGGCCCGGTAGGCAACGTGGCCCGCTCGAGTAGCCAGCGCGGGTTCGTTTCGCGCTGACCTGGTGCGTACTCCCGCAGGATGGCGTGTCGAATCTCGTCGGGCACACCTGGCAGCGAAACGAAAGGCTCTTCGAGAAACGCCATCGCTTCCTTTAGCGGCATGCCCGCGCGAAACAGCGTCAGCGCTGCCCAAGCGCGAGCTTCTTGGGACTGCGCCGTCTCCGCGAGCTGGCGAGCGACGGTCACGTTTACGTCAGAATCCGTAAGTGCGTCGAACACGTAGCGAGCGACGATGCGCGAAGGGTCCGCGAGGAACGGCGTGATGTCCTCGCCTGCGTCGTGCAACTCGCGCACACCATGTAGCCGCACCTCGAAACGAGGGGCGTCCGTCGCCATCGCCAGATAGCTGGCGCAGCCCAGCTCTGCGAGAATCGCGACCTCACCGACGCGTTCGGCGAGCATGCGAAGAGCGTCGAGGGCGCACGCACGCCGATGCGTCCATGCGTCGCTCGCCAGAACCGCCAACTCCAACGACACGCTCACATCGCCAAGCCCTGCTCGGGCTGCGAGGACCTGCTCGGCGAATCCGTAGCCACCGTCGATGCCCGATTGTGCTTGGAGCCAGGCAACGAGGGTGCGCGCCTGCAAATCTCCCTCGCTCACGACAGCACACATGCTCTTGAGCGCTGGGATACGCACGCTCGGATTTTCGGCCCGATTCCTCAGCACCTTTTCGAGGGGAGCTAGTTCGCTCTCTTCCAGACGGCGCCCAAGCTCCCTGATCACCGCGGCGCGAACCCACCAACGTTCTTTCGAGTCATGCGCGCATTCGATGAGCGCGTCCGTCGCCACCTTGCTGAGGTCGCCGCCCTGACTCGGCGGAGGGGGAACGATACAGCGTATCTTGTGACGGGGGTCCACGGCACTATAGTGTCATGTTCGTACGCCGGACTCGAACGGCCAACTCGGACGACTGCGCTTCCGCTGCAAAAGATCGGCTAGGCTGGCGACGTGCATCCCGTAGTGCCAACAACGCCGACGCAATATGCATTCGCCATCGGCATTCTGCTCCTGACGCCCCTCCTCGCGCTATTCGCGGCGTCGGCTCGGCGAGCGCGTGGGCAAGACATGTTCACCGGCATGTACACGATGGGCCTGATAAGCGGCGCTGCGTGGGTTGGCGCCGCATGGGTGCTGCTGGAGCTCTTCCCGGACTACCCACACGGAGATGAACTCTCCGAACCTATGGCGATGCTCTTCCTGCTTCCGGGTCTCATCGCCGGCGGCGCGACGCTTCGTTGGTTTGGACGCGGGCCTATCGTTCGAGAACGCTCGCGCACGACTCGCTTCGTCCTCGCCCTCGCCGTGGTCGTCGCGTCGGTGCTCGCGACTTGGGGCGTTGTGAGGCACATGGATCGCGAAATCTGGCAGCCAAGGCGCCTGCTTCCAGACGGATCCGAGGTCATCGAGGAGAACATCGAGGAAGACGGTTTCTTGCCGGACTACAACTACTCGATGCGGGCGCGCATGTCCGAGTCCAGCTTTCACCAGTGGATGCGGCGGCTTGGCGTCGAGCCCACCGACGACCCGGCGCGTTACGGTGACGTCGGCCCGTATGAAGTCGACCAGCAATGCGGACAGCGCGCTCACTACGAAGACGGCGTCGGCACCTTCGAGTCGATGTGCAGGTGACATGACGCAGACGATGTCCCGCGTAGCTTTCGCTTGTCATGGACGCTGAAGAGTCCTCCGCTCTTGAAATCTCGCGGCTGTTCGCAGAGTCTCGCCTGATGAAACGCGTCGTTCTTATGGTTGTCGGCGCTCGGCGCGGCGGGGTTTGGCTGCGGCTCGCAGCCGGTGGCTGAACCGATCGCCGTTTCGGTCTACAAGCAGTCGTAAGTCCACGTCGTGTCCAGGGCGTATCCATCGGTGGTGTCGCGCTCGACGGCGGTGAGTCGGCCCATGGCGTCGTAGCGGAAGCGCCGTTCGTCGAAGGAAGCCCCTTGGCCGGCGCGGTACCTTTCGAGGCGCTCACCGTTCCAGGTCCAGGCTGCTTCCCATGTTCCTTCCGGTGTCTCGATGGTCTCTCGAACCAGTCGGTTCGCCGCGTCGTACTGAAAGCGCCGCGAAGCGGTGAGCGTGGCGACGTAGTCCGATCCGTCGATGAAGCGGACGCCGACTTCGGAGACGAGGTTCTCCCCGGAGTAGACCAGCGTCGCGTCTCGGTGGATGCGAGTCTCGCCGCGGAGAAATTCGCGGTCGAGCACCGAGATAGGTGTGCCTTCGTCGTCGAACTCCCACTCTCGTTGCCGCCGTGGCGCGCCGCCGAGGGTGATCACCATGCTCGCCTCGTAGCCAGCGTCGTTGTAGGTCCACGTCGTTTCCAGATCCTCGAGGGCTCCCAGTCCGCGCGTCGTTGCGAGCTCTCGTAGAGGCCGCGTGCCGTCTTCTGTGTAGGTGGTCTGCGTCGTGCGCTCGGTTCCGGAACCTTCACTCACCGAGGACACGATGTTGCCGAACTCGTCGCGGGTGGTCGTCGTCGTCGTCGTATTTGGACCGTTCATGACGACTCGGGTTTCGGTGAGTGGTCCGTAGGTCGTCTCGATGATGACATCGAGGGATCCGTCATCGGTCTGATCTCGACTATAGAACGTCTCTCGACCTTCCGCGTCGACTTGGGTGAGCTGACGTGAGATGCGCTCGCCTGAGTCGAGGAACACCCGCGCCACCACCTCGGTCTCGAGACTCCCGTCGTCGAGATCTCTGTACCGAATGACGACTTCCGAGTTCGAGCCCGCGCTCGCCGTGAAGGTCTGTCGCTCTATTCGACCCATCTCGTCGAACTCTTGAGTCGTCGTCCGCTCAAGAATCTCCGAGACCTCCTCGCGTCGGCAAAAGTCCTGTCGCTGTATCGCGGCGAGGTGCCCTTCGATGAGCTGGTTCGACAAAGACGCACCGGCGGCGAGCTGCAGAGGAGTCGGTCGCTCGCAGCCAACGCAGAGCAAGGACGCCCCGATCAAGAGCGCGCCGAGAGAGGTCGCCTTAGGTATGGCGGCGGGTGCTGTGAATAGGTTGTTCACGAGCGCTCCTCGGCACACGTTGGCGCAATCTCTGGCCGAGACACGCTGCTTGAGGGTTTTCGCGTAGGCATTTCGACTAGCAAACGCAAAGTTCGCGCCAAGGGCTCGCCGAGCCGCGATTCACCAGCGCCAGAGCGCTTCGTCGTTCCAGCGAAGGTAGCGGATTCGCTCGACGAAGGGGCCGTTTCCAATCTGGTGAGCTTGTGGCTTATCGGAGAGCTCGAGGAGCGACAAAAAGCCGGCGTAGGTGGCGATGGCGAGCTGCTTTCCATCGGGTGAGACATCGACGCCACCAACGGTGGAGCCGGTGAAATGCTGCCAAGCCGTGTCTCCGTTGACCTTGGCGGCGCGAACGTAGCCGTAGGCGTCGCCGAGGAGAAACGCCCCTTCGTGGAAGCTTGAGTCGTAGACGCGGGACCCGGACTCAAGAGGCAGCAGGCGCGTGTCCTCTTCGTAGGTTCCGAGCCGGAGGCCATGCAGCTCGTCCATGCGCCCGATGCTCGTCACGCCGTTGTAGAAGTGACAGCTGTTGAAGATCGCGCGCGTGCCATCCGGGCTGAAAGCGGCGTGATGCGGGTACTCGGAGTGAAGGGGGCCAAACTCACCGACGAGGAGCCCGTCGATGGTGCGTAGCTCGTGCTGCGAGTCTTGGTAGCCGCAGGCGATCCACTCGCCGCTCGGGTGAACGGCCACGTGGCTCATGTCCGTTCGAAGCGGGTAAGGCCCGTGCGCGTTGTCATCCCACTCCGCAAGCTTTTGCTCCAGCGTCGCTGTATCTGGCGAGATGCGCTGCGCGCCGGCGCTCGTGGAAAGAAAGATGCCTCGACCCGTCGCTAAGGCGACGCCCTCTCCGTTCGGCAACACTTCCATGTGTTCGATGATGGCGAGCCCGTCGTCGTCCGTTAGCGTCTCCGTTCCCGCCGGGGCCCCTTCGTCGCCACGCGGGCGCGGCACTCGGCGCACCTCCGCGCCGTCCCAGCCCTCTGTGATGACGAGGTGGTCTTCTTTGAGGCGCGCGAAGAACTGCCGGCCTGGGCTGACGCCGACGTCGAGGACACCGCTTTGCTCCTCGCACTCTCCGTCGACCCCATAGACCGCGACGCCTCCCGCTTGCCAAGGCGTGCCGTGCGTCGCCACTACGCTGCCGTCGCCCACAAAGAAGACGTTTCGCATCGGCGATGCGCGTTCGTCGAGCTTCTCTGCGAAGGGAGCGTGGGCCGGAGGAAAGTGCTCTCGTAGTTCTCGCCATGCGCCTTGGGCGTTGGCCTCGCGGACGACATCCACGACCTTATCGCCGAGGGTTCCGTCGCGTTTGTCGTCCGGCGCTTCCCCTGCATCTTCCCAGTCGCTGGCGATGCCTCGCGCGACAAACCCGTTGATCCCGTCAGCATATATGAGCGTCTTTTCAGTCCACTCGGCGGATAGCGCAGCGTATTTTGACCAGTCCATGCAGCGAGCATGCACCGGAGCGGTGGTATCGACCAGTGGCGCCAACACGACGAGGAATCCGCTGAGGCGTACGCTTTTCGCCCCTGCTTGAGATTTCCTGATGGGCTTGAAGAAGGGTTTACGTACCGGGAGTGAACATGCGCTGAGCAAAGCGCTTACAAGGAGATCCGTTTGTCTTTTTCAGTACTTTCTTCCCCCCTCTGCCTCGCCGCCGCGTGCATGGCGCTTGTCGGGTGCACCGACGACATTGCGCTCATCGACGCGCTGCCCGGCACATGGCGCCAGGCGAACGGAGAGCTCGTCACCTTCACGCGTAGCGACTCCGCCGTTGCGTCGGATGGAACACGTTATCAGGGCCGCGTAGTCGCTCGGAGCGGCGGAATCGTCGACGCCATCGACGGGATTGGCGCCTGCAGAGACGCCGCCGAGGTCGGTTTCCTTTGGGCCGTCGAAGACCTTTCGCTCTACGGCAATATGGCCTTCGCCGTCGACCCTGGTTACTCGTCACCGAATAGCTCTGGAGCTTGTCAGGCGACCAGCGCGGCTTTCTCTTACCCGGTCATCGAGACCGGCGCGCGCAGCTTCACCATCGGCACGCCGGAGATCGAGATCTTTGGCATTCCCGCCGGGCCCCTCGAGACGTTCACAGCGGAGGCCCTTTTCATCGATGTTTCCGGATTGAGCGACGACGCCACGCAGCTTGAGACCCTCGCCGTCGAGCACAACGTCGAGACTGGCCATCTTCTCGATCTTCGAGACGTCATTCGTCCACGTCTGGAGTCCGAATGAACCCCGTTAGATTGATCGCCGCACTTGTTTCTTCTTCGACTCGACCAGGATCCACGACCATGAAGCGCCTTCCACTTCTCGGAACACTCGTCGCGATGGCTTCCCTCGCAGGTGTCTCATCGACTGCCCAGGCTCAGTGGGGGGCACAGCCCGCACAGGTCACGGAGGTGCTCACCCTCAACAGCGAAGTTCAGCTCTCGCTGGTGGGAGCCCCCGGCGCGGATTCGGTCAACGTCCTTCTTCAGCGACGCGCCGCTGGCTCCGTACTCTCGCAGTGCTCCGAGTTCAGCTGGCGGGTGGACGGAGCGAGCACGAGCATGCCGGTGAGCTATGCAAGTGAAGTCTTTGCCGGAGGAGTCGCCGAGACGCTCACGGGCCGCGCGGGGACCCAAAACACTGTCATGATCGGCAACGCGCGGGTCGTCACGCTCACCGTCTGCGGCGCATCGTTCAGCATGACTCCAGCTCAGCTGGGACAGTTTGCGAACTTCTCACGTCAGATTAGTGGCAACGCCAATAGCGCGCCGCAACAGCCCGCGCAGCCGCAACAGCCCGCGCAACAGCAGGCGGCTGTCACCGCGCAGGCCGATGTGAGCGCGCAGGCCGATGTCGCCGCCGAGCCTGTGTTCGTGGCGCCGGAACCTGCGCCGGAAGCTCCTGCTCCAACCCCGGCTCCGGCGCCCGTGGCGCAGCAGCAAGCTCAGCGACACTACACGCCCGCTGTTCAGCCAACGGAGGATGAATCCGTGACGGCGTCACGCTCCGGCATGATCTTCGGCGCCGCCTTGATGGGCGTGGGCCTTGCGGCGGTCCCGTGGTGGATCTCGCGGCGTCGCGTGCTCAACGAAACCTGTCCTTGTCTGGATCAGCAGCGGATCAGTCGCAGTCGCTGGGCGGCGGTTGGCATTAGCCTTGGTGGTCTCGCGCTCGGTGGCCTCGTCTTCGCTCTCGGCGTGAAGCAGCGCCTTCGCGCACGACGTGAGGGTCTCACCACCTTAGACCTGGAGATTCGCGGCGACGGGCTCTCGCTGAGTGGCACCTTCTAGAGCGACGCCGTAAACGAATCGCGATGGTCGCGGCGATGAGTGTCCCCGGCCACGGCGATGGGCAGCCTATGCGGCGGCGCGTTTGGCGGGGGCGTCCTCCAGCCGACGGCGCGCACGCTGGATTTCAGGAAGCACAGACATAAAGGCGTCGACAACTCGCGGATCGAATTGAGTGCCGCGTTGCTCAAGAAGGAGCTTCAGAACTCGGGATTCCGGCCACGCCTTCTTGTAGACGCGGTTGTGCACCAAGGCGTCATACACGTCGGCGATTCCGACGATGCGAGCCTCCAGAATCGTCTCGTCGCCGACGAGGCCGTTTGGGTAGCCGGCGCCGTCCCATCGTTCGTGATGTTCGAGGGCGATGCGCTCTGCCAGCTTGAGCATTGGGTTTTCAGTGCCCGCGAGGATCGCCGCGCCGATGACGGTGTGTTGCTTCATCGTCTCGAACTCGCTCTCCGTGAGACGCCCAGGCTTGTTGAGGATCTTCTCCGGAACACCCAGTTTGCCGACGTCGTGGGTGGTGGCGGCGACGGCGATGAGCTCCGCTTGTTCCTCAGAGAACCCCATCGCGCGGGCTAGGATCGATGAGTACTGACCAACGCGCGCGACGTGACTGCCCGTTTCCGCGTCGCGTGCAAGGCAAGCGAGGGCGAGGTGATCGGTGATCTGATAGGGGGCCATGGACTGAAAAAGATGGTCGACGTCCTTCGCAACACCGGGACGTGTAGGCGTCTGACGAAGCTGTGCGGAATAGAGTTGAGTAACGAGCTCGAATGGGTTCGCGGGGTTTACGCAGGCAAAGGCGCCGCGCCGAAGGACTCTGCGCGCTTGGGAGACATCTCCTGCGTCGCTCAGGACGATGATGGCGGCCCCTCGCTGTGCCTCAAGAAGTGACCAGAGCCGCTCCTGGGGAGCGGCCTTCCCGGAGTCCCAGAGAACCAATGAGCTGACCTTGGAGCGAAGGACAACGACGGCGTCTTCCACGGATGCGGCGTGGATCATATCGTAGCCCTCCCCCGCCAGAGCAGCCTCGACGACGGCGCTCGTCGCAGTGTCTAGGCCGACGAGCAGCACCGGAGGCATCCCGCCGAAGGGAGCCACGCTGTCTCGAGACCGTCGCGAGTGGGAGGACATGCTGACCTTCGAACCTTCCGAGGAAGGAAATCTCTACGTGAGCTCCTGTCCTAAGCAGGTAGAACGGCGCAAGGGCAGGAGGATGAACCGGGCATACGACCCGCCTTGAGGAATGTGCGAGCGCGAAGGAGTCAGTCCTGCTCTTCTGCTGGCGCGCGTCGAAATCGCTTCTGCAGCTCCGACCAACTTCGGTTGACCCAGATGCCGTTGACGAAGAGCGCGAAGTTCGCCGCCGAGGTGAGCTCGTTGATCAAGTCGGGGCGTTCTCGTACTCCGAAGCAGAGCAGCGTCATCGCCAACGCCGTGGGCCAGAATCGGCGGCTGATCAGTCCGACGGCGCTTATCGACCCGCAGGCCCAGACGATGGGCAGCACCTGGGTGAGCCAAAGAAACCCGAGATCGTAGCGAGCGACGATCATCGAGAGCACTAAGTCCGCGACCATCATGGTCAGCACGATGGTGACCATCGTCTGGTTCAGATAGGACTTCCTGATGCCTCGTCGTGCCACGTACACGACGGTCAGCGCCAACGCCAAAGAACCTAGGTAGGGCGCGACGACGCCGATGGGCGTCACCGTGGCTAAGGACGTCCGGTACAAGGGGCCGATAATCCAGACCACGGCGAAGAACGCGGTCATCGCGGCGCGTGTGCCGCGATGCGTCGCTTCGTCTGTGGCCGCCGCCAGGCTCGCGCGGCGCTGCTCCGTGTCCAGGTGCTCATCCTCCGCGCGGCGAACGCGAGCGAGCAATGTCGCGGGCGGATCGCTCACGCGCGCGACGATGCGACGGGCTGACTCCACGTTCCCCGCATCAAGCTCCACCTGCGCCATCTGAATGTCCAAGTCGCGGAGCTTCGTGTCGGCATGTTCGAAGTCGGGCCAGGCTTCCAAGGCCGCTCTGTACCCAAAACGAGACTCCGCAAAGGCCGCGTCTGCGCCAACGATATCGCCGCTCTTCCGAAGCTCCTGCCAAGTGTCGAAGGAGTCGTCGGCTTTTGCGGCGATGGCGCGTGCGCCTTCGTGTTTTAGATAGTCCTGTAGTGCGAGACGGAACTGAAGCGCGGACTCGAAGCGCTTGTCCGGCTCGCTCTCCATGGCGCGCGCACAGATACGGACAAGCTCTGGGTCTTGGTCCGGCATGATGGGACCGCGAACGATGTTGTGAACCAAAGAGAGCATCGACTCTCCGGAATGAGGCGGCCGCTTCGCCAAGAGCTCGTAGAGCACCGAGCCGAGGAGGTAGATGTCGGTCCACGGCCCGATGGGTGAGTTCGCGGGGTCCAACATCTCGGGAGCCATGTAGGCGGGCGTGCCAACGATCAGCGTGGCTTCGCTGGCGAGAGGGAAGCGACCACCGGCGTGCTCGGCTGTCGCGACGGCGATGCCCCAGTCTGCGAGGTACACATCCCCGGCCTCGCCCACGAGGACGTTCTCGGGCTTGATGTCTCGGTGCACAAAGCCCCGATGGTGGGCGAACTCAACGGCGCGGGAGACGTCCATCAAAACCCGCAGCTGCTCTTCCAGCGGCGACTCGGTGTCGCTGAGCTCGGACCAGCTTTGTCCTTCAACGCGCTTGAGAACGACCTGTGGCTCGCCATCTTCGCCCCACAGGATGTCGTGCACGGGGACGATATTTGGGTGCTCCAGAGCGCCCGTGGTCCAGGCCTCCTGCAGGAGCCTCTGGGACATCTTCTCGCCTCGCTGGTCGGGGCGAAGCGTCTTGACGGCGACTTGGCGGTTTAGGTTCTTCTGCCGCGCGAGGTGCACCTGGGCCATGCCTCCTTCGCCGATGACTGAGAGGAGCTCTACGCCTGAGGAGTTGGCGGGCAGGTTGGCTGCAGCAGACGCCTCCGGAAGGATCGTGTCATTCAGGTTTGGTGCCTCTCCAAGCGTTTGCCTCAGAGTGTCCGCGATGGATTCGTTCAGAGCCACGTCGTGCACGCGACGACGCTAGCTCTTCCGGCCACCTGTGCGTAGTCGAAACGAGATGCCATCCACAACAACTCGACATGGCAGTGCGAGACATCAAGACGGGCCAGCGTTAGCCACCGGGGTTCTTGCGTTGAACACGTCGTCGCGGCAGGTTCTCGTCGAACCAAGCGCGCAATCGATGGAGCCGACCGATGTGGTACGACAAGTTCGCCAACTTTTACGACCTGTGCCTCGACAAAACCTATGCGGAACATCGAGAGCAAGCGGCCGACGCCCTAGCTAGACCTTCGTGAGGGGCTCAGCGTCGTAGACGTCGGTTGCGGGACGGGCGCGAGTTTTCCATCGATTCTGGCGCGCATTGGAAAGACCGGGCGTCTCATCGGTGCCGACGCGTCACCGGGCATGCTGAAGAAAGCGGCGGGGCGTAGCCGGCGGATGGACTGGGACAACGTTGAGTTGCTGAAGGTCGAAGTGGGCGATGTTGAGAAAAGGCGTGCGATGCGCG
This sequence comes from Polyangiales bacterium, assembly GCA_045106895.1. Taxonomy (GTDB): domain Bacteria; phylum Myxococcota_A; class Polyangia; order Polyangiales; family Houyiibacteriaceae; genus JBCCRV01. The sequence continues at coordinate 9,877 of JBGCFM010000248.1, read as the reverse complement.
AAGAGATCGGTCGCATCGATCGTGTGCTTTGCTTTCTGAGCCTCAGCGTCATCGACGCGTATGAAGAGGTCCTCGATGAGTGGTTCAACGCGCTGGCGCCTGGAGGGCGGCTGGTGATCGCGGATGTGCATAACCCGAACCCCGGGATGTACGCACGTCTGGTGGAGGTGATCTCGCGCGGAACGCTCTCTCGCCAGAGTTGGCTTCCCCTTGAAGCGAAGAGTGAGGAGTTTCGTTTGGAGTGGCAGAAAAGCAGCTGGGTCCTCGGCGGAGAGTTCTTCCTAGCGAGCGGCGCGCGGATGCGTGACTAACGTGTTTTGGGTCTCGGGACACCCGCGCAGCCGCCGTCAGGAGGAGCGTGGACATTTCCGCTAGAGTCTTGAGCATGAGACTCACCCAGGCCTGTGTGCTCCTTACCCTTTGTGCGGGACTTCTATCTGCGTGCGGAGATGATGACGCCGGTAACGACGCCGGCGAGGTGCTTGGAATCGATGCTTCCATCGACGCGCGAGAGGTGCCGGACGGCGGCGCTGCGGACACGGGCGCGACGGACGCTGAAGTCGTCGTGCCAGATGGCGGCACCTCCGACGTGAACGTACCAGATGCGCCAGTCGTGGACACCGTGGACACGCCCTTCGCTGCGTTTCCGGAAGCGGAAGGCTTCGGCGCCGTCGCCATCGGAGGCCGCGGCGGTCGCGTGATTCAGGTGACGAACTTGGACGACTCGGGTCCCGGGAGTTTCCGTGAAGCCTGCGAGGCTAGTGGCCCGCGGACCATCGTCTTTCGCGTCGGCGGCACCATCACCTTGGAATCGAACGTAGAAGTCCGCGAACCGTTCCTCACCATCGCCGGCCAGACGGCGCCGGGCGAAGGCATTCAGCTTCGCGGCAACGGCGCGCGCAACTTGAGCATGCTCCGCATCTTTACCCACGACGTCATCGTGCGTCATCTGCGCTTTCGCCGAGGGCCCAGCACGAACGGCGGCGAGTGCAACGCTGACGCCATCGCGCTCTTGGGCGCGGACCGTGTGATCATTGACCACGTCAGCGCCAGCTGGACCACCGACCAAATCATGACGCTCTGGCCGGCGACAAACGCCACGATTCAAGAGTCGTTTATGTCCGAGGCGCTCTTCAACAGCAGCCACTCCGACGATTGCACCGCCGACGGACCTCTGGAGCCACACGCGCTTGGCCCCATCGTCGGCAGCGACTCCGCCGACGTGACGTTCTACCGCAACGTCTTCGCGAACAATGTTGGACGTAACCCAGCTATCTCGCCCCGGATTGGCGGCTTTGCGGAGGTCGTCAACAACGTCATCTACAACGCCTGTTACGCAGTTTCGCTCTCGGGCCAGGGTGATGACGACCTCCTCGCGAACGCCATCGGCAACTACATCAAGTGGGGCCCCAACTCGTGCGAAGGGCATCGAAACAACATCCTCATGGGCGGCAGCACACGCGCGTACCTCGAAGGCAACCTGACGCCGGCACGAAATGCTGGCGATGACGAGTGGATGGCGAGCTCGGAGTTCCTCAGCCGGACGCCAGCGCTTACGGAGTTTCAATCACTCGAGCGCTTCGACACACCCACGTCGCGCATTGTGTCCGCGGAAGATACCTACGCAAGCGTGCCGGACACCGCCGGAGCACAGCTCGTGACACAAGCGAACGGCGACTTTCGTGTCTTTCGAGACTCCGTCGACCTGCGCTCCCTCGAAGACCTGCGTAGCGGTACGGCGCGCGAAGGAACGACGGGACGCCGCCTTGACCATCCGGACGATGTTGGCGGGTGGCCGGACGTCGCCGGGGGCGAAGCCTACGCCGATGAAGACGTCGATGGCATGCCGGATGCGTGGGAAGCGACGCATGGCTTTGACAGCAGCGATGCCAGCGACGGCAACGAAGACCGCGACGAAGACGGCTACACGAACCTCGAGGAATACCTCAACGGGACACTCCCCGGTTAGTTTCGGATGCGCAAGATTCGATGAATACCCAGAATGCTCGGAGATCGTCGACGGTCGTGGCGTCCACGGGGGTGAGCCACTGAATGGCGTCCCCAATGGACTTCGCCATCATCACGCGTGGCTCCCCGACGGCCACCAGTCGAGCGAAGGACTTTAGGAGCTGAGTCCAGACGTCGTCGCCGCGGACGACCACCGCCATCTTCGCGTCAAACTGCCCGAGTAGGTCTCGAATGACGTCGCGCTGCTTCGTTCGGAGCTCCGATGAGGGGATCACCGCTTTCCCGTCAAGGACGGCAAGCGCGGCGACTTTGGACCCGGACTCGAACTCTTTACCAACTTTTACAACGGCATCGATGACCTCGGCGACGAGCGCTCCGTTCCGGTATTGAATCACGATGTTGTTCCATCGAGCCACGATGCCGTCGGGGGCACGGTAGTAGAAGCGAACGGCAGCCGGGGTGAAACGCGAAGACACCTCCGCACCTTACTCTCAAAACCGGGCCCGAGTCCGCTAGAACGGAAAACGCGCGGACGTCTTGCGCTCGAGTTTAACCGCGGAGATCGGGTGAAGCGCATGCACCGGGCGAAGCACGTTCTTCTCGAGCTGCTGGAACCAGTGGTGAAGCGGTTGATTCGTGTCGTGGTTCGCCCACCGGTGTCCCATGTTTGGAGCGTTGAATAGAAATGGGAAAGGCGCGCAGAAACCCATCACCGTTCGGCTGAAGCGTCGGGTCTACGCCCCGCAGCAGCGTGAGCAGGTCCTCGGGTGGCGCGCCTGCGAACTCGAGAGTGACGAGCAAGGAGCATTCGTCTTTGGTTGGGGCTTTGCGCGCTAAGAGTCCTAGGTAGCCGGGCACGGCGTAGGGGAGCGACGCGAGCCAGCCCGGGAGCTGTTTTGCGCGGATGGGCGCGTAGACATAAGCGAAGAAGAAGAGCGTCGCGACGACGACGCCGGCGATGCTGAAACACCACTGCATCGGCATTGTCGTCAGCGCCATGACAAAGGTTGTCATTCCGAAGATCGGTAGGGCCGCGATGAACAAATAGGGGTCCGCCAATCCCCCAGCGGCGGACGCGCTGCGAAGGATGCGTCGCCTGGCTTCCCGCTGGCCATCGTCTTTGTGCATGGCACGCGCGCGCTTGACGGGGTCGCCTTTGAGCTCGATGGCGGCGTCCGCGGCACGTCGTCGAAGCTCATCGAGGCTGGCCTCGGCGTCGTCTTGAGTCCTGGACGTCGCTTGCGTCTCGGTCGTCGCTCGCGTCTCTTCTACACGGACTGCACGAGCGACTTCGCGTTTGGCGTCGTCGGCCTCACGCTCCGCGAGAGCTCGTTCTTTCTCGGCAAGCGCTTCCTTCGTTTCCGCGAGCTCGCGCTCCAGAGCCTCCGCGCGGAGCAGCGCCGCTTGATGGTTGTCCCGATGCGCCACGGTGCTGAAGACTCTACAAGCGCTACTCTTCGCTTGGCAATTTGCCTTCAGGCCCGGCCATCGGGAAACGCTAGCTTGCGACGCCGCGTGTGAGGGTTAGCGACGCAATCGGGTGAAGTGCATGGATGGGACGCAGCACCTTCCGCTCAAGGTTCGTGAACCAGCGCAGAAGCGGCAGGTTCGTGTCGTGGTTTGACAACCTCGTGCCGTGTTTCGAACGATGCACGGAGATAGGAAAAGAGCGCCGAAAACGGCTGCGTCCGATGGGCTCGAGGGTGACGTCAGCCGCCTTCATGAGCGCGCCTAAGTCGGCGGGTGGCGAGCCGGCGAACTCGAGGGTGACCAGAAGGGTGCACTCGTCTCTTCTTGGAGCCTTACGTGATAGGAGCTCAAGGAAGCCCGGGACGGCGTAGGGGAGGGCGTGGATCTCGCGTGGCAGCTGCTTCGCACGAATTGGCGGGTACACGTAGGCGAAGAAGAGGAGTGTCGCGACGAGAACGCCGCCGCCGCCAAAGCTCCACGCCGTCGGGAAGGACGAGAGCATGACGACGCTGAACCCGAACAATGGAATCGCGAAGAATACGGTCGCCGGCGTGAACATTCCTCCGGTGAGCGAAGAGCTGCGAATGACACGTAGCTGGGTCGTCCGCTGCTCATCTCGGTCTTTGCGCTCGGCGGCTTCCAGGCGCTCTCGCTTGTCTTTGTTTTTTGCCTCGGCGGCGGCTTCCGCGCCACGCCTTCGAATGTCGTCTAGCTCTGCCTTGGCTGCTTGGCGCGCCAACTCTCCCTCCGCCGCATCTTGTTCGCGCTGTCCTGCGCGTTCAGCGGCGTCCGCCTCGAGCTCCGCGACGACGGCTTCGCGTGCGCTGAGGGCGCGCTCTTTCTCGACGAGCGCCTCCTTCGCTTCTGCGAGCTCTCGTTCGAGAGCATCGGCACGAAGAAGCGCAGCCTGATGGTCGTCGCGATGAGCCACAAGTCTGATACTACGCCCGAGGCGATGGTTTTCGCTAGAGGCCATCAGCGTTTTGAACTCGTCACCCGCCGCGCTTAGACTTGCGTGGATGGCGGACGAAACGGAACCAAAAAAGAAGAAGGAAGACACCATCGAGGTGGCCAAGAGTGGCCGCGCCAAGTGCCGCGGGTGCGGCGACAAGATCGAGAAGGGCGCCCTTCGTTTTGGACTCGTCGACTTCGCATTCTCGGAATCAGGAAGCCATCGTTGGTTTCATCTTGTGTGCGCTCAGGCGAAGGCCGGAGAGCGTCTTCGCGCTCTACTCGGGCAGGACTTGGAGTCCCTCGCTCCTCATCGCGACGCCATCAACGCCGAGCTTGGTGCGCCGGAATCGACCGCGGCTAATGTCTCGAAGGCCAGCACCACGGACTTGGCGAGGCCTGTGCTTTCAAAATCGGCTTGGCCGCTCTGGCTCACGAAAGCGAAGGCTCCAACCCGGAAGATCCCTCACTGGGTCCGTTCCACGACGCAACCTTCGACGCTCGGCGGCGAGGTCCTCGATGCGGAAGCCTGCATTCTCCTCGTCGGCGCGATGATGAAGGACAAGGCGGACAGACCAGACAAAGTCCTCGCTGAGTTTCGAGGCTGGCTTGAACCTGCGTCCTACCGACGTTTCGCCTGGGAGCTTTTCCGTGGGTGGGCGCACGCCGACGCGCACATGGTGCAGCGTTGGGTGGTTAGGCATGTCGCGAACGTCGTCGATGACGATCTCGCCGGGCCGCTCGGCGAGATGATCGAGGTGCTCGTCGAGAAGAAGAAGCGCGACGCCGTCTACGAAGCGGCGACGGCACTCTGCGCGCATGGAAGCCCGACGGCATTGCAGGTCGTGCAGCGCCTCGCTCAGCGCTACAAGTACCGCGGCAACAACAACCCGTGTCTCGCGGCACTAAAAGCGGAGGCGGCGAAGCGACGGATGACCTTGGCTGATCTCGAGGATGCCTCCGTGCCGACCTGTGGTCTCGACGCACGGGGGAAGCGGCGCTTTAGCTACGGACCCCGAACGTTCACACTCCAGGTTGACGGGGAGATGCGTATCTCCGTGGTCGCGGACGATGATGGCACTCGGCTTCCGCGCCTCCCGAAAGCGTGGAAGGGCGACGACGCGGACAAAGTGCAAGAAGCGCAGGCGGAGTTTGCCCGCCTAAAGCGTGACATCGAAGCGATGTTGCCCGTTCAAGCTCGGCGCCTCGAAGGCGCGCTCTCGTCGGGGCGCGAATGGACGCTCTCCGCATGGACGAAGAGCATACGGCGTCATCCACTCATGCAGATCATCGCCCGTCGGCTAATCTGGGTGCTTTGCCGCGGCGAGGACCGCGTGAAGAGCTTCCGCGTCGACGAACTGGACGAACTCACGGACGCGAGCGACGAGCCTTGTGAGCTCACGATCACGGATGGGAACGTTCGCCTTGCGCACCCCGCGGAGATGAGCGCTGACGAGCGCGCGGCTTGGGACGTGCTCTTCAAAGACTATGAGATCATGCCTCCGTTCCCACAGCTCGCTCGGCCATCGTTTGTCCTGGGAGAAGAAGAGCGCGAGAGTACGATGCTCGGCTCCTTCAGCCACGAACCAACGAAGATCGGTCCACTTCACGGGCGCTTCAACCGGGCGGATTGGTCCAAGGGTTTCGTCGATGACTACGCGCGAATACGCACCTTCCACAAAGAGTTTGCGGGTGGGTTTCGTGCCACGGCGCACCTTGACCCTGGCTTTCATCCGGCGGGGTATGACGATCTGCCACAGAGAATCACCCACGTTGATTTTCGCCCCTCGAGTGGTCGAACAATCCTGGCGATAAAGGACGTTCCGACGGCGGTCATCAGCGAGGTTCTCTACAACATGAATACAGTTGCGGGCTGAAAGCGCTCGCTCCCAAGAAGATCGAAGTGAAAACTTGTGTTAGATGAAGCTCATGCTTCGCTTCGTTTGGGTCTTCTGCTTGGTCGCGTGCTCGGACGGTTTCGTCGTCGGAGACGGTGACTCGGGGCCTGACGCATCTACCGACGCGGCCACGGATGCCGCTCGCGATGCAGGCCCACTCGTCGACGCGGCCGCCCTCGACGCTGTGATGCGCGACGCAGCGATGGACGCGTCTGCGGATGCTGGGCGCGACGCGTCCGCGGACGCCGGCGGTCCCTTCGTTGACCCGGACTGCGCGGCGCCGTGGTTGGTCTTTGCGGATCCCGAGCGCGCCGCGGTACGCCGCATTTCTCTCACGGACGGAAGTGAGTGTCCGGAGCTGGACGGCGGCGGAGCTCTCGACGAAGAAGTGACGAGTGTGACCCTCGCTGCGGACGTGCTCGTCGTAGGTTCACCCAGTCAGGTTCAGGGCCTCGATCTCCGCAGCAACACCGTCGTTTGGTCCATCGCTCAAGACGATCCGGTGTTGGAATCGCGCACGGTGGTTGTCGCCCTAAACGAAGGCTTTATCGCGGCGTGGGTTGAAGGGGGCGAACTCGTTTACCCCACGCGCGTTCTCGACCCCTTGGTCGAGGGAACGCGCCTTCCCATCGATCAGTACTTCTACGATTTGAGCGCGGCGGAAGACGGCGAATCGTTTTGGGGCGCGCGTTCTCCGGGCGGGCGAGCGCGCCGAGACCTCTCGGGAGTAGAAGTCGAGACGCTTCAAGCGGTGATCGAGTTGGAGCGCATTCACTCGTTTGGACGTCGTGTCGTCGCGACGGAGGGGCGCTCGAACGTTTTGTACATCGACGACCTCGACGCGGCGCCGGACACTGCTCCCGAACAATTCAATCCAGACGATTGTGACTGGATCCCCTTCGCATTGGTCAGCCCCATGAACGACGAAGACATCATCGTTTCATGTACGGCCATCGGCGCGCCACGTGGCCGTGTCTCCTCGTTTCGCGTGATGGATTCGACGGGGGCGACGCGCCCGCTTCTCGTGCTCAATTCGGTGGTCTGGGACGCAGAAATCTACGCCCCCTGAGGCCTCACCCGAAGTCACTGAGTAGGTTCACCCCATCGGGGATCTGTGCCTCGTGTGGATAAAGCATGTAGGCGTGCTCAAAGCCCACGAGCTTGCAGAAGTCCGCGACACCCTCGTCGTTGAAGCACGCCTCCAGCGCGCTCGCCGTCGTGCCCAAAGCTGAAGCGGCCGCGTCGAGCTCGCCTTCGAAGCCGTTCATCTTTCGGCTGATACCCCACTCGGCGTTCACGCCAAAAGTAGCGCGGGCGATCTCCTCCGCGTCGATTCTCAGAATGAAACCCCACGCGCCACCTTCAGCGTCGAAGACAGAGAGCAGCCACGGGAACGCTCGAAAGAGCATGGTGTCGTCGCCCATTCGGACGAAGGGAACGAAGTTCTCGTCGCCGTCCATGAGCAGCGCTTTGGAGGCGATGGGCTTTAGCTTGCCTGCCACATCCGCGGCGGGACCCTTCGCGACGTAGTAGTCCGTGTACTCCATGGTCCAGGCTAACACGGTAGCTGGATAGCCAGGTACGGCGTCAGTCCGTCGCGTCTTCCCAGGGTCGCCAGGTCTCGTAGTTCTTTGCCATGTCTCGCCACCAGCGCAGCCAGGTCGCGAGATCTTCATCGCCTTCCAGTCTTGCCTCGACGACGGCGAGGATGCGGCGGAGCCACTCAGACTGTTGCTCGCCCAGCTTTGGCTTCGCGAGGCGTTTGTGAACTTGGTCGATCATGTCGCCGGGAAACATCCAGTTACCGCCGCTCATCGCCGCTGCATAGACGTCGTCGTCGAGAAGAAAACCGTGCGTGGCCGGCGCGACGAGGAGAGGCAAGGAGAGGTCGTGTCCGCTCCGCAGCAAGCGCGCCAGCAGCGCGGGGCGCTGAGACTTTGGCCACATACCGATGAGTTTCGAGCCGTGTGCGAGCCCGAGCATCCCAGAGCCACGGAGAAGCTTCAGGAGGACCTCGCGCGTTTCCTCGGGCGGCTTCTTTTTGTCCGAGAGGTAGGCAGCCACAACCGGCGCGCCCCACACGTCGAAGTTGTGTGAAGCCTTCGTAGGGTTTGCGGCGTGCCGGACCACTAGCTCATCGAGGTGTTCACGGACCCACGCACTCGCCTCCTGATGGCGCGCGTTCCCCGGCGCTTTTACCTTGCGGTCCACCACCACAAGCCACAGCGGGCAGCGCTTGTGGACCGTCTCGACCCACTGGGAAATCATGGCCCCAAATAAATCCCAGTCCGTCGCTGTTGGCGCGATGGGCCCCTTGCGTTCGCCATCCATGACTTCATCAAGAACGCGCTCGATGTCGGCCTCGCTGACCTCTTCGGGCAACCACGCGAGGTGCTCTGGGTCGAGGGCCTTCACCAAGTAGCGCACGTCCATGCCCGAGTTGACATAGAGCACCGAACCCACCCACTTCACGACGCCGCTCGGCCGCTCCCCCTTCAGCGCCCAGTCCTGCAGATCGGAAGGCAATGAAGCAGCCAATTCAGCGGCGAGGCTGGGTTCAGGGGCGTCCTTGGCGAAGAGCCACAGACCAAGAGCGTCGGGCACTTTGGGCGGGCCGTGACCCAGGAAAGGAAAGTCGCTCATGGGCATAACATAGCGCAGTTGCCCAGCGAGCGTCGGCGCGAGAGCGTCCCGGCGCCGTCTCTTGACAGCGTTTGGCTGGGGACCAGGGTCATAGCTGTGACGTCGCCACGACATCGGGTCCGCTCATGATCACCCTAGGGCTGATCACGTTGGCTGGGGCCCTTGTGCTGGCTGGCGGCGCGTTCCTTTCGCACCGGGCCTCGACAACAAAGGTGAGCGCGAAGGTTCTACCGCTGGCCGCCAGGCGGTTTCTGGAGGCGAAAGGATGCCCCGTTTGCGGCGCGAGCGTGACGGAGCTTCTGAAGCACTTTCAAGCGTACCGCTGTCCCTGCGCTCAGGTGTTCGCATCGCACGGCACCGTGAGCCCAGAGGTGGAGACCGCCGTCGCTCTGTTCGCCGAAGTGCGTGACGGGGAATTCCCCGGATCGCATCACCCGCTGCTGCGCAAACACCCTCACCTCCACAATATGCAGACCGCGAGTCAGCGCGCCTATTGGCTGAGGGAGACGTCTGTTGCGAGAGCCTTGGACATTCATGGAACCCTTTTTGCGGCAGCGCGCCGTCAGCTCGCGGCGGCGTACGGGCGTAGGGAACCGACGGTGGAAGGGAAGCCAGCTGGCTATCGGGATGGAGAGCCGACGCCTCCAGCGGACGTTCAGTCCTGGTCGAAGTCGGTTCCGCGAGACGGCCTTTTGGGCGCGGATGCACTCAAGATCGATGCCAAGAGCATCCGGTTTGGACAAACCAAGGTTGCGCGCGCCGATGCCAAGTTCTTCTCCATCCAGAAGAAGTCTGACCCACTTCGCTACGACATCTGCTGTGCTTTTGGATCGCCGCTCAAGATTCGACGATTCGTGACCATCGATGAGGATGCGTTGCCCAAGATGGAAGAGCTCATCGTTGAAATGGAAGGCGTGCTCGGCTGGCTTGAAGTCGAGTGAGAGATC
>JBGCFM010000247.1:0-19512 GCA_045106895.1 Polyangiales bacterium | reverse complement strand
GGACGACAAGCGAGTGGCCAAGGTGTTTGCGCGGCGCTTCACGAGCAAGCTCGGCGTGGACGCGGATGTGAGCATCGACAAGAAGCGAAACAAGCTGCGACTGGAGCTCGACCTGGACCTTGCGCGGAGCGCGATTTAGCGGCGGACTTCGCGGGACACAAAGGCACACATCGAGCCCAGGCGCGCCACAACGGTCACCTTTTACAAATGAGCGCGCCCAACCAGGCACAATCGGCGCGTATCGACAGTGATATCAATTGTCCAGGTCTGGACCTTGAAAGCGCTCGTTCTACCCCGAACAGGAAGGCCGCTTAAAGCGCTTTGCGGCCGTCGAGGGCGCGGCCGAGCGTAACCTGATCCGTGAACTCAAGTTCGCCGCCGTGGGGCATTCCGCTGGCGATGCGCGACACCGAGGCGTTCTTGTCGCGGAACACCTCCGCCACGTACAGAGCCGTGGCTTCGCCTTCCACGCTCAAAGGAGTCGCCACGATGAGCTCCTCGATGCCGTCACGCTCGACGCGGGCCACGAGGTCATCGAGAGGTAGGTCGCTCGGGCCCATTCCGTCCAGAGGAGCGAGGAGCCCATGCAGGACATGGTAGCGACCGCGAAAGGTCCCGCTTCGTTCGATGGCGACGAGGTCTGGAACCCGGGCGACGACGCAGAGGAGCTTGTCGTTGCGCCGCGTGTCCTGACAAACATCGCACGTATCTTCCGAGCCGAAGTTCCCGCAGATGCTGCAGCGCTTTACGCGTTCGTGGACCATCGCGAGCGACTCTCCCAGAGCAGCGGCATAGTCAGACGGACCGGAGAGCACGTGAAACGCTAGACGCGTAGCAGTGCGCTCGCCGACACCCGGGAGCCGGCCCAGCAACGAAACAAGATCGCGAATGGGGTCGGACAACTAGCCGAGTCCGGGAATCTTGAGCCCGCCGGTGACGGTCTCAAGCTCACCGTCGACGTGTTCGCGCGCCTTGGTCAGCGCCGCGTTCGCCGCAGCGACGAGAAGGTCTTGGACCATCTCGAGCCCTTCCGACTCAAGCGCTTTTGGATCGACTTCGACGCGCACCAGCTCAGCGCCACCGTTGACGGTGACCTTCACGATGTCGTTGCCCGCGCCGGCTTCGAACTCTTCGTCCTTCAGCTCTTCGCGTCGCTTTTCGATCTTTCGCTGCATACGGCTCGCTTGCCGCATCAGTTCGCCCATTCCGCCGCGAAATTTCATGCCCGTGCTGTATCAGCGCCGGCGGTCCCCGCAAGGTCCCAGTGCCATTTTTGGGGACTACTCTCCTTCGAGCTGAACGCTCACGCGGCCCGTGGAACCCGAAAACACCTGAATCGCGTCGCGAACGACGGGGTGACCGAGGGCCTCGCGACGCCGCTGCTTCTGCTTTGCGTCTCGGCGGGTCGCCTCCAAAGCCGCCACGCTGTGTGAGCTTTCGCCGGAATCCAGGTCGTAGCGAACCTCGATGGCTGGCTCCGCGCCCATCCGCTCTTTGGCAACCTGGCCGATCGCTTCCCGTGCCGCGGGCGCATCCGCCTGTCGCCCATAGAACGAGTTCTTCTGGAACGAGAGGACGATGCGCTCGGCATTGACCACGCGAGGCACGCCATGCTCAAGCACCGCGGAGAGCGCGGGGCGGCTCTCTCGGAGGGCGTCAATAAAGCCTTCCCACTCTTGAAGCGCTGCGCGCCGAATTGGAGCGCCTTGCGTAGATGGCACGGACGCAGGTGTTTGTTCGCTGGACTGCGGACTAGGTTGCGCCTGTGGGGAAGCCGCGGGCGTGGCCACGGGGGGCGAAACAGGGGACGGCGAAACCGGCGGACGCGGCTGCGACGCTTCCGGGCTTCGCATTGGCATCCGCGGAGCAGCCGAATCGGCCTCCGCTGCTCGGGCCTGCCCCGGCGTTGAGCGCGGGGCTTCGGGCCGTGACGCCTCCGCCGGACGTGCTTGCGCGGGCGGCTGAACGGGTGGCGGCTGAACGGGTGGCGCCTGAGGTCGCCCTTCCGCCGGACGAGGAGCCGTCGCGGGTTGCGATGCTTCGGGGGTCGAACGAGACGCCTCTGGTTTGGGCGTCGCACGATGCGCTTCCGGTGCACTGACTTCAGCCCGCCCCGGTCCAGATTGGGGCCCTGCCGTAGAAGCGTGTCCCTTCCGGGGTCCAGCGCTACCGCCGCCACCACCGCCAGGGCGCCGACGCCCGCCGCCGCCGCTTCCGGGGCCAAGGCGCTGTTCCAACGCTTCAAGTCTTCGCACAAGCTCAACCACGCCCATCAAAGCGGGACGTGTGGCGATTCGCGTGAGCCCCATCTCAAGGACGAGCCCCGGCATCGAAGCGGCGGCGATCTCGTCGACGAGCTTTGCCAACGCAGCGAAGGCCCGCTCAAGCTCGAGGGGCTCTCGCCCGGCGACGAGCGCCATGAGTTCCCCCCGCTCTTCGTCCACAAAGTCCACGAGGGTGGTTTCAGAGCCGGACAAGCGCAGCACGACGGCGTCGCGAACGTACTGGAGGAGCTGCTGGGAAAAATGCAGCGGGTCGGCGCTTCGCTCCATGACGGAGTCGACGGCCCGAAGCACAGCAGGCGCATCTCCTTCGATGAGCCCTCGCGTCACCTCGTGCACCGCCTCTCGCGCCGCGATTCCGAGCTGCTCGCTCACGGAGTCGCCGTTGAGGCTTCCTCCGGAAAACGCGACGAGCTGATCGAGGAGCGTGAGGGCATCGCGCATGGAGCCCGCAGCTTCGCGAGCAACAACGCGTACCGCCGCCTCATCCGCCTCGATGCCCTCGGCGTCGAGAACGCGCCGGATAGAAGCAGCCACCTTCGCCTGCGGGATCAGGCGAAAGTCATAGCGCTGACAACGCGAACGAATCGTGACCGGGACCTTGTGACTCTCCGTCGTCGCGAAGATGAACTTCACGTGCTCCGGTGGCTCCTCGAGGGTCTTCAGGAACGCGTTGAACGCGCCCGTCGAGAGCATATGAACCTCATCGACGATAACGATTTTGAAGCGGTCGCGCGCGGGTCGAAACGGCAGCGACTCCTGAAGGCGTCGAACGTCGTCCACGCCGTTGTGCGACGCGCCGTCCATCTCCTGAACGTCCATGTCGACGCCGGCGGTGATGTCCCGGCACATGTCGCACTCGTTGCATGGCGTGGGCGTGGGCCCTTTCTCGCAGTTGAGCGCCTTCGCCAGTAGGCGCGCCGTGGAAGTCTTTCCGACGCCACGGACGCCCGTGAAGAGAAATGCGTGAGCCACGCGATCCGATTCGATAGCCCCCGCGAGCGTGCGTGCGACATGCTCCTGCCCGATGAGGGCGTCGAAGGTCTGAGGGCGGTACTTTCGAGCAAAAACCGTGTAGGCCATGGGCCACGGAGGTTAGCAGGTTGGTGTGATAGTCGAGGTGCTGATTTCACCTAGGGAAACAGGCCCTATGCCAGCAGCTTCAGCATGTCTTCGCGTGCTTCCTGCAGACGGGGCCACATGGCGGTGAGCACCTCGCTCGAAAAGGGTAGGCGCGACCCGCTCGACGTCGACGCCACCTCCGAGCATGTGCTTTCCGGGTCCTCGTCGTTCTCCATCGCGTGAACGATGACATTCGCAACGCGCATCAGCGCGACCATTTTTGCGATGTCGCCACCCTCATCGAAGGCGCGCACGGACTGATGGTGCCAGGCGACAGCGCGGCACAAGAGCGGCGGGAACTTCCATTCGTGCATGACATGCGCCGCGAGGACCGCATGGTCGTAGCCCAGCTGAACTCGCTCGTAGATGTGAACCTCATCCGCGTCTTGCGCAGACTTCGGCAGCTGCTCGTAGTGGAACTCGTCCGCCTGGTGAATCAGCAGTTTTCCGATGTCGTGGAGCAAGGACGCCAGAAACGTTCTGCCAACTCCCGCATAGCGCATCTCCGTCGCCAACACTCGCGACACGGCAGCGACCCCCGCCGAATGCTCACGAACCGACTGCGCGAAGCCCGAAGGGTCACTCATGAGCTGCATGGTCGCGATACCCACGACGAGCTCTACGACGGAATCCAGGCCCAGACGCATCACGGCCTGCTCGATGGACACGTAAGGCTGCGCCGGTCTGTAGAGCGCAGAGTTGGCGATGGTGAGGAGTCGAGCTGCGATGACCGGGTCGCTCTCGATGCACTCGGCGAGACTGGAGATCGAAACGTCCGGGTTCTGAGCCAGCTGCATCGCCTTGGCAGCGACGGCGGGGAACGGTTTTACGCCCACGCAACGGGCCGTCGCAGCCGAGAGGCTGTTGGCGGCGGCCTCTTCGGTTCTGGACGGATCATCGTCCCCAAACCACAAGTCTTCACGGATTCGGCTGGCTCGGGCCTCAAGGGACGCGGGCACGACTGGGACAGGTACGGCGCTCATACGCAGGGATACGGCGGCCATCATGCGTCCCTTGAGCGTTCTCCCGCGTCGGAGGGAGATTTCCGACGAATTCAGGCGATTTTCCCGTACTCTGCGGGTCGCGTGTCCGATTCGCTTCAGCCCCTGTTCAGAGACCTTGGAGATCTCGCGGGAAACATCGTCGAGGCCATGAAGACGGTAGACGTCGACACGCTCGCGGAGCACCGGGCGGATCTCCAGCGAATCGAAGGCGCGGCCACCCGCTTCACCCTCGAAGTGGGAGAGTCCTCCAAGCGCTGCCTCGAGACCGAAGTCGACGTCGAGGCGATGTCACGGATTCGGCATGACCTCCGCGGACAGATCGGCGCCATCCAGGGGTACACCGAACTCATCCTCGAAGAGCTCAGCACCGACGTCACTCACTGCGCGCCCTCACTGCGGTCCATCGTTCACCTCACCGCGGCGACGCTCCCCCTCATCGACCAGCTCCGTCGCGCGCGAGACTCCGCCCCCGAGAAAGTACGTCAGCTCTTCAGCTCCCATGAAGAGCCAGCGCCGGACTACAAAGCGCAATACCGGGACTCCGCGGTCCTCGTCATCGACGACAGCGATGACAATCGGCACCTCATGTCTCGACGCCTTCGCGCCGCCGGGCTCGAAGTCTTCGAGTCGCCCACGGGCTCAGACGGGCTGCGAGTCCTCGACGAACGCCGCATCGACCTCATCCTTTTCGATGTTCAGATGCCAGGCATGACCGGCCTGGAGTTGCTCGGCCATCTCAAGCGCCACCCCGTACACGCCGACATTCCTGTGCTTGTCATCAGCGCCGTCTCCGAAGTGGAAACCATCGCCGACTGCATCACTTCCGGCGCCGAGGACTACCTCGCCACCCCACTCAACCCCATCGTCCTCCACGCTCGCGTGAAGGCGAGCCTCGACAAGAAGCTCCTCCGCGACATGGATCGCGCTCGTATGCAAGAGCTGGCGGAAGCCCGCGAGGAGCTCGTCGCCGCCATCGAGAGCATCGACGATGGGTTCGCGATCTTCGACCAAAACGAACAGCTTGTTCGTGCAAACCGGCAGTACCACAACCTCTACCCAAGCTCTCTGCGCGAGACCGAGCTTGAGGCGATTCTCCGCGCGGACCGAAAAGCCGATGTGTACTTCGAGGAACGCCGCGGTCGCCGCTCCGTCACCGAGCGAAGCGACGAGAACTGGCTGAGTCTGTACCTCGCACGTCACCGCGGCGGCGACGAGTTCACGGAGCGCCTGCGTGACGGCCGTTGGATTGAGATCCGCACCGCCGTGACCCCCACCGGAAGCGTCGTCTCGGTCCACAAAGACGTCACCACACGAAAGCGGGATGAAGAGCACCTGACGTATCTGGCGCACCATGACCCTCTGACTGGGCTGTCAAACCGCGCCCACTTCGAGTCTGCTCTCAACGACGCGATTGGCGCGGAGCCGTTCGCGCTGCTTTATCTCGACCTCGATGGATTCAAGAGCGTCAACGACACATTGGGACATCGCGCCGGCGACGAACTGCTTCGCGCCGTCGCAAAGATCATGACCGATGGCACTCGGCAAAACGACGCCACGGCGCGCCTGGGAGGAGACGAGTTCGTCGCCATCCTCCGAACCGACGACCGTCACGCCGTCGAGCGCATCGCCGACCGACTGCGGGTGAATATCGCGAAGGCGAGCCCCGAAGGCGCGTGCGTGACGGCCTCGATTGGTGTCGCGTTCAGCCCGCGTGATGGCGACACGGCGGAAACACTTCTCGAGGCCGCCGATTCGGCGATGTACGCAGCGAAAAAGTCGAAAGACGACATCCGCTTTACTCCGCGCGGCGACTAGCAGGACTGTGAAAAAGGCCGTTCGTCGATTCGTGGACTGAAGGCGTCGGCAAGCGCGTCCGATTCACGTCTGCCTATGGACATAGGTGGCACGAATTGGATGGCGTTTGACTGCGTGTTCATGCCGCGAAGCGGCCTGCGGAGTTTTTCACAGTCCTGCTATTGCCCATCTCAAAGGAAGTTCGACGTCGTCCGAACGTAAGACGGGCATGCGTGCTTTCGTACTCGGCTTCGTTTTGAGCGCATGCGGCGCCGCCAGCCATCCAGGAGAAGGACCTGTGGACGGGCCAACAGAACCCGCGACCGAGAACGGGACGACTGAATCGACGCATGAGAGCGCTGAAGATGAGAGCGCTGAAGATGAGAGCGCTGGACGGCTGGCCCCTGAACCCGAGAACGCGGAGCTGGCTCAGCTCGTCGCGACCCTCGACGAAAACCCGGACATGCTGCACTCGGACTACACGCCCAGCGTGCATGCACTGAGCACTCACGGCGTTCCCGCCGCTCGTGCGGTTGTTCATCTTCTCGATGCGGAGGCCCCGTACACGCGCCTCCACGCACAACGGGTCGTCGAAGGAGTCGTCAATCATACGTTTGGCTTTCGTTCCGGCTCTGGCTTTCCAGATGCGGAGTTGGAGGCCGAGGCCCGCCGCTGGATCGCGGAATGGGGCTACGCCTACGACGGAGCGAGGGACGAACGACGAGAAGCCACGGCGCGCGTCGCCGCATCGCTCGATGAACTTGTCTCACTGCCCAGGTGAGTCATGCGAAGTCCTTGGCGGAAGCCCGCTATTGACCCGTGCTCCAGTGGGGCTCGGCTGCTAAAGGAGCGCCATGCGCACTTCAAGAGCCTTCGCCCCCACGATCAAAGAGGTCCCCAAAGATGCCGTTGATGCATCCCACGTCCTCCTTCTCCGAGCCGGCTTCATGCGCATGGTTGGGGCTGGCATCTACGAGATGCTCCCCTTCGGTCAGCGCGTCCTCAAGAAGGTCATCGAGATCATCCGCACGGAGATGGACGGCGCCGGCGCTCAAGAGATCTTGATGCCCGCGCTCCTTCCAGCCAACTACTTCCAGGAGACCGGTCGCTGGGACGTCTACGGTGATGTGCTCTTGCGAATCAAAGACCGCAAAGGCGGCGACTACCACCTCGGACCGACACACGAAGAGGTGGTGACGGACCTCGTGCGCCGCGAGGTCAAGAGCTACCGCCAGCTGCCCATGGCGCTCTACCAGGTACAGATGAAGTACCGCGACGAACCCCGCCCACGTGCGGGTCTCATGCGCTGCCGCGAGTTCTTGATGAAGGATTGCTACTCCTTCGATGTCAGCGAAGAAAAAGCCTTCGAGTCGTACGCAAATATGCGCGAGGCCTATCACAAGATCTTCCAGCGCGTCGGCCTCAACTACCGCATCGTTGAGGCGGACAGCGGCAGCATCGGCGGAAAGACGAGCGCGGAGTTTCAGATCCTGGCGCAGAGTGGCGAAGATGCCATCGTCGCTTGCCCAAGCTGTGACTACGCCGCGAACGCCGAAGTGGCGGAAACGGAGCTTGTCGAAGCGGATCTTTCCGCGAGCATCGACTCTCCGGCGAAGGAGCTCGTCGAGACTCCCGGCGTCAAGACCATGGCGAAGGTCCTCGAGTTCTTCGAGCCCGAAGGCGTCACCCTCGAGCGCACCATCAAGACGCTCATCTACGCCTACGGCCCGGAGTCCACGCTGGTGATGGTCTGCGTCCGCGGCGACCATGTCGTCAACGAAGTAAAGCTTGGCAACCTCGTCGGCGTCGACACCGACGACCTGCGCCTCGCCACGGACGAAGAAGCGGGCCGCGCGATGAAAGCGAAGGTCGGCTACCTCGGTCCCGTGCCTTTCGAGGACAAACGCTTCGACGGAAAAATCTACGTCGACCACGCCGTCGCGTTCCTCAAAGACGCCGTCGCGGGCGCCTCGAAGACGGGTCATCACTTGCGCCACGTGGCCTACGGCCGCGACTTTGAAGGAGAGCTGGTTCACCTGAGGCAGGTGGGCGCCGGCGACCCGTGCGTCAAATGCGGCACAGCCCTCGAAACCTACCGCGGCATCGAAGGCGGACACATCTTCGTCCTCGGCACGCACTACTCCGACAAAATGAACGCCAAGTACCTCGACGAAAAGGGCGAGTCCAAGTCCGTGGTTATGGGTTGCTACGGCATCGGCGTGACGCGGCTGATGGCCGCCGCCATCGAGCAGCACCACGACGACAACGGCATCCGCTGGCCCATGTCCATCGCGCCCTACGAAGTCGCAGTGCTCCCGCTGGGGAACGCCGAAGACGTCGCCCAGGAGGCGGAGCGCATCTACAACGAGCTGCGCGCCGAAGGCATCGAAGCCATCCTCGACGACCGAGACGAACGACCCGGCGTGAAGTTCAAGGACGCGGACCTCATCGGCTATCCGCTGCGCGTTACCGTCGGAAATCGCACTCTCAAGAACGGCGAGGCGGAGCTCAAGGCGCGCGTTGATTCCGATGCGACGCTGATCAAAGTTGAAGAAATCGTCGCCGCGGTTGTTACGCGTGTTCAACAAGAGCGATGATGGAGCAACGATGAGCGAAGAAGAGTCTGACTACACGAAACCGTGGATTCGCCATGCCGTCCTTTGGGCGGGATTCGCGGTACTGGTCGTCGTCGGAATTTGGACCGTGGTTCTGCCCGCCGTTGAAGACTCGCCTGTCGACCCGGATGCTTCGGCCGAGGAGGCGGAAGCGGAGTCCGGTGCCGAAGACGATGAGGACGACGCCGAAAACACAAACGATTCCGACGACTAAGGGCCGCCCGTGGTTTAGCGGCACTGAGGCATTCGGGCCCGTTCGCTGAACAAAGCTCGCTTCTCGCGCGTCTACCTTGCATGGCCACGAAGCCGGCGAGACCAAGACGAAACGGGCCCTTTTTTGCGCTTTGCGCACGCCCTCGGCACACTGAAGGTGGTGTGAAGCTCTCCCCGATACTTGCAGGAGCCCTGATGGCGGTCATTTTGGCCGGTCCGGACAACGCGCAAGCTTGGCAAGGAACCCCCGCCTGCGCGTACGACGAGGTCTACCCTGGAAGTGACCTGCTGGAGTCGTCGTTCCTCGCCGGCGACGCTATGTGCCGTAGCGGAGAGCCCAGCGCGCGCTTGGTCCTGACGACCGAAGTCGCACAGGAGGCGCTCGAAGCCGCCCAAGATGATCCCCCCGGCCATGAAGCTCTGCGCCTTGAAGTCGTCGCCGAAGTACACCCAGGATTGGCCGACTGGCTGGCCGTCCGCCGGGGCGAAGATCTTCTCGAAGCCGGCAACCCACAGGCTGCCGAAGAAGCCTTCGCCGAAGCCATCGCCAGCGTCGACAGCGATGTTCGCGTTCACGGGCGAACAGGCCGAGTCATCGCGCTCCTCCGGCGTGATCATCGCGACGCCGAGCGCGAAGTACGTCAGCTTCGCATGCGATACCCGGAACTCCCCGGCCTACCTCGCGTGCTCCTGGAGGTCGGCGCCTACAACGCACGGCGCGGCGATATGTCCGATGCGGCGTCCACCTATCGCGGCATCGTCGTCAACACACCGGGTCGTCCCGAAGCCGTCATCGCCCAAGAGCGAATCGATGCGATGCGCGCCGGCGGTACACGCGTCCGCGAGCTCACTCCGGGCGAGGTCGTCGAGCGAGCAGAGCGACTCTTCTCCCGCGGCCCGCTCACGCGAGCCCGCGAGGCCCTGAGCGCCCTCGAGGAGTCGCCTCCGGTCCACCCCACCCTTCGAGCCAAAGCCTTCGCGTTGATGGCAAAGCTTGCACGTCATGAAGGCCGCTTCGACGACGCCACGCGTTACTACCGGCTCTCGGCCCGTGCAGGCTCCTACGGCGACGCCGAAGACATCGAACGACGCGTCTCTCGTTCCCAGGACGTCGCCGAAGCCGCCAACGGAACCGCCGAGGCAGCGCGTGGACGCCTTCGGCAGATGCAAGGCCGCCGTCCACTCTCTCGCGTCGCCACTCCCCGTCTTCTGCAGATGGCGCGAGTGGCCGCTCGCGGAGAGCTCCATCCTGAACTCAATGCGATCATTGAGCGACTCACGACGCGGAACGTCCTGGCGACGCACCGCCTCAGTGCGGTTCAGCACACGATGGGCATCGCCGACGACGACGCCCTCCTCCGCTTGCTCGGAGATGCCGGCAGTGGCCCCGGTTCCCGTGCGGTCCGCGCTCGCTACTACGAGGCGCGCCTGCTTCAACGAGCCCAGCGTTTCGCCGAAGCCGAAGAGGCGTTCTTGGATGTCATCGAACGCGACTCCTCCGAACTCACTTGGTACGCTCTCTGGTCCGAAAACGAGCTCCGCAACGTTCGCCGCCAGATGGCTGGGTCCTGCGGCCCCGACGCGGAATGCACGACAAGCGAAACCGAGGACGCCCCCGCCGAGCTTCAAGAAGGCCGCGCGACGCCGCCGGAGACCCAGCCGCCAGCGCCGGTCATCGACCTGGACGCCTTCGCCGAGCGCCTCCAGCCTCTGGCCGACGAACACGGCGAAGCGTACCCATGGTTAGCGCGCGCCGTCGCTTTCCTCCGCATCGGAGAGAAAGACGAAGCCTCACGCCAGCTCTACGAGACCTACTTGGCTTGGCGAGCCGCGAACGGACGCGCCATTCTCCGCTGCGGCTTTGAGTCCGTTGCTATGGGCAAAAACCGGCGCCGGGTCGCGGTCCCTTTTGCGCTGCGGCAGAGTCGACGTGCAATGAGCGCCGAAGCCCGTGAAGAACTCGCGGCCATCGCCGAAGGTATTCACTCCTATGGCGCTGCAGTGGGTTTCAAGGGCTGGTCCGCCATCGGCGCCAGACCGCGCGCATACGCCGACCTCGTCGAGTCCGCTGCAGGACGTTACGGCCTCGACCCGAACCTTCTCTTCGCTGTGATGCGCGTTGAGAGCGTCTACCAAGAGCACATCGTCTCCTACGCCGGCGCCATCGGTCTCGCGCAGATCATGCCTCGCACCGGAACGCTCATCGCCCACGAGCTGGGCCGCGAGGACTTTCAGACGAGCGACCTCCTCGACCCCGAGACGAACCTCGAGTTCGCCGCGTGGTATCTTCGGAGCCTCATCGACCGCTGGGACGGTCATGTCGCCCTCGCCATCGCCAGCTACAACGGCGGCCCGCACAACGTCCGCCGGTGGCTCCGTGACTACGGCGGGGATCTCACGTTGGATGCGTTCCTTGAGCACATCCCCTTCGAGCAGACTCACCGCTACGTACGTCGTGTTCTCGGTCACTACCGCGCCTATCGGGCTCAGGTGGACCTTCCGATGATCGCCCTCGACGACTCCCTGCCCGGCCCGAGCGTCGATCCCATCGGTTTCTAGGCGGCTCCTTCCTCATCCGCCACGGCGGGGTTGCGCGTGCCGGCGATCGGCGCGATAGATCGCGCCTCGTATCCCCCGCTCAGAAAAGAATAGGAAGAACATGGTTCACGACCTCGTCATCATTGGCTCCGGCCCCGCTGCTCACACCGCCGCCATCTACGCGGCCCGCGCTGAGCTCAAGCCCGTCATGTTCGAGGGCTTCATGGCCGCGGGCGTCGCCGCCGGCGGACAGCTCACGACCACCACCGACGTCGAGAACTTCCCTGGTTTCCCGGAAGGCGTGATGGGACCCGACCTCATGGATCGCATGCGCGCCCAGTCCGTTCGCTTTGGCACGGAGATCATCACGGAGACCGTCAACTCCGTCGACTTCAGCGGAGACACCTTCAAGTTCAAAGCAGACTCCATGGACGGTGAAGCGAAGTGCATCATCCTCGCCACCGGCGCCACGGCGAAGCGTCTCTACGTTCCCGGCACCGGCGACGATGAGCTTTGGATGCGCGGCATCAGCGCCTGCGCCGTCTGCGACGGTGCGCTTCCGATGTTCCGCAACCAGCCCCTCGCCGTCATCGGCGGCGGCGACTCCGCCATGGAGGAAGCTGGCTTCCTGACGAAGTACGCCTCCAAAGTCTACGTCATCGTTCGGCGCAACGAGCTTCGCGCCTCGAAGATCATGCAGCAGCGCGCCCTGGCGAATCCGAAAATCGAGTTCGTTTGGAGCCACCAGCTCAAGGCCGCGACGGGAAGCGACCTCCTCGACCAGATCGAAGTCAGCTCCACAGAAGACGACTCCTCGAAGAAGCTCGACGTGAAGGGTCTCTTCTTCGCCATCGGCCACGTGCCGAACACCAAGTTCCTCGAGGGTCAGATCACCACCGACGAAGATGGCTACATCGTGACGGCGCCAGACTCCACGGCGACGAACATCAAGGGCGTCTTCGCCTGTGGTGACGTGCAAGACAAGAAGTGGCGCCAGGCCATCACCGCCGCCGGAAGCGGCTGCATGTCGGCGCTTGAAGCCGAGCACTACCTCGCTGGACTCTAGGCGCTAGAGCGCTCGCTAAGAGCGCTCGCGCTTCGCCTTCTTCTTCGCCACGGCCTCACGGCGCTTCTGCTGTGTGCGAGGAGAAGGCTTACGCCCGCGATGCGGCGCCTGCTCCGCGTGGTGTTCGTCCACGTTCGAGGCTTGCTCGCCAAGGTCGAAGATCGTGACCTCACGTTTGGCCCGCTCGCCAAGCCGTAGCCCGAACACCGCCGCGCCGACGCCTGCACCTACGTAGACAGCGCCGCCCACCTCTTCATGGCTACGAGTTCCGTAGAGGCCGTGAACGTATTTGTGCCCGGCGATCTTTCCAACGGCGAGCTCATGAAGTCGCGCAACGGTGATCTGTCCCGCGTGGGTATGGCCCGAGAGCACAAGGGGAACACCATCGTGCCATAGCCCGTCGGCCTCCTCGCCAATGTGCGAGAGGCCAAGCGTGGCGCGATTTCGCACCAGACCCTTCGTCGCTTTCTCGCGGTCCGCGTGGCCCGTGTATGCGTCATCGAGGCCCACGACCTGAAGCGCTTGTCTACGCAAGGTGATGGTCGTGTTCTGATTCTCCAGGACCTCGGCGCCGGCTCCTTTGAGCGCCCACCGAACCTCCTTCGCGTCCGACCAATAGTCGTGGTTGCCGAGGACACAGAACACAGGCGCTTCGATGCGCGAAACCACATCGCGCAGCTCGTCGAGGTAGAGCGTGCTGTGACACACAAAGTCGCCGGTGATAGCCACGGCATCCACACCAGACTCGTTGACGATCTTCACTGCCTCGTACTGCGCCTCCATGGGCGTGATACGTCCGACGTGTAGGTCCGTCATGTGTCCTATTCGCAGCCCATCGAGCTGCTCACAGTGAATCTGTGGGCCGGCAAAGTGACGCGTTCGAAACTGGTTACGCGCGTCTTTCTTTCGGCCGAGCTTCAAGCTGCGGCGCGGGGTACTGGTAGGCACTACCTAACACTAGCGACGAACGAAGGTCGTCGCCAGGCTTAGCTTTTGCGGCGCTTCTCCGTGAGGCGCCGCAACGGCACATCCGGACCGCTTTTCTTGCGCGGCTTCTTGGGACGCGAGCTGGGTCCCATCTTCCAAAAAAGATAAGCCACGGCACCGAGCACCGTCACCAACGTCGCCGCTTCTTGCCAGTGCATCAGCGCGCCTCCACTCAACCGCCCCCGTAGCCGAGGGCGCTCCCGACTTGGAAGACGAGGAGCGAGGCGCCGTAGGCGAGCGCCGTCATATAGGCGAGCATGAAGATCGGCCAGCGCCAGGTCCCCGACTCTCGACGAACGACGGCGATGGTGCTCATGCACTGACACGCGAGAACGAAGAAGACCATCAGGGCGATACCTGCGAGGGGTGTCATCACGAGCGTTCCGTCCGGCCGGCGCGCCTCCCGAAGGGACTCACGAAGAGACTGACTCTCCTCATCCGCGTCGCTGATGCCAAACACCACACCGAGCGTCGAGACAAAGACCTCACGCGCGGCGAAGGCACCTATAACGCCGATGCCAACGCGCCAGTCCATCCCGAGGGGCTCGATGGCGGGCTCAATGAAGCGCCCCAGATGACCGCCGGCGGAGTTCGCAAGAAGCGCCTGCGCTTCGGCGCCGTCGATGACCGCCGTACGCTCTTCGAGCTCTTCCGGCGGCAGCTCCAGGGCGGCTAACTCTTCCCGCGCCGTATCGGCGTCCGCAATCGCGTCGTGGTCCTTGGGGAAGTTCAGCAGTGCCCAAAGAATGATCGTGAGCGCCAAGATGACCGTGCCGGCATCGACGAGGAAGCTCTTCACGCGCCGCCACGTCGCCGAAAAGAGGTTCCGCACGAGCGGCTTTCGGTAAGGAGGCAGCTCCAAGACCAGTGTTGGGCGTGGGCCTTTTAGGACCGTCCGGCGCATGATCGCCGCGGCGGCGAGCGTCGCGACGACGGAGAGCGCGTACATCGCAAAGAGCACGGCGGCGCCAATGCTGATGATGCCGCCGATGCGTTCCTCGCCAGAGAACACCGTGGCGGTGATGAGCACGTACACCGGCAAGCGCGCGCTGCACGACATGAGCGGGAGGGCGAGCATCGTGACAAGGCGGTCTTTGCGATCGGAGATGGTGCGCGTCGCCATCACCGCAGGGATGGCGCACGCAAAGCCGCTGAGCAGCGGAACGAACGCCTTTCCATGCAGACCGACCGCCCCCATCAGGCGGTCGATGACAAACGCGACACGGGCGAGATAGCCCGAGTCTTCGAGAATCGCGATGAGCAGAAAGAGCAGGCCAATCTGCGGCACGAAGACCACGACGTTGCCCACACCTGCAACGACGCCATCGGCGAGGAGGTCTTGGAACATCCCGGCGGGGACGACCTCGCGGGCGAGGTCCTGAAGCATGGCGACGCCGCTCTCCACGAGACCGATCAGCGGGTCCGACCAGGCGAAGAGCGCCTCAAAGACCACCATCATGACCAACGCAAAGGCGATCATCCCGGCGATAGGATGCGTGAGCACACGGTCGATGCGGTCGGACCAAGTTTCTCCAGTTTCGGCGGCCTGCACGAAGCGCGTGCACAGACGGTCCACGTCCGCGTAGCGTGCGCCGACGATGGCCTCCTCGATGTCAACATCGCCGAGCAACTTGCGCTGACGCAGGGTCTCCTCACGAAGCTCGTCTGGTACGTCGAGGTCATCGTCCTCGGCGACGCAAAGCATGAGCCACACGGCCCACGCGCGCGCTCTGGCTTCATCGGATCCAAAATCTGGATGAGCGAGGCACATAGCCTCGAGCTCCGACAGGGCAGCACCTACGCTGGACTGAGCGCTTCGGTAGTCCCCTGACTCGTCGTTGACGTCGACGGGCTGGCGCGTGCTCTGCGTCGCGTCGTGAACAGCACGCCCAAGTTCGTCGAGCCCTTCACCCGTGGCCGCCACGATGGGAACGACGGGCACGCCCAGAGCTTTGGATAGCCCGGGAACATCGATGTCGATCTTCTTCTGCCGTGCCTCGTCCATCATGTTCAGCGCCACGACGGACTTCACACCGCTTTCAAGCACCTGTGTCGCGAGGTAGAGACCACGTCCGAGGGCCGTCGCGTCGAGTACGATCACCGCCGTCGCGTTTTCCGGCGCACGGAGAATCGACGAGACCGCGATCTGCTCTTCCGGCGAATGAGCGCTCAGGCTGTAGGTGCCCGGAATGTCGATAAGGGACACCGGTTTGCCGGCGATGTCGATGTCCGCAGTGCGGCGGTCCACGGTCACGCCGGGGTAGTTGCCTGTCCTCGCACTCGTCCCCGCCAGGCGGTTGAAGAGTGTTGTTTTTCCAGCGTTTGGATTGCCGGTGACCAGCACCGGCGCGCGTTCGCTCGTCATTGTTCGCACCAAGAATGAAGGGCCTTACTCGGCGGGCGAGAGCACAGCGTCCAGCGTTTCGCTCGGGAGAAGCTCGACGTCGATGGCCGTCGCTTCGGTGCCTCGAATGGAAAGCGAGTAGCCCCGCAAACGAATCTCGATGGGATCGCCCATGGGCGCGCGGCGCACGACGCGGACTTCCGTGCCTGGCAGGAGGCCCATTTCGAGGAGGCGCAGACGCACGCGACCGTCACATCCGACGTGACGGACATGTGCACTTTGGCCAACTCTAAGTTCTCCGAGACTGCTCACCTGCTAATGATAAGCGTTTTCAACAAAGCCTGCAACCAGAGGAAAGTCGAGTGCCTCGACAGAGAAGCTCTCATCCGCCGGCCCTTCGATAGGACGCGAGGCGTGCCGGCACATTTGAGGAAAAGCGGCGCCGAGATCATGAACGAGGGCCGCGAGCCGGGGTATGGTGTCCGCATGCTCCGCTTTTCCAGTGATCCTCAAGTGGCCGACCAACAGATGCGAGCCGTCATCTTCTACCTGACGACGTTCGGGTATATCGACGGCGACTTCGATCAAAGCGAACGCGACTTCGTACGAGGCTACATCGAACGCCTCGTGGCAGGCCGCGTCGATTCGGCGATGCCCGACGCGAAGGTCGAGCTCAAGGCCGAACTCAAAGCACGCTTCACAAAGCACTTCCACGAGGTCTTCGAGAACGTCGACCAACACGTCCAGGAGCTCTTCACGGAAGCAGTCGCTGGCGACGAAGACCAAGACGTGTTCATCGAGGCGAAGCTCAAGCTCCGCTGCTTTGAGCTCTTCGAGTCCTTCGACCGTGAGAGCCAAGAGATGCTCCTCGAAGCCATGGACGAGCTCATCGAAGCAGACGGCGAAGTTCATCCGGCGGAGGTAAAGTTCCGTGCGGAGCTGCTCTCGCTCTTCCAGTCCGAGTTCGAAGTGGAGCTCATCGACGAAGTCCCCCACGCGCGAACGACCATCGCAGGCCCCGTTCAGTTGCCGCCGCCTTCCGTGGACCACCCTTTCTTTCATCCCATCGAGCACCACTACTCCCTCGAGGAAGGCCGGATTCATCAGCAGATCGAAGCGGACCGGCAGCTCTTGGATGACGTCATGAACATCTGGGGCGGCATGCGTCACGACGGCGACGGCAAGCTGGTTGGAAAGCAGAACTTCTCGGAGTTCACCGGCGCTCCCTTCTTGGACGGACACATTCACGTCCACCCCATTGAACCGGGCCAAAAGTACGAGCTCACGGTGCTCGGTGACCTGCACGGTTGCTACAGCTGCCTCAAGAGCGCGGTGATGCAGGCCGACTTCTTTCAGAAGGTGACGGAGTACCGCAAAGACCCCACGGGTTCACCGAAGCCGCTCCTCGTCCTCCTCGGCGACTACATCGACCGCGGCCTCTTCAGCCTCAACGGCGTTCTGCGCACCGTTCTACAGATGTTCAAGCGCGCGCCTGAGCACGTCGTTGTGCTTCGCGGCAATCACGAGTTTTACCTCGAGTACAAAGGCCAAGTGTATGGCGGCGTAAAACCGGCAGAGGCCATCAACACGCTCAAGCCCCATCTGCCCATCGACGTATTCCGCCACTACATGCGCCTCTTTGAAGCGATGCCTTCCGCTCTCGTCTTCGGGGAATCGCTCTTCGTGCATGGCGGCATCCCGAGGGACAGCCTCATCAAGGAGAAGTACAAAGACCTCTCCTTCCTCAACGACGCAGACGCTCGCTTTCAGATGATGTGGAGCGACCCCAGCTCCGCCGATGTTATCCCCGCGGCGCTGCAGGACCAATCTGCGCGCTTCCCCTTCGGACGCCTGCAGGCCACGGCGTTTCTCCAGCGCATCGGCTGCCACACCCTGGTCCGCGGCCACGAGAAGATGAACGACGGCTTCGCGCGGACCTACGACGACGAGAACATCACGCTCATCACGCTCTTCTCCGCCGGCGGCGCCGACAACGGGGACCTTCCAGCCAACTCGAGCTACCGAAGCGTCACACCCAAAGCGATGACCATGCGTATGTCGTCGGAGAGCGTGGACATCACGCCGTGGAACATCGACTACAAGGTCTACAATGACCCGGAGCGCAACGGCTTCTTCCGCACCGCGCCGGAGCTGGAACACCGCAAGTAACGGCCGTGTTCTGGTTTCCGGAATCAGGCACCCTTCCGTTTCGACGAATCAGGCACTAGGGTCCGCTCCATGGCAACAATCACCTTTAAGGGCGGCCCCGTTGAACTAAACGGCGAGCTTCCTTCCGTCGGAGCAGACGCTCCTCCCTTCACCCTCGTGGGCGCCGACCTCCAAGAGAAATCGCTCGCCGATTTTCCCGGCAAGAAGGTCCTCACCATCAACCCGAGCTACGACACCGGCGTCTGCAAAAAAGCAGCGGTGGCGTTCAACAGCAAAGCCGCCGGCAAGGACGTCAGCGTCCTGATGATCAGCGCTGACCTCCCCTTCGCCCAGAAGCGATTCTGCGCCGCCGACGGCGTCGACGCTGTGGTCCCACTCTCCACCTTCCGCTCCACCTTCAGCGACGACTACGGCGTCACCATGAAAGGCGGACCGCTCCAAGGTCTCACGGCACGCGCTGTCCTCGTCGTGGACGAGAACAACAAGGTCATCTACAGCGAGCTCGTCCCCGAGATCGTTGAAGAGCCCAACTACGACGCCGCCCTCGCCGCGCTCTAGCCCGTAGCTCAGCTACAAGCCTCGACTCACTTCAACAGAGACTTCGCCGCGTCGTATACAGCGTCACTCGTAATGCCGAACTCCTTGTAGAGCGTCTCGAATGGCGCCGATGCGCCGAAGTGCTCAAGAGTCACGAAGCGCGACTTGGCACCGACCCAGCGATCCCATCCCTGCCGAATGCCCGCCTCGACGACGACGGCGGGTGTTCCGCTTGGAATGAGCGCCTCACGATAGGCTTCGTCCTGCGCTCCGTAGAGCTCCACGCAAGGCATGCTGACGACGCGAACGCTCACGCCCTCGTCCTTGAGGCGCAGCGCCGCTTCCGTCGCGAGGTGAAGCTCGGAACCTGTGCCGACGAGGACCACGTCTGGGCTCTCGGCTTCAACCACCGCGTAGCCGCCCCTGTGAAGGCCCGTCGCCGCTGTGCTCTCGCTTCGCTCAAGCGTAGGCACCGACTGCCGAGTGGTCACGATGCAGGACGGCCCTTCGTAGCGAACCATCGCGATCCACGCTTCGCGCACTTCGTTCGCATCGGCGGGCCGGAAGACGGCGAAGCCTGGAATCGCACGAAGCGCCGCGAGCTGTTCCACGGGCTGATGCGTGGGTCCATCCTCGCCGAGGCCGATGGAGTCGTGGCTGAACACGTAGAGCGTGCGCTGCTTCATGAGCGCCGCGAGACGCAATGAAGGCCGGACGTAGTCGCTGAAGATTAGGAAGGTCGCGCCGAAAGGGATCACGCCGCCAAACAGCGCCATGCCGTTGATGGCCGAACCCATGCCGTGCTCACGTACGCCCCAATGCGCAGTGCGTGGGATCTCGG
>JBGCFM010000246.1:0-14893 GCA_045106895.1 Polyangiales bacterium | reverse complement strand
GCGAAGGCGACGATGCCCATCGTGATGTTGGCGGCGACGATTCCGCCGAAGAGCCCAGCAAGTCCGTAGAGCGTTGAGCCCAGCCAAGCGAGAGGCACGGCGAGGACCACCAAACGCAGCGCCGCGAGGGCCGTGGCCTTCAAGGGCATGTTGAGCGCATTGAACATCGACGCGACGAGGATCGCGATGCCGAAGGTAATGTAGCTCAGCGGGACGACACGCAGGTAGAGCATCGTCTGCTCGATGATCACCGGGTCTTCGTTGAACACGCGCGCGATGGGCCCCGCCACGAAGTAGAGGAGGATCGCAATGCCGCCGCCCCAAATAGCGCTCGCCTTGGTCACGAAGGTGAACGTATCCATGATGCGCTGGCCGTTCTTCGCGCCGTGGTTCTGGCCGACGAAGGTCGTAATCACAGCGGTCATCGCGAATACGCCGATCATCGAGAGGCTCTCGATGCGCGTCCCGACGCCGTAGGCAGCGACGGCGGTGTCTCCGTGGGAGGAGACAAAACGTGTCAAAGCGCCGGCGGCGACAGGCGTGAGCAAGTTCGTGCCTGCGGCGGGGATGCCCACCAGCAGGATGGCGCCCCATGAAGTCCGAAGACTCGACCAGGATGGCACCTCGAAGGAGATCATTTTCTCGCGACGGATGAGGATGTAGCTCATCACCGCCATGGCGATGGCGTAGGACGTGATGGTCGCGATGGCCGCCCCGGTGAGGCCTAGTTTGGGCACAGGCCCCCACCCGAAAATGAGGAGCGGGTCGAGGGCAGCGTTCACGAAGCCCGCGCACATCATGACGATGGCTGGGGTCTTCATGTCGCCCGTCGCGCGAATGGCGCCGTTGCCGAGCATTGGCACGACGAGGAGACCTACGCCCAAGTACCACGGGATCATGTAGTCGCTGATGAGCGGAAGCGTTTCTTCGCTCGCGCCGAGAGAGCGAAAGAGTGGCTCAAAAGTGGCGAGGCCGACGGCGCAGACGGTGATGACGACGAGCAGCGCCAAGATGAGCGCGTGCGTCGTGAGGCGCCGGACCTTTTCTTGGTGACCTTCGCCGATAGCCCGGGCAATGGCCGCCGTGGCGCCAATGGACAGACCGATCGTCAGGTTGCTGACCACCATGACGACGGGAAAGGTGAACGCCATCGCCGCCAGCTCGTCGCCGCCGAGCTGGCCGACCCAGAAGGTGTCGACGATGTTGAAAAAGATGACGGCGGCAATACCCATCGTCATCGGGAGGGCCATGCGGAGGAGCGTCGGGCCTACGGGCCCGGTCAGAAGCCGTTTCTGCTTTTCGTCGTCCAATATGCTCCGCCGGCACCATAGGCCGGATTGGGTTCCTAGACCCAGGTGGGCTCGCGTCAAGGCCGCGCGCGTGCGCATTGTGGCCTCTAAACAGGCCTTTTCGCCAAACGCACGTTCTGCGCGCCAACCTTCTCCGATTACCTAGACTGCTAAAGCCTCGAGATAGCCTACGTGTGCACGACGGCCATTCCGCCTTCGACTTGGTGATGAATGACGACCTGCATGGAGCCAAAACGTATGTGGAGGAGTGGCAGCACGTAGGCGCTCACCTCGGCGCTCAGCACGCGACCGCCGCCGCGAATGCGGTCGACCATGTCCCGCGCCATGTCGATGGGCCCATCGACGGTGAAACCGCGGAACTCTTCCACGGAGGTCGGGCCGCTACGGTAAGGACCACTGATCAGCTGCTCCTCAAGGGGCATGGAGAGAGCCGCCGGCCATGACTCCACCGCCTCCGCGTAGTTTCGCACGACGCTCTCAAGGGCGAAGGGCAGCGAAGGCACATAGAGATAACGAAGCTCTTTCCAGTCGTCTTCCACCCAGACCATGTCCACGCGCTGACTCATTGCGGTGCCATCACAGTTTCCGCACTCCACCCGGCCGCTCCCTCGACAGGCCTCACAGCTGATTCGCACAGTGCGGGTGTTCCCTCGTCCGTCGGAGCGCTGCTCCAAGCGATAACCCTCGCCGCCACAGCCGGCGCAGTAGCACTGGCCTGGGGACATCGTGCAGAACGTACACGTGAGCGGCGCAGGGTCGAGGAGCGCTCCGATGTAGCGGCTCTGCCCCTCGCCCTCGGGCTTGCGTTCGGCCCTCGCGAGTGAGCTGAGGACGCGCGGACCCACGTGTTGAACGCTGTTCCGCGTCGAACGGATCAGCAGCCGCGCGTCGAGCCAGAGAGCGCCGAGCTTCTGAAGGTGGTCCGGGTCGCCTGCGAGGACGTTCTTCCGGTTCCAAAACTGCCACGCCGGCGCCGAGCGTACGCGTAGACCCTTGTTTCGTGCTCCTTCGAGGGTCGGTAGCTCAAGACTCTCCATGCTTCGATGTTAGCGGCAGAAGCCTCACGGAGTCGCGTCGTTTTCGCAGAAGAACACCGACGCTTCGTGCATCAGCCCTCAAAAGAGCGTGTAGACGAAGGGGGCGACGTAGCTCAGGCCGCCGGTGAGGAGCAGCAGCACGCCCGCGATGAGCAGGACGATCAGAAGCGGAATGAAGAAGAACTTTCCGCGGGCGAAGAAGTGCGCGAGGAGGCCGCGTATCGTTGCGAGACGGCTCATCGATCTGGCGCCCGCGTGATCAGGACGTCCTCCACGAAGAGGGCGTCTGGTTTTCTGCGAACGAAGAAGTCCAGCGCGTCCGTCGCGTGGGCAACCAGAGGCTCCGAGGCGGCGTTGAGGGAAGTGTTCAACAGAGCTGGCAGGCCACGTTTGTCCGCTGCGCTGAGGAGCCCAGCGGGCGCGCCACCTTCGCTGACGGTCTGCGCGCGAGCCGTGCCGTCGACGTGCGTGCACCCCGAGAGCGCGTCTGCGTCCGCGACTCTGCAGGTGGTAGTCATCGCGGGCGTCATGTCGTTTGGTGCGTCTTCAAGAAGCGCCGCGGCGCGCTCGTCGAGCATCATCGGCGCAAAAGGCCGGAATGCTTCGCGGCCTTTGATCCGCCGGTTGAGAGTGTCGCGTAGCGTGATGTCGTCGGCACGCGAGAGGAGCGAACGATGCCCTAACGCGCGCGGGCCCCACTCGGCGCGCCCCTGAACCCAGGCGACGATCTCGCCCTCTTCGAGACGTGTCGCGCACGCCTCCGCCGCGTCATCGACGCGCTCAGCGCGAAGGCCAAGGTGACGCGCGACGTCCATCGCCTTGGATGCGTCTGCGGCGACGCCGAGTCCAGGGACAAAGTCGCGCCAGGCGTCCGCGACGTCGTCGCCTTCATCGGCTGCGCCAAGGAGCGCGGCGCCAAGGGCCCCGCCGGCATCGCCCGCGGCGGGCTGAACGAAAACGCGCTCAAACTCCGTCTCGGCGAGGAGTCGCGCGTTCGCCCGGCAGTTCAGCGCAACGCCGCCGGCGAGGGCGAGATTGGACGCGCCGCTTCGTTCGCGCGCATGGTTGGCCAGACCGAGCATGGCATCTTCGAGCGCCAGCTGAGCGCTCGCGGCGACGTCGGCGAAGCGCCGGTCTTCGGGGTCGTCCAAGTTCCACTCGCGATGTGCATCCCGCGGCGGACCCAAGCGCTGCACGAACTCCGCGCCAAAGGCCTTTTCGACATCCAAATGGTCCGCAAAAGCGCGCGCGTTTAGCGCAAACGCACCATCTTCCATCGGCCGCAGGAGCTCGGCGATCTCTTTGGACAAGCGCGGCTCTCCATAGGCCGCGAGACCCATCACCTTGAACTCGCCCTCGTTCACTCGGAAGCCCAAGTACGCTGTGATCGCGGCGTAGAAGAGCCCGAGGGAGTGAGGGTGGCCAAGGGACGTGACGCGCTTCGGTCGGCCGTCTTCCATGGTCCAGATCGCCGTCGTCTCTTCTTCGCCAACACCGTCGACGGTGAGCGCGACGGCGTCTTCGAAAGGCGCGCACCAAAGCGCACTCGCCGCGTGACTCTCATGATGGTCAACGAAACGGACTTTGCTTCGATGGACGCCGCAGTGATCGCTGAGGGCGTCGAGTACCCAGAGCTTCTCGCCGAGCTGACTGCGCAGCGCGCGCCGAAAGAAGCGAGCGCCGCGGGGGAAAGCAGAGAGTGAACCCACCAGCACCCGTTCGAGCTTTCGGTAAGGGTTTTCGTAGAAGACGATGCGGTCGAGGCTTCGCGGGTCGATGCCGCCGAGAGCCAGACACGCGTCGATGGCGCTCTTCGGTAGCGAGGGGTCATTCTTGACGCGCGAGAGGCGCTCTTCCTGCTGTGCCGCCACGATGCGGCCGTCCACGACGAGAGCCGCAGCGGCGTCATGGTAGTAGGCGCTGATGCCGAGTACCGCGGCCACTACTCGCCCTCGCGCCAACCCGGACGAGGACGCTTCGTCATCAGGGCAAGCGGCGCCGACAAAAGGTAGAGAACCCCCATCGTCAACGCGAAGAGCGGCGCCGTCAGGAGCGTGCCAGCGCGCCGCCAACGGTAAGCGCGGTCGCGCCAAGCGACACCGCGACGGAGCGACGGCGCGTCCGAGCGCTCCGCCAGGAGCGTACGCGTGTACGACTCATGCTGGCGCTCATCCGCCAAAATCGAAGCAAGGGCCGTCGAGAGCGCCGGATCTCGCTCTTCGAAATACCGAACGTGGGCTTCAAACTGGCGCCGGCCTCGCGTCTCTCCCCGCAGCACGAACGCGATGAACGCGTCCTCCCCAAGGGCTCGATATAGGTGGGCGTGCGCCATTCGGGGCGGCGCGAGGGGCCCGCGACCACGTGCCACCTCCGCGCGCCGAAGCAAGATACGAGCGTGTCGTGCTTCGTCTTCGGCGTGACGCAGGAACTTCGCCGCAAGCTCCGCGTCGCTCGTCTGGGCCGCGGCACATCGTAGCTCAAGGGCGCTCTCTGCCTCGGCTTCGGCGAAGGCGTAGAGCCGCCGCCACGTACGTCCCGGCACGCGCCAGCTGAGCGTGTAGAAGAAGTCGGCGAGAGCCCTCATCGGCCGCCGTGGACCGCCGGACAGGCCATGCGCTGCGGGCTCACGGGCGACAGATCCCTGTCCCCTGCCACGGCGCACAGGTGCCGGACTCACAAGGATGGGCGTCGTCACAGAGGGCAAAGCAGTGGCCGGTCCCCCCGGCGATGGCGTGCCCTTCTGGACATGCTGGGGAGGCGCTGCGGTCCCCTTGAACACATCGCAAGAGCGCGTCGCAGTCTTCCCCGTGGGTCGCGATGCATGCGTCCGTCGCCTCGCCGAAGAGATGCGTGCAGACAGGCTCATAGCAGTCGTGCTCGTAGTCGACGAAGGTGCCGTAGGAGTTGCGGCGATTTCGGCACGAGTACTCGTGGACCACCTCCTGATAACAAGCGCAAAGGCGCTCCGTCGCTTCGTTCGTCTCCCGGGTAGGCCGCTCTGCGTCGCGGGCTTCACCGAAAGCCATCTCCGGCTCCTCGGCGCCCTCCGCCCACGTCACCGAGAGCGTCTGCGTTCGGCTCGTCCAGTGGAAGTCGGCGCGCACCGTCGCGCCGGGCCGCAAAGGCACTATGAGGTCCGAGGCGTCGGCCGTGACAAGCGTTAGCGCTTCGCCCTCGTCACCTTCGAGCATGGTGACTCCCGTTGGACGATTTCGGCCGGATGGAACGCAGGTGACGCGCAGCCACTCACGAACGCGGACCGTCTCGCAGCGCGCTGCGCTCGACCCTCGCACCGTGGCTTCCTGCGTGCGCACCCACTCTTCCGCCGCAGGAAGCACCGAACGTCCTTCGGGAAACCCAGGTTCCGGCCGCCGGAGAGGCAGCGGAGAGTCGAGCACCTCAGCCACGGCCTCGGCCAACGCGTTCTGCCCCTTCGCCGTCATGTGAAGATCGCCACGGAGGAACGCTCCCGGCTCCGCGGCGCGAAGGGCGTCGGTGGCGTCAAAGCTGCGTGCGCCCAAGTGATGCGCCGAAGCCACCAGGTCGCTCAAGAGAACCCGCGTTGGCTCCATGTCGACGGGCGTGGCCTCGTACTTCGCCCACTCCTCACTCGACACGAGCACGTCGAGGGGCAAGGCGACGACGAGTAGCTCGGCGCCGTTCTCTTCACAGAGCGCGTGAACCTCCGCGAGGCGGGTCTCAAGCGTCGAGGGAACGCGAATAGAATCCGCCGGGGATAGTCCCCGCAGGCGGAGGCGCTGCGCGTGAACCGCGTTCTGCGCCTCGAGAACGCGGCCGAGCATCGGGTCCGCTTCAAGGCGCGCCTCGATGAGTTCGTTGCGACGCCGAATCGCTCTTCGGATCAACGCCGAAGTCGCCGCGACGCTGCGTCCTTCCTCCGAGTCTTCCTCTTCGACGATGTCGCCGGGGTTGCCCCGTGCCACGTCCAAGGTGCGGATCTCGGCGTAGTCGTCGTCCCAGTCATACTGCGCCTGCATGGGCTCTCGTAGACGCGCGTCGACGGCGTTGTCCGCGGCGACGCTGGCTTGCACCACGCGTAGCCTGTCGAGACGCAGGTCGTCCGCCGCCCGCGCAGCGTCGGTAGCGGCGCTTTCGCGTGACGAAGCCGCTTCCGAGGAGGT
The DNA here is from genome assembly GCA_045106895.1 of Polyangiales bacterium. GTDB lineage: Bacteria > Myxococcota_A > Polyangia > Polyangiales > Houyiibacteriaceae > JBCCRV01. Next base: position 8,404 of record JBGCFM010000246.1, on the reverse strand, counting down.
CGTGACGAGGTCCTCCCAGCGTCCTTCGGACGTCACCGCATCCGGCCCCGCTTCACCTTCGTTGAGGAGCCTGCGCAGCGCGTAGAACGCATGGGACTGTCGGTAGAGGAGCTCACGGCCGGGGAACGATGTGATGGTCTCTGGCGCCAGCTCCGCTCGTACGGCCCACCCGTCCCACACGGCGTGGCGCTGCGTGTTGGGGCGTGTGTCCTCGAAGAAGTCATTGGACATGTTCACCACGTACACGACGGTGCGAATATCGCGCTCCGCCATGAGTTCGCCGGCGACGGCGGTGTATTCCTGAGGTCCATAGGTCGGCACGCCGCCGTTGATGACGGGGCGACCGCTTAGCTCGGCAAGACGCGCCGCCATCGTCTCATCGTCGTTCACTCCGAGGCCGAAGACCTGCGAGTCGCCCACCACGAGGATCTCGTTCTCTCGCCCCTCAGGCCACTCTTCGCCGCGGTAGCCTTCGCCGTTGACCTGGATATCGTTGACGGGGTTGTCCTGAAAGCTAAAACGCATTGTGGCGCCGGGCCGCAGACGAACGCCGAGCTCCGCGTCGGCTTGGTAGAAGTTCACGTGAGGAAACGCGCCATCATCGCGGAACCAAAACACGGCCTCGGTGATGAGCACGCCGGCCAGAAGTCCAAGGGCGACGGCGACGAGACGCTTGGGCCACTTTCGCTTCTTGGGCGCCTTGGGGCTTTTCGTATCCTGGCTCATGAGTCGCTCTCCCCGAAGTGAACAGCGGTGGGCGTGGGTAAGCTTCCATTTGTGCCGTTTCCGAGCCGGCCACCGGCACCGAGACCCCAGCAAAGCACCGCGCCGTCGCGGGTGAGTGCGCACGTATGAGCCAAGCCACCACCGATGTTGGAGACCGGCGGCAAGTCGAGGCGCGCCGCCGTCCCGTAGGAAACCCGAAGTTGCGCCCTGCCATTTGCTCGTTCCTCCCGCGTCGGCTGCTGGCTCACGTAGCGATACACGGCGCCGGACTCCGCGATGGCGAAGACCTGGACCAAGCCGGCGACGATGCTGGCAACGGGCTCGCCCACGGGTTCGAGGACGACGGGAGTCTCGCCGAGGAGCGCGTAGCGGGCGCGGTGATTCGTTGAGCTGGTTTGGCCCCAGCAGCGGATCTCGTCGCCGGCGAGGAGCGCGCATGTCTGCGCTCCTCGACTGTAAGAAGAGATGCTGCGAACGCCTTCGAGGTCTGGCAGCTGACGCGCCGACTCGGTGTAGGAGCGCACGCCGACACCGCCGAGGCGACCTCCGTATGCCTCGCCCCAGCAGTGAACGTAGCCCCCCGCCAGCGCACACGAGTGAACAAGACCCGTGGCGATCCCTTCCGCGTCGGAGACGAGGGGGTCGCTGAGCCTCTGTACTCGCGCGTTCTCGCCGGCGCTTGCACCCGAACCGATACAACGCACTTTTGCCTCGCCGTCGATGAAACATGCGTGCCGAGAGGCCACGGCGAAATCGCGGGCGCCCTCCAGCCGAGGCACGGCGGTGGGCTCGGTGCGTACGGGGTTGCGCGCATAGCCGAGGTTGCCAAAACAGCGCACGCCTTCGGCAGCGAGGAAGCAAACGCGACTTTCGCCGACCACGACACGGGAAAGCCCCGCCGCCTCGAGCACGCGCACGGGTCCCGGCCCGGGGTCTCCGCCAAGCAAACCCTCGTCGCCGTCGCCCCAGCACCAGAGCGACTCGTCGCTGAGGACGGCGCAACTGGAACGAGGCCCTACTCCGAGGCTGATGGCGGCGAGGGCCGGGGCCGCGGCTTCAATCTCTTCGACCTCTTCCGCGGCGGGCTCAAGCGAGGGCCGGACTTGAACCGTCTCGCACCCGAGGAGCATCACACAAACGAGCAAGCGCATCACAGCGATGGGACCATGGGAGCGACGAAGGGGCAAGTGCGCCTCACGCGGGTCACGCTTGAAGCTGACCCGGTGTTAGCCTCGGCTGATGACTGATGTGGAACTCAAGGTCGGCGAGCAATGGCGCTTTCGCTGCAGGCCCCACGAAGACGACGGCCTCGTGACGCTTCATCGCGTGGAAGGGGAGACTGCCCACGTGAGCCTCGCCGATGTCCGCATTCTTAACGGAGTTCGCGTTGGCTCAACGGTAGGGCACATTCCCATCTCGATGGAGCATCTCCGCCAAAGTGTCGTCGAACGTGAGGGCGGGGACGGCGACATACCCGCATTGTTCGAGGAAGGATACGCACACTGGAAAGAGGCCAAGGGCGGAGCATTCCAAGCCCCGTTGGCGGAGGTCCTGAACATCCTAGAGCGGAGCATGAGTACTCCGGAGGCTTTGCTCGACCACTCGATCACCACCATACGCGAACTGCGCAGCAATGGCGCCATCGAGTACGCCATGCGATGTGCCCTTGCGTTGCCAACGCTCTGCTTCATCCGCTCCCCCGACGACCCGAGTGGACCGCTCTTGTGGCAGTACGAGGGCTACCCTGTGTGCATCCCGGTCTTCAGCTCCGAGGCGCGGGCGGCCAACTTTATCCAAGACGCACAGCTGGAAAACCCATCCTTCATCACGGCGCCGGCGAGCGAAGCCTTCGAGTGGATGCTCCAAGGGTTCAGTGATGACGTGCGCTACGCCGGCCTGAACGACGGGAACGATCTCAACATACCGCTCTACTTCGACGTCTTGCGCCAACTCGTTCCGGGCAACGAAGCGAACTGAGATCGAACCCGAACTTTGATTCGGAAACAGAACCAGAACTTCGAACCTGAACCCCAAGCACAATCGACAGGGTCGGGTCATCTTTGTTGTCTTCGGACCCAATTCTTTTTGCCGTCGGGGTTCCGTTCATGGCGCGACGATCACCGTCGCCCATAACCCTTGAGGTGGTGCGATGAAGACATCTTGGTTGAGCGCCCTCGCGCTCATAACGGCCTCCTGTGGCGCGACGCCAATCAGCTCATCAGAGGCGACGCACGTGCGGCCCCTTCCCGCGCCCACCGTCTACTATGAGGTGAGCGTTGAGGTGGTCTCCGGCTCACGCACCGGTGATCACTACTCCGGGTACGTTGGCTTTGCACGCTCGTCGGAGGACTCTGAGGTGCCCATTCCCGAGAGCGCTTTCTGCTTCGGGGATGACATCTTCTACAACCTCGGTGGACCGGCACGAGCTCGCTTCGAAGAGGGCGAGCTCAAGAGCATCGAGGTCACGGGCGGGCCCACAGGCGCGGGCTTCGGCGTGAACATCGGCTTTCAGCGCGGACAATTCGTGCGGCCCGCCGAAGCCTTCATCGGCCGCGGAGAGGACTACTTCGGCTACCTCAACGCCAACAGCTACGTCGATGGCGCGGGGACCGTCTCCTATCGGCTGCTGAGCGAAGCGCCGTCCGAGGTTCTTTGCGCGGGCGGCCCGCATCCGATCTAACCCGCAGCCTGACCTACGCGCACGTGACCTACGCGCCCTCAGGCAAGGCTCCCTCACTGCCCGTGGATCTAGGCCCCCAGACCACCTGCGAGACGTAGCCATCCCAGGGCACCGCAGCGCTCGTGCCCTGCGCTCGATCCAGAATGTGTGCGCGCCTCTCCGGATTCGCGGGCTCATCGCCCGCTTCCGGCGTGCTTTCTTCTTCGGTGACCAAAACGACCCGACTCCCGTCATGGTTGGGACTCACCTCGACCACATCATCCGTCATCTCTCCGAGCTGCTCCGCACCCGTCGACGCGCTCCACATCCAGGCGGTGCGGCGACCGTCCTCTTCCTTCATGAAGGTGAGTATCGAGCCATCGCCGGACCATTGAAGAGGGCCGACAGCGGAGTCCGCGATGGATGTAAGTTCGGGACACAGTGCGCTGCGATAGCGCCTCGCGCCTGCCGGCGGGGGTCCTGAGACGGGAACGAGTACGAGCGTAGAAGGTTCGACCTCCCCGTAGGTATAGCCTTGGCCCAATAGGACGGCGACGTACTCGCCGTTGGGCGCGACGCGGTAGTGATGAGCATCCTGCCGAACCCTTGTTCTCGCCCAACCACGCGATCCATCTTCATTTTGGAAAGTCGGCGTCGTGCACTCCCAGTTTGGTTCTCCATCAAAGAGTTGCGAATCCCAGCGCCGAATCTGGACGCTTCGTGGACCAGTTCGTCCCGACGACAGGACGGCGGAGGCGTAGACCAGGCCGCCGGCAGACCCAGGTGAGGTGACCCCCCATTCATGATGTCCCCGCTCGATCTCCGTGCCGTCGATGCCGTATCGAATCACACGGGCGTAGACTCCACCGTGTGGATTGCGCCGGGCAAAGACGGCCTTCGCCACCATGACCTCGCCGGTCCCGACGAACATCGGGTACCACTCATTGCTCTCCTGATCGGTCAGGCGACGCGGCTCCTCATCGCCGAATGAAAGGACCCACGCGCGGCTAAGGCGTGGCCGCGAGGGATCACCGACGCGCCGCGTGAAGACCAGGCGGCTGCCGTCCGGCGAGATCGCTGGGCTCGTGTCGCCCGCCCCGTCCACCGGGTGCGTCAGGGCGTGAACCTCCAGACTCGGGTAGCTGACAGAAGAGATGTGGGCATGATGGAGCGGACCCACTCGCGCGTAGAACACCTCCGAAACAACCGGCGCGCTTGCCGGCTCCTCCTCAACATGAACGTCGGGTGGACGATCTGTTTGCGCACGTTCGGGATGGGTCTCCGTGGCTGCAACTTCAGGCCGCGCGGGAGACTCAGGTGCAGTGCTAGTTGCGACCTGCGGTGAACCACATCCCGCGAGAGACACGGACAACGCAACTCCTAGCCGAAGGCAGAGCATCCCTCCACTCGTCGACGCTATTTCAAATCTCATGGCTCCGCCCCTTAGACGCCCAAGGTAGATCAGAAGCTAGCCCCGGAGAATGATGATGCTCCTTCCACTAGCGCGCGTGCGTGACTCAAGAGCGCGCAAGTCCGCCTACTTCGTTGGCGCGACGTTCACACAAGAGCGGCTTTCTTCCGCGTTCCTTCCTTGGTCCACTCTGTGCTCTGTGCCGAACCGTGAAGTCTCCACTCCACGCCGTCCTGGCCACCCTCGTCTTGGTGAGCTGCGCCCCGGAAGCCGTCGAGCTTCCTTGCCCACCATGGATCCAACCGGGCTTGTTCCCCTACACCCCGCAGCCGACACGTGAAGTGGACATTCTTCTCGTCGTCGACAACTCCGGCGACATGGACGAAGAACAGCGGCGCCTCGTCGCCCAGCTGCCGCGGCTTGTCCGCGCGATGCTTGAGGTGGAGCGAGACGACGAGGACGTCGACTTGGACAGCGTTCGCCTTGGCGTGGTGTCGACGGACATGGGCAGCGGCGACCAGAGACTGCCGACGTGCGACGCACCTGATGGTGACGATGGGCTTCTGCAGAACGGCCAGGTAGGCACCCGAGAAAACTGCGTCGCCGGCGGCTCGGACTGGACCGAGCTCGGCCCTGACCCGGAGGAGTTTGGGCACGTGGCGCAATGTCTGGCGAACCTCGGGGGGCGGGGCTGCGGCATCGAGCAACCACTGGAGTCCATGTTGAAGGCGCTCACTGGCTCAAGCGCGGGCCCCATATTCGCGGGCGGCTCCAGCGGAAACGCCGGCCACAACAACCTTCTGCGGGACGACGCGCTCCTGGTCGTCCTGGTCCTGACGGGCGAAGACGACTGCTCCATCGCGGACCCAGAGCTCTTCACCCGGAACAGCGCGACCTACACGGACCCGGACCTTGATACGCGCTGCTGGCGCTACGAAGACCAGGCTGCACTCCACTCAACGATACGTCGATGGGCTCCTCGCGACGGTGGACCCAGCGCGCCTCGTATTTGGCGTTCTCGCCGGCATTCCCGTGGACCTCGCGACGGATTCCCCGAACTACGAAGCGCTCATTGGCGAAGAGCGCGACCCGCGGATGAACGGCGAGCCAGACCCCATGATCCCATCTCAGCTCTCCCCCTCGTGTGAAGTTCCAGACGGCGGCGGCGCGGCGCATGCCCCACTGCGTCTTGTGCGAACGGCACAGCAGTTGGGCGAAGCCGGCGCCAACATCGTTCTTGGGTCTCTGTGTCAACAAGACTACGCAGAGGTCATCGATCGCGTGGCCCTCGCCATCGGCGAGAGCCTCAACCGGCGCTGCCTTCTCGAAGCGCGGCCAGCAGATCGCCCGCCGTGCGCCTACTTGGAAGTGCTCCCGGAAGGAACTCGCTGCGAAGACTTGCGAGGCCGCGTACCGGATGAAACTCGCGTCGGTCGTGGCCGCTGCCGCGTGTGCGCGTCGACGGAGGACGGAACCATCATCGACCCGCATCCGGGCTGTCGGCAGCTCGCAGGCGATGGCGTGCGAGACGTGGGCTGGTATCTGGCCAACGACGCGGAGCGAAACACGTGCCGGGACTTCATCGCGTTTCACCCAGGCAGCGAACCCGTCGTTGGCGCCCGGCCGATTCACCACTGCCACGCGCCGGCAGCTCCCGCGGCGGGTGAAGCCAGGGCGGGTTCTTCCTGCCTCTACGACGCGTCCATTTGTAGCGACTCGAGCCTCCCGGCGGATGTCCCCCTCGTTTGCGACACAGCAACGGACACGTGCCAGGTCTCCTGCGAGGACGACGGGGACTGCGCGCGCTTCGGACCTGACCCGTACGTGTGCCGCGAGGCCGAGGGCGGGCGCTACTGCCAGACTGCGTGCTGCGGATGCTGAGGCGCGTCTCCTTCGCCCTTGTTCTTCTCGCTCTCCCTCTGGCCTGCGACTCGCGCGACGCGACCGGCACCGGTCCGTGCATGTTCTCCGACTATCAATTCCGCAGCTCCTGGCTTCCCGATGATGACCTCGACCTGTTGTTCGTCATCGACAACTCCGAGGGCATGGCGCGCGCACAAGCCGACCTCGCGCGGCAGCTTCCCCGATTCCTCGATGTGATCACAAGTGGACGTTCGCCCCAAGGCACACGCTTCGACCCGCTGTGGCGTATTCGGATAGGTGTCATCAGCGCGGACCTCGGAAGTGGCGGCTTCGAGCACCCAAGCTGCGCGGAGCCCAACTTTGGCGACGATGGAATCCTGATCCGCGATCGATGTGAGGTGAACGCGCCGCCATTTCTGCAATTTCGCGCCGGAGAATCAGACGCCGAGCTCTTCACCGAACAAGCCCAGTGCTTGGCAACGCTGGGAGAAGACGGGTGCCGCTTTCAGCAGCCCCTCGACGCCGCGCTCAAGGCGCTCAGTTCTGCGAGCTCCGAGCTTCTTTTCGTCAATGGCTCACGGGGCCACGTGGACGGAGCGAACGAAGGCTTTCATCGCTACGACCCGATGCTCTCCGTTGTCTTCCTGACCAGCGGCGACGACTGTTCCGCCGCAAACCCCGATGTGTTCAACGAGGCCAGCACGACTTACACACATCCCGAAATGAGCCAGCGCTGCGTACGTCATAGTGAGGCGCTGCAGTCCGTCGAGCGCTACGTCGACGGCTTCCGGCAGATCATCTCGCCGGAGCGGCTCTTCGTGACGATCATCGCCGGCATCCCACCAGACCTCCTGCCGAGCGCAGGACAAAGGCCGGACTACGAGCGGCTCTTGAACGACGAACGCATGGAACCTGGCCCAGACCCCAGTGACCCTTCGCAGCTCCGCACTTCCTGCCAGGGTCCTGATAGGCAGCGCGCCCACGCTCCGAGGCGCCTCATCGAGGTCTCTCAGGCCCTCGAAGCAGACTACGTGGACGTCACCCTGGGCTCCGTCTGCTCGGAACGCGACTCGGCCTTGGACGAGCTCGCCGAAGGCATCGCTGCGCGACGTCGTTTTCCTCCGTGCTTCAACCAAGCGCTTCCGAAAGACCGCGCCGGACGCGCGCGCTGCAACCTCACCGAGGTCATGCCACTGGGCGCGACTTGCGAAGAGCAAAGCTTGAGCGGAGTGGCCGCCGGCGTCGACTACGAGGGGCGCGCAATGTGCCAGGTCTGCCAGCTCGATGCCGAAGGTCGCGTCATCGATCTGCACCCCACGTGCGCCGGCGCGACCTCCGGCTGGTACTACGACGATGTCAACGCTGTGCGAGGCTGCGAGCGGCGCCCGCATCGCGTCGTCTTCGTGGGTGGCGAGATATCCGAAGGAGCGCTCGTGCGTTTCGAATGCCTCACGCCGTCGATCACAGCGGGAGGGGTCGGCGAGAGCTGCCGAGAGTCCTCGGACTGTTCGGAGTCAGAGCTATCCCTCGAGTGCAGCGAAACTTCCCGCACCTGCCAGCTGTCATGTGCCGACAGTGCCGAATGCGAGGCAGCCGGACTCGCCGGATTCCTCTGCACGTCCGTAGGAGCGTCCAGCTACTGTACGCATCCCAGCTGCCCCGGCGGGTAGTCTCCCTACTCGCCGTGGAGGTTTCGACGGCGGGTTTCCAGCTGTGCCAAGAGTCGCTCATGGTCGCGGATGTTC
>JBGCFM010000245.1:0-28905 GCA_045106895.1 Polyangiales bacterium | reverse complement strand
GTATGAATCCCTCCCGGACTGGGCACGGACAACGTTGGCGGAGCACGCCGCAGATCCGCGTGAGGAGTACACGCTGAGCGCCCTTGAGAACGCCGAGACCGACGACGACATCTGGAACGCAGCCCAGCGGGAGCTTACGCGTCACGGTGTCATGCAGAATTACCTGCGCATGCTCTGGGGGAAGAAGATCCTTCAGTGGTCCGCCACGCCTCAGCTCGCAGCGGAGCGCATGGTGTACCTGAACGACAAGTACGCCCTGGATGGCCGAGACCCAAACTCGTACTCCGGCATCTATTGGGTCCTGGGTCGCTACGACCGCGCCTGGGGTCCAGAACGGCCGATCTTCGGCAAGATTCGCTATATGACGAGCGACAGCACGCGCCGAAAGCTGCGCCTCAAGGAGTATCTCCTCCGGCACGCGGAGTGAGGCGAAGTGAGCGTTTGCTGACGTACCAAACGAATTGCCTTAGCATGACCTCGATGCGTCTATTCACTCGGCCCTTGCCCCTGGCCTTGGCAGCTGTCTTCGCCTTTGCCGCCCTCCCAAGTTTCGCGGCGGCACAGACCGAAGATGAAAACCGCGACCAAGCGCGAGCGGAGTTCGTTGCTGGTTCTGAGGATGCGACGGAGGGTCGCTGGGCCGACTCTTTGGAGCATTTCCAGCGGGCCTATCTCATGAGCGGTGTACCGACAGCGCTCTACAACGCCGCCATGGCTCTTCGCGCGTTGGGTCGTCACCGGGAGGCTCGAGATGCCTTTCAGCGCGTCGTCGATTCGCACGGCGACAGCCCCGCCGCGGAACCTTCCCGTGTGAAGGCAGCCGAAGAAGCCGCGCGCGTCGCGGTGCTGACTCTCGCGGGACTCGATGCCGAGGCGGACTATGAGATTCGTATCAACGGCCGCGGCCACGAGAGCGAGCGCGGCACAGAAGTGAACATCGAAGCAGACCCAGGACCGAACGGAGTGCAGGCTTCGCGTCCTGGCTATGAGCCGTGGACGTGGGAAGGTCAGCTCGACGACGGCGAGCGCCGGACACTGCAGGTCGAGATGGTGGAGATCGAGATCGAGACCACCAGCGTCTTCAAGAGCCCTGTCTTCTGGGTCATCACAGGTATCGTCCTCGCAGGTGCTGGCGTCGGCGTTGGACTCTTCCTTCAGGAAAACGCTCAGCTCGATGTCATGCACCCTGACAACGCCCTGGAAATCTAAGCTATGCGATTCTTACTCTTCGCTCTCTCCCTCTCGATGCTGGGTGTGCTTCCAGGTTGCACTCGGAACGCCACTCTTGATGGGGAGCTCCGCTTTCCCGCTCGGCCCGCTGGCTTTGACTCCCTCTTCGTGGTGGTCGAGGCACGTCGCGACGACTCGTTCGAACTGGACTGGGAAGCTGTGAGCCTTCCTCAAGTTCATGAGCTCACCACGACGCCTTCGACCTACTCGTTCTCCCTCGAGACGCTGGATGTTGAGCGCAACGTTTTCATCAAGATTCGGTTGTGTCGCATGGAGGGTTGCCAAGACCTCCGGGACCCGGTGTCCGAGCTTTGGTATGAGCTGCAGACCCCGTTCTACAAAGGTCAACAGACCAGCTGGGACCTCGACCTTGTTCGCTTCCCGCTCTGTCGTGATGAAGCGTGCGCGTCCTTCACGACCCCCGGCGAAGAAGACGGCCCCTTGGTGCGCTTGTGCAACGCGGAGCCGAGGACGTCTTTTCCGGTTTGGCGTTGCACCGTCGGGCGCTGCGAAATCGGATGCGGTCTTGTCTCTGGGATGCCGACCGGCGGCAGCTGTGAGGGCGGCGACGGCGGCCTGCACTTCTGCGAATAGAGCGCCAGGAGCGCGCGCCGCACTGATTTTGTCGGAAATCACGGACCCCAAAGGGAAAAGTTCAAAGAATCAGCTCCACCGAGGGGTTCTTATGGGGTGTTTTTCGGTCAACAGAGCAATTCCGATCTACCATTATCGCTACCTGTGAATCCAAGCCCAGATGACACCGGGCGCCTGAAGGCGTCCGGCGGCCAGCGTTTTGGCCGCTATGAGACGCTCTTCCGCATCGCCGGCGGAGGCATGGCAGAGGTCTACGCGGCACGAATCGTGGGCGAAGGCGGCTTTGAAAAGGTCGTCGCGCTCAAGCGAATGCTCCCGACCCTCGCCGACGACGAGCGGTTCGTGTCCATGTTCCTCGACGAAGGCCGAGTGGCAGCGCACATCTCAAGCCCCAACGTCGTTCAGACGTTGGACCTTGGACGCGCCGAGGATAACTCGCTCTACCTGGTGATGGAGCTTGTCGTCGGTGTGCCGCTCGGTCAGCTGATCCGCGGCGTGCTGAGAAGTGGCGAGTACGTCGCCCTCGACATTGCTGTGGAGATCATCGCGCAAGCTGCAACGGGGCTTCACGACGCGCACGAAGCGACGACGCCGCTGGGCGATCCGCTCAAGCTGATTCATCGGGATATCTCTCCGCAGAATATTCTCGTCGACCGCGCGGGCCGGACGCGTATCACGGACTTTGGTGTCGCGCGGGCGATGCAGAGTCACTCTCAAACCCAGACCGGCGAGGTCAAAGGCAAGATGTCTTACTTCGCGCCGGAGCAAGCGCGAGGTGGCACACTCACCTCCCGTGTGGACATCTTTGCTCTTGGAATCGTCGCCTGGGAGCTCATCACGGGACGTCGTCTCTTCAAGTCCGACAACCCACTCAACATCCTCCGCAAGGTGCTCGACGAGCCGATACCCACGGTCCACGACTACCGTGACGGCGTGCCAGAGCAGCTCGGGGCTTGCGTGGCCAAGGCTCTTGAGCGTGAGCCCGACGACCGCTACGAGAGCGCGCGAGCCTTCGCACAAGCGCTGCGTGCGGCCATCAAACCTGCGCGTCAGTCGGCGGTCGCTGACTACGTAAAGCTCCACGGCGCAGCCTCCTTGGCGCCCCTCGAAGATGGCCTCAAGCGAGCCCTCAGCAACGAACCCGACGACGAAGCGACGAGGGTCGCATCCCCACTCGCTAGCACCTCCAGTTCGGGCATCTCTACCTCCGCCGTCGTCCCAACAGGGTCGGTGGTGAGCGCCCAGCGCGAGACCAGCAGCACTCTCGCGCTCGGCGCCGTCGACTCCGCTGGACAAGCCCCCGCTGCGGCGAAGAAACATACCGGTCTTCTCCTCGGCGGGCTCGCCGTCGCCCTCGCGTTGGTGGGTGTGTTCTTCGCGCTTCGGCCCGCGGCGCCCACGGCGATTCCGCTCGAGCCACACGAAACGCCGCCGGCGGCGGCGGCGGCTCCTCCGGTGGACTCCGATTCAAACGCAGGTTCGAGAGAGACGCCGACGGTCGTCGAGGTTGCGGCCCCAGAACCTGACGAGCAGCCGCCGGAACAAGTTGCGACGATGCGTACACGTCCTCGAGGCATGGCGAGCGGGATGAGGTCATCGATGACTACGCAGGCGGCGGCGGTTGTCGAGGGCCCCTCGATGGAAGAGGCCACCGTGATGGAGCCGGAGACGGCGATGACTCAGGCGGCTAGCGAGATGACGCCGGAGGCCACTGCGATGACGGCGATGACGACGGCGATGACGACGGCGATGACAACGGCGACGCCAACGAATACCGCTGAGACCGAGATGACCAGCGAGATGACCAGCGAAATGAGCGAGAGCAGCATGGGGCTGCTCATGCAATGGGGGGATCCATGACACCCGTTGAAGTACGCGCACCCTTGGGCGCCCGCCTGCTCGAGATCGTCTGGGACGATGGCAAGACCACGTTCTTTCGCCACGCCGTGCTGCGCGGCTTTTGCCCCTGCGCTGTGTGCCAGGGCCATGAAGGCGCCATCAACTGGGTGCAGCCGCAGGGCGATACGGCTCTCGAGCTCGCGCAGCTCCATGAGACAGGTCAGTACGGCCTGCGTTTGGAGTGGGGCGACGGCCACGCGACGGGCATTTATTCGTTCCGCTTCCTTCAGGACCTCGCGGATCTTCACGATGTCGCCGACGAGGAAGTTCGCAGCCGCAGCTTTCGGCGACCCTAGAGGCGAAGTTCACGTTTCGAGGCGCAGTCGCCAAGTTGCCCCACTCTGTCGCTTGTGGGATGAAACGCGCCACATGAAGGTAACGCAGCACCTTGCGGAGGCCGACCGGCCTCTCATCAGTTTTGAGATCATCCCGCCTAAGCGCGGCGGCAACGTCCGTTCGCTTATGAAGCTTGTGGACGACCTGGTGGTCCATCGTCCCCCCTTCATCGACATCACAAGCCACCCGGCAGAGGTCGTCTACGAAGAGACGCCGGACGGAATTCAGCGGACGGTGAAACGCAAGCGCCCGGGCACCTTGGGCGTGTGCGCGCTGATTCAGAACAAGTACAACATCGACGCCGTGCCCCACGTCTTGTGCAACGGCTTTACGCAGCAGGAGACCGAGGACTTCCTCATCGAGCTTCGTTACCTCGGCATCGACAACGTCCTCGCCATTCGCGGCGACGACAAGGGGTACAAGAAGCCGCTTCGTGACGGAAAGACCGCGAACCGCTACGCCGTCGACCTCATCGCGCAGATCGACTCGATGAACAAAGGCAACTACCTCGACACCTACCTCGACGCGGCGGCGATGGAGTTCTGCGTGGGCTGCAGCGGCTACCCGGAGAAGCACTTTGAGTCACCAAACCTCGCGTCAGACATCCGCCACGCGAAGGCCAAGGTCGACGCCGGCGCCGAGTACATCGTCACGCAGATGTTCTTCAACAATGAGCACTACTTCGCGTATGTGGATGCTTGCCGCGCCGCGGGCATCGAAGTGCCCATCATTCCCGGCCTCAAAGTCCTGACCAGCAAGAAGCACCTCGTCAGCATTCCTCGCACCTTCCACTGCGAGCTCCCGGCGGCCTTCAGCGACGAGCTAGAAGCGGCGGACAAGAAGGACGTCCAGAAGATCGGCGTCGAGTGGGCCGTACAGCAGACACGCGAGCTCCTCGAGAAGGGCGTGCCCTCCGTGCACTTCTACGTGATGAGCAATGCGAAGGCCGTGAACAGCGTCATCGGCCAGCTCGGCCTCTAGTTCGCGCGCTCGCTTCTGAGCCGAGGGGAGCCCGAGTGAGGGCTACTCGGCGCTGAGCGCGTCGGCGGCGGCGCCCACCGTTGCCGCCGTGACCAGCGTCGCAAAACCGATATCCAGACGGTCCACGGTGTCTTCTTCGCCGCCGAGGCAGTGGTAGCCGCTGTAGCGGAACTCGCTGGTATCCGTGATCATGATCGCGGGGACCTCTGTCTGCCAGAAGGCGTCGTGGTCGGAGCGTCGAAGGTCGCCGAGGAGTGGCGAGAGGTGAAAGCCCTCGAAGATCGTGAGCGGCTCGTGACGGAGCATGAGGCTGTCCGCGTGGTGTGCGAGGCGTTCGACGAAGGGAGCGCTGGCAAAGTCGCCGATCCAGGCGATGAAGTCCCCGCGGCGCATGTTGGCCTCGATGCGTGCGGTCTCTTCTTCGAAGAGCACGTCGAAGCCCTCCGGGAGCTGCTGGGAGCCGGGCTCGGAGCTGACGTATCCGATCATCTCAAAGTTGAAGTTGATGTCGAAGCCCCGCCCCGCTTCGCTCTCCCGCGTCGCATAAGCGGTGGAGCCGCGCAGGCCGCCTTCTTCATCGTCCCAGCAAGCGACGACGAGGGTGTGCTCGTGCTCGTACTGGCCGAGAACGCGTGCAGCTTCAAGAACGCCCGCAACACCCGTGGCGTTGTCGTCTGCTCCGTCGCAGCCCGGCGTGCCGTCGTAGTGGGCGGCGATGATGACGCGGCGGTCCGGCATCGACGTGCCGAGCTTGGTGCCGATGACGTTCACGCCCGTGCTGAACTCGTGCCGCTCAACGTCGAAGCCAGCAGCGGCGAAGCGCTCGGCGCAGAGGTCCTGCACCGCCATCCAGTGAGGCGTGCCGAGTGCACGTGGCTGAGCGATGAAGACCAGGTCGTCGTCGTAGCGCGCCTGCTCCACGCAGCGGGCCATCGCCGCGCCGGACTCGCCGCCGCACGTGATGGGTCCAGCGTCTACTTCGGGCACATCCATTTCCATGACGTCCGCACCAACGTCCGCGCGTGAATCGGACCCACCGGTATCCGCGGCGCCGGCGTCGAGACCCGCGTCCGTGCCTTCATCGGAGGGGCCGCAGGCGACGAGCAGGAAAGCCAGAGAGAGGATGCGCATATGCCTGACTAGCGCTTCTCGCGTGCCACGCAACGAACCCGGAGCGCTAGTGCGCGATTCAGAAAGGTAGAGAGGACCTTTCTGAATCGCACACTAAAGCCTTCTCTTTAGCGCACGAAGCTCGTCCTGGTTGCTCTCGCCGCCGAGTCGTCCTGCTTCGTAGGCTTCCGTGACGGCTCGGGCGAGCTCGAGTTCGGCGTCTCCGGCCGCCTCCAAACGCGCCAAGTGCTCCCGCGGCGTACGTGTCTTGGGCCTCACGATGCCGCGCTTCGCGAGACGTCGTTCGAGGCGCTCGTAGAGGTCGCGGGCGCTTTCGCCGAGCTCACTCGTCGCGCGCTTTGGTCCCGTGCTCTTCTTGCGCCTCCGCCTCCATACCAGGTAGGCGAGGCCCAGGAGAAAGAGCGCAGCGCCGGTGAGCGGCATCCATGGGACCGGCGCTTCGCTCTCCTCTTCATTGAGGCCGCGCTCGCCGGTCACCGTGTCGTCTTGCCGGAAGGAGCGGAACCAACGAAAGGCGGCTCGGAGGCCTTCGACTTGGTCGCGAAGATCGTAGCCCACGACATCGAGCGCCCAGCGCATTCGCATCGCGTCGAGGACCGCGCGAATGTCCGCCAAGAGGCCGTCGCCGCGTGGAGCAGCGCTCATGTGCGCCGCCGGCGTCGGGTCGTAGGTGCGCCACGCGCCATCCACGTAGGCTTCGATCCAGCTGTGCGCGTCTCCTTGGCGGATGGAGTAGTAGCCGCCGTAGCGGTTGTAGACGCCGCCCACGAAGCCCGTCACGTTTCGTGAGGGCACCCCAAGGCTCCGCAGCATCACGGCGAGGGCGGAAGAAAAGTACTCACAGTGCCCACGTCGAGCGTCGAAGAGGAAGACCTCGAGGGGGTCGCGCCCGCGTGTGTCGGGCATGTTCAGGGTGTATTCGAAGGTTCCCGAGGAGCGAAGCCAGGTTTGCAGGCGTTGGACTTGTTCCCGCGGCGGGCCCGAACCGGCGATCTCTCTGGCGAGTCCCGCGATGCGCTCGCTGCCCTCAGGGAGCTGAAGGTAACGTTCGACATCTTCGGATTCGAGCTGTTCCGGGATGGTGTCCATGGACTCGTCGATGGCCACGCTGTAGCGAAGCTCGAGTCCATCCGATTCGCGGTAGCGAAGGTCCCATCCGTCTGCGAGGTCGAGCCGTCGGTAGGTCTGTCTTCCCGCTTCGACGCGGGGCGGAACAAAGACGCCGATGGCTCCGGGCGGCAGGAAGAGCACTTGCTCATCGAGGGGGTCGAGGACGATGTCGAGCTCTCGTGTCGCGGACTGCCGTCCACGTCGCAGGAGCTGGTAGAAGCCCATGAGTTCCTGGAGGCTGTCTGGCGCCGAGGTGTCGCTGCGGCTCCAGCGTGCCTCTTCGTAGCGGTCAAAGGATGTTCCACGCAGCCGAAAGTGCTCGTTGTTGACGCCGCCGGGGACGTGGTCGCTCGGCGTCACGCGAAGGACCACCGTGGGGTCGTCGCGGATGACGCCGAAGCCGCCGAGCTGCACGTCCGGGCCAAAGCCCGCTACGGTGCGACCTCCGTTTTCGCCGAGGGAGAGAAAGCCCATGCCCACGCGCGGGAAGAGCGTGAAGAAGGCCGCCGTCACCAAGAAGAGCGGGATGGACAGCGCCGCCGTCCAACCGAGGAAACCGGCGCCCGCGATGCGGCGTGAGCGCAGCACCTCCTTGGCTTTCTCCGAGGGCGGGCCGAGCCCCGGCGGGATCTTCGACTCCGGCGCTACATAGTGAATCTCGATCTCGCCGCGAAGGTGCGTGAGGGCGAGCATCCACGGCAGCACGATGACGAAGACGACAAAGATGAGCGCATACTCGAAGCCCGTGGTGAGCACCGTGGCGGCGACGAGGTGCAGGAGCGAGAGCGCTTGAATGTGTTGATAGTCGCGGGCGCCAACGCGATGGAAGAGCTTGGCGATCTGCAGCGCCGCGGCGAACTCGATGCCGAGCTGCAGCACCGCGGTGTCCGTGAAGGCGCGGGCGACCTGCAGTGCGAGAAAGCCGACGATGAGGAAGTTCCACATGGACGTGTAGCGGGCTTTGCCCAACGTTGCGGGGCCCACGAAGATGCTGGCGAAGAAGCCGGCGATCATGAGGCCCGTTGCCGCCAGACCGAGCTCGTCGCCGAGGGAGAGCGCGAGAAGTCCGGCGCCCGCGATGAGGTAAGTCACCACGACATGGAGGCGTCCAAACCTCATGCCGCGCCCGCCTCGTCGTGGGCGCCCGCTGCATCGGAGACGATCACTCGCTGGCTCATGGACTGAGCCGGCGGAAAGTCCTCCTCGGTCTCCTCCGCTTCGAGGAGCGCCAAGAAATGCCAGATCGCGTCCGGCGCGCTCGCCGGAGTCAGAAGCGGTGAGCGCCCGCCTCGTACGAGGACTTCGACGGAGAGTCCTTGGCCCAGGGCCCATTCGGCGAGGTAGGCCGCGTGACCCACGCTTCGCTCAAAGGCGTCGGCCCACGCTGCGTCTTGACCGCGCTTTTGGTCCACGAGGAGCGCGAGGCGGCCGCGAGACTCGCGCGCCGTCTCTCGGACGACGACGCGATCGAGCTTCGCGCTTCGACGCCAGTGGATCGCCTTGGCTTCGTCGCCTCGGCGATAGTCGCGAAGTCCGAGCACCTCGGTACCCCCGCCGGGTCGCGCGAGGGGCGCATCTTGGCCTCGGCTCGTCCCGCGAACGCGCGGCGTCTCCGTGGGGATCGGCGCGGGATAGACAACGAGCGCTTCTTCGTTGACGTAGCGTTGCCCTTTTTCGATGAGACCGAAGGGGTAGCGCGTTCGGGCGATGACGTGACTCATGACGAGCGCTCCACGCTGAAGCGGCGTCCGCCTGTAGGTCGTTGCTTGAGAGCTGCCGGCGGTCACCTTCAAGAAGAAGCAGCGCCGGTCCGCGGCCTTTTCTCCGACCGCGAGGTCTTCCACCTCGACGGAGAAGCTTGGCAGCTTCTTCTTTTGGTTCTCGAGGGAGACCTCAAAGAGCGCGACCTGACCCGCGAAGAGTCGTTTGGGGGGCGAGCGACGAATGCGAAGTCGCCACAGAGCAAGGTCGCTCAGCGTGCCACTCACCAGCAGCAGCGAGAGCAAGAGACCCAGCACCAAGTAGAGCAGGTTGTTGCCTGTGTTGATGGCGGCGATGCCGACACCCAAGGTGACAGCGACGAAGACTTTCCCTTCGCGTGTGAAGCGAAAGGTACGACCCTTACGCTTTGCTTTTCGTTTCGCCTTCGGTTTCCGCGCCATGCACTCCCTGATGGCTAAAGCGGAACGCTGACTTTTTCGAGGAGCTCGGCGACGATACGTTCGGAGAGTTCGCGCGCGCTGCCGTCCGGGGAGGCGCCTGTGGGGCGAATGCGATGAGCAAGCACCGAAACGGCGAGGGCTTTCACGTCGTCCGGGAGCGCGTACTCGCGGCCCTGCACCAGGGCACGGGCGCGGATGGCTTGCTCGAAGGAGAGGGCCGCACGAGTGGACGCGCCCATCGCGAGCATCGGGTGTTTGCGGGTCTCGAGAACCAGGTTGTGGAGATAGTCGATGACTGGGTCTTCCACGCGAATCTGTGCCGTCGCAGCCTGGGCGGCGAGGAGCGTCTTGATATCCGTGATGGGCTCGAGCTGAGAAACCGGGTCGATTCCGCTGCGGCGTGAGGTGAGCACCGCGCGCTCGTCGGACGGGCCCGGGTAGCCGATGCGGATCCGCAGCAAGAATCGGTCGAGTTGGGATTCGGGAAGAGGATAGGTCCCGTAAAAGTCCTGTGGGTTCTGCGTCGCGACGACAAAGAAGGGCGGCTCAAGGGGGTGGGTCTCGCCGTCGATGGACACCTGGCGCTCCCCCATCGCTTCGAGGAGGGCGGACTGCGTTCGTGGTGTCGTACGGTTGATCTCGTCGGCGAGGAGAACCTGCGTGAAGACCGGGCCTGGTCGGAACACAAACTTCCCGGTGTCCCGCTCATACACGCTGCCGCCGAGCACATCCGCGGGCATCAGGTCCGAAGTGAACTGGACACGGCGAAAGGTGAGGCCCAGGGACGCCGCGAGGGCGCGGGCGAGGGTGGTCTTTCCGACCCCCGGGACGTCTTCTACGAGGAGATGCCCCCCCGCCATGAACGCGATGACCGCACGCTCGACGACCTCTTGCTTGCCTCGAAGGGCGCTACCGACCTGAGCGATGAGCTTGCCGGCCAGCGCCGATGCCTCTGAGGCGTCCATTCCGACAACCCTATCATGCCCGAGATGAGGTGGGGTGGCATGCAACGGACTTCACACATCCGCATCGCTGCTTTACGGTGGCAGCCCATGGCCAAGGTCCCCCCTCCGCTCTCTAAAGTCCGCGCTGGTGTCGCTGTTCACGACGCCATCGCTCTCCTCGAAGCCGACGCGAGTCAGCTCCACGCCGCGTTACGAATCGCGCGTTACCTCATCGCTGAAGCGAGGCCTTTTCTGGCCGCCGAAGTAGCCGGTCGGCTCGTCGACGCGTTTATCCGCCGCGGGGACCTTCCGCGGGCTGTCTTGGCCGCTCACGCCGCCGAAGAAGGCACGGATGAGACGGACTTCGTCGAGCTCGTCGCCAACGCTTTTGGCGACGGTTCTGAGCGTCTCGCGGACGCCCCTCCTCTTCCGCCCCCGCTGCCGAAGCGCGTGAGCGTCCCCGCCAAGCTCGCCAAGCTTCAGGGCGAGGCGCTCCTGGACCGAGGCGAGGCTGCGCTTCAGGCGTATATGGCTTGGGACGACCCCATCGAAGCCGACACAAAGCTGCCCCGCCTGCCGCTCTTCTCGGACCTTCATATCGGGCCTCTGGCTGACCTTCTGGACGCTTTTGAAGCTTCGCCTGTGGGCATCGACGAGGTTCTCATCGCCGAAGGGGACGAAGGAACCGACGCCTTTGTCGTCGCGGATGGCGTCCTCAACGTGAGCCGCCGCATCGGCGAAGAAGACGTCGTGCTCGCGGCCCTCGGGCCCGGGGCGATTTTTGGTGAGATGGCGCTGGTGAGCGACGCGCCTCGCGCGGCCACGGTGCGGGCCGCTCTGCCATCCACGGTGCTTCGGGTGGGGCGCTCGGAGCTCGAAGAGCTTGCGGCGGCGACGCCAGAGATTGGCCAACGACTCTCCGAGTTTTGTCGGGCGCGAATGCTGAGCAATCTGATGCGCCACAGTGAACTTCTCGGCGCCGTACCGCGCGATCAACGCGGTGAGCTCGTGTCTCGCTTCGAGACCTGTCACTTCGAGGCGGATGACGTGCTCGTCGAGGGTGGCAAAGAAGGCGCGGCTCTCTACCTCATCGCCAGCGGCGCGGTGGTGGTGGAAGGCCAAGATGCAGAGGCGCCGGTTCACATCGCTGAGCTCGGGCCCGGCGAGATCGTCGGGGAGATCTCCCTCGTTTTGCGTCGACCGGCGAACGCCACAGTTCGTGCGCTTCATCCCACGGTGGCTCTGCGCCTCGGTCGTGATGAGTTCCAGGACGCCATCAAGGCGCACCCGACGCTCCTCGGTGAGCTCTATGACACGGCGACGGGTCGCGATGAAGAGACCCGCTCCCTGGTCGCCCAGGAGATGCTCGACGAAGACGACATCGTCCTCATCTAGCCCTGTTCCATTTGCTTAGTGGGCCCAGCCCAATTGAAAAGAGCGCCTCACCAGACGGTGAGACGCTCTTTTGGGTTGGGGCCTAGCTCAGGGAGCTTCGGTGCCCACGATGTTGGCTCGAACCGCCTCGGCCAAGAAGCCAGCGGAGAAGCCGTCCTCGAAGCGTGGGTCGAGGGTGCAGTTGTGGCCTTCGACGCGGGTGCCGTCGCCGTCGATGCAGGCGGTGACCACAGGCTGGCAGTCGCCAGCGCCGCGGCTGATCTCGAAGCGTTCGAGGCCGTCGCCGTCCAGGTCAACGTCGGGGTTGACGCCGGGGAGGCTGATGAATCCGCCGGGAGCGGAGCCGCCGATGAGGACGTCGACGAGGTTGGTGTCGATGCCTTCGCACGCAGGAGCCGCGCCGCCGGGAATCATGTCGAGGAGGTTCGGAAGAACCGCCAGCGTTGAGACCGGGACGGCGCCGCAGAGAAGGCCGTCGGTCATGCCAGAGACGCCCTGTGCATCGGAGGTGGTGGTTCCCGAGAGGAACGCTTGGCGAAGCTCGACGGGGAGGATGGCGATCGGAATCGACACGTCCTCGGGACCGCCGCTGAGCATGCGGGAAGCGACTGCCGACTCGAAGGAGGTGGCGGGTGCGCCGCTGGCGTTGAAGGCCGACGCGGGAGCGAGGAACTCACCGGAGCCGGAGATGTTGTTCGCGTCGTTTCCGTCCGCGTCCTCGCCCTGGAAGAACGCGACGGTGAACGACGCGTCGTTCACGGCGTCCGCGTCGTCGAGGCCGAGCATGTGGAGAAGCAAGATGAGGTCGCCGTTGGCCGGCGCATCTCGTAGGAACATGCTGTTGGCAAGTGGAACAAGAGTTCCAAGAGCGCGGGAGAAGGCGTTGTCCGGGGATCCGTCACCGCTGTAATCGCAGCCATCGGCAGGAGCGCCGATTTCGAGGCGGCTCATGATGAGCGAGCGCTCGATCTGGCAGTCGGGGCCGCAGCTGTCGAAGCGGTCGACGTTTCCGTCGTCGCACTCTTCAGGAGCGACGACGTCGTTGTCGCCACAGGCAATGAAGGACAAGCAGTTGACTGCGCAGGTGGGTTCACCGTCACAGACCTCGCCGGCCGCGGAGTCACGGATGTCGTTTCCGCAGAGCTCGTTCGAGAGGCAGTCGGCTCGGCAGCCGTCGCCGGAGGCGTTGTTTCCGTCGTCACAGACTTCGCCGTCATCGACGTTGTTGTCGCCGCAGAAAGCTTCGCGTCGGCACATCGCGTCGCAGCCATCACCGGCGGTGTTGTTTCCGTCGTCGCACTGCTCGCCGGGGCTGAGCATCGAGTCGCCACATTCGATCTCGAGCTGACACATGCTGTCGCATCCGTCGCCGTTGGTCATGTTGCCGTCATCGCAGGTCTCAGGAGGGGAGGTCGTTCCGTCACCACAGCCCATGGGTGGGGGTCCCGCATCGACGGGTGGAGGTGGCACGTCCGGCGGCGGACTTGTGCTGTCAGGCACCGTCGCGTCGAACATGATGACGGGGACATCGACCCCGCCATCGGCGCCCGGTCCGCCATCATCAACCACATTTGAGCTCGTTGAACAGCCGGCGAGGGCTCCAAGACAAGCGAAAAAGACTATCGTGCGCATAACTGCTTCCTCCGCGCGGCACGTTAGCAGCACAAAGGGGCATTGCACCACCGCCAGAGTGAGAGGCTTTTCACCAAAAGCGCGCTAGTCGCTGACGAGTTCGGCGAGGGTGAGACGCGCGCGGCGAAGCTCCTCCCGAAGGGTGAGCGCCTTGGCGACGTCGATGCTGGCGTTTCGGCGCAGGAAGTTCTGGAGGTGCACGACGGCGACCTTCATGTCGCCCATGTGGTAGGCGAGCATGCCCAGGATGTATTGGCCGTAGCCTTCGCCGCATTTCGCGGCGCTGAGGTTGGCTCGGACTTCTCCGAGGTCTTCCACAGCCTCATCGTTCTCGATGCAAATGTAAGCGTAATGCGCCTTGAGAAGCGCTCGGTCATCGCGAGCGATGAGGAGGGCTTTGTCGATGGTCCCAAGAGCGCCTTCCACATCCCCGAAGAAATGCTGAAGCGTCGCCAGGCTCCAGAGCATGAAGCTGCGCCGATCCACCGGGGCGTTGCGTGCGGCCATCCGCTGGGAGGCGATCGCCGCCGAGACATCCCCCATCGCCTGCTCGGCTCGGGCGCGGTCATGGAGCGCGATGTCCTTGAGCGGACCGACGGCGGCCATCTCCCCGGCGGTATCAACTGCGGCACGAAAGCGATGCAGCTCGAGCTGGCCGATGTAGATCTGGCGAAGCAGCAGAACCTTGGTATCCGCGTCCAGTGCCTCGGCTGGGAACGCGAGACCCACTCTAGCGTTGGCCATCCGGGTCTCTGGTTCAGCCGAACGAAGGGCTAAACGCAGATGATCCTCTGGGATGGTGTCACTAGAAGGGTAGTTCACAGGTGGCATAGGCTTCGATACGTTTCCCCAAGTCTAGCACAGGCGACGAGGGTGTCACATCTCAATGAAATCAGGCACTTGTGTATTTTTGTCCACAGTTATCCACAGGAAGGCTAGCTCGCCTGATACAGAAACGCTTCAATCTCAGCGGAACGTTCCGCCGCGTCGCGACGACCTAGTTCGATGAGCTCCCGGGCGAAGGTTCCGTCGAAGAGCAGATAGCTGGCGAGGTCCGCGTCGGCTCCCTGGCCGACGTCCAAGAGCCGAAGGAACTGGCGGCCGAGGACCGCCCCAAAACGCACCCGATTGGCGTTCAGATGAGTCGAGGCGATGGCCCCAAGGTCTGAGCTTGGCTTGATGACGAGGGGCCTGACGATTCGTTTCTTGGGGGAGCCACGCTCCGCGGCTGCTGCGTTGAGCTTCTCAAGGTAGGTATCACCAAAGGCACGAATGCCGTCCTGGAGCATCTCGTTGATCTTGTTGAGCTCATCGATGTCCGCGTTGAGGTGATCGAGGAGGAACGCGTTGACGACCTTCCCCAGGAGAAACGATGCGCCCGGGAAACGTCCATCGGGGACGGTGATGGCGTCTCCATGGGGATCGGAACAGCCGACGACAAAGACGCGGTCGACGCCCATATGAATGGCCGGCGCCATGGGCGTGTTGAGACGAAGTCCGCCATCGCAGTAGAGGCGCTGACCAATACGAACCGCGGGAAACACCAACGGTATCGCTGCTGATGCCAAGACGTGGGGCGGACCAATACGCAGGTCGCGAACGACGATCTGCCCGTGATCGAGTTTCGGGAGTGGAACCCCAGGTCCGCGATCGACGAACACCGTGGGTCTGCCCGTCGCGACCTTCGTCGCTGAAATCGTCAGGCTCTGAAGGCGCCCGCTCTGCAGATTCTTGGAAATGTCCTGCCAGCTCACGCCTTGAGCAACGAGGTTGGCCAGCGGGGATGCATCAAAGAGACCGGTGGGTCGCCGCCCGCCAAGGAGCACGCGGTGAAGGCTCGCTGCTTGTCGAAGACCGAAGTTCACCACGTGGGCCAGCTCAAGCTGCGACCAGAGGCTCTCCAAGCGTTGGACGCCACGTGCCAAGTCGTGCACGAATGACGCCATGAAAGCGCCGTTTACGGCTCCTACGCTGGTCCCGGAGATTACATCGATCTTAGGCGCGTGGCCTACCCGGCGGACGATATCGCCGAAGACGTAGCTCAAAACTCCTACTTCGTAGGCGCCCCGCGAGCCTCCGCCGGAGAGAACAACACCGAGACTCAAGCAAGCCCCTTCGACGCGAGGAAGCGGTCGCGGATGGCGTCGGTGCCGATCTGCGCAGCCTGACGTTCAATGGCGGCGCGGGAAGCTGCATCACACTCGGCGGCGCGAGGCTCATCGCCTGCAGCGCGGAGCCCCTTGGCGAGGAGCAGGTAGAGGCGGTCCACGTGCTCGACTGAGACGCCTTCTCCAAGCCGCGTGAGAACCACGTCGGCGTGTTCTTTCACCTTCGCGGGGTCTTCCTCGAGGCTCGCGAGGCGTGCTCGGGCGTGGAGTTCGTAGAACGCGAGGTCTTCGGCCAATGCAGCCGCCAGGCCGTTCTCCGCAGCTTCTCGTGCAGCGTCGTGGTTCCCAGCGTGCTCTTCCAGCTGGGCCCGTACGATACGCTCACGCGCGATCTCGTAGTGGCTGCCCAGGCGATTGGCGATGCGACGGGCTTGGTCCAGAGGCACCGCAGCATCCTGAGGGGCTCGGCCGGACTCGAGCATCATCTCCGCGATGGCGCTCAGCGCATCACAGCGCCCCGCTCGGTCGTCGACGCCTTCGAAGACGTCCAAGGCGCGCTGGACAAAGGCTAGCCCTTGTTTGGTGTCCCCGAGCGTGTCGTAGAGCTGGCCGATATTGGACAGCTTTCGGCCCAAACGAAGGCGATCGCCAGTCTGGCGGTCGATATGAATGGAGGCTCGGAAGACCTTGATGGCCTCTTCGAATACGCCGGCTCCGGCCAGCGCCACGCCCAAGGAGTTGAGGGCGTAAGCCTCGGCGCGCCGGATATGAAGACGGCGAAAGATGACGATGGCTTCGGCGTACGCCTTGAAAGCGTCCTCGAGCTGACCGATGCGCCTCAGGACGATGCCGCGCTGAATGAGGATCTGGCCGCGTGAGGAGAGCAGCTCTTTGCTCGTTCCAGCGCGTTCGATGGCTTCGTCGCAGGCGGCGAGTGCACGCTGAGATTCGCCGCGACCGCGAGCCATCTCCGCTTCGAGGCGAAGTGCGTCGAGCTCGAGCGCGAGATCGCCAGACGCCTTGGAGGCTTCGCGGGCTTCTCGCATTAGTTCGTCAGCTGACTCGATTTCAGCGGCGTCCAGCTCAAAGCGTGTGAGTCGCAAGAGCGCCAAAGCTCGCCGACGTGGGCCTCCGCTGCGCCGCGCGATGGTGCGCATGGCTTCGAGTTCCATGCGCTGGTCTTGGGTACGGCCCAGAAAGCGGTAAATCTGCTCGCGGCCTTCGTGTGCGCGAAAACGAGAGTCTTTGTCGTCCGGCGCCAAGAGCTGGAGCGCGCGGCCGAAGAAGCGCAGCGCCTCGCGATTGGAGTAGACGGTGCGCGCGTTGTCCGCGGCGTCGAGGTAGGCCTGTGCGGCCGCGGCTCGCTCGCCGGCTTGCTCCAGATGACGGGCGATTCGCCCCGGAGCTTCGTCTTTTTCCTGCAAAAGCTGCGCGATACGCCGATGCATGCGGATGCGGTCTTCGATATCCGTGGCCTCGTAGGCCACCTGGCGCACCACGCCGCTCGGAAAGTCGAGGCCGCCCGAGGGCCGCCGCTGAATCAGGCGCGTCGCCGAGAGGCTCTCGATGGGGTCACGCATGTTGGTGCCTGCGAGGCGCGAGATCTCGTCCGTCTGCAGACCTGCCCCGGCCACCGCAAGCCAGCGCAATGCGTGGCTCTCTTCGTTGGTGAGCTCGTCCAGACGAGCCGCGACGACACCTTCGAGGGTGGTAGGAAGCTGAATTGGCACGCCAGGGCGCCGGTAGGCCTGACGCGAGGCGCCTTCGCCCCGAACTTCGACGGCGCCGCGTTCGAGCAGTGCCTCGACAACCTCGCGCAAGAAGAACGGGTTGCCGCCGGCGCGTGCTTCGATGGCTTGGAGAATCTCCGTGGGAACAACCGCATCAAAGCGCTGCTGGACCAGCTCGGCGCGGGCTTCGCCTTCGAGCTCGCCTACGGTGACCTGGGGAATGTCGCGGAGCGCCGAAGGAAGGTCCGCTTCGGCGCGACCAACGAGGAGCACGAGGCAGGGAGCCTTGTGGTTTCGCTGACGGATGGCGTGGAGCACATCCAGACTTGGCGCGTCGGCCCATTGTAAGTTGTCCACCCAAACAATGAGGGGACCCGCTTGGGCGAGGCCGGCGATGAGCACCTCGACGGCGCGGGTGACCAGCCGGAAGTGGTCGCCATCTTCCTGGATACTGGACGCGGCACCGAGAATCGGCGCAACACCGTCATAGACGAGCTGATGCCTCGCTGGAGGGACGCAGTCCTCGACCAAGATTCGAAGCTTCTCCGTCGCGGCGCTTGGGTTCGCGCCTTCGGGCACGCCTGCGGCGCTCCGAATGAGGTCGGCGACTGCGGAGAAGGGCGCATCCACGGAGCCAAAGGAGCACTGGGCGAAGAGCGTTCGAGATGGCTCCAGCGCCGCCACCGCCGCTCCCGCCAGAGCCGACTTTCCAGCGCCAATCTCGCCACGAATGTGCACAAACATGGTCTGCGGGCCGCTCACTGCTTCCCGGAAAACGGCGGAAATGGCGTCGAGCTCCGTCTCGCGGCCGACCAGCTTTGGTGTCTCCGGCTCTACACGCTCGCTGCTCCTCACGCCTCGGAGGCGCCAGGCACGAATCGCCTGGGAAGCGCCGCCAGCGAGGGTCTGGACGTCGATCTCGCGCTCCTGCTCCTCGAAGGTGAAGTCGCGGCGTACAAGACGGTAGACCTCGCCCGCCGAGAGCACGTGGTTTACGTCGGCGGCCTGGGCCAGGCGTTCGGCGACCTCAAGGATGGTGCCCACCGGCGCGTATCGGATGAGGCGACCGCTGATATCGCGGATAGTGGAGACCATGCCGCGGGACAGGCCGAGCGATGCTCCGATGGGGCTCAGCATGTCGGCGCTCAAGCCTTGGAGCGCCTCGATGGTGTCGATGGCGATGCGCACGGCTTTGAGCGGATCGTTCACTGAGGTCTTGCCGAGACCCACAATAAAGCGGAATCGGCTGCGTCCTTCGCCATCCGGCCAGGACAAGACCGCGTCGGCTTTGTAGGCGATGGCCTCAAGGACCTTGGCGGCCTGCGCTCCCACCGCAGCTTCGCTGTTGGTGCTCGTGTCGCCTCGGCGAAGCAGTCCGGAGACCACGACCACGCGTCGGCGCTCGCGGCGTTCGCCCCTTGAGACGCCAGAGAGAAGCGTGGCGCCTTCTGCGAGAGGGGTTGGCGAAAGCTCCGGGTTCGTTTGACTACGTGGCGAGACTTCACGAATGAAGTCCTCCAGCGGCGGCGCATCCCAGACCTTCTCAAGTCCATGGAGGTACTGCGTCAGGGCGCCTGCCAAAGAGCGCGACGTCTGGTAGCGGTGCTCGCGATCTGCGCTGGTGGCGCGGCGAACGATGCGGTCGAGGGCCTTCGGCACATCCGGGTCCACGTCGCTCGGCAGCGTCAGCTCTGCTTCGCGAACCTTCGCCAAGACATCGAGGCCCTGAAGCCCAGGATACATCGGTCGGCCGATGAGCAGCTCTGCGAGGAGAACGCCCAGCGAGTAAACATCGCTTCGATGATCGACATGGTCGCCGCGAGCCTGCTCCGGCGACATATAGGCGAATTTGCCTTTGATTACGCCGGTTTCCTCGGAAACCATACGCGCCTTGGCGATGCCGAAGTCCGCGACTTTAACGACGCCCTCGTAAGAGATGAGCACGTTCTGTGGGCTCACATCGCGGTGAACGATGTCCATCGGTTGGCCCGACGCGTCTTTGCGTTTGTGCGCGTAGTCGAGACCCTTTGAGACCTCTTGGACCACGTAGGCCGCGAGCCCCGGAGGCAGCTTCTTGCCGGTTCGGCGAACAGCGGCGACGAGGCGGCCCAGGTCGAGGCCATCCACGAGCTCCATCGCGAGGAGGAACTCGGTCTTCACCTGCTCAAAGGCATAAACCTGGACGATGTTCGGATGATTGAGTCGCATCGCGACCTTGGCCTCATCGATGAACATCGAGATGAACTTGGCGCTTCGTGCGAAGGACGGAAGCACACGCTTGAGCACGAGCACCTTCTCGATGCCTTCGGCACCCGTGGACTTCGCCAGGAAGACCTCGGCCATGCCGCCGGTGCCGAGGCGCCGGATGATCCGGTAGCGGCCAAGCTCTTGTGGGAGTTCTTCCGTCACAAGAGCGCAGGATACACGTGTTTTTGCCCGCGGGGTGCTCTTATGAGCACGCAAACCCAGGTTTCCATTCGTCCCGTGCTCGGAAGCTTCCGCTGTTTCGGAACGTCCACCGGACGTGCGATTCCGCCATCCGGCGAACATGCGGCTGGTTTCAAGTGTTGACGGTCAAAGAAGTGGACGCAGGGGGGTCACATGCCACGAGCGCTATGAAAAGCAGCGCTGTAGGTGATCAGCAGTAGGAACGAGCCCGCCGCCACAAGCCGACCCCGATCCGTCGTGGGAATCGCACACGTCATCGCGAGGATAGCCGCTGCAAAGCCGGTGACGGGCACGAGGCTGTAGGTGCTCACACAGAACACGACGAGCACGCCATAGCGCAACCAGGCTGGTACGAAACGCTCGGGGCCGAGGAAGAGAATCACCAGCAGCGATTCGATACCGATGGTCCACCAAGTCAGAAACTGCGCCGTAGCGCCGATGCGAGGACCACTCGCGAGCACGACGGCCTCCGCACTGCGCTGTTGACCCACCCAACCTGCGACGTTGGAGGCGCCAACATCCGGCGCAAGACCGCCCGCGAGCTCGGCGATGAACGAGAAGCGAGAGTCGCTCAGAAGCTCGAACTCGAAGAAATCGCCGGACAGGTAGTCCGGCGAGATGGCTTTCCAGAAGACGGCGAAGAGAAAGGCAAGGCCGATCAGAACGCGGGCGTTGGTCCTGAGCGCATTCTCAACGTCACTGGACCGGAGCGCGAGCCCGACGGCCAAAACCCAATAGCCGACGAAGAAGATATGGTTGTCCAGAGCGCGCCATATGATCGCGTTCCAAACCAAAGTGACGAGCGCCGCCGCAAGCCAGGCATTCGAACTACGTAACCAATCGGAGCGCCCTACGAGCGCAGCGAAGAAAAGCCCACACACCGAAGCGGATCGGATCCACACCATCGCGCCCCACGGCTGTCACACAGAGCAAGAAGCTGGTGATACGCGGAACCAATATCGCGGGGTCCGCGTCGAAAAGACCGCCGGGGCGACGAATTCCGCTCGCTGCGCTCATGGCGCGAGTTCCGCGCGGGCCATTCGTTCCGGCGTGAGCGTCCGAGTGGCTCCGTTGAAGCGAATCTTCCACGCTTCGATGTGTCCGCCGCCGACTCCATGTACCCGCAGTTCGACGGCGAGCAGAGCCAGACTCTCGTCGTCGACGACAACAAGCGCTTCACGCACTAACGCTTCCGCGCTCACCGGTACAGGGCGGGCGTTGCCCTCGTCATCGACGATCCGCAAGAACCGGGTCCGCCCATCGACGGTGGCGAACATGCCAAATCCACCTCCGCACCACGGCGACTGGTCGAGCGAATGCGCACGCACAATTTGTACCGCCGCGACCACGGCGAGAAGAAGAGCTGCGCCGTAGCGATAGAGTGCTTCCTTCATCGCATTCACAGGGTCTCGCGCTCATCCACGCGTGACAAGCGCGGTGTCGTTTGCCGGTCGGAACCTCGCGCTTGCTAGAGTTCCCCAACCAGTCGCTCCCAAGCAGTCGGTGTGCATCAGGGTACTCCGCTTCGAAGAGACTCCACGTCCATGACAAGCTCGCTGAAGGTAAGCGCATCGAGTTCGTCGAGAGTGAGCTCCCCGTAGATCCGAATCTGGCGAATCTTGTGCTCCTGCATCTTTGGTCGCTCGAGTTCAATGCCTTCTTCCCAGCTGATGCTGGCACTGACGCCGGGCGCTATTTCCTTGCTCGCACTGTCCATCGAATAGGGATCCCCGCCGAGAACCCAGCCGCGATTCTTGAGGGCAAAAATCCGTCCGGTATACACCGCGATACCGGCGGCTCCGCCAAGCTCCTGCTTGCCGGCATCGCCCGGCTTTGGTCGATGCACGACTCTTCCCAGCTGTGCGAACGGCTGCAAGATCTCGTAGTCGCTGAAGACGCCACCCCACAGGGCAAGCTCATCGCTTTCGAGGTGGACTGGGTGAACGATGCGAACGCGACCTCCGCCAGACACATCGCACGCGTCGTCGTCGGCGTTCGCGTAATGAAGCTCTTCCCCGACGCGAAAGGTCTGCGGCACTTTCTTGCCGCCCCGCTCATGAACAAAGACAAGACGCCGCACGAGATGCCCGACGAGGGGGTGCCTCACGAGGTGCGTTTCGAATTCCTCGACGCTCCAGCTTCGTTTGGATGTCATCGCTCTCTCGAGGCGTTCGACCTGCCCTTTGGAAAGCGCGTCGGCGTCCTTCTTGAGAGCTGCCCAAGTCTTCTTCGCCGCTTTGGCCAAGGCCTCGTTGTCGGTCTTCCGAACTGGAGGGATTTTCGCCACGACCTCTCCCTCTTCGTTACGAATGCGAGGGAGGAGGTGCTCGTCAAAGCGGACGAAGAAGCGGCGCGGGCCGTAGTCGAGGGTGAGTCCGCCTTTGTCGTCGAGACCCAGCGTCGGCGCCGTCTGATCTTCGAGTTCATCCGGTGATAGCTCTCGCTGCGCGGCGATGGCCTGGAGGAGCTGCTGTGCGCCGGTCTTCAGCCAGGGACGAGCGCGGCGGGACCAGCGAGCAAGAGGCATCAACGCCACGTTGCTGCCCATCATCCCGAGGGCATCGAGACCCGCGAGGGCCACAGACTTACTCCCGTCACTCGCCCAGGCGTTGATCTGGCCCACGAGCCATCGCGCACTTTCGTCATTGCCGAGGTGGCCCAACGAATGAGCAGCCCATTTCCAGATGGGCTTGGCGCCGGCCGCCGCCCAAGCAGAACAGAGTCCTCGTGCGAACTCGTTCGCCGAGTCGTCGTCCAACGCCGCCGCCACCGTCTCGAGGCCCGCGTAGGGAGGATCCGCCTCGGAGAAGACGAGCATCTCGACGATGTACTTCGTCGCCTCGTTGCTCAGCGCCTCGCCGCTCTTGAGGCGCGGCCGAGGGAGACGCCCCAGGTCCACCCAGGGCGGAAGCTTCGGTGCCTTTCTCGGCGCGTCCAGGAGCGGGTCCATGTCAACGAGACTCTCGGTATGCTTGAGCGCTTCGGCGCCAAACTTCTGGGCGACGGACACCAGTACCTCGCCTTTCCCGCTCTGAACCAGAAGCCGAAGAGCCGCCGTGGCGATCTTTCGACTCTTCTTGTCCGCGCCGAAGGCATCCGGGAGGAGACCCGCGGCGGCATGGTCTGGGAAACGAAAAAGCCATCGTCGGGCGGTGCGTTTCGTCTTCGCACGAAACGCCGCAGCCGCCATGAGTGGCGCAACGTTTGAAACTCCCAAGTCCTCCAGACCGACCACACTCTCCGGCTCCGTGATCATCGGATGGACGTGCGGAGCGATGGAAGTGCCTAGTCGAGCGACGAAACCGCGGATCGTCTCCGCGTCGCTCCATCGCCACCGCTTGGTTTTGGAGAGCGCCGCAATGCAATTCAGGAGGTCGTCGTCGTCCTCGATTCGGCCGAGCTGCCACGTGTCGATAGGCTCGAAGCCCTGCACGAGGGCTTCGAACTGGTTGGCGGAGAGCGGGCGTGTGTATCCCTGCCGGGCGCGTTTCGTGAGCGTGTTTCTTTCACTTTCACTGAGCGCGAGTTCCGCCGGAAGCTCAAGCGGCGCAATGGAGAGGTTCACAGCGGCGGCAGCCTTGCGTTTGCTTCGCCACGGGGGCGCCTGGAGTACTTCGGGAAGCGACTCCGCCTTGGCGATGGGACCGAGTTCTTCCGCGCTGGGCGCGTCCGACGCTGACTCGAGACTCAAGAGCATTGCCTTCGCTGCTTCCCGCGCCGCCTTCTTCTTCGTTGCTTTGATGATGTCGGGAAGTACGGCGAGGCCAAGCTCGGGGTGGCGCTCCAAGTACTTCGCGAGCATGGGGCGCACGCTTTTTGCGCCCAGAAACGCCGCCATGGCCCTCGCCGGCCCGACGCCAGCAAAGACGCTGAGGGCACGCACCCACTCCCGCCCACTGTCGATATCGTGTTCGCTTGGCGGATGTGCGAGAAGCAGCGGAAGCGCGTCGAGACCGACGCGCGAGATGAGCGTCAGCACATGTTTGTACAAAATGTAGTACGGCTTTCGATCCAGGACTCGTTTTGCCTCTTCGGCATTCGTCACGAGACCGGCGTACCCCCAGCCCCGCGGGTTCGCTTCGAGCGCGGCGGTCCGAAGATCCGCGTCCTCGCTTAGCACGAAGGCCGCGCAAACGAACTGTCGGCTGCTCGGCTTGAAGTCGGAAGCCCATGCGCGAAGCCATGTTCGGGCCTCTTCGTACTCGGCCTCCGGAGCGAACGCAAAGACGACGCGCAGCGCCTCCCACGGGTGGCTGTTCCACTGCGAATCGAGTGACTTTGTACTGGCGGGCACATGCAGACGAGGCGCGGGCTTTCGCTCGGCGTTCTGGCCGATGAAGCGAATCTGCGTGCAGCGAACGAGGGCCTGTGCCGCCGCGAGGGCTCCGTACTTCTGTCCCCAAAAGCGAACCGCTCGCTCGTAGATTTGCGCGCCCTTCGTCCAGTCCGCGAAGGCATGGCTGATGAGAACGCAGCCTGCCTCCAGGTCGGCGTCGAAGGCAGTGGGCTCCTCTCCCGCAAGGCGCGCGCGCACTCGGACCAAGAGCTCTTTGCCCGTCGGTTTGGCGGCTACTTCGCCGGCGGCCCAATGCGCCGGGTTCGACTCGAGCCCCGCAATGCCTAGCTTGAACACGGTCTTCGGCTTGATCGCCGACTTGGCTCGCGACGGAGGCTCCGAGCCGCGATGGGGAATCACGCGTTTCTGGAGGTCGTCGGTCCAGGCCAGGAAGGGCGCGGAGTAGTCGACGCTTGTTGCGGACTCCGGCGCAGCGCTCGATTCGGGTTTCAACATCGCAGGCTTCGTCGTCTTCGCCTTTTCTTTTGGATTCGTTTTTGTCGCTGTGCTCTTTGCCTTCACGGCCCGCGCGGCTGCTTGCAGCGAAGTGGTGGCGCCGACTTCGACGTAGCCCTTCTTGGTCTTTGCGCGAACGAGCTTCGCCGCTTCTCGTACTGCGATCTCTTCGCTTTCGAAGGTCTTCGTCTGTTCGCGACCGTCGGTTCCGATGCGCCCATAGACGACCTTGAAGGTCTCCCGTGAGAGCTCGATGCACCAGAATTTGTGGGAGGCACCCTCGCGGAACTCGAAACGTCGCATTGGCAGAGCCTATTTGTTCTGTGCCCGAGCCGCAGCCATCCTCATGGCCCGTCTATGAAAAAGTCTGGGCGCGTGCGACCCGAGTGAAAACCTCGGGCCCGTTTCATGCCCTCGGCCGAAGAGAGGACGAAACGGCGGAAATCAGTGAATTCCTGAGAGCGGATGGAGCTGCGGCCTGCGCACCGTGACCCAGCCGCGCGAGGGCGAAGAGGAACCCAACCTTTTTCCCGGGATAGGAACTTCCAGCGCATTGCATTGTCCACGGGGCATGCGAATCCGCCGGGCCTGCAACACAACACGCATTTGGTTTCACGCGCTGAGCCCGAAGATGCGGGTGCGCTTGAGCGTCCTGGTCCTCCTTGGCCTTGCGTTCGCCGTGGAGCCGGAGGCGCGCCTAGCTCTCCGCGGGCTTCGCCATGTGCATTGGACGGGCGGTCTACAGCTCCTCTTCGCCGCGCTCATGGGCGTGGCCGTGGGCAGGACAAAAGCCACGGCTCTTCGCAGACCGAGCATGGTGGCGCTCGCCATTGTGGCCTTTGTGCTCATGCCATCTCAAATGAGCTGGGAGCTTCCTCGACGAGAAACGCTGGCGTGGCTAAGCATCGGCTATCTGCCGCTGGTCTTCCTCGCCTTCGTCAGTCGCGAACGTGCGCCTACTTTCGTCCTTGGCTTTCTCCTCGCCGGACTGTCTTTGGCCGACCTTTGGAACCAGCACCTCCTCTTTGCGGTGTTTCTCCTCGCTCGGGATTTCAACCACCTCCGCGAAATGGCGGAGAGGCAAGCCGTCGCGCTTCTCGGCACTGGCCTCATCGCGGGTTTCCTCGTCCTCTCCCTGAGCTTCGATCTCGCTGCAAGCTTCGAATACGATCCGAACTACGCCGTTGGGTTCGAATATGGCTTCTTCGAGTCACGTCCCCACGGGTTTGTCGGGGATGCGCCTATCCCTCGCTGGACGCGCATGCTGACGGAAGCGCTGCTCATCGTGGCGTGCCTCGCTCATCTTCGCGGACGAACTTGGGGCGTTCTTGGTCTTGCGTGTCTCCTGCCGGTCCTCGCCTATCAGATTCGCTCCGTTGGCATCCAATACCCGTTCTACTCAGGAATCGGTATCTGCTTCTCGGCGCGGCATCCGCTTCGAGACACAGTCCTCGAGAAGAGCGTCGCGCTCCTCGCCATCGGTCCCTGGCTTTGGCCCATGCTTCGTTCGCTGGCCCGATCTGAACGCAGCCAACATGCCTAAGCGCGCGACGAAATCCGGCGCGTGTCTTTGGAGCGTTCAGGCGCTTCTCCTCGGCGTGGCGACCTGGCTCTTCATGGACGAACGCGGCGCCCACTCCCTCGTACAAGGCCACACCGAGCTCCTTGTGGCGCTCCTTCTCTGCGGCGCCCTCGGACTGGCTGCCCGAGGAACGCGCGCTTCGTGGACTCGTGCGGCATCGGTCCTTGCAGTGATTCCCTGCAGCTGGCTCGCGCTGCCTTTTTGCCAAGAAGTCGTCGAGCGTGCCTTCGGACCATGGTTTCACACTCTCGGCTGCTTCGTCGCCAACCTCGGTCCTCTCGTCGTTCTCGGCAGTCTGGCGTTCTCCCGTCGTCCGCGCTTCGGCTTTGTGTTGGGCTTTGCCGTTGCGATGGCGAGTGTCGGATGGCGTCTGCCTCACGCTTACCTCGCCGTCTCGATCTTTCTTCTCGCGCGGGACATGGGCCGGGACACCCGAGCGCCCACGCGACAGCACTTCGCACTCGTCGGCGTAGGCTTGCTGGCGGCCACTTTTGTCTGTGGGCTCTGTTTCGATTTGGCTGCCACCTTTGCGTATGGCGATGGCTTCACACGCTGGGGTGGTGCGGCGGGCTATCTCGGCGACGCCCCGCTCTCTCGTTGGCTGAGAATGATCACCGAGGCAGCTCTCGTGGCGGCCTGTTTCGCTTACTCCCGAGGCCGCACTTGGGGCGTGCTGGCTTTGTCGACGCTTCTACCTTTGCTCTTTGTCCAGCTCGCCTTGCTCTTTGTGAGCGGCGAAGACTTGCCCGGTTGGTCCAGCGGCGGCTGCTTCTACGAGCGGCATCCCTTCGAGCGTGTCGAGCACATTCCTGTGGCGCTGCTGATCACTTTCGTGCCGTGGGTCTTTCCCATTGTTCGTGTTCTTGTGGAGCCAGCTGCCAGATCAGCGCGAGTAGCCGACAGAAAGTCCGAGTGAGCTGTTCGGCCGCCAACCAATGCCGAGCATCACGCCTCGAAACGTCGCCCGGAGCTCGATGAGGCCCGCCGGGTAGATGTGTTCGGGGATCGAAACCCAAAGGCGCCCCATCACATCCAACGAGAGGCTTCGGTGACGGAGGAGCGGCACTTGGGCTCCGAGGATCACGGACAGCCCGCCCGTTCCATCGTGTGTGGTCTTTTGGTAGTTCGCGCCGACTTGAAGGTAGGCGCCGCGAAGGTCGCCCACGCGCACATAGGGCCCTGCGCCGACATACGCGGGATTCCTCACGACGGGGTACTCAAAGCTTGCCGGTGCCCGAAAGAGAGTGACCTGCCCACCGATGGCACCGCGTCGAAAACGTTGACCGACAGCAGCGTGGACATGAAACCCGCGCTGAGTTCGCGACCGTGCAAACGTGCTTTCGACTTGAACTTCCACGTGCTCCGACGCCCATCGAAGCTCTGCCTGACTCAAGTTCGCCAGCGGTCTCAAGGTCGTTCCGATGGCGAGCTGAAGAAGAGGCGTCGGCTCCGGCGTAAAGTACGCTTCGCTTCCCAGGAAAGGCGACTCCGTGGCCGTCCACACGTCTACGTCGACGAGCGCGTCGTCCGCTTGAGCAACGCCCGCGCAGAGCATGACTTGGACGCTCAGCAAGGTCAGCGCTCGGCGGGGAAAGCGCACGGGCTTGAGTCTAGCAGTAGCGCGTCGCCGACCGAACCTGCGTAGGTGCGCGCCGTGACGAAAACGGCTCACAATCGCTAGAGCGAGCAATTAAAGTGCTTTTCGGGTGTTGTTTCGATCTGTTTTGACCTGTTCGAGGCGCCTGAGACACCTACACTTTGATGATGGCTCTTGTCCTACCGACCCACGTGGAAACATCCGATGCGGATGTGGTCTCGCGTGCGAAGGAGGGCGAGCGCGCGGCCCAAGCGCTGCTCTATCGACGTCACGTTCGTATGGTCCGAGGACTGGCCTATCGCCTCCTTGGTCAGCGCGACGTGGAAGACGTGGTCCAAGACGCGTTTGTCACCGCGTTTGAGCGCCTCGGCTCGCTGCGGGATGGGCAAGCCTTCGCGCGATGGCTCGGGAGCATCGTCGTATTCACCGCGCGGAAAGCGATTCGCCAGCAACGACGTTCGCGCGCGCATTCCGATGTGCACCTGCCTTCGCTGGTGTCCGAAGACGCGCCGGCGGAAGTCCGAGCGGAGCTTGAGGCGGTCTACGGCATCCTCACGGAGCTCCCCGATGACGTTCGAATCGCGTTGGTGCTTCGGCGCGTGGACGGCTTGAGCATCAAAGAGATCAGCGCGTTCATGGGTCGCTCCGTCGCCACCGTGAAACGCCGCATCAGCGACGGGGACTTTCATCTCAAGGCCGCAATGAAGAGAGGTCAGCCATGATTCGTGACAGAGATCTCGACCGACGAAGGTGGGTAGAGCCCGAGAGCGACGACGAGCTCGACAAGGCGACCTGGGAGCGCATTGACGCACGGCTGACGGCGGGACCAAAGCGCACGTGGCTGGTTCCCGCAAGCGTGGGCGTCGTGCTCGCCGCCGCCGCCGCAATGTGGCTTGTACTTCAGCCCTCAAACGCAGAGTGGAATGAAGGAGAGCTCGTCGCCAGCGCGGAAGCCGTCGTCGCAGTCATGGAAGACGGAAGCAGCGTAGAAGCGGCGCCTCATAGCCGGCTCGTCCGTCAGGCGAACCAAGGCGACGATATGCACGTTCAAGTGGCGGAGGGCGAAGCGAGCTTCGACGTTGCGCGAAACGCCGCGCGGGACTTCGTCGTTCACGCCGGCGAGGTGGAAGTCGTCGTTGTCGGGACTCGCTTCAGCGTTGAGCGTGGGGAAGTCGTCATCGTCGCGGTGTCACGCGGCGCCGTCGAGATTCGCCACGAAGGAGCAAGCGTCGTG
>JBGCFM010000244.1:0-16254 GCA_045106895.1 Polyangiales bacterium | reverse complement strand
CCAGAACTCTGTCCCGGAATCTGCGCCGGGCAGGGGTATGAAAACAACCAAGCCCACTCCTTCTTTTCGCGTTCTCGATACTTCTTATGAGCTCATCTCGGCTCTCGTTCCGGTGGTGGCTGCCGTCGGCCGGCATGACCGGTCGCTTCGGGACCAACTCCGGCGTGCCGCGACCTCCATTCCTCTCAACCTCGCCGAAGGCTTCGGCCAGCAAGGCGGGCATAAGAAGCAGCGCTTCTCAACGGCGCTTGGCTCCGCGCGCGAGGTGACGGCGATACTCGAGGTCGCGCGGCGTTGGCAGTATGTGTCTGTCGCCGACGCCGCAGACGCGGCGCGGCTTCTCGATTCGGTGGCAGCGATGACGTACCGCCTCGTTCATCGCTAAGACGAACTTGAGCACCCGCGACATTCGCGGGTGCTCGCTTTGCTAGCCTAGCGGCGAGTACGCGGGTGCACCAGCCGGTAGGTCATCGCGGTGACGCCGTCGAGGGTTTGAAGTGCCTCGTCGGCATCCGCGGAGGAGACGTAGCCCCAGCGCTTCGCAACTTCGAGGATGGCAGCGACTTCGCGGGCGGAGCCGAGGGCCGCGAGGAAGCGTTGCTTTTCGTGGCCGCCGGCTTGGCCGTAGCCTTCGGCCAAGTTCAGAGGAATGCTGGAGCCAGCACGGCGGAGTTGGTCGCGGAGAGAGCGGTCATGGCGACCGACGGCTACGACCACCGGCGCCAAAGCGGATATCAATGAGTAAGCCGCGTCCAGCGCCCGAAAGTTGTTGGAACCAAAAGGAGGGGTCTTCGTTTTCTTCATTGCCCCTACACGGCGCAGATTCCGTGACAGCGTTTTGAGGCCGCGAACTCAAAAGAGAAACACTCGTGCTCACCCAAGTCGCCACAAAACACTGGCGCGGAATGTGCGCCATAAGGGTCTGAAGAAAACGAAGACCCCTCCGACCGTGACTCCGCTACCGGTTCAGCTACCGGTTCAGGTTCGGCGCTCAGGCTCCGGCTCAGGTCTGGTTCTGGTTCAGGTTCGGCGCTCAGGATCAGGCTCCGGCTCAGGTTCTGGTACGGCGCTCCGGTTCCGGCTCCGTTTGAGGTTCTGGTACGGCGCTCCGGCTCCGGCTCCGTCTCCGTCTCCGTTTCTGGTTCGGCGCTCAGCTTCAGGTTCAGGTTCAGGCTCAAGTCCCCTTGTGTTTCGCGATTGAAGGGAAAGCCTGGGGAGCCTTCTGTGTCATATTTGAATCGTGATTGAGCCTTGTAAGGCTGCTTTTCGGCGCTTCGTAACCGACGACTGCAACTTTAGGTGCTAGAATTTGTAGCGCGTGAACGCCCCTTGGTGGAGAAACTCAGCTGCCGATGGCCTGCATGACGAGCCCGCAGATCCACGCAGCGTAGGTCCCA
The DNA here is from genome assembly GCA_045106895.1 of Polyangiales bacterium. GTDB lineage: Bacteria > Myxococcota_A > Polyangia > Polyangiales > Houyiibacteriaceae > JBCCRV01. The sequence continues at coordinate 14,857 of JBGCFM010000244.1, read as the reverse complement.
ACGGCGTAGCCAAGCACCGCCATGATGACGCCGACGGGCGCGAGGACAGGGTGAAACGCGGACGCGACAACGGGCGCGGATGCGGCCCCGCCAATGTTGGCCTGGCTGCCGACGGCGACGAAGAAGAAGGGCGCTTTGGCGAAGTAGCCAACGGTGAGCATTAGCAGCGCGTGAATAGCGATCCAGATGAGGCCGACGAGGAAGATGCCCGGGCGCTCAAAGATGGAGAGCAAGTTCATCTTCATGCCGATGGTGGCGACGAGGATGTAGAGGAAGACGGTGCCGACGCGGGAGGCGCCGGCGGCTTCCAGGCTTCGGAAGCGGCTGAAGGAAGCTGCGACGCCAAGCCCCGTTGCGATGACGATGAGCCAAAAGAACTTGCTCGTGAGGCTGAAGCGTTCGAGCTCGGGCAAGTTGTTCTCAAAGAAGGGGCCAAGGAAGTCGGCGCCAAAGTGGGCGAAGGCGGTACAGCCGAAGCCGACGCCGAGCATGGCGAAGAGGTCTGTGGTGGTGGGAATGCGCGCGTGCTGTTTCCGGTACTCCTCGACTTTGCTTTTGAGTCGCTCGATGGCGGAGGTGTCGGCGCCGGTCCACGCGTCGATGCGTTTCGCGATGCCGGCCCCGTAGAGGAGCAGCGCCATCCAGACGTTGGCGACGATGACGTCGACGGCGATCCAGCTCGAGAAGACATCATCGCCCACATCGAAGACTTCTTTCATGGCGGTTTGGTTGGCGCCGCCGCCGATCCAGCTGCCGGCGACGGTGGTCATCCCGCGCCACACGGCGTCGGGACCTTCGCCGCCCACAGTTTCCGGGGAGATGGCGCCGACGACGAGGAGCGCGATAGGGCCGCCGATCATGACGCCGACGGTGCCCGTCGCGAAGAGCAGGACGAGCTTGCCACCGAGGCGCCGGACGGCGCCGAGGTCCAGGGACAAGGTCAGCAGGACCAGGCTCGCGGGCAAGAGGTAACGCGAGGCCACGAAGTAGAGCTTGGAGCCATCCTGGGGGATGACGCCGAGAGTACCGAGGAGCCCCGGCACGAAGTAGCAGAGCAGGAGCGCCGGGAAGTAGCGGTAAAAGCGTTTGAGCGCCGGATGCTCGCTGCTGCTGGTCTTGAAGATCAGCGCGAGGATACCGAGGAGGATCCCGAGGACGACAGCGTCGTTGGTGATGAGAGGAGTCTCCATGGACGCAGCTATCGGCTATCGTCGCACACAATGCAACGAACCTGGACGACGCTTACTTCGCCGGCGCTCACTCTGTGGGCGCTCACCCTTATGGCGCTTGGGTGCGGCGGCAGCCAGCAGACCGCGAGTGTGTCCGAAGTGCAGCTCCCGGCGGAGCCGGCCGTGGAAGAAGGGGCCACGCAACGATCCGCGCTTGAGGCGCTCTCGGGAATTCGCCGAGACCACCCGGACTTGAGCGGATGGCGTCCCACCGCCGTGATGCGTTTGGATGATTCCATCGCCGTCCTCGACGACTCTCACGCGTTCATCTGGGAAGAAGACGCGTGGCGGCATGTGGAGCTGCCGGGGCCTGCGCCTTTTGGCGTGGGCAGCATGGGGGCGCCGGAGGTGACGGCGAAAGGGGATGGGCATCGCGTCGTCTTTGCAGGCCCGAGTGCGCCCGACGCACAGACCATCGGGCTCTTTCAGCTTACACGCGCAGGCGTCGAGTCCCTCGGCGTACTTCCGGAGTGGGTCGCGGCCTGCCGTAGCGTCGTCGCAAGCGGAAGCCATGTCTATGCCGTCGTGAGTGACGAGCCCCGAGAGCGGGAGGGGACGGTGCTCCACGCAGAAGCTGGGGCTGCGCCGGAAGACTGGCAGCCTCTGAACTTCGTCTTCCGTTCCAACGAACCCGACCGACAGATGTTCATGAGCGCGGAGGGCGCGATACTGCACCAGTACTCCGAAGCCTGTGAGTTGCTTCGTCTTCCTTCCGAAGGGCCGAGCTTCGAGCCGAGAGCGCTGCACAGCATCCAGAGCGAACGTCCATGTGACGTCTACATGGCTCAAGGTCTCACGCCGTCGCGCATGGTGGTGACGGGAACCACCATTACTGTGTTTGAAGAAGGCGCGCGGCGTGAACTGGACTGGCCTGCGGATGGCGCACCCTTCGATCGGCCTGGGCAATACGACGGCTACGACCAGCTGACGCCGAGCGAGCGGGCGGCGCGCGAGAACGACTCCATGGCCAGGACGATGTCCCCGGGGCTCGTGGCGCTGCGGCCGCTCTTGTATGAACGGCTTCATCCCGCTGGGGAGCCGGAGCAGCAGCGCGGCGCGTTTCGGCTCCCACTGAGTTCTTCGTTTCACCGCGAGGAGGGCGGCACCTGGGTCGCGCTTCCCGAGGAGGAAGGAGAGCCGACGGCGATGGTTGCGGCCATGCACTACGGCGCGCTGACCCGCCCTAAATGGACAACCCCGGTGAACTGGGGACCGTATCGCATCGCTGTGGCGACGGGACGATGGGCGAGTGAAACGCCGACGGCGACGCTTGGCGTGTGGCGCGCGGATAGCCCTGAGCTCATCACATCCGCATTTCCTTCGCTTTCGCGTCGGTGAGACTCCGTTCGTCGCGGCGCCGACAAAACTCCCCAAGAAGGGGTGCGCAACGCGCAGTGCTTGTGTAATTATACCGCAGGGGCCTTGGGCCCGAATTCACTGCACAGGGGGAGCTCAATGAAGAGAAAATCGGGACGCAGGGTCATCGGTTTCAGAATGTTGTTGGTGTTGTTGACCGTCACGCTTTTGGCGTGTGGTGACGACCCTTTCGATGACAGCGACGCGTCACTCGGCGACGCGGGCATGACTGACGGCGGACCTGGCGACAGCGGACCCGGCGACGCAGGGCCAAGCATGTGCGCCGAAGGAACCTACGACGACGACGACGATGCAGCGACGCCGTGTGTTGCGTGGACCGAATGCGCCGCCGGGGAGTTCGTCTCTATTGCGGGCAGCGACACCAGCGACCAGACCTGCGAAGGGTGCGAGAGCGGAACCTTCAGCGCGGACGCGAACGCCACCGAGTGCACCGAATGGACGACGTGCGCCGTCGGCAGCCTGGTGATGACGGAGCCAAGCGCTACGACGGACCGTGCTTGCACTGAGTGCGAGCCGGGAACGACCACTTCCGGCGAAAACCAGTCGATGTGCGTCGAGATCGAAGAGTGCGCGGCGGGCACGGTTCAGACGGAGCCTGGGACCTCGACGACGCCCCCAACCTGCGAGGCTTGCGAAGCCGGTGAATACTGCGCAGGCGCCGACATGCCTCGCGTCGCCTGCGAAGGTGGCACGTGGGACCACGATGCGGACTCGTCGACGGCGTGTGTCGACCGAACCATCTGTGCAGCGGGCAGTTTCGTTACGGCGGAAGGCGACGCCACCACCGATCGCGCGTGTGATATGTGCGCCGACGGCAGCTTTAGCGCGGAGCCGAACGCGGCAGCGTGTGTCCCCTTCACGGAGTGTGTTGCAGGCGAGTTCGCCGACGACGGAAGCGCGACGATGGACCGTGTCTGCATGATGTGCATGGCTGGAACCTTCAGCACAGAGGCGAACGCAGCGAGCTGCACGCCTTACACGGCATGTGCCGCGGGTTCGTTCATCTCCGTTGCCGGTACCAGCACCACCGACCAGAGCTGCGCTGTTTGCGCAGACGGTTACAGCACGACGGTGAACGCGCCTTCGTGCACGGCCTTCACGGACTGCGAAGCCGGCACCTCCGTGGACACCGCAGGCACGAGCACAAGCGACCGAACTTGCGCAGGCTGCGGAAGAGGTACCTTTACGGCGACGGAAAACGAAGCGAGCTGTACCCCTTGGTCCACATGTGCACCCGGGGAGAGCGCGAGCAACACTCCCTCGAGTAGCGAAGACCGTAACTGCGTCGCTGTGAGCCTCACCTTCGATTACACCGGCGCCATTGAAGGCTTCACGGTTCCCGCGGGCATCAACGGAGTTATCATCACGGCTATCGGCGCGGCCGGCGGCGACAACACGCGAGGCGCCGACGGCTCGCCCGGGCTTGGCGCCAGCATGCGAGGCGTTTTCGACGTGACGCCTGGACAGGAGATCAACGTCCTCGTCGCTCAACAGGGCTCCACCGGGACTTTTGTCGGCGGCGGCGGCGGCGCTTCCTTCGTCTGGGATTCCGACGATTCTCTCTTCATTGCGGCCGGCGGCGGAGGCGGCGCGGGTTACTCCGACGTCACGCCGCGGGCGAATATGGACGGCGTGAACGCTTCCATTGGTGAAGACGGCACGCCGGGCCGAAGCGGCGCCACCGGCGGCGGATTCGGCGGAAGAGGCGGCACAGCTCCATCGGACGCCACCAATTACGCGGCAGGCGGCGCAGGGTGGCTCTTCAACGGCAATGACGGCACTGACCATAGTTGCACGACGGACTCCGTCGGTGGCACACGACCCCTGGAGGGCGGAGCCGGCGGTTCCGGCGGCGGCTCCGGATCGAACGCGGCACCCGGTGGGTTTGGCGGCGGCGGAGGCGGCAACGCTCGCTGCGGCGCTGTCGGCGGCGGCGGCGGTGGCGGCTACTCCGGCGGCGGAGGCGGCGCGGAAGTGACCCCGAGTGAATACGCGGCGGGCGGCGGCGGCGGCTCTTACAATGCAGGGCGCGACCAAGCCAACAGCGCCGGCGTCGGCACCGGCAATGGCCAAGTGCTCATCTCCTTCTTCTGAGAAGACCGAGCGGCGATGACTGGGGCTTTCGGATATCCGGAGGCCCCTTTCTTATGAGGGCGTCCAATGCCCAGGATTACGCTCTCACGCATTCTTGGGGTACGATGGGCTCATGCACTGGGTCCGACGAAGCATTTTCGCGCTCCTTGCGCTGGCGGGCTGCACCGAGGGCCTCGCACTCTCCGTCGACGTCAAAACCGACTTCGTTCCCGGTCCCGAGTTCGCTGCGGTTCGCGTCACCCTCGTGGGCGAAGCCAATATGAGCACCGTCGGCGCCGCCGGCGATTACTTGAGCGGTCAACGGGCGGTGGACTTTGAGGGCCTCGAAGCGAACGGCGCTCGGACCGTGAGCGTGGCGCTCGTCGATGAGTTCGGCGCCGTCGTCGCCGAAAGAAGCGCTCTGGTGGATCACCGCGAAGACCGCGGCCTGACGTTGACGCTCGCGCGCGACTGCGCCGGAGTCATGTGCCCAGGAGCCGGAGCGGCGGCCGCGACGGCTTGCTTCGGCGGTCGCTGCACGGAACCCGAATGCATCGACGGCACGGAGCCATCCTGTCCCGAACCGGAGTGTATCGTCGACAACGACTGCCCCATTCTCGACGCCTGCTCGACGCGTCGCTGTATTGACACGCTCTGCCTATACGCGCCGACTGTGGGGGCGTGTGATATCGGTTTCTACTGCTCGCCGGAGGCTGGCTGCCTTGCGCTTCCCTCGCCGGTGGACGCTTCCTTCGATGCGATGCCGATGACGGACGCTGGACCCGCCGATGTCTTCGACGCCGGCCCAGAACCGTTGGAGGTTGCTACGCTCTTGTGGCCTCAAAGCGGCGCGGTCACAGGGCCCGCGGAGAGCGTCACGCTTCGCTGGGCTCCGGTGGCGGGCGCCGACTACTACGCCGTCGAAACCGTCAATGCATGTCCCGCCGCCATGGACGAGCTTTGTCCTCGGGAGATCTTCGGCGGAAATGTCCCTGAACCAGAGTTCAACCTTTCTCTCTCCGGTGACCTCACTTTTCCGGCAAGCAGCCGCTACCGGTGGCGAATCCGCGCGTGTCGCGTCAACGATGAGTGCGGCGAGTGGAGCGACTATCGGTATTTTGATCGCGGCGGCCCCTCGGACTTCGATGGAGACGGCGTCGACGAGCTCATCGTCGGGTACTTCGGACACGCCACTGTCTTCGAGTATGCAGCCGGGGCCTTCTCGGCGGTCCAAGAGCTCACAACACCGCTTCCCGATCGAACGAGTAGTTTTGGCGTGTCGTCATACGTGGGAGATATCAACGGCGACGGGTTCGCGGACGCTGTCATCGGGGCGGAGTCCGATCGCGGTTTTGGAACGGTGGTCCCCTACTTGGGCAGCGCTGGCGGACTCGTTCAGCAAACGCCCATCGAGGCGCCTCCGTCGAGTGGACTCAACGACTTCTTTGGCCGTTCTTTGTGCATTGCGGACTTTGACGCCGATGGCTTCGCGGATCTTGCCGTCGAAGCCACCGGCGGAACCTTCGTATACGCCGGTGGCGCCGATGGGATCATTCCCGTGCTGGTTGTGCAGATCCCGGGGCGCCTCTCGACCTGCGCCGATGTCAACGAAGATGGGCGCGCCGACATCCTCACGGGCAACTCCTACTATGCGGGCCGCAGCTCGATGCTTGTCGCAACAACATCCGCCCCGCTGACGAGCAGGCCTTACTTCTTCGTCGGCGACGTCAACGAAGACGGCTTTGCGGATTTCATCAGCGCCACTGGCGCGGGTTCGACGTTTGTCGCGGGAAATGCTGGTGGAGTCGAGCCCTCTGTGCTGATTCCGGGCGCCGCCGGCGGGGCGTTCGCTTTCGACTATCAAGCCCTGGGCTTGGCAGACATTAGCGGCGACGGTGCGTCGGACGCGGTGATGGGCGACGTCCAATCGAGCCCAGACTCGCCGGGTATCGCTGCCCTCAGCCTGGGAAGCAGCACGGGCCTGGGCCCACGTGTCGAGCTCAACCTTCCTTGTATCAACGAATGCAACCGGCGAGGCTCTGCCGTGTCTTACGGCTTTGACCTCAACGACGATGGTTTCGGAGATGCGGCGGTGAGTGCCACAGACGAGGACGGAATTTTCGTGTTCTTTGGAAGTGCGACGGGGCTCAACCCTATCGCCGTGCGTGTTGCAAGGACGCAGTCCATCGAGCGCTTCGGCGTGAGTCTATAGTTCTTCGGAGTGCCGCGGCCTCGCGCCTCTTGCGCGTCGGCTCCCGCCGTCGTGACGTCTTCGACATGAGTGGCTCGCGGCCGGCGCGTGGCTCTACTCCGTCGCCTCGCAATCACAGGGGGAGTAGTCGAAAATGTCGAGACGGAACTCTGCGTGGAGCTCCGACAGACGCTTCATCGTCGCTGGACTCAGCGAATAAAGCGGTCGCTGCTTGTAAATGAAGACATCGCAAGAAAGCGAGACTTCGAGAGCCTGAGCTTTCGCGTAGGCACGCACGCGCTCTTCGAGTCCCTCCACTTGTTCAAGTACGGCGGACACCGCGACGTCGACGCAATCGTAGGGGCGCTTGTCGAAACCGATGGACCAGGATGCCTCGGGGATCGCGTCGTGCTCTATCTTTCGGGTCCAAGTACTCGTGGCAGCCACACCGATCGCTTTCGAGCAATGCTCAAAGTCGAACGCTCCGCCGCAAAGGTTCAAAGAAGCGGATATCTCGCAGCTCACGCTCGGGTCGCTCATGCAGCTCAGGGTACTCTCACACGCCCACGGTTGACGCTGGCTTTGTGCTCACTAGGTCTGCCGCATGGGAAAGCTCATCAACGGAGTTTGGGTCGCATCCCAAGAGAAGACTCGGACCACGCCGGGAGGCGCTTTTCAGCGCGGCATCACGAGTTTTCGCGACTGGGTGCGTAGCGATGGGAGCACGGCGTTTACGCCAGCGGCGGAGCGATACCACCTTCTTGTCGCGCACAACTGCCCATGGGCCCACCGCGCCATCATCGTCCGGAACCTGAAGGGCCTGCAGGACCTCGTCTCCATGTCCGTGGCGGAGGTGCGCCGCGACGAAGACGGCTGGTGGTTCAAGAACGGCATCGACGAGTTTCAGCCCGCCGAGGGAAAACTGCCTCTCCACCACTACTACGCCGCCGCCGAAGGCGAGTACTCCGGGAGCGCGACGGTTCCGGTGCTTTGGGACAGGCAGACGAAGACCATCGTGAGCAACGAGTCCGCGGAGATCATCCGTATGTTCAACGACGCCTTTGACGGTATCGGCGCGACGGCCGTCGACCTCTACCCAGCGGAGCATCGCGACGAGATCGAAGAGGTCAACGAGTGGGTCTACGCAAAGATCAACAACGGGGTCTACAAGTGCGGGTTCGCGCGTACACAAGAGGCCTACGACGACGCGTTCTTTCCTCTCTTCGAGGCACTTGATGCGGTGGAAGCGCGCCTCCAGTCCCACCGCTACCTCGTAGGAAACCAGCTCACCCTCGCGGACGTCCGGCTCTTCACGACACTCGCGCGTTTTGACGCCGTCTACCATGGGCACTTCAAGTGCAACCTTCGGCGCATCGTCGACTACCCCGCGATGTCCGAATACGTGCGCGACCTCTATCAGACCGAGGGGATCGGGGAGACTGTGCACATCGAGGTGTACAAGTCTGGCTACTACGGGCGCAGTCCTGGAATCAACCCGCGGGGCATTATCCCTCGCGGCCCCGCGCTCGACTTTCTGGCGCCTCACGACCGGGCGAGTCGCGACTACCCTTGAGCGGCCGGTCAAAAGAAAAAGGCGACCCCAGAAGGGCCGCCTCGTCTACGCAAAGGTCACTTTTGATCTATCGACTCACTTAGGGTCGACGACCTCTTCGGTCACGTTGATGACGTAGGCGCCGGCGGTACCATCGTAGCCCTCAACGACGACGAGAACGCTCTCGTCGGCCTCGAAGGTTCGCGTGATGGACGAGTAGAGCGTGTCCTCAACCCCATCGTCGTTGCAGTCGATGGCCTCCGGTGCTTCGCAGTCGGCGAAGAGCGCGAGGTTTGTGTCGTAGCCAGAGCCTGCGGTGTCGATGGTGAAGGTTCCCGCGGACGGCGCCGTCCACACATGGGTGCGCTCGGGCGTCGAGTAGCTGCAGTCACCACCGTCGTCGTAGTTGTTCGCGCCGCCAACGGTGTTTCCGGTGAAGACGGCCATGCCGGTCGCGCTCGAGGCTTCACCGTCGGGGCAGGTCATCGCGTCAGTTGTTGCGCACGCGATCGCAGCGTCGGAGATGACTTCCAGAGTGTCGAAGAAGTCGAGCTCGGTGCAGGTGGTAAAGGTCTCGATGAAAGCGTCGTCGCACGCCTCGTTCGCTGGCTCGTCTTCGCATCCGGCGGCTGTCAGGCACGTAGCCAGCTCCCCTTGAGCGGTTGCGAAACACTCGACGAACTCGAGGATTTCGGCATCGCCGATCGCTTCCTCAACGGCGCCGCGGTAACAGGTGTCGTAGGCGGCGTCGATGGCGCTCACGCCCACGCACAACTCGGAGCTTGCGTAGCCGCCCATGTCACATGCGCAGAAAACTTCTTCGGTGGCCGTGAGGGCGTCGATGAAGTCCTGTGTGGCAGTCGACATCGGTCCCGCGTCGGGTCCTCCGTCAGGCCCGGGGCCGGCGTCAGGTCCGGGGCCGGCGTCAGGTCCGGGTCCGGCGTCAGGTCCGGGTCCGGCGTCAGGTCCGGGGCCGGCGTCAGGTCCAGGGCCGGAGTCTGGCGTCGGTCCGCCGTCCACGGAGGCATCCGGAGTGGGTCCGGCGTCGTTGCCGGGGAGCTCGTCGTCGTCGCCGCAAGCGACCAGAGCGATGGAGAGGAGCACGGGGAGTAAGATACGCATGGCGCTAGCTAGTCCCATTGCGCGGAGAAGTCCAACAAGGGTGGACACGCTTCTATCCGCCAAGTGCCGCGCCTAGGTCGTCACTCTGGATTCTCTCATCATTTCGGGCACTCGCGGCACGACCTTCATTTGAAGGCCTTCGGCAAAACCAAGGGTGATCTGCGGAAGCGGGACGACGCTGCCAGACATGAGTTCAAGGCGCATGCGTTGGCTGATCATGGCCAAGGTGAGAATCGCCTCGAGGTAAGCGAAGGCTTCGCCGACGCACTTTCGCGCGCCACCGCCGAAAGGGAAGAACGCCATCGGGGGCAGCTCGCTTCGGATTTTTGCCCAGCGCGAGGGGTCAAAGGCTTCGGGGTTTTCGTACACGTCGCCGCGATGATGGACAACCCACGGGCTGATGAGCACAAGCTGACCTTCCTCAAAGTGAATCCCGTCGAAGTCGTGAGACTTCGTGCAGACTCGCCCCGTCAACCACGCTGGCGGCCGAAGACGCAGCGACTCATCGAGGACGGCGCGGGTGAAAGGGAGCGCGCTGACATCTGCGTAGGTAGGCAAGCGCTCGCCGAGTACGTGGTCGATCTCCGCCTCCATCTCGCGGCGAACAGCGGGGTGGTTTGCGAGGTACCAGAGCGTCCATGAGATCGCGTTGGAGGTGGTCTCGTGACCCGCGACGAGGAGCGTCATCATCTCGTCACGGATCTGTTGGTCGGGGAGGGGAGAGCCGTCTTCGTAGCGCGCTTCGATGAGCATCCCGAGGGCGTCGTTGTGAATGACATCGGGCTCACGCTTGAGCTCTTCGCGTCGCTGCCGGATCAGGCGAAACGCGATCTCATCGAGGGTCTTGCGCGCCGGGTCCATCATTCGCCGGTTGAGGGCGGAGAAGCCTGCGAGCCAAGGAAACGGCAAGCGTGACTGCACGAAGGCCTGACTCGTGTCCACGGCCTCGCCAAGACGCTGCGCATCGCGTTTGGTCCGAGCGCCGACCAAGATGGAGCTAGCGAGCTCAAGGGTCAGATGCATCATCGCGTCCCGCGCGTCCAACTCGCCCGTCCAGGTTTTTAGGTGAGCGTCGATGACATCGACGATCTCTCCGGTGAGCGCTTCGAGGCGCCGCTTGTGGAAGGCGGGCTGAATGACCCGGCGGTGCTTACGCCACGTCTCGCCTTCGGTGACAAGGGTTCCCTGGCCGAGGAAGAGGCCGAGGAGCCGGTAGACCGGCGTTTGTCGGCTGAAGTTCTTCGCGCCGCTGCGCATGACGTACTCGGCTACTTTGGGGGAGCCGACGAGGTTAATCGTCCGTCCCATGAGGCGCATGGAACCCATAGGGACGCTGCCGGCGCGCTCTGTGATCAAGCGGAGCGCGTCCTTTCGAAAAGAAAGGGCGTGACCCAGGAACGGCAGGCCCCCGTCCGGTTGAGTGAGAGCGGCGCGTGCCTTCTGAACGATTCGCGTGGCGAGCATTGCGGGAACCTAACACGAGCGCAGCGAGTACGTAGCGGCCCGGCGCGACCGCCCGTGCTGCGCTTTGCTGGTGCGCGCAGCGCGTTTGAAGCGGCGTGTTCCCAAAAGTGCGAAGTGAATTTTCAGAAACTCACCTTCTGATCGAAGCCTCAGGACCGTAGAGTGCGCTCATGAGTGCTCTTCAAGTCTTCGCGACGGTTGTTCTTTCTATTGTATTGAAGCAGCTGCTCACTATCGGGGTGCAGCTCACGGGACGCCTGCGCTCGAAGCGTTTCTCCTACCCAGAAGATGCGCTGCTTCCTGGTTCTGAAGCCGGCGACGCCCCTTCCGTCGTGCACGCGCAGCATCTCATTCGAAACAGCCTGGAGAACGAGCCGCTGTTCGTTCTCGTGCTCCTCACCTACATGCTCGCCCACATGACATCGCTCGCAGACCTAGGGAGCCAGGGCGACTGGGTGCAGAGCGCGTCCATTTACGCGTGGACCTTCCTCGGCGCGCGCTACGTTCACGGGCTGACGTTCGTCATGCGCAAGCAGCCGTGGCGCACGCTGAGTTTTAGCGTGGGCCTTCTCGCGACCATCGGCCTCGCCGTGCAGGTTATTCTCGACGCGTTCTAGCCTGTTCCTACAGGGGCCGCACCTTGCTAACGTTGCGGCGTGGAACCCAATACAGCTCGTCTCGTCGCTCATCCGCAACTCCTTCCCTTCGCGCCGCTCCTCTACGTGGGGTGGGCCGATGGCGTATTCGATGAGGCTGAACGTGCCCTCGTTCGTGATGCGCTCAAGGGGTCGAGCCTTTCCCAGGATGCACAAAAAGAGCTGATGCTCTGGGTCGACTCTCCGCCCTCTTCCACGGAGCTGATGCGGCTCCACCACTATATTGAGTCGCAGGTCAGTCGACGTGACGCGCGGATGCGTTCAGGTCTCGTCGATCTAGGTTTCGCCATCGCCGACGAAGACGACGCAGAGCGTCGTGCGCTTGAAGAACTCGAGCACGCCCTCGGCATCAAGGGACAAGAAGCGGTGCGGCGGTTCTTTACCCAGCGGCCGCCCGTCAAGCAGACCTTCGACCACCCCGCGCCTCCCTTTTCGCCGGAGAAACTCACAACGCTTCTCGACGGCGAGTACGCCTCTGAGTGGGCCCACGTACGGGAGTTGGTTCAACGCGACTCAATGAGCCTCGTCGTCGACCTGGACAAGGAGGCCTACCGCGAGAAGGTGCTCGAGTGGGTCAAAGTTCTCTGCGCCGATGACATTGGCGCGCTCAGCTTCCCGCAGGAATGCGGCGGCGGCGGACGCGTGGATGGATTCGTAAAGTACTTCGAGGCCCTCGCGATGCATGACCTCAGCTTGGTTGTGAAAACTGGCGTGCAGTTTGGCCTCTTTGGCGGCGCGATCTTGAACCTGGGTACAAACGAGCACCACGCTCGACTTCTCGAGGACGTAGGCAGCGGCGCGCTCCTTGGCGGCTTTGCCATGACGGAGCTTGGACACGGTTCAAACGTCCGGGACCTCGAGACCGTCGCGCGCTTCGACAAAGAACAAGATGCGTTCGTGCTGCACACCCCAAGCGTGAGCGCGCGAAAAGAGTGGATTGGAAACGCCGCCGTTCACGGTCAGAGCATGGTCGTCTTCGCGCAGCTGGAGTGCGACGGAGTCCACGGGGTCCACGCGTTCTATGTCCCCGTTCGTGACGACGAAGGCGGCCTTCTTCCCGGAGTGTCTATTGAAGACTGTGGCCACAAGATGGGTCTCAACGGGGTCGACAACGGGCGGCTCTGGTTCGACCACGTGCGTGTCCCGCGCGAGAACGTTCTCGGTCGATATGGCAGCGTGGACGCGGAAGGTGTTTACAGCAGCCCCATCGCCAGCCCCGCTCGTCGCTTCTTCACCATGCTTGGGACCTTGGTCGGCGGACGTGTGAGCGTCGCATCTGCTTCGGTGACATCGGCGAAGGTCGTGCTCAGCACCGCGGTTCGTTACGGCGCGCTTCGACGACAGTTTGGGCCCGAAGGACAGGAAGAGCAGACGCTTCTCGGCTACCCCGCTCATCGTGAAGCGCTTCTGCCCCACGTCGCGTCGACCTACGCGCTCCATTTTGCGGTGGTGGATCTCCAGCGACGCTTCGCAGAACATACGGCGGAGGTGAGCCGGGCCCGCGAAGATGCATCGCACGAAGAGCCCGATTCACGAGAGCTCGAGGCCCTCGCGGCGGGAGTCAAAGCGATCGCAACGTGGCACGCCATCAACAGCGCGCAGGCGGCACGCGAACGCTGTGGCGGCATGGGCTTTCTTACCCTCAACCGCATCGCACAGATGCGCTGTGATGTAGACGTCTTCGCGACCTTCGAAGGAGACAATACGGTCCTCCTGCAGCTCGTCGCGAAGGGCCTCCTGACTGGCTTTGCGAAGCAGCTCTCCGACAACTTTGTGGGGACTCTCCTGGATACCGTCGGCGAAGTGGCGAAGCGCGCGCTCTTCGAGTCGAACCCCGTTGAGACACGGCGAACCAGTGAGGACCACTTGCTCGACGTGGAGTTTCACCGAGAGGCGTTCCGCTACCGCACGCACCAGCTCCTCGTCTCAGCGGCGCGCCGTCTAAAAAAGCGCACGGACAAAGGCGTCGACAGCTTCGTGGCCTTTGGCGAGATTCAGCTTCACCTCATCGCTCTCGCCGAGGCGCACACCATCGAGCACATTCACGAGTGCTTCGCGAAAGGAATCGCCGGCTGCGAAGGGAAGGAGAAGGTCGCCATGGAATCCATGCGCGCGCTCTACGCCGTCAGTGAGCTTCACCGCGACCTCTCATGGTTCGTTGAGACCGAGTACATCGCGCCGCGAAAAGCACGCGCGATTCGTAAGCTAAAAGCGGCGCTGTGTGCGCGCGTGGGCCGGGACGCGGTGGCCTATGTCGATGCCTTCGGCATCCCAGACGCCATGCTTGGGCCCATCGCCTCCGAGAACTACGCGGAGCACTCCATGCTGGCCGGACGTCGTTCCTGACCCCCTTCTTGTCCGGGCGGGTTTCATATCCATCTGAACGGCAGGCGCGTGGACGGCCCAGGGGGTGGGGCCCCGGGCGCCAGCTGCCTGTCTCGCCGTCTCTGACGGCTCGACAGGACGAGCCAACAAAGTTGACTCGTGTGGCTCAGTCGGCCCCACCCCCTGAGCCGTCCCCACACCTTTCGGGTCCGTCGAAGCCACCATGACGAGGGTGAGTTGGCGGTCTCCGATAGGTCTTAGGACCTACGTCGATCGCCGGCTGCGGCGTGGCACATCGCGCTTACGCTTTTCGTAGCTACAACACGTGCGCTCTTGCCACGTGGGCCACGTAAGTCCCGTCCCGCGTCTCCCGGCAAAGACCCAAAGTCTTTGTCGGGAGACGCGCCCCCGCAAAGCCAGTCCCACCATCCCGATATGCTCGTGCTGTTTGAAACGTACGCAGGTTCGGGGTGGGCCCGCGTGGGCCCAAGGCTTCGAGGCCGTCTCTCCCCGAAAGGAGGAGCGCCGACGCCTCATTCTCATCCTTTGAGTCGCAAGTTCACCATGCATGTCGGAGCTGCTCACTTCTCTATTGCGCGATGGAGGTATGCCGGGACGGGAGAGACCTTGTGTCGCCGCAAGGGACGGCGACACAAGCCAGTCGAATGGCCTTGGGCCCACTCGGGCCCACCCCGAACCGGACGGGCTTAGAGCGAACTTCGAGAGAGCGAAACCCGAGCAGAACCCAGAGACCCAGCGAAGCGTAAGCCACGTAAGTTTGACCCCCGCGTCTCCTGGCAAAGACCCAAAGTCTTTGTCTGGAGACGCGCCCCCGTAAACTTAGTCCCACCACCCAGTTAAGCGTCGT
>JBGCFM010000243.1:0-54112 GCA_045106895.1 Polyangiales bacterium | reverse complement strand
CCCTCCTTCTCTTCTTGGAGGGCCGATCATGAAGTCGCCGCGCGAGGGCTGCGTCCCTCCAGATGGGCGACTCCCTGTGAGTGAGCCTCATAAGGTGACGACCGGTGCCGAGGCTGACGAGGGGGATGGGAACGTCATCGTGACCGGCTCGACGCACTGGACAGACCACGCCGTGGGGGAGATGCGAGTGCTCGTAGCCCGTATGCTCTCCGAGCATGGATGGTCATACTGGAGGCTGGCCCGCGGCCACGTGGCGGTCTCGACCCTGCATCGTTTCGTGAAGAGGCCCGACAACACCTTCGCCGGCAAGACCCTTGACCGTATTGAGGCAGCCGTCACCGCAGCGATGGAAACACGGGTCACACCGGCTGATCGAACGGGCGTCACACACTTGAGCGCTCTGGAGGGTCAAATCTGCCGACTTGATACTCGAGAGCGGTACCCCCATCGTGGAAGCAGCGAGGATTATTGGTGTTTCACGTACAGCGCTCCACCACGGCTTGAAGGGCGACCGACCCCTGCCGCTGGACCGGGTTCACGGGGTGGTACCACCCCCCCTTATGTACAACTCATCTCTCCCCACCGAGGTTGCTGTAGCCACACGGAGTATAGCGAAGGTGGACGGGCTAGCGGTGGTCAGCGACGGAGCCATTCCGCTCCCTGCCGAGTGGCGAGAGCTTGTCCCCGGTCAATCAGTCCCTTGGGCGGACACCGGCTTGTGGTTTCAGGCGGCAGAGCAGAACGACTTTCCGATGCGACGGCGGAACCTTCCGTACCGCACGGTCTACCAGGTCCTTCAGACCGAGCGTGGCACGGCCCTGGCTAAGATCTGCGATGGCCCTTTGAAACCCAACGTTGGTGAACGCCGGATCATCCTCCACGGCGGCTGCTTCCCGGACTACGTCGGGATCGCTCGATGGATTGTCGACCAGTACTCATCGGCATCGCGCCAAATCGCAGAGTGCGACATCGCGGTCGATTTCGATGTCGCCTTCTCTCAGGTCCTCTCGTTCGTCCTCAACAAGAAGCGGTTCGTGCGCACCGATGTCTTCCGACACGACGACGGAAAGCCAGACTACCGGCGGCATGGAAGCCCCGACGGGACCCACTTTGTCGTCTACGACAAGCGGCTAGAGCGGTCGCGGAAAAACCGGGCGCTTCCACCCAGCTACGATGACTGGCGTGATGTCCTTCGCTGTGAATACCGACTCCCGCTCAAGCAGCCGACTGACTGCCTGGTGACACTCGGCCCTCTCGTCAGGGAGGACTTCAACGAGCTTCAGCTTCTCTCGCTCGGGCGCGCCGCGAACACATGGACCCCTCGTGAACAGTGTCTCCTACGCGCCGTTTGGGAGATGGGCACCGAACGTCGTAGGCCCTCCCTGAAGCAGTACCAGAAACGCCGCGAACAGCGCAGTCGGAAGCGAGGTCGGAAGCGAAAATACCTTGTGGAGGACGCGTTCATCGATTGCGCGCTGGCCTCGCGGCGCGGCGCGACGCGGGCCATCAAGTTCGCCCGGTATGTTCACAGCGAACTCCATGACCGACTGGAGCAGCTTCCCAACATGATGGCGCCGCTCGGAGACTGGCTGGCCTCGCCAAACGGTTTCTGGGCTTCGCTCCTGTTGCCGACGCTAGCCTACGTCACAGGACTACCGATTCCCGCTTGAGTGGGTACGCCGTCGCGTGGGTAGGCAGACCACAATGCATGGCCCAGGAGCCTACGAGCGACCGCCGGGGAGGTGGGACCGCGCCAGGTCCAAGGCAACGCCCCGGTCACGCCTGTGAGAGCCTGGGAGTGGCTGGTAGCCGCACGGCTGCATGGCAGATGCGGACGCCGTCCATGCCAGCTCCTTCCTGGCAGGAAAAGCGAGTCCATTGGCCCAGCTGGCGGAACTCGGGCTTTCAGTCTGAGCATGAAGACAACACAGACACTCGAGGCTCTCTGATGGGCCGGCCCAACCGATTCAGCCTGCCAGGGCTCAGCAAGTCAAAGGACGGCCGGTACCGCTTTGACTACAAGTTCCGGGACCCCTCCGGGATTCAGCAGCGTGTCCAGAGGACCTTCCCGAAGGGCCTCCCAGCAGCCGCTGCAAAGCGCCGCGCTGCCCTACTGCTGGAGGAGTGCGAGGCACTCCGTTGCGGCGTGCAGAAGCGCAAGGTCGTGGCCCTGCACACCCTCCTCGACGAGTACGTCGCCGGCGCCCAAGTGCAGGACCTAAAGTCCTCGAAGTCCGTGGAGAGTCGGGTGCGGACGCTGAAAGCGTTCATTCCCGACCTGCCCCTCCCCGACATGACGCCAGCGTGCGTCGACGACTTCAGAACCGCGTATGCGGCGTCCGGGGTCTCCCCTGCGTCCATCAACCGTGCGATGGCGACTTGGAAGCGGGCGATTCGCTACGCTCGGCGACACGACCTTCTCTCGGCCGACCTCGGCGAGCGCCTCCGCGACGTGCAGAAGCTCCGAGAGCCTCAGGGACGAGTTAAGTGGCTTGAGCCCGAAGAGCATGACCGACTCTTCGCACAGCTTTCCGGCGACCTGCTGGACCTCGTGCGGGTCGCCCATAGCACCGGAATGCGGAAGGGTGAGATTCTCCGGCTGCGAGGAGAGCACCTTCTCACCACGGGCCGGATTTTCGTGGATGAGACGAAGACGAACCGATCACGTTCCGTCGAGCCTGACTCCGCGGTCTGGGCAATGCTCTTGGCACGGGCGACAACACCAGACGCCCTGCTCTTTCCACGCCGGGGCGGACCTATATGTGGAACCTGGGTGTCGAAGGCGTTCCGACGGGCGGCGGAGCGAGCAAAAATCGTCGATTTCCACTTCCACGACCTGCGGCACGACCTCGCGACACGGCTTCGGCGTGCGGGGGTTTCGCTAGCGACCATCGCCGAAATCCTAGGCCACTCGTCCTTGGACATGACGCGACGCTATGCGCACATTGACCCGGACCAAAGCGCCACCGCACTAAGGACTGTGAAGCGAGTGCTCCCCACTCCAGGCGTTCGCGATCCAGCGGCAGGGCACGACGACGACTCCGACCAGAACGTATCGGTCTAAGCAGCGCCGCCGGGCCGCCGGACATACGCTGACCTCATCCACCCGCCAGTTGTTTTGCACCAATGCCGCTCGACTCCCAACTATACCGCCTCGATGTTCGCCGGCTGATGAGACAGTTCGCAGCGCAAGGCCGCCGCCGCTTGTATCACTGGCTGCAACGAGGAACAGACCACCGGCGAGTGTTGTGCACCTTGGACATCGAGGCCGCCGCCATTCACGTTGAAGGCGGCACGGAGGCTTGGGTGCCCCTGACAGTGACCGAGCCTCACTACGGCGGCGTCCGGTACTGGGGCAGGTGCCCAGACTGCGACGTTCGCGTCGCGCTGCTCTTCGTCGACAACAACGACGACGACGGTCTACTGTGCCGACGTTGTGTTGGGGTCGAGTACGCGTCTGCGCGCGGAAGCGAGGCCGAGCGAGCAGCGAGCCAGCTGGCGAAGGCGAGGAGCGTGTTCGTGGGGCCACTACTCTTCGGCATCCCGCCCGACAGGCCGACGGCGATGAGCGCCGCGCGGTACAGCAAGCACCTCGTCCGACTGAGAGCATGCGAGCAGCGCCTTCGCGAAGCTGTCATTGGTCGGACAAGTGGTTGAGATTGGGCGCACCAGGAGCCCATGAGAGGCCTCGTTACTCCTTCCCCACGTCGGCGCAGTTCACCCAGATTCTAGCCATCACAGGCGCAGCCACGCGGTTGTCGGCACGTCAGGCTACAGCTGATGCAACTATTTCCACATGCACATCCACGGCGGCACACTCGACAGCACGCAGGTGCGCGCCGTCGCGTTCTTGCACGATGGATGGGTTGTATGGCCATGGACGAGGTTCTGCTAGGAATGGAGATGCAGCTGTTCGAGAGAAATCCCTGCACGCCCTGACCGCAATTTGCCCGGCGCCAGCCAGCTTGTGGCCTAGAGAGCTGGCACTCGACTCCGTTGAAGACGAACCCGGTCCGTGCTGCGTTTACGCTGGGGTCCGCGCGCACATTGCAACCACGTGCGCTAGTTCGGATTACCCCTAGTCGTTCGTAAGGAAGTGCCTCGCTCTGTATGACTGGCTCCAATGCGACAGGGCTAAGAGGTACTGGTTGGGATGGTGCGGGAGCTTGATGTGAACGATTAAGTGCTACGACACCGAGCAGCACGCACAGCCCAACCACTATTGCGATGCCTGTGGAACTTCCTTCCTGCTTTTCTGAACCGGTCACCAACCCTGATTAGAACACGAGCAGAGCCTCTGGGGACACCCACTTTGGCCCCGTCATGAAGTGGGTGTCCTCGTTATTTGCTTCGTTTGTTCTTTTTTGAACAACTCACATTCGTTCCAGGAAGCACTCCTTTCCTCGACGGGAGTCAGGGCTTCCTCCTTCAAGACATCGAAGTTGACAGCACTTCTACCCATCCAGGCGGTCTCGGCTCGATAGGGGATGTGGTGGTCGTTCCGATGGAACGAGAGGCGGGTGAGATCATCTTTTATGGGCCTGATGACGGCAACTTATTCTCGTACACCGAGCTTTCAAGACTTGCCCTCGGTGCACAGGGTGAACTGGAACAGCCCACCCCTGGTGGCGGATGGGCTGCAGCTTCCGTGTCCATGGTTCAACTCGTATCTGGTCGATACCTGATGTTCGTTGCTGGTCGTTGGAGTGGGCGGGGGCCCGGATGGTTCTACCTGTCTGACCAAGATGCAATTGACGAGCACACCACTTGGAAGTTCCTTGACACATGGACCCCTGACTGCACAGCGAACCCTGAAAACGGACACCCTGGTAACTGCTGGGTCGGAGCAGAAAATTCCATTTTGTTCTCGCAATGCGACGGCCAGGTCTTCCTTGTCGGCTTGGCAGCAGCAGACTTCTTCCTAAACCCCCAGAGCTACGCATCAGTTCGACGATTGACGCAAACTGCTGGTTCCCAAGAAATCGAGGCGGTGCACGTTGCGACGTTGGTCGGCGATGGTCCTGGTGCACTCGGTGTTGGGGATGCGTCTTTTCGATGGGGTGCTACGATGTCGGTCGGTCCAAGTGGCAGTATTGCCGTCGAGATGACTGAACGTGACATCGATGGCACCGGCTCAAACACAAGCATCAGTATTGCGAAGTTCCGACCTTTGTAGGTTCGCCTGCTTCGCTCTGACGCTCATGGCCCTGTCCATTGGTGAACGAGCGAGTGCGCAAGACGCTGTACGCGAGATTCTTGCCCCGGAGCACCCTGACTTCGCACTGGAGGTTGCAGTGGGAGGCGGCCTTGCTCCCATTGGGCGCGCCTGGTTCGCCGACGTTCATCTCGAACTCTCGGCTCCAGTAGCTGTAGGCCTTCGAGGAACGTTCGCTCGATGCGAGGCGTGCTCCAACCTCCACGGTAGGATAGCGGACGACCGTAGTGCATCGGCATCAACCTACGTCGCATACTCACGAACCAACTACGCCGTTGGCGCGTCGTTGAACGTTGCCCATGGAGGGCGGCTGGATTCAGGCTCGTTGGTAACAAGGTATGGAGGCGGACTCTGGCTTCGTCTTGGGCGCCTCGATGGGATCCGCGTCGACATTGGTCTGTCTGGGTTGTTCCACGCGGCTTTTGGGTTCTACGGCTCGCTACGTGTGCCCGTCTACGCGAATGAGCTGCTGCGCATCTGGATAGAAGCACGAGCCGAACTGTTTTTTCCCTCGCCAACGGCCCTTTTTCTCACCGGAGGGTTACGCGCGAGAGTGGGTCGCTTTGTCGTCGGCGTTCATGGTCTGAATTCTTCATTTGAACAGACGTCGTTCTTGTTGTCCGTGGGCCTACGACTCTAAGCGTGATGCCCGCTCTTTGGGCAGCCAGTTGTCAACCACGTGAACTAAGCGGCTGGAACAATTGAGTTTTCTCGGTAGCGCACAGTGGATTCTTAATCCATTGGCTCTCGGTTCAAGTCCGAGATGACCCACCCATCCTGAACAAGGAAACGCCCTCGTAGCTCTGCTGCGGGGGCTTTTTCGTGGTGGTGATGTCGAGGGCGAGAGTTTGGCCTCTTCAAGCGCTTCGAATACGCTGACGCCGTGGCTGACTACGACGTACACCAAGACCGCGACGCTATTCTGCAGCGCTTTGAGGCCCTGCGAATCAAGACGCGGAGCGAGATCTTTGGTGTCGCGTGTGAACTCGACGAGGCTCGATTCGCGGGAAAGCCGGTGCATCGCGTCGACGTCATCTCCACGCGAATGGCGGTCCTCGAACAGCACCTCGTGGAGGTGCCCCCGCGTTTTGAAGCGGTGATCGATAGCTACGTGAAGAAGGGCCGGCAGTTCACCCAGCGACGGGACTATCCGGCGGCGGAGATCGAATCACGCGCACTCGACCTGAACGCCGGCACCACGATTCATAAGGTGTACTCGTTTCTCTGTCTCTTCACGCTGAGCGAACTCTACGCCATCGGGATTTGAGAACAGCTCATCGTTCGCAGAAGGCGCTGTTCCTGAGAGTATTGCTCGCGAGGGCTTCGCGCTTCCAACGCTCTCGACGCCGAAGAGTAGAGCTAGAAACAGTCGTTCGCTGCTGCCGTCTGGCAGGTGTTCAACGTGTCGAGAGCCTTCTGCACTTCGTCTCCGTGGTTCGCGTCGGCCCAGGGTCCCCAGCAGAGCTGAATCGCGCGGCGCGCGGCGAGGCAGTAGTGAGCGTTGGAGATGCGCGACGCGATCTCCGGGCAGTAACAGTCGTGGTTGAGACCGGTGCAGCTGCGGTCCGCGTTCTTGCAGTGTCACCACTTCTGCGTTCGCAGGTATGCCGGTGCTGGCGAAGGCAGACGTCGTTGGCATCGGGATGCCCTCGGCTCGCGCCCACCGTCGTCTTCGCGCAGTCCGTTGCGTCTACCTGGGCGACAACTTCTCTGGAGGGCACCTGCGCAAAACTCGATGTCCTTTGAAGTCGAAGATTCGATCTAAGGACTTGGTTCGCAGCTCACGCCCGGCCCGGGAATCACCAGGCGGACGATGCGTCGGTCGAGCTCTTCGCCGACCCCGTCTACGGCCACAAACTCGATGGGGTACACGCCGATTGGCGCGTCGTCGGGGGGGGTCACCTCCAGGCGGAAGATGACCACGGCGCCGGCGCGAACATCGCGAAACACGCCGGCTTCGATGGTCGCGCCGGTGGGCGGCAAGGCGCGCGAAGCGACGACTTGGACCCAGCCGCTCGCGTCGACGTCGTCGCCAGGCACATCCGAGACGCTCGCACGGACGACGTCGATGGGGGCAGACGCGAAGAGCGAGCTGACGACGGACGCGATGCCTTCACCAACCCGTTCGCCGTTCTCACCGATGTCGAAGAACACCGGCTGCCCCGCGCTGTTGAGGGCACCCGTGTCGCGGGCGATGCGACGCAAATGGCGAATCGCTTGGTCCGGTTCCGGCGCGCCACTGTAGAGGCCGAGGACGCGTGCACCAACAGCCCCGAGGGACATGAGCATCTCGTCGTAGGTGGCCGGCACTAAGGGAGGAAGGGGGATGGGCCCTTCCACGCCGCCGTCGATAATGCGCGGAGGGGGGTCGTCGGGTCTCGGTGGCGGACGCGGCGCGTAGGGCAGGTCGCCATCCGGGCCGTTGTGAAACGCGGCGTCCGTGAAGAGCAGGACCACCGGCACCACACCGGCGCGTAAGCACATGCTGCCTGGGACACAGCCAGCGCGGTTGCGAAAAAGAATGTCGAGGGCAGGCACCGCGGCCTCGGGAGGGTCGGACGAAGTGCCTCCGCCGACTTCGATCATCTCGATGGCGGCGAGGGCACCGCTCGGGTTGGTATCCAAGGGCGCTAAGACACGAACCGTCTCCAGTGCGCGTGTTCCGTAGGGCTCGAAGTCCACTTCATCGAAGACAGCCACGCCCATAGCGAGGGAGCCGATGAGCGAGCGAAGCTGGGGAATGAGAATTGCCGCGAGCTGCTCGCGAACAGCATCGATCTCCTCTTCCATGCTCCCGGTGCGGTCGATGAGAAATAGAACGTCCGCCGAACGCACGCGCCCACGCAAAGAGAGTTCGATGGGGCCGTCGCTTGGAAGCTCGATGCACGTGGGGTCCACCGGCTGCTCGGGAAACACGAAGGGCGGCCCAGCGTCCGGGAGAGGCTGGACCCGAATATCCCGAGCTTCGCCGTCCCGTGGCGCGCCGTCCCTTGGCCGCTCTGCGTCACCATCCACTCCAGCATCGGACGGTGGACCGACCTTCAGCCCAGTCGAGGACCCACATGCCGCCGCGACGAGCATGCCGAAGAGGAGAGCGGCACTCGCCCCGGCTTTCATCAGGCGTGGCGTCGCACGCACAAACAAGTTTCTATCCCGCGCGCCCATCGGAACGAAGTATAGAACGACTTCGCGCCCGCGCCCGCGCGCAGCGCGCAAGACCTTCGTATCGTCATCCCATGATTGGGGGGAGGACCGGGCCGAACCACCACCGGCAACTCATGACGGCCACGTCGAGCATGCGCGCGATGCTCCTCGCGATTCTCGTTGGATGCGGTGGCGCGCAAGCGCGCCTTGAGTACGGCGGCATCCCTTCGGCGGTGCAGCAGCTTCATGACGAGGGATGGCTCGCCGCGTTTCGTGAGGGGCGCTGCTTTCCACTCTCGCCGAACGAAGAGCTTCCGCCGGAGCCCTTGAGCGCGGCGGAACGCGACGACGACGACGAACTGGAGGCAACGTTCTCCGCGGAGTTCGAGGAGTACGCGGAGTACGCGGAGGCAGCTCCAGCGCAGGCGGACACGACGGGCCTCTCCCGCGACGAAGTGCAACGCTGCACGGTCGAGGGTCGGGCCTACCACGTCCGTCACGACGGTTCGCAGTGGCGCGTAGTCCGCGCCGAGGTAATTTACCCCGGCCTACATGGTCAGTAGTCGCTGGATAGGTTCAGTTCTTCAAGAGCCAGTGCCACACATCGCGAACCTCCGAACGAGGATCGCCCGCCGGCTCAAACACATCGCCGTGCGCGACCAGCGCACGCTCGAACTTCCACGCCAGCGCGGCTTCTACGCTGTCTCTCAGCGCCGGCTTATCGCGGGCAAGCCAGCGCTCCATTCGACTCGGCCCGAAGTTCTTCCAGGCGCCCATCATCCACCAAGCGGAGCGCGCGAGGGCGCTGCTCTCTTCGTGGACATTGTGCATCAGATCGTTGTTGATGAGCGTCTTCGAGGGCCGGTGAAAGAACCACGTCTCGTCGATGAGGGGGAGTCCGTGCATTCGTTGCTGAGCGATGACGTCGGCGTAGTCCGAGTGTGCTTCTTCGCCGAGGAAGTGGCAGTCCGCCAAATCGGCGCGCTTGGACACGAGAGACTGAGGCACGTGAACCGATGCGTCGGGAAACGCTTCACGCCACTCGCTGACGAAGAGGTGATGAAACCGATTCGGGGCGGCGATCACGCGCACCTCGCCAATGGCGTCGATGGCACGCTTGAGCTCATCGCTCATGGCGCCCGGCGAACAGACGAAGAGGCCATCCTCCAAGGTTGCGATGGTCGTGTTCGCATGCATGGGGATGCCGACGAAGCGAACTGGCGTTGACGTGGACCACACGCCGGGAGCGATGGAATCAAGCATTGCCCGAAGCATGACGTCAATCGGTCGCGAAGACGACCCCCCATGTTAGTCGGCGGTTGAGCGCGGCCCCGGCACCAGCCTGACGCGAGCGCGCTCGGTGATGCGGCCGTCGACCCGCGCCCCTTCCACCAGCTCGGAACCTAAGAGCGCAAAGACGCGCTCGCGCCAGAAGATCGGTCGCGCGTTGCCGTACCAGTCCGTGCACGAGTTCTCACACTCCTCCTCCGAGTCGAGCGCATCGGCGCTCAGTGAACCGACGAGGGTGGTGTGGTGATCACGAACGTCGAAGTAGGCGACGCTCGCGAATGTGGAAGCGACCACGGGCATCCCGAACGAGCCCCCCTGGGCGTCCGGCTGATAGAAGAAGCCATGGGTTCGCGTCTCCGAAGAGGTAGCCCCCTGGAGCGCGCGCATCTCACGGGCCCGTGACATGTTGCGGACGTCGATAATCGCGTAGTTCAGGCTGTCTCGTTCGTTCCAGGACACGAGCGCAGCGCCTGGGCCGAGGGGGTCGATGCGTTCCGGCGCCACTTCGTCAAAAACGCAGGTCTCGGCTGTGTCGATGTTGTGGACGAACGTGCGGCCATCGCCATAGAGCACGTGCGCGTCGCCAACGAAGCGAACTGAACCGGGGTGGGCGCCAGGCAAAGGTCGATAGTCTCGCCAGTGGAGCGGCTGGCCAAAAGTTCGAAGAGGAATGGTCAGAAGCGCGAGCTCCACTTCGCTCTCCTCTTCCGACTCGGCGTCCGTCGCACCCGCGTCCGGCACAAATACGAGGGCCCGAAGGGAGCCGCCGGACTCACGAAATGAAAGCGCACCGAGGGTCTCTCCCGCGACGGCGACGCTCTGCACGTTCGAGCGCCGATGCGGAAAACGGTAGAGCGGCGACGCGTTCCCCTCCTCTGAAGGCTCCTCGCCCTGGCCTTCGGGCACGTAGCTCATCTCGTTCATCCACAAGTAGGCGGCGGAGTGCGACACGAAGAGTCTCGCGTCTCCGTCCGCGAGGACACTTCGCGTTCGACAGCGTACCGGCGCTCGACCCATGTGGCACGAAGTGATGGCGTGGAGCGTGGTCGCCTCTCGGCCCTGCTCGCGAAACGTTCGGCGCGGCGACCACGTCCGCTCGAAGCGGCCACTGGGCCCACGCCGCACTTGCGGCAGAGCGTAGTCAAACCTCCCCTGACGTCGCATCTGCGCGACCTCGTCGGGTTCAAGGCCTTCGAGGTCATCCGGCAAGAGGGCGTATTCCGTTTGAAACTCATGAACCGAATAGGTGACGAGGTTGTCGCCCACCATCCGCGTCGCGTAGTCCTCCTCACCGAAGTAATCCATCGACGGAAAGAAGAGCGCGTCGCCACGGACGATTTGACCGTCCGTTTCGAGGGTGAAGAGGTGATAGAGGGTGTAGTCGCGGCCGTCGGGCCCCGAAACAAAGCCCGTCACGATGAGCGTTCGTGTTCTGTGGTGAACCAAGAGCTCGTCGATCCAGCCTTCTCCTTGGTCCGGGAGTTGAACGTGCGCCTGGTCTTGCACGGTGAGCCCGCTTTCCGCAGCACTTACCGAAAAAAGCACGCCTCGGCGCAGGACGATGAAGTGCTCCCCCAAGGCTTTGACAATGTCCCCTTCATCGATGCCGGCGACCTGTGTGTTGGTGATGCTGCTCGACGACGAAGGGCTCGCGGAAGCCGAAGTAGGAGTGCTCATGGAGGCGCCGCTCGCAGACGCGCTCAGCCCGCCGAGGCCCTGCAGCGAGCCCATGCTCGCGCCTTCCGCTCCCATCCGAAGGTTCTCGCCTCCTCGACCAAAGCGGCGCAGCTCCTGGGCGGAAAACAGACGCATACCTCCCCCTGACATTCTCCTACTCGAAAAGTTCCCGGAGGCTCCCCCCCACCTCCCGGCGAACGGGCATTCGCGGCCCAGATTCGCTAGAATCGCGCGATGTCCTCGCTCCCCGAGTCTATCCTCCTCATCGATCGACACCCTTCCATGGCGAGCGCGTGGAGGGATTGTTTTGGGAATGACGACGTCTTTGAGGTCGTCGAAGGCGACTACTTTTCCCGCCCCGCGGACGCCATGCTCAGCCCCGCCAATAGCTTCGGAATCATGGACGGCGGCCTCGACGCGGCCATTCGCGACACCCTCGGCGGCAACATTCAGCGCTCGGTCCAGCGGGTCATTCTCGACGAGTGCCACGGCGAGATGCCCGTGGGTCAGGCCGCCGTCGTCGCCACGTCGAACGACAAGTGGCCCTTCCTCGTGGTGGCGCCGACGATGCGTGTCCCGGAGAGCGTCGCACGGACCACCCACGCGTACCTCGCTTTCCGCGCTGCGCTCCTGGCGGTGCAGCGCTTCAACGCAGCCTCCAGCTCGACGACGATCCGCTCACTTGTCTGCTGTGGCCTCGGCACCGGAATCGGCGCGATGGACTTCACACGCTGCGCCACGCAGATGTATATGGCCTATCGGCAGCTCGCCGGTCCAGCGCGCATCCCATCGTTCCGGCAAATCCACGAAACACACGGAGCGCTCGTTCGCTCCTGACAGCTCACGTGAGAGGCGCCGGCATCGGCGCAGCCCGGGCTTTCCATGCGCCCATCGCGTCGAAGCCAAGAGCGCTAAAGCGCGGCAAGATCTCGTGCTCGAGCGTGGCGTAGAACACCGTCGCGAAGACCCGCGCTTCTTGGTGGCCCAGGTTCGACGGTGCATCCGCTTCCGGCGCTTTGACGACAACCTCCTTGCCGACGAGATCCGCTAAATCCTGCCCCGCCGAACACGTCCGCTCAAAACCTCCCAGGCGCCAAGCGAGTCGTGCCTCCAGCCAGTCACGTTCGTCGGGCTGGAGCCGCGGCAAGAGCCACTCCAGCGCCTCCCAGCCGAAGCGCGAGTGCAGGAGCTCGTCTCGGCGGATCTGCTCGACGACGGCGCGAGCGACGGGGTCCGTGGTGACCGTCGCGAGGGACTCGTAGAGCGGAACGGATACCGTCTCGCCGATACAACACGTGCACAGAACGACATCTGCCGCCCACGCCAGAACCCTTGGTCCGGTGGGCGGCGGGGGAAACGGCGGGGTTGGCGGCGTCCACTCCATGCCCGCGGCTTCTTCGTCACCAACGAGGGCGCAGGTCATGCTGCGGCAGAGCTCAACGTGGCGTGCTTCGTCGGTGATGAGCCTCGCGAGCATGCCCGTCCATTCGGCGGGCGCGCCAAGGCCGGTGAGCGCACCCAAGAGCAGACTGAATTCGTGAACCGAACCATACTCTTCGCGAGCGCGACGAAGCCACTGCCGAGCGGCTACGCGTCTCTCTTCGAGGGGGTAGCGGTCCCGCTCGAAGGCGTCGAAGTCAGGCCAAGGAGCTCGCTTGATCTGCTTGGTGTGTTGCTTGGCGAGAACGCCGCCAAGGCCTTCGCTCGGCTTCATCGGAGACTACTCCTCTGGCGCCACGGGGTTGACGCTCATCTCCGGCTCCGGCTCCGGGGCGGCGTTCGTCTCCGGCTCGACGTCCGGCTCTGGATTGGCCTCGGGCTCAGTCTCGGGGTCCGTATGCTCTGGGTGCTCGTTGGGCTGTGGGTGGGCAGCCTCGTTCACCACGGGGCGCGCTTCGTCGTCCCGGGGGGGAGCTTGGTTGACGGTGTGCTCTGCGCCGCCACAGGCGCTCAAAGAACCAACGAGGAGCGCGCTGCTAACAAAGTAACGAAGTGGCTTTGGGGTCATGGCCAAACACTAGAGCACATCTCGTGGTGGTGCATAGCCTCGTTTCCAACGAGGCGCGGGGATCAGCCGCAAGCGACGCGGGTCGCCCTTCGACCACCCACCTTTATTGCCGCTTCGTTTTGTGGTCTGATTCGCCTCTTGGACTGGCTCAACTACCACCACCTCCACTACTTCTGGATGGTGGCACGAGAAGGCTCCGTGACGGCGGCGGCGGCGGCGCTTCGTCTCTCCCAGTCGACGGTGAGCGGCCAGCTCAAGCAACTCGAAGAGTCTCTCGGCGAGAAGCTCTTTCGCCGCGTCGGGCGAAACCTTGAGCTCACCGAGATCGGAAAGGTGACGTTTCGCTACGCAGACGAGATCTTCGAGATCGGGCGCTCCCTCCAAGACGTGATTGCAGGCCGCAAAGAAGACCGTGTCGAACGCCTCGTCATCGGCGTGAGCGACCTAATGCCCAAGCTCATTCTCCACCGCTTGCTTCAGCCAGCGCTCGGAACAGCCGGTCTTCGCGTGGTCTGCCGCGAGGACAAAACCGAACGGCTCCTCGCGATGCTCGCCGTCCATGACATCGACCTCGTGCTCGCCGAGAGTCCTATCGCCGGACAAGCGAGCGTGCGCGCGTTCAACCACCCCTTGGGCGAGAGCATGGTGAACTTCTATGGGAGCAAAGCCCTCGCCAAGAAGCTCCGCAAAGGATTCCCCCAGTCGCTGGAAGGCGCTCCGGTTCTTTTGCCAACAGACAACACGCTGCTGCGTCGCGCCCTCGAAAAATGGTTCGTCGACGAGTCTGTTCGCCCGCGCGTCATCGCTGAGTTTGAAGACAGCGCGTTGATGAAAGCCTTCGGCGGAGAAGGCGCCGGCGTGTTTCCAAGCCCCGCCTCCATCGCGGACGAGATCACAAATACGTACAACGTGGAGGTCATCGGCCAGGTCGAGTCGGTGGTCGAACGTTTCTACGCCATCACCGTAGAGCGCCGCCTCGTGCACCCAGCCGTTCGTGAAATCTGCGAAAACGCCCGAGAGCGTATCTTCTTAAGCGCGGGCCGGGCTGACTAGTCAGCTCTAGTCCGCCTTCGCGGCGACTTCGATTCGAGGTTCGGTCTGCGTCGCCGGCTCCCACGGCCGCTCGGCGATGATTCCTTGCCACAGGCGTCGCCAAGTGTCCCAGTCGTGTCCACCTTCCGCGCGGAACACCGAGGAACTCGGTAGAGCATCGGCGAGGACCTCGTGCCGAGGAGCAAAGCGGTCGGCGGCGCCGAAGCCCAAGACGAGCGGGCGTTCGTCGCGAGGGATGACGGCGTGATCTCGCAGCCAGGTCCAAACGAGACGCGGCTCTTGGAAGTCGTGCCGGTAGTTGCTGAGCGTGTCGTTGTCCCACTGGTGGAGACCCCCGGCGGCGATCACTTCGTCGACAACGGTGTCCACACGTGGTGGTAGGCCAAGCATGGGCGCGATGAGAACAACGCCGTCCACGAGTTCCGGGTGGGCGCGTGCGGTGAGCACCGCTCCGTATCCGCCGAGTGAAATTCCAACCAGCCAGATTTTCTGGTAGCCGTAGCGGCGGGCTTCGTAGAGCACATCCGTGGCCACTCGCGGCACCGCTTCTTGCGCGAGGTAATATTCGAAGGTGGCGTCGACGAGGGCAAAGTCACACCCCTGGTCACGGGCATCTTCCACGAAGCCGTTGCTTCGGAATGATTCGCCTCGATCGCCGATGCCTGGCAAGAGCACCAGCAAGCACTCCCTTGAGCGCGGGGAACTCAAGTCCGATATCAACTCCGCGGAGTCGCCGCTGGACGCGTGGAAGTCGACGTCGATGGTCGCCTGGGTTGGCCGGAAGAAGGCGCAGCCGCTGCAAAGGAGAGCCATAAGAACAAAGCGCGTCATGCACGTAGTTTTAGGACGTCCCTTACAACGGACTAGGGGTGTAATACCGTGCACACACATCGATATTACCGATGCTTCGAAAAAACGAATCGGTATTGACGAAATCAAAACACGCCCCCAGGTACAACGCATGCGCCGCCAAACACTTGGTCTTCGTCATCGTTGGGACATCTACGAGGCCGTTGTGGCGTTGGCCTGGGCCGACGCGAAGCTCACCTTGTCCGAGGTTCGGGCAGCGAGAACAATCGCTTCAGAGCTGGACTTGCTGGGACCGTTTTCGCTCGCCGGGAAGATGCTCCGCGGGAGACATGCGAGGCTTCCCGATGGGCCACCGCCGTCGGGCGAGGAGACAATGGACAAGAATGCAGCCGCGGCCATCTACGCAAGCGCCGCCTGGGTGGCGCAGGTGGACGGGCAAGTTCACAGACGTGAGTCCATCGCTTTGGGCCGGCTCAGGCGCAGGCTTCGCATCGACGCGAGTGATGCCCAGCGCCTTGAGCGGATCGCTCGGTCGCGCGGAACATCGCCCACCCGCCCGGTCTACCGACGGGTGCTCGCGGACTGTCTGAGCAAATCGGCTTAGTCGTCGCTCAGAAGCGAGTTTGCATCGATCTCGAGGATATCGCTTCCATCAATGGCGTCTTCGCAGATGCAGGCGACGAACCAGGTCGTTCGATCGCTCGGGTCTCGCCCACTGTTGGGTCCGATGCGCGCTTGCTCGTAACCCTCGGCAGAGCAGCGCGCTTCGCAGCGGTTCCTGCGTTCCGCGTCTGAAGAGGCGACACCGGCGAAGAGCAGACACGCGCCGATGGGCATCATGACGAAAGAAATGAGCACGGCGATGCGCGCGCCTGAGCCATGAGCGCCGCGGAACAGCTCACCGATGACTTGAAACTGCCTGGACTTGGCCCAGCCGCCGTTCTGAAAGAGCTGCGTCGCAAAGAGAATCGCGCCAACGAAAGTTGCGATGCCGCCCACGAGAAAGAGAGGGGAGATCTGCATTTCGCCGCGAACGTACGGCATTTCGAAATGGGTGTCCCGTGCGGTGTTCGACGCGGGAAGTCTAGGGCAAGAGACCTAGTTCTCGAATCGACTCACAGCGTCCGTCGCGGAACTCCGTCTCGCGCGTCGTCGTCAGCCCCAGTCGCAAGTACTCCGGACTCGGCCCTTCGGCAACGGACCAGCCTCCCGCAATGGAGGGCTCACCGGTGCGGGCAAAAGCTCCCCACGCGACCTGCATGCGCTCGCTCAGGTCGAGGTCGAAGAGCGAAGGAACGACGCCGCTCGACGTAAAATTCCCAAAGACGTAGAAGAGGTCCGCCGTGTGCAGTGGACCATAGGGAGTGTTGAACGCGCCTGGGCCGACCATCAGGTAGTAGCTGTAGCCACCGCCTGCGATGGCCGTGTGGTAGCTGTTGCAGTTGAAGAGCAGCTCGCCGAGGAACGCGTCGAAGGCGTCTTTGGCGATTGGAAAGTCGAAGAGAGAGTAGAGCGGGACGATTTGAGCCGCCGTTTCTTCACCAACAAGGTCTGCGATGGTTGCTCGAAACGCCGCGCGGTTGAGGATCACCTGCGTGGCCGTGAAGAGCCTGCCTTCGTTGCCGTTGCTGCCGACGATCAGTGGGCGTGCCGGGGCATCACCGCGAGCGATTCGTGCATAGGGTAGCTCTGGAAGCACCACACCATCGACGACGGGGCCCGTAAGGTCGGCGCTAAGTATGCCGCCCAGCAGCTCGCCGACGCCGAGGACTTCGACGAACTCATCGGCGGACAATGCACGCAAACACGCCAAACGATCCGTCGCGTCATCGCAGCCGAGTCGCTCCATGAACCGTTCACCAACGGCAAACGCGCCGTCTTCGGTTCCCAGAGCGCCGGCGCTCAACGACGACATCGTGACGCAGTTCCCGCTCTGCATAATCGCCTTGTGGAAGAGAGCGTCCGCGTCCGGCGCGCCCATCAAGGCGCAGGTCGAGATGGCCCCGGCGGATTCGCCGAAGACCGTCACATTGTCGGGGTCCCCGCCGAAGGCGCGAAGGTTCGAAGAGAGCCAGCGCAGCGCCTGAATCTGATCCATGAGACCCATATTCCCGGAAGCGCCGCGGGCGTCTTCGGCCTGAAGCTCGGGTATCGCGAGGCCGCCAAGAACGCCGAGTCGATAGTTGATGCTCACGACCACCACGTCTGCGTCGCGCGCAAGATCGGCGCCGTCGTAGAGCGCCAGCCCGCTGTCCCCGCTAACGAACCCGCCGCCGTAGATCCAAACCATGACCGGCCGCGGCGTATCGTCCTGGTGGCCCCAGACGTTGAGCGTCAGACAGTCCTCGTCTACGTTTGTGTTGAGCGACTGGGGGCAAGCGGGACCAAACTCGTCCGCGCGGAGCGTCCCGGCCCACGGTTCCGGAGGCTCGGTGGCTCGCAGTCGTCGAGCACCCACAGGCGGGGCCGCGAAGGGGATCCCCTTGAAGACGCGAAGCTCTCCTTCTTCCTCCCCTTCCACGTCGCCGTGAGTGGTGGTGACGCTCGTTCCGCTTTGGTACTGGATTCCCACATCGGAGGCGCCGGAGTCCGAGGCTGAGGAATCCGGATCCCCGGAGTCCCTTCCAGCGTCTTCCGCCGCGCCGGCGTCTCTGAGACGCGTGGCATCTTCAAAAAGAGAGGACGCGTCCGTTTGCTCTGCATCCGGCCCCACTCCTCCGTCCACGACGGAATCATCCGCGCAGCCTAGAACAATGCTGACCACGCAAAAGAAGATGTTTCGCATCCGCGCATCATGCGTGGAAGTGAAGAGCGCACAAGGGTCTCAGCGAAGTAGCGCCCTACCCCAAACCTGGTAGCCTCCGTCATGCGCACGCTCTTAGCTCCTGCACTCCTTGTTCTCCTCGCAACCGCTAGCTGCTCGACGGCTACTTTCGATCGAGCGAGCTGCCAAACGGACGACGACTGCGCCGGCTTCGGGACTCGAAGCACCTGCGATGGTGATGGCTATTGTTCAACGGCCGATGTCGCGGATATCGAGCCTCACATCGGTTTCGTATTCTCGAGCCTCACAAGCGACCGAGGTTGGTCCGCCACACATCAAGCGGCCATTCGTGCTGTGGCCGAAGAGTTCGACGCTCCTCTTTCTGTTCGGGAAGATGTTCGCAACATTGACGCCGCAGCGCAAATCAACGAACTGACCGAAGAGGGCGCGAACATCATCTTCACCGCGTCGTCTGGATTCATTGGCGCGACGCAGCAAGCCGCGAATGAGAACCCCGATAGCTTCTTCGTGAGCTGTTGTGGCCGAGCGTCCGGGGACAATCTGACTTCGTACTTTGGCCGTATGTACCAACCGATCTACGTGCTCGGCTACGTCGCGGCCAAGATGAGCTGCACCAAGCGCCTTGGGATCGTCGCAGCGTTTCCTTTCCCTCAGTTCGTTCGCCACATCAACGCGTTCACGTTGGGTGCACGTCGCGCCGATCCCGACGTGGAAGTGGACGTTCGCTGGGTGAATGCGTTCTTCAATATCGAAGACGAACGCACCGCCGCCGAAGAGCTTATGGATGAAGGGGCGGACGTCATCTTCGCACAGAGCAACAGTAGTCAGCCCGTTGAAGCGCGAAGCGGAGCGACGGTCACGTGTGACCGCGGCGAAGGCGCAGGGGATGAAGAGCTTCCAGTCTACCGAATCGGTTACCACAGCCCGGACGCCTGCCGATTCAACGAAGACCAGTGTATTTCTTCCGCTCACTGGGACTGGACCTCGCTCTACCGAGACAAGATTCAGTCCATCCTCGACGGCACTTTCGACCCGGAAGATGTCGACTGGGTCTCCATGACAAACAGTCCGGAGTCCGTCGTAAACTACGCAGCGCTGGACCAATCAGGTCTGGTTCCTGGAGCTCTCGACGTCGAGGCCGGCGGCATTCGACTTGACGCCATCGCCAACCCGCAGCTTCCTTTCGTCGGTCCTCTTTCGGACAATATGGGGGTCGAGCAGATCGCGAGCGGCCAGACGCTCTCCGACATCGAACTCGATGCGATGTGTTACTTCGTCGATGGTGTCATCGAGGGCCCGCCCGGGGCGACGACACCACGCGCAGTTCCGCCGCGCTGTAGCGAGTAAGGTCGAGCGAGCGCTGCGTCCGCTACGGTCGAGCGGCCGCGGGTGACGACGCGCTGATCTCGGTTTTGAGCAAGCCGGCGAGGTCTGGTCGAGCGGCCGCGAGACTCGCGCCGCCGGCTACGACGTGCATCGGGTTGAGATCGTGACGTGGGCGTTTGCCGAAGTACTGCTTGATGGTGTGGGCGAGATTTGGAAGCGCCGTCGAGCCACCCGCCAAGAACACAGCGTCGATGTCACGGACGCGAATCTCCGCTTGGCTGAGGACCTGGTCGCACACGCCAAAGGTGCGGCGGACGAGATGCTGGGTAATCTCGATGAGGCGCTTCTGGGTGAGAACCAACCCCTCCGTTGTCCAGGGACCGGCAGGGTCAACCTGGAGCAGGTCGATGCGCGTCTCTTCGTTCTTCGAAAGCTCGACCTTCGCCAGTTCGCAAAAAGCGATGAGTCGTGCGAACGCCACGCGGTCCGCCGTCAGGTCCCATCGGTGCTCCTTGAGCACCTGCGCTGCGACCTGAGTCGCAAGCTCGCGGTCGACGTCTTCTCCGCCAAGGTACGCGTCGCCGTCGTTGGCGAGGACCTTGAGAGGGTACTCCGTGCAGTCGACAACGGCGAAGTCAAAGGTGCCACCACCTAGGTCGTACACCGCAGCGTAGCGAAGGCTCGAATTGCCGAGATACGCGATGGCCGTCGCGACGGGCTCGGTGACCAGGCTAAGCTGGCTAAAGCCGACACGTTCCGCCGCCTCGATGGTGGCTGCGCGCTCCGCTGGACCGAAAGCCGCCGCGACGGTGATGACCGCAGAGCATTCCGACGCTGGGTGACCGGTGACCTCGACGGCGCGGGTCAGAATCCGCGTCGCCACGTCCACAGGATCGATGACGCCCTTGCGCGTGCGAATCGCGGCCATGCCGTTCTTCT
The DNA here is from genome assembly GCA_045106895.1 of Polyangiales bacterium. GTDB lineage: Bacteria > Myxococcota_A > Polyangia > Polyangiales > Houyiibacteriaceae > JBCCRV01. Next base: position 33,865 of record JBGCFM010000243.1, on the reverse strand, counting down.
CACACAGCTCGTAGGGGTGGTACTCCGCGTAGCGTTGGGCTCGTTCACTGCCAAGCCGGGCGCCGATGAGGCGCTTCGTGGCCCGGAGTGTGTTCTTGGGATCGATCACTCGTCGCTCGCGGGCTTCGGACCCAAGGAGCTCAGTGCCGTCGGGCAGAAACGCAAGAACGCTCGGCAAGAGGTAAGGGCCTCGTTTCGCGGGGTCAAAGGACATCGCGTTGCCGTGGTGAGAGACAACGGTGTGCGTTGTTCCGAGATCGATTCCGAGAGTGAAAGTCCGTTTCGCCATTCGCCGATACATAGTGTCGAAAATCCCCCGTATAGCAACGCCTTCTACGTCACGAAGAGAATTTTCTTCCTGTGTGGGGAGCACTCGCTCCTTGGGGCCTCGTATTCCGAGCTTTGAAACGATTCTTCGGAGCCGACGTTCAACGCCCGCTTTGCGCGGCGAACCAGTCGGAGGTCTCTTTGAGTCCTGTAGCGAGTGGCGTGGGGGAGAGGCCGAGCTCTTCAGACGGGTGCAGCACGGAGCGCTCAAGATCGCCCTCGCGAATCGGCCCGAAGCCGATCTTCGCGTCTGGATCAAGGTGAGCGAGAATGTTCTCTGCAACTCCTTGGGTGCTCGTGCCTACACCGGTGCCGACGTTGACGATGAACGGGAGCGACTTGTCGCTGAGCGCACGGCGATGCGCGGTGACCACGTCCCCAACGAACACATAGTCCCGAATGCAGCCCTCATCCCCAAGTTCACGCTTCGCGAAGACAGAGATGGGTTTCTTGCTCAGAAGCCGTTGGGCGAAGATCGCCACGACGCCCGCTTCTCCGTGGGGATCCTGGCGAGGGCCGTATACGTTGGCGTAACGAAGCACCTGACAGGAGACGTTCTCTTCCGCCCGCAGATACGCTTCGAAGGCAAGCTTGGAGCACGCGTAGGGGCTCTTGGGCAGAGTCGGCCAGCCGACCTTCGCCGCCTGCCCATCGGGGACCTCGCCGTAGATGGCGCCGCCTGTGCTCGCGAAGATCATGCGCTCGACCTGGTGTCTTTTCGCCGCTTCGAGAACGTGGATCGCACCAAGCACGTTGATGTCCGCGTCACGAATCGGCTCGCGCGTCGAGACCGAAACGCTGGTCTGCGCCGCTTGGTGAGACACCGCCTCTGGACGAAACTCGGCGAAGGCCGCTTCGACGGCATCGCCGTTACGAATGTCGACCTCGAACAGCCGCGCTCCCTCAGCGAGGTTCTCGCGTTTGCCACTCGAGAGGTCGTCGATGACGGCGACCTCGTGGCCCGCGCTCAAGAGGTCTCGACTGATATGACTACCGATAAAGCCGGCGCCGCCGGTTACAAGAATACGCATGGGGAAATTTCAGGATTCGCGGTTGAAGAAGTTGTAGCGAACGAAGTCACGGAGAAAGTGCTTTCGGTCTGGGTTGTCTTTGCGCTGAACGAGCGCACGAGCACGGAATGTTCCAAGGCCGAGTGCGTAGCCAACGTTGGCGGCGACGGTGTAGGGCAGACCGTGGTTCTTTTTGAAGTAATGACTTCGACTGTCGAACCAGTATCGCGGCATTGGGGAACTCTGGTCTTTGAGTCCCGTCGAGGCGCTTCCGACGTGGGCAACGCGGCTCTCGACGACGTAGTAGCAGCGGTGACCGGCGAGGGCGGCACGACGGCAGAGGTCTGTTTCTTCGAAGTAGAGGAAAAACGTCTCGTCGAAGAGTCCGATCGTTTCAAAGACCTCACGCCGGACGATGAGGGAGGCGCCGGCCACCCAATCCACGGCGCGCGACTCCGTTGGCATCGGCTGAATGGGCACCTCGACGTCGGGCCAGAGTTGCTGCAACGCCCCGAGACGAAACCCACTGAGGACCTCGCCGCGGAGACTCGGGAAACGAAACGCCGTGAGGTGAGGCTCCCCATCCGTGCCGTGGATATAACTCCCCGCCAGCCCGGCATCCGGCGTGCGCTCCATGAAATCGATGAGCACACGGACGGCGTCCTCGGCCGGAAACGCGTCCGAGTTGAGGATGTAGACGTAGTCCGGCGGGTCGTCGGAAGCGAGGGCTTTGCGAATCGCGAAATTGTTCCCCGCACCGAAGCCGCCATTCTTGCCGCTTTGGCTGACGCGTACCTTTGGCCATCCACGCTCGGCAACTGCCGCAGAGATCTTCTCGAAAGACCCATCGCCGGAGTCGTTGTCGACGATGTGGATGAGGTGATCCCCGTCCACCAAGGCCAGTGCTTTCCGAGCGGACTCGGCAGCCTCGAGGGTCATGTCCGCAGTGCGGTAGTTGAGTATGACGCAGAGGAGTCTCATGAGGCCGTTTCGTTTGCGGTGTCGAGGGCGCGGGTTCGACGGGAGCTTTCGGCATCGTCGATGGCGCCGCGAATGTGACGCGCCAGAACTCGAACACTGGGCTCAAGCACCATCGAGTCATGGTCACCCGGAACTTCAACGATGTCGACGGATTCGACAAAGGGACGCCACCCGTTGTCTTCGTGCACGTAGTCGCGCTGTGAGTTGAGGAGGCGGCCGTTTCCAAGGTCGAAGGCGATGGGCAACTTGGGTCGGTACAGCTTGATGCCGCCCTTCCACGGTCGCACCGTGTAGCGCCCGAGAGCGGTCCTGAACGCGGCCTCGATGGCTTCGTCGTGGAAAGTGTCCGTGGGCTGCTCACTGCTCACGTCGTCGAAGCGCTTCTTGAGTTTTCCGACCTCCCAATGCCATCGGTTGACGGCCCACTCGGCCAGGTAACCGGCGCCCTTCTGAGCTAGCTCGTGCTTCTGAATGGCGATGCGGTCCTGCACGCTGAGGGAAGCTGGGGGTTCGGGAACCGGAGTGTCGAGCATCACCAGAAGTGCGACCTCTTCACCCGCCGCTTCAAGCTGCTGAGCCATCTCGTAGGCGGTGATGCCGCCGCCGGAGAAGCCACCAAGGAAGTACGGGCCGCGTGGCTGGACCGTTCGGATCTCTTCGATGTAGGCGCTCGCCATTTCCTCGAAGGTCTCGTGCGGCTCTTGGTCTCCGTAGAGGCCACGTGCCTGAAGCCCGTAGAAGCGACGATTCGTTCCGACGAGGTGCGCCAAGTGGCGAAGGTTCAGGACGTTTCCGAACATACCGGCGACGAGGAAAAATGGGGTCTTCGGACCGCCCTCCCCTTCGTGCATCGGAACCAAGTACTCGTAGCGGGTGCGCGGGGCCTCTGTTTTGACGACGCCTTCGGCGCTGTCCGCGGCGCCCGGTGCGCGCTCCTTGATGAGCGCCGCGCATCCCTCGATGGTCGGCGCTTCGAAGAGCACGGAGATAGGGAACTCGACCTGGTACGCCTTCTTGATTTTCGCGAAGAGACGCACGGCGATGAGGGAGTGGCCGCCGAGGTCGAAGAAGCTGTCCTCCACGCCCACGAGATCGATACCCAGAAGCTCCTGCCAAAAGGAGACGAGGGTGCGCTCAACCTCGTCTCGCGGCTCGACGTATTCACTGTCGAGATCGGGTCGCGCGAGGCTAATACCTTCGTCATCGGAGGCGCCGGCGAGGGGCGCCGACGCCTGTTCGATGAGGCCCGCCATGGACAAGGACGAGACGACGACCTGCGGTCGCCGATCGCCGGCGAGGACGCGGGCGAAGGTCTCGCGTCCTTCTTTCGGCAGAATGCCGCGTGCGATGTTCGCGGCGAGACGTGCCTCCGCCGGCGAAAGCTCCTGCTCGCGCGGCTCCATGCGGATCTCTCTCGGGGCGACGCGCGCCGTGAAGTCAGGAGCACCCGCGAGGCGCCGCAAGCTAAGGCGGTCCACCTCGAGGGCGATGTTTCCGAACTCGTCAGCGAGAACGATGTCGAAAGAAGCAAACTCGTCGGCGGCCGTTGCCGGAGCCGAGAGGCGGACCCAAGACACGAGCTTCGCCGAAAGGTCTGCGTGCACTCGCACCCGCTCGTAACTAACCGGCACCCAAAGCGTGTCGGATTCGTAGCCCTCGATGAGCTTCATGGCCCAGCCGGTGGCGATATCCAGGAGCGCCGGGTGGAGCCCCAAAGACGTGGTCTCGCCAGCGAACTTCTCCGCCAAGGAGAGTCGCGCGAAGCCCTCGTTCTTACCAAACGCACACTCGCGAAGAACACGCCAGCGTGGGCCGAAGAGCAGGTGCTTCTCCTGGGCGGTCACAATGCCGGCGGGATCGCTCTGGGCGTCGCTCGTGCAGCGAGCGGTGATGGCCTCGATGGGGAGAGGCGCGGGGCGCTCAAGCCGCCGCAGGGCGAGGTGCCCCTGAGCGTGGAGCACCCAGCCCACGCCGCCCTGCTCGATGCGTCCGAGAACCTCGAAGCTGTAGCCGCGTGGCGTCGGCCGAAGCTTCACGCGAAGCTTGCGCTCGTTCCCTTCTTCCACCGCGAAGGCGCGCAAGAAAAAGAGGTCTTCGATCTCGTATGACGCGTCTTCGCCATGAGCGCGGAGTGCCGCGCGCGTGAGCTCAAGGTACGCCGTACCAGGCAAGAGCGCCTGCCCCGAACGCGTTCGGTGGCCGTCGAGAGCCCAGTCCTTAGTGGAGAAGAGAGCCTCGAGGACGGCGTCTCCTTCGCTATCGCGGACGCGCGCGGCGAGCCATGGGTGCGTCGGCTGTTCGCCGATGGCATCTCCCGCTTTCACTTCGTCCGCGCCGGCGGCGAGGCCCATTCCTTCGGCGGCCATTCCGACTTCGTTCCATACGCCCCAGTGAAGGGAAGTTACGCGCGTCGGTGAGCCCGCGTGGCTTTCGGCGAAGGCGTCGAGGAAGGCGTTCGCCCCGACATAGTCCACCTGGCCGGCGGCGGCGGTAAACGTGGACGTAGAGGAAAACAGAACCAAGAAATCGAGTGGGCGCTGGCCTTCGCCTTGAAGCACATCCCACAGAACGCGGGTGCCTTGAACCTTGGGCGCAAACACTCGCTCCACGTCCGCCAACGTCTTCATCGCGATGAGACCGTCGTTGACGGCACCCGCCGCGTGAACGACGCCACGAACGGGACCAAAGTGCGATTCAGCAGTGGCGAGGGCGCTGCGCATCTCCTCGACGTTCGTGACATCGGCCTGTACCGGAAGCACCTGGCCGCCCGCAGCTTCGATGTCGAGGAGGCGCCGGAGCCGGCGACTCACCCGGTCTTCGGCGCCATGCTGCCGGATCCAGTCGGCCCATTGATCGCGCGCGGGCAAAAGCGTCCGCCCGATGAGCACCAGTCGCGCGTGGCATGTGCTCGCGAGGAACTCAGCCACTTCCAAGCCGATGCCGCCGAGGCCACCGGTGATGAGATACGTGCCGCCTTCCTGCAACACAGGAATCTCGCTCGCCTCTTTGAGGGGCGCCGGTACGATCCGCTCTTCGAAGCGCTTCCCCTCGCGGAACGCCACAACGGCGTTCTTCGGTTTAGCGTCCAGCTCCTCGCCCAGCTCTTCGGCGAGTGCGTCGAGCTCTTCTTCCAGACGCTTCTTGCCGCGGAAAGGATCAGCGAGGGCCATGCGCCAGGCGCCGCCGAATAGCTGCGCGTTTCGTCGTGGCAGCCGAACGTCGATGGCGCTCGCCGTCGCACCTTCAAGTTCGCGCGGTAGCACGCGGACGGGGCCCAGCACCGTCGCTTTGTCGGGGTACGCGAGCGACTCGTCGCCTCCGCCGCGACCGTCTTGAACACGCACCATGCCGTTGGTGACAACGTTGAGGTGGAACCCTCCGGCGACACTCTCGTCCGCGAGCGCTTGGGCGAGGAACAGAAGACTGAAGAAGCCTCGCTCCTGCTGGTGATGAGCGAGACTTGACCCAGGCCGGAACCCCTCCGTTGCATCGAGAAGCCAGAGATGAACGATGCGGTCCGGAGTCTTTCCGTCCTTCACGAGCTCAGCGATGAGAGACGCGTATCCTTCGCGGCCACGTTCTGGACTCAGCGCATATTCGTCGTCGCCGCGGGCGATGAACGCGTCACTCTCGTAGACGCAGACCACGCGATCCCCACGCGACTTGATGCGGTCGCGAAGCCGACGTCCGACGCCGCCGCCGTCCATGAAGATCAACCACGTGTGTCGCTCCACAGATGAAGCCTCTGCCAACGCGGGTTGCCAGATGGGCACGGACCCCCAGTCGCTCAGGTCTTCGAGCTTTCGAAGATCGATGGAGGACTCGGCGCTGCGCTGTTCGCTTCGCTCGATGAAGAAGTGCTTGTGGTCAAACGCGTAGGTCGGTAGCTCCACGCGACTGCGCTGCTCGCCGTCCCACATCTTTGCCCAGTCGAAGTCTCCGCCGGCGGCCCAGATCTGACCGAGCGCGGTCGTGAAAAAGGTGACGTCGTCCACTTCGTGGTTGCGGTGACGAATCGATGGGAACGCGCTGTGCCCGCCGCTCAGGAAGTCTTTGTGCTGACGCGAGAGGCTGCTGAGCGTGCGCCCCGGCCCCGTCTCGATCATGACGCGTGTCTTGTCTTTGAGGAGTGTGTCGACGTTGTCCGCGAAACGCACCGTGCTGCGCAAGTGCATCGTCCAGTACTCGGGACTCGTGGCCTCTTCGTCGGTGATCCAGCCGCCACTCTTGTTGGAGAGGAAGGGAATCTGTGGCTTCGAGAGCTTGATGCTCTCGAGGTAAGCGCGGAACTCGGCGAGGATCGGATCGAGGAAACGCGAGTGGGCCGCCGCCGGAATCGAGAGACGGCGAACGTCGATTTCGTCGAACTCCTCGAGCCGCTTCTCAAAGGCGTCGATGTCGTCCGGTGTGCCGGACACCACGCACGCCTCGGGTCCGTTGATGACGGCGAGGTCGAGACACTCGGGCAGCATGCCTTGAATAGCCGCGGCGCTCATTCCAATGGAGAGCATCGCGCCGGCCTCCGTCGAGCCGACGAGGCGGCCGCGGAGAACGACGAGCTGGAGGCAGTCTTCGTAGCTCATGACGCCCGCAAGACAGGCAGCGGTGTTCTCACCGACGCTATGACCGAGGAGGACCTCAGGCTTGACGCCCCAGCTCTCGAAGAGCCGCGCGACGGCGATGGAGGTGATGAAAATCGCCGGCAGCTGCAACGTCATGCCAGCGAGGGCTTCGAAGCGCGCCTCGTCCGTGTCGCCGCCAGCGTCGCCGAACAAGAAGCCCTCAAGTTCAATGTCGTGCTTCTCGCGCAAGAGCTTGAGACCACGCTCAAGTTCGGCGCGAAAGACGGGCTCGTCCTTGTAGAGGTCCGCCGCCATTCGTGGGTACTGAGAGCCTCCGCCTGGGCAGAGGAACACCGTCGATGCCCGTGAAGCAGCGCGATGCGTGAAGACTCGTCGGCTGTCCTTCTGTTCGAGAAGGTCGGCAGCCTCGGCGGCGCTTCGTGCTGCGACGACGCGTCGACGCTCGAAGGCGCGACGTCCGTGATGCAGCGTCCACGCGATGTCCGCGAGGTTGTCTTCCGGGTTGTCGCGCAGGTGCTTAGCGAGTCGCTCGCTCGCGCCGTCTAGGCTCGCGCCTTTCTTCGCCGAGAGAGTGAAGAGCTGAACCGGACGTTTCGCTTCGTCCGGCTCGGGCGGAAGCGGCGGCTCTTGAAGAACGACGTGAGCGTTGGTCCCTCCAACGCCCAGGCTGTTGACGGCGGCGCGGCGTGGGTGATTTGCGGGACTGGGCCACTCGGCCTTCTCAGAGGCGACACGAAACGGCGAAGTATCGAACTGGATGTTTGGATTCGGCTTCTCGAACCCAAGTGTCGCCGGAATAGTCCCGTGCTTGAGCGCGAGAGTGGCTTTAACAAGGGCGGCGACGCCGGCGGCGGTGTCGAGGTGGCCGATGTTAGTTTTGACGCTCCCGATCTGGCAGAAGTTCGTGTCTTTGGTGTAGGCGCGAAACGCTTCCGTCATCGCCTGAACCTCGATGGGGTCTCCGAGGTAGGTTCCCGTGCCGTGACATTCAACGTACTCGATGGTGCGTGGATCTACGTCGGCGACGCCGTAGGCTTCAACCATGCAAGCGGTCTGACCTTCAACGCTAGGCGCGAGGTAGTTGACCTTGCGGCTGCCGTCGTTGTTGACGGCGCTGCCGCGGATCACACCGTGGATGATGTCGCCGTCGTCGAGAGCGTCGCCGAGACGACGAAGCACGACTACGCCAGCGCCGGAGCCGAAGACCGTGCCTTGGCCGCGATGGTCGAAGGCGTGGCAGTGACCGTCCGGCGAGAGCACTTCGCCTTCGTGGTAGAGGTAGCCGCGGCGGTGCGGAAACTCGATGGTGACGCCGCCGGCGAGGGCCATGTCGCATTCTCGGCTCAGCAGCGATTGGACCGCAAGATGCGTCGCGACGAGGGATGTCGAGCACGCCGTCTGGACATTGATGGAGGGGCCCGTGAGGTTTAGGAGATAGCTGGCGCGCGTCGCCAAGAAGTCTTTGTCGTTGCCGGTGTGGCGAAGGAGAAAGAGACCCACGTCGCGGACCAAGTCCGGCCGCGAGCAGAGGTTGAAGTACAGGTAGCTGCCCATGCCGCAGCCGGCGAACATGCCGATGGGCCCCTCGAAGTTCTCGGGGGGATGAGCCGCGTTCTCAAGGGCCTCCCAGCACACTTCGAGGAAGTGGCGGTGCTGTGGATCCATGATGGCGCTGTCTTTGGGGCTGAAGCCAAAGAAGTCACCATCGAAGAGCTCCATGTCGAGCATCGGCGCGGAGGCGCGGACGTAGTTCTTTTGGCGAAGCCGCTCGTCACTCTCGCCTGCCGCGAGGAGCTCTTCGTCCGTGTAGGAGCGAACGGACTCGACACCTTCGATGAGGTTCTTCCAGTAGTCTTGGGTGTTTCGAGCGCCGGGCAGACGCGCGGCCATCCCGACGATGGCAATGTCCGTTTCAAAAACCTCGTACTCGTCCGACATGCTTCGCTTTACTCCAAATATGGGGTCTTGTCCCCCGTGTGGAGGGCAACGACCGGAGTGTGCTTTGTTGCTCTCTCGAGGGCAACGATGAAGCCGGCTGCATGCTATGAAACGGCATGTGCCTATGTGTGTCCCGGAGGGGAGTAGCATCTCTCGTCGTCGCTCCTCGTACTGATGCAGCCGATCACGTGGCTGGCAGGCGATTTGGCGCCCTGCCTGGACCCCGTTTTCTTCCGTGAATCTGATGGACGAATCAACGCCCCACAGCTGGATTGGCGACCCGACGGTGCTCGGCTGGAGCGTCACCGTCGCCTACCTGCTCACCTTCCTGCTCCTCACGGCGAACGCGCTCAAAGCACGGAGTCGAAATGAACCCTTCAGCTTTTGGGCGTTCAGCTCCGTGATCATCCTCGCGTTGGGCGTCAACAAGCAGCTCGACCTGCAGACCTGGTTTGGCGCATCCGCCAAGACATGGGTTCAGGCGCAAGGACTCTACGAGCACAGGCGCACCTTGCAGCTCGCTTTCGTCGTCACCCTCGCCGTCGGAGGACTCATCGTGCTCTGGCTGCTCCGCCGCTGGATCGTGCGGTCCGGAAAGCGCTATCGCCTCGTCGCCCTTGGCCTCGCGGTGAGTGGAGTCTTCGTGGTGACGCGGGCAGCGAGCATTCATGTCTTGGACCGTTTGCTCGGCTCCGCAGACCTCACGGAGGCGCTGGCCGCGACGCTCGAGATCTCTGCCCTTGCGCTGATGATCTTCGGCGCCATTCGTTGGCGAAGGCGCCCGAAGACTTTGCCCGAAAGGTCAAAGAAGGGAAGAAAATAGGGTGGGGTTTCGCGACGACAACGAGGCACTTCGCGCACGTATCCGTTCCCTCGAGAGCGACAACGAGCGACTCGAAGACGAAAAGGAAGCCGTTGAGGAGCAACTGAGAGCGGAGCTCGCGAGACCTCAACCCAACGCAGCGCCAACGCCAACGCCGAAGCCGGAGCCGAAGCCGGAGCCAACGCCGAAGCCGGAGTCGCAAAGAGGTCCGCCGAATAGCGACCGTCTTCAGGCTTTCATGCGCGGTGAGGGCGACGACGACATCAGGTCACTCTTTGGGAACGGCGAGCCTTCCGAGAAAACTGCCACAACCAAGATACGTCCGCGCGTCACCTGCACGAAGGTCGAAGACGGCGAGGTCGTGCACGTGAGGAAGCGGGGGTGGCGAGAGTCACTCAAGTCCGGTTGGGCGGCAGTTCCAGCAATTGGGCTTGGGGCGGCTTTGGGCGGTCTTGAGAGCGACATCCCGCTCCCGTGGACCGTCGGCTTGGCCATCATGACCTGCGCCCTTGCCTTGGCCGTCGTGCTCTCGCCCCAAAGGTGGCGACTCGAGCTTCGAAGCAACCGATTCAAGCTCTTTCGAAACGGCGGCTCCAAGCCGGTGGTCGAAGGCTCGATGGACGAGCTCTGCGTTCGTATTCGCTCCGTCGGCGACGGCCCTCACCACGCGGAGATCGGACTCCTTGGAGAAGATGGGCATTCCATCAATAAGCTGTCGCGGAGCGACGCGTATCGACTGCGTGACGCCCTCGAACGCGCCGGCAAGAAGCGTACGATGTGAGCTAGTCAGTGCGGGACGGACAGGTCGAAACACGCTTTCTCCTTCGTCCACCCAGATTCGGTGCAAACGTGTTCCCTTGCGGAGCAGCGCCTGAGAAGGAATCGCAAAGCCTCGTGCGTGGGTGTGAGCGCTAAGCCAGCCGCTCAGTGCACAACCAGAGTTACCCGAGAGCTCCCAGTCACGAGCGGCGCTCTCGCCTTCGGCGCTTGCGCGGAGAGGACGCAGCGCCTCGCTTACGTCGCGATTCGCGACCCACGTCACGAGGCAGTACCCGCTGCGACGTCCCGGGGACTGCGCACATCGCTCAACGCGAAAGGCGCGGCCAGAGTCCGGCCGCGCGCCTCAAAACGCGCTCTTACATGGGTGGGTTGAGCTCGAGGGTCTGCGCGGCCGCGGCTGCGGCTCCGTCGATGTCCATGGAGAGTGGTCGCGGCGTGTTGCTGATGTAGCCCGGAAGGAGCGAGAGGTAACTCGAGTCGCCGGGATGGGCGGAGGGGCCGCCGGGGAGCTGGAAGGTGCAGGTGACGCCGGTGGAGGGCGCTTCGCACAGAAGTCGCATGCTTGCGCCGGCAGTCTGGGAGTAGTCGCCGCCGGGGTTCGCCACATCCACGGTGTAGAGGCCGCCGTCGTTTGCCAAGTTGGTCTCGTTGTACTCCGTGACGATTCCGCCGCTCGCGGTGTCGACGTCGGAACGAAGGTTGAGGAAGTGAATCCGGCCCCAGGCCCACTCCGCTTCGTCTTCGCCGAGGTTCTCCACGAGGAACGTCCCAGCTGTATCCAGCGCCGCGGCGATGATGTCGTCGCGGGTCTCCGTCACGCCTTCGGTGCTCACGTCATCCCAATAGATATCGCCGGCGAGGAGCATCTCGCCGCGCAGGAGACGAACCAAAGCGGCGTTGGGACCGCGTTCGCCGAAGATGCCCTCATCGGAGAGAGCGGCGGTGTTGATCTCTCGCACGGCCACGTGAAACGCGGCACAACCGGCGGACTCGCTCAGGGCGACGCCGGAGGCGAGAGGCGACGCTTCAGCGTCGGAGCCCGTGAGACCCGTGCTGCACTCGTAGTTCCAAGCGGTGAGCGCTGTGATGACCTTCTGGGCGTTTTCGCTGAGCGTGAGGCCTTCCGCCGCCGAGAGGATTCCTGGGGTCAGGTACTCGCCGATTTGAGAGTGCGTGTCGGCGATGAGAGCGGCCATGCTCGCGGCGTCATGGGCGTCGCTCTCCTCGAGAAGGTCAACGATTCGCTGGTGACGGTAGCCCGCCGCGACGTTGATCTGGAAGATGCCGAAGGTCTCGTTGGTGGGGTCACCGTCTGCAAGTGCGCCCGTCATGTCGTTGTTCGCCGTGGCGATGTAGCCCTGCGTCGGGTTGAGGAGCTGGGGCAGGTCGTCGTAGTCGTAGTAGCTCTCCCACTCGTAGTCACCGCGGCCATCAAGGGGCATCCATGGAACCGCCTCGGCGATGCCTTCGGGATTGTAGAACGTGGCCCAGGGGCGCTGCGGGAGGCGGTTGTAGGGGAACCAGCCGATGTTTCCTTCGGTGTCCGCGACGACCCAGTTTTGACCGATGGTCGTCACCTGGCGAAGCGCGGTCTGAGCGCTGGCGACGTCCGTTGCGCGGGAGAGTTCGGCGAGGAAGTTCACGTCCGTGTCCGCGTCGTTGCCGGTCCAGCGAAGTGAGAGCACGGGGTCCCCCTCTTCACGGGGAAGGATCGGGCCGTGATGCGGGACGAACTGAAGTTCCACCTCGGTGCTTGTTCCGTCGGCGCGCTCAATGGAGAACATACGCTTGATGATGGCGACCTGTTCGCCGCGGAAAGTGACGGAGTTGCCGTCGTCGCTCACCTCTTCGACGTAGACGTCGGTCATGTCGAAGACCGTGGTCGTGGCGCCCCAGGCGATGTCTTCGTTCTGACCGATGATGACGAAGGGAAGCCCTGCGAAGGTCATACCGGCGGCGTGAAGGTCACCGCTACCGTTGGTCTTGGAGTCGAGCTGCGCGACGTACCAGGTGGCGGGGTTGGTCATGCCGAGATGAGGGTCGTTGGCAAGGAGCGCGTTTCCACTGGCGCTATTGTCTGGGCCCACGACCCAGTTGTTGGAACCGAAGCCGCCCTGGCGACCGGGCTGACCAAAGAACTGAGCGCCGAAGATTCGTTCCGCGAGGAGGTCCGGACCAAGGGCCGTATCTGCGGTGCCCATCGGAATCGCGGGGTTTGCGCTCGGCGCGCACATGCCGGAGGCAGGCGTGAGCGAGGCCATCTCGCCGAAGTTCTCAATGACCGGGGAGTCCACGTCGGGGCGCGTGTCGTAGAGGTCGCGGAACATCTGCTCGCCGAGCTCGGCGCCGAAACGCTCGATGAACTCGGCGCGGCGCTCAGCCATCCGGATTTCGAAGGCGGAGTTGTTGGTCAGCGAGTTGATGAGCGCGAGCACCGTCGCGACGCTGTCCGTGGGCTCCCAGTCAGGGACGCGATCGATGTCGTAGTCGAAGAGGACCGCGTTCTCGAACTCACGTGGGAACACGGCGCCGTTGCGGCCGGCCTTCACATCAGCGATCCACGAGTTGACGCCGCGCGCGTAGGCGTCGAGCCATCCGCGAACCTCCGGCGTCGCGGCGGCGAGCATCGCGTCTTCGGCGGGCTCACCGTTTCGAGTCGAGTAGAGCGCGCGACTTCGCGCGTCCACGGGCCCGGCCATATTGGCCGCGAACTCGTTTAGAATTCCCGAGAGACGGCCCGTGGTGGCTCGGCGTCGGAAGTCCATCTGCACGAAACGGTCGCGGGCGTGGAAGTAACCCAGCGCGGCGATGCAATCTTCGTTGGTCTCGCAGTCGAGGTTCAGAACGCCGTCGGCGTCGAGGTGCGCGCTGACTCCATCACTTAGGCCTTCGACGCGGAAGTCTGGCGGGCCAGCGTCCGGGGTCTCAATGACGTCTTCGCCGATGACGTCGGCGGTGGCGTCTACTCCGCCGTCTGGCGTGGGGCCGGCGTCTGGTGTGACGTCGTCGTCGCCGCAGGCGGCGAGAAGCAGCAGAGAAAGGAGAGAGGCGCTTACGATTCGCATGGCGGGAACCATAGCGAAGAGCCGCGAATGAAGCGAGCCCAGGGCCTCGAAGGCGGAGTCGAAGGCAAAAACAGAAAAAGGCGCGCCCCGTTCGGGACGCGCCTCAGTCTCCTGTGCTTAGGCTAACTTCGGCGGCGGCGGCGAAGGAAGCAGAGCCCGAGAAGCAACCAAGCCGTAGATGACCCATCGCTTCCTGGTGATGCAGAGCATGCCGCGCCACCGGAGAGACCTCCGCTCGAGGACTGGGCTGGGTCCAGGTAGTCTGGAATCCCGTCCCCGTCGCTGTCGAGGGCGTCGCTTACGTCACCATCACCGTTCGGATCCGCCATCTCATCGATGGTGTTGATGCCGTCTCCGTCATCGTCGGCGTCCAAGTAGTCAGGTGTACCGTCGCTGTCCGTGTCCTGAGCGTCGTCGAGCACGCCATCTCCGTTCGGATCTGGGTTTTCTTCCGCCGTCGGCACGCCGTCACCATCGTCGTCAGTGTCCAGGTAGTCGGGTGTTCCATCCATATCCGTGTCGCCGTCGACCTCCAGGACCGTCGGAACTCCATCGCCGTCATCGTCCGCGTCGCGCCAGTCGGCGATTCCGTCTGCGTCCTGGTCCGGACGTGTTGGAGCAGTGCCCCCCACCGCCGTGTCAAAGGCGTCGTCAATGCCGTTGCCATTCATGTCGACGCCCGCGGGCATGACATCGGCGACTCCGTCGCCGTTGTCGTCCGTCGCCTCGAGAGCGTCGCTCTTGCCGTCGCCGTCGCTGTCCACGTCCTGGAAGTCCAGTTCGCCGTCCGCGTCGGTGTCGGGAAGAGCCCAAGGCGTGGCCGCCACACTATCGGACCAGCCGTCACTGTTCGCGTCCGTCGTATCGTCGACGGTACCGTCACCGTCGGCATCTGTGCCGTCCGCTTCGAAGATGTCTGTCAGTCCGTCGCCGTCGGCATCGAGATCCAAGTAGTCGGCCTGGCCCGTTCCATCCGTGTCGACGGGTGTGCTTGTCGTGCGCACGTCGGCGTCGTTGTCATCGGTGTCGAAGGCCGACGCAATGCCATCCATGTCCGCATCCGTCATGTCGTCCACGCGTCCGTTTCCATCGGAATCGAAAGAGCGCCCGCCATTCTCCCAGAGGTCAGGGATACCGTCATTGTCCGCATCCAGGTCAAGGTGGTTCGGCACTCCATCATCATCTGCGTCATGATCATTTGCGGGGTCGCCGTCCCCGAAATCGTCGGCTGCGTATTCGATGGCGGTGGGGATGCCATCGTTGTCGTCGTCCGCGTCCAGGTAGTCCGGCACCCCGTCCATGTCCGAGTCAACGCAACCATCGGCCGGGTCACCTCCACACTCTTCGAAATCGATGATGCCATCACCATCGCTGTCCGTCGGCGCGAACCCAGGGTCGAGGTAGTCGAGGAGGCCATCAGCGTTGAGGTCTCCGTCGCCGCTGTTCTCCATCATGTCCGGAGCGCCGTCTCCGTCAGAGTCCTCGTCGAACCAGTTGACGACAGAATCTCCGTCGATGTTCGTCGGATCCGCCGCTGGACCTTCGTAGTCAATGGCGTCCTGAATCTCCTCGGCCGTGGGCTTTCCATCGCCATCATCATCGGGATCTTGGAAGTCCGGGATATCGTTCATATCGAGGTCAGGCGTTGGAGCTTCCAAGCCGACAACACCGCCGCAGGGGACAGCTTCGCTGCAGTCTGCATCGAAGGCGTCATCGAGGCCGTCACCATCCGAATCAACTCCCACCGCTTCGATGTCAGGGATGCCGTCGTGATCGGTGTCGTGACCCTCCGTTGCGTCTGGCAGGCCGTCACCGTCCGCGTCGAGGCTTCGGAAGTCAGGCGTGCCGTCCAGGTCCACATCTGAGCACGTGGGGTCCATTGGGCACTCAACGCCGTCCGCGATTCCGTCGCCGTCAGAGTCGACGTCGCGGAAGTCCGGCTGCCCCGACTCGTCGGTGTTTGGCACGGGCGCGATGATGCCGATAAGGCCCCCGCACGCTTCATCAACGCAGTCCGGATCGAACGCGTCGTCGATTCCGTCCATGTCTGCATCGTCGCCGGAAGCGGCGGTGCCGAGGTGACCTTCCACACCATCGCTGACTCCGTCACCGTCGCTATCAATATCCCGATAGTCCGGCGTGTCGTCGCCATCACTGTCCGTCAAGGGCAGCACGTCGGCTCCGTCCAGTTCGTCGGCCCAGCCATCGAAGTTATCGTCCGTGGCGACATCGGGTCGACCGTCACCGTCGTCGTCGGTACCGCCAGCCTCAAAGGTGTCGGTGAGACCGTCGTCGTCGGAATCGAGATCGAGGAAGTCCTTGCCGCCACTCATGTCGGTGTTGGGAACCGGCAACGGCGTCATGTCGAGTTCATCGTCGACGCCATTGCGATCGCCGTCGCTGAAGCCATCCACGCGGCCGTTGCCGTCCGCGTCTTCGCCGCCGCCTTCAATAATGTCGGCGATGCCGTCGCCGTCCGCGTCGAGGTCCAGATGGTTTGGGACACCATCGCCATCGAAGTCAACGATCATGGGCAGCACATCGCAAGCGCCATCGTCGTTGTCGTCGTCACAGGTGACGCTCTCCGGGTCCTTATAGTCGGGCCAGCCGTCACCATCGGAATCTTGGCTGTAGTCGGTCCCACTGCCTTCTTCCGAGTCGAGAATGCCGTCGTTGTCGTCGTCGAGGTCGACGTCGTCGGCGATGCCGTCCATGTCAGAATCGGGGAGTCCGCAGGTACCAAGACCACAGACTTCATCGCCGTTACAGGCACTGTCGTCGAGACACTCGACGCAAACACGACCAGCGATGTCGCAAATGGCAAGGGCTGTACCTTCACAGTCCGATGCCTCGTTGCAGCCGGGCACGCATGTGTTGTCAGGCCCACAGACCTCGCCCATCGCAGGGCAGTCCGCGTCGCCGGCGCACTCCACGCAAAGTGGAGGAGCGGCACCGATGGGGTCGAGGCACACCGGTGCGCCTGCAGCACTGCAGCCAAAGTCCATCATCGTTCCGCCGGCGTTGTCCTCGCAGACCAAACAAACGCCGTTCCCGCTCGTGGCGTCACAGACGGGCGCGGCGTCGCCGCAGCCCGTGTCGGAGCCACCGGCGGAATCATCGAGGCAAACCCGACAGACGGGGCTCGCGCCAGAGACATCGCACACCGGTGCTTCCGCCCGACATCCGGTGTCGAGGCCATTTCCGGCGACGTCATCGGTGCAGCTGACACAGGTGTTCGCGATGCAGATCTCGGACCCACCGCACTGAACGTCGCCGGTGCACTCCACGCAGGAATTGACCATACCGATAGTCACGCAAGCCGGCACTCCCGCGGAGCAACCGCGGTCGGTTCCCGCGGCTGTGTCGTCCACACAGGGCTGGCACGACATCAGGCTGCCGTCGCACGCGTTCGACGCGCACTGTCCGTTTGCCGTACAGCCAATGGTGTCGGTCCGAAGGCAGGCGTTGGTGCACATATCCGCATTTACGTTGTTGCCATCGTCGCAAGCTTCACCTCCCCGCACGTACGCGTCACCGCAAGTCGTCTGCCAGTCCGGCACACCGTCCAGGTCCGAGTCCTGCGCAGGCGTGAGGACACCCAAAACCGGCTGTCCAAGAGTGCCGCCACACGTCGCGAGGACGCAGTCGGGGTCGAACGCGTCATCGATACCGTCGCCATCGGTGTCGCTACCGGTGGGTGAAAGGTTGGCCATGCCGTTTCCGTCGGTGTCATAGGCCTCGCTCAAGTCGGAGAGTCCGTCACCGTCCGAGTCCGGATCGAGGAAGTCCGGCGCTCCGCCGTCGGTGTTCGTCGCTGGCTCCATCAGGCCGCCAGCGATGCACACGCCTCGGTCGGTGACCGTCGTGCACGCGTCGGGTCGACCGTCGCCATCATCGTCCGTCAGTCCCGCTTCGCGTGCGTCGGTGATCCCATCTCCATCGGAGTCCCTGTCGAGGTGATTGGGGATACCGTCGCCGTCAACATCGAGTGCCGTCGGAAGCGTCGCGCACTGGGAGCCTGCGGCAACACATCCGCCGGGGACGTGGTCGGGGTCGTTCCAGTCTGGAACGCCGTCAAGGTCCTCGTCGGCGTCCGGGTCGTCGAGGAACCCGGGCATCTCGTCGGCGTCGAGGATGCCGTCGCGGTCTGAGTCGAGGTCTGAGAGGTCTTTGATGCCGTCTTCATCTTGGTCCGGCGAGCAGACGCTGTCGCTCACTGGGCCGATGAGTTCGTAGCGCAGGTCTTGTTGAGACTGAGCGTAGAAACCAAAGTTGCCTGCGGGGATGTCGATGCGGAGGTCGAACTCGAGGTTCGCGACGCGATCCAGAGGTGCGAAACCACGGTCTGCCGGGTTGCCACTGTTGCTCGTATTGCCTTCGCGCATCCAGACGCGAACCCGTCCGGGAGTGACGACCATGTTGACGCGGTACCAGCGAAAATCGTCCCAGCCTGAACTCTCGTCCACGGCCGAGCCCAGACCGAAGTTGTTCGCTTCGGCAACCTGCGTAATGTTCCCATCGCGTCCACGCCAGTAGGCGCCATCGTTCGCCGGGCCCGTGACGCGACTCACGATCATCCCCGCTTCACGCATTCCGCCACTGCTTTGACGAAGCTGCTTCCACGACCAGTACAGATAGTCGGTGTCCGGAGGCGTCGTCGTCGAACTCATCTCGCCGGCGTCGTACCCGATGGTCCATCCCAGGAAGTCGTCGTCACCGGAGCGATTGACGCGCATGTCGAAGGTAATCTCGCCGATCTGGGCGGGCATATTCGTGCTGAAGACCGTTGCGACAGAATTAGTAGTCTCGGAGATGCCCCGCTCGTCGGCATCCACGACCCAGTTGGGCGCGGTTCCGCCGGTGAGGCTCTCGTTGTGCTGAACCGTAAAGGTCACCGTCTCGCACGCGAACGATTCTTCGACGACGCAGAGGTTGGAACAGCCATCACCGCTGGTGATGTTCCCGTCGTCGCACTCTTCAGCGGGCTCTAGGTTGTTGTCACC
Source organism: Polyangiales bacterium (assembly GCA_045106895.1). Classification (GTDB taxonomy): domain Bacteria; phylum Myxococcota_A; class Polyangia; order Polyangiales; family Houyiibacteriaceae; genus JBCCRV01. The sequence continues at coordinate 15,355 of JBGCFM010000243.1, read as the reverse complement.
GCAGACCGCGAAGGCGGAGTGTGCGAAGGTGAAGGTCGAAAAGACGCTGAGAGCGCCCACTAGTATATTCTTCATTCGATTCCTGAACATTGTGACCGGGTTGGGGACCCCATACGGCGACCCCCCCCTGTTCCCGAGGACTGTATCAAAGTGGCCGGTCGTCCTTCGACGATTTGCTGCACGTTTAATTCTACCACGGGGCCTCCCAATTGATGGGGTCCCGGGCGGGGCTAGGGTCAGCGCGCTGACTGGCAACAGTCCCGGGGCTCGATGGGAGCTCGCGCATCGATTCTGGGCTCGCAGGAAGCTCACCAGCCGGTCGCGCATCTCTAGGCGGAGGGGACGGTGGTGGCGCGCTCGCGACGCGCATATTCGAAGACGATTGACTCGGAGGCGAGACCACAAAGGCGCCGCGCAGCCCTTCTCGAACGGCGCGTTGAACACCGCTGAGAACCGGGCTTGTTCTTTGAGCCCGTCGCGCGACGCTCGGCTCCGCAGGCGGCTCTTCGACGAGGACAGGGAGCGCGCTGGCGGGCGCGGCGGCAGCGGCGGCGGCGATTCGCGAAGGGAGCGCCGCGAGGGCGGCGGCGAAGAACGCGTCTTCTTCGTCGCCAGGTACATAGCGTGATCGCTGCCCGGGCTCGCTCTCGTCGACCCAGAAGCTCGGACGTATCCGAACGTCGATGTGGGTGAACGTGCTGGCGGGATAGAAGCCGACGCCGGTCTGCGGGAGAGCCCGGGCAAACTCCGCGACCTCGGCGCGGTGTACACCTTCGACGCGAATGTCGATGGCTTGGGCGTGGTGATGTCTTGAACCCACGCGTGCGCCAGGCCGATAGGCGGACACAACGATGATGCGTTTGTCCGGCCATCGCTCCGTCACTTCTTGAAGTCGTGAAAGAACCCGCGGGTCGAAGCGGCGGATGTCGCGGCCCACGAAGCCTTCTTGTTCGTTCCGGCGGAGGGTGTCACCCGGACGAGGAATGCGCGCGCCTCTGGGTCGAACGTGAACGCTGAACTCATCCAGCACAGCGAGGTTCGGTGTTCCATCACAGAGCGCTAAGGAGAGCTCCTTGGCTTCTCGCGCGCGTCCGTAGAACTCCAGCATGACGGCAGGTTTCAAGCAGCCGGGCTCGCTATTGTCCGCTTGCAGGTCGGGGGGTGCCGCGAGGCAGAACATGCATAGGAGCGTCGCGAGCAGAGCGCGGAGGACATTCTGCTTTCGCCGATCAAACACGCGACGCGGTCCGCGGCGTCGCTCGGGGCCGGTCCATGACGAGGAAGAAGCACGGCGCCGATCGCGCTTCGCCGGATCCGACGATCGACGGTCCGAACGACGTCGCCGCTCTTCGCGTGGAGGAAGCACTGGTAGGTTTAGGTCGCTCATTTGACTACATTATCCCACACAAGGGTGGACCAAAGGCGGCACTTGGGTCAATTTCGACGCATGCGGCTCGTTTCACGCCAATATCGGGACCCCCTCGACCAAGTTTGGCTGGGTGCTGCAGCCGCCATGGGCGTCAAGGTGAGCCGCTCCAGCGAGGTGTTCGCCGCCTGGGATGGCGCGGGCGGGCTCGTTCTCGGGGCGCCGGATACCCTCGACGCGGACGACTGTTTGGGGCAGATGATCTTCCACGAGCTCTGTCATTCGCTCGTCCAGGGCCCGGCGAATCTGTCGAAGCCGGACTGGGGTCTGGACAATATCGGGGACGGCGACCTGCCTCGCGAACGCGCCTGTCTCCGAACGCAGTGTGCGCTGCTGACGCCCCTTGGACTCCGCCGCGCGTTTGCACCGACGACGGAGCATCGCGCGTTCTACGACTCTCTTCCTGCCGACGCCCTTCACGGCGAAGGTGACGTGGTCTTGTTGGCGCGCGCGGCCGTCGACCGAACCAGCGATGCGCCATGGAACCCACACCTCCACGCTGCGCTCAAGGCGACGCGGGCGATCATCGGCGCTGCGTCGGACTTCGCCAGCGAGACGGACTTACTCAAGCTCGATTGTGACCACGCATCGACGCCCTAACCCAGATCAGCTCCTCATGAGGTGGCGAGAACGTACGTTCTCAGAATCGAAGACTCAGCTGTGCTCTACCGAGACCAACACGCAGGTCCCATGACGTCTCCCCCCGTGAGACGGGAGAGTCATGCGATTCTTGCCACCGCCGGCGGCGCCGAACCAGACGCCTGGCACGAATGAGTATTCCTGCACTGGCTATCCACAGTGTGCCAGCGAGAAGGATCGACCCAGCTAGTACACCAAACGCCGCAGCCCCATCCGCGTCCCAAACATCCAAGGCGAGTCCGCTGTATGCCGCCCCCAGGGTGACTACTGCCGCAGCGAAACATGACCAACCCGCAATTCGAAGACGACGAACCTTGCGGTCGAAATCGACGCTCGTTCGTCCAAAGACTTCTTGGAAATCGTGCTCGAGGCGAAGCTCAAGCGGCTGTTCCCGAACTTCGTCGCTCTGAGCACTGGCTTGGGAACAAGCGAGCGTAAGTCCAGCCGTGATCAAGACACATCCAACCACAAACCTCATCGTGCGACCTCGCGCTCGCGCAGCACTTGCTGGTCCCGCATGGGAGCCCCGCCAACCCGCATCTCGCTTGGCACTCGTTGGTCAAAGCCCGAATCAGGGTCGGACAGCGGCCCTCTTGATTCGAACGCGGGCTCGGAAGAACGACCTCCGCACGCGTCTATTCGATAGTACAGATGACCATCGATAAGTTGGTTGTCCCCTTCGTTGGTTCCGCGTTCCGTATTGAAGAGTACCGGCCGCTTCAGCGTGGACATATACGCGCCGCCACTCCATCGGAAAGCGGGGTTGTTTGTTTGGCTCACTCCTGTGTAGTCACGTTGCCACGAGTTTTGAAAGAGCTGAACTGCACCCGAGGAGTGCTGGAGCAGTCGCCAAACTTGCCAGTACTGATACTGGTCACCTGCAATGCCGGAACTACCATTCATCGTCACCAAATAGATCGCGCCGCTGCAGTCGGTCATCAGCGCCATGCCCCCAAGTCCCCCGCTAGCGCCGTAGCAGTCGTCGAGGTTATCGCCGTCAGCGTTGTCGAGACAGTCCGGTTCGTAGGGATGCGTGGTGTCATCGGGCGACCAAAAGCTGATGAACTTCCACTGCGTGTCCAAGTCGATGGTGGTTCGGTCGGAGTAGTAGAACCAGATGTGATCGCCTCCCGCCACCGCTAGGAGGAAGTGATGGTCCGCAAGCTGTACGAACGATGCCGCCGCCGCGCGAGTTGCGCCGGTTTGCTCCGGCTCACCCTGACTACCATCCAGGAGCAGTACGCTCGCGACAGTGCCGATAGAGCCAGGCGTTGGGGCGTAGTGGAGAAAATACACTGCGGCGCCGTCCGCTGCAGGCGTGACTCCTGGTGGGAGGTTGAGAGCGTATGCGCTCCAGTCTGTCTCCGTGTCCTTGCCATAGTCTTCGAGCGCTACAACGACGTAGTCTCCATGCGCTTGAGCACCACCTGGATGCCCATAGTCGGCGCGGAGGTTCTGCCGGTACTGCCGCTGAGGGTCGACGGTGGTGTAGTAGACCGTGTCCCAGAGTCCGCAAATGCCTGTCGTCGCATTTTGCTCGTAATACGTGAGGCCGCTGTCGAAGGCGTTGTCGGTGTGAATGACGCGACCGACGCGGTCTTGGGTCCCATTGGTGTTGTACGAAACGATGAGATCGCGGAGTCGAGCGACTCCTTGCGTGTGCCCACCAATACCTGTGTGTATGCCAATCATGGTTCCACTCTCGAGACGATAGCCGTCGTCAGGATGCTCGATGTCCAGATTGGGTTGATAGAGTTCACCAGGCGATGTTGGGCTCGTCGAAGCCAAATCGATGCCGCAGGGTGAACAGGCGTTTTGGCCGGTGTGAGAACAGTCCACACGACCCACGGTGACATTTGGAACGAAGTTTGACGTCTGTAGACCCAGTGCGCCGTTGCTGTGGGAAGTGCAGTTCGTTAGGAAGTTGCTCCAGTTTGTGCTGCCTTGAAGACAGGTGAGGGTTCCTCCGCTGGTGGTTTCAAACGTGTTGAGTACGGAGCCATCCGCACGTCGGATAGCGCGAACCTGAGTTCTGTGACCCACGGCACCATTCTCCCAAAACGCAGTTGGAATGCTGAGGTATCGGCTCCACGCGTAAAGGTTCGTCCCGAAGTGGCTATATGAGACGCTCGAACCCGTTTGTGTTGACAATGCGAGAGGTTGCCAGACGCCAAATGGAGGCGTTCGAGCCTCCAAAGTCGATGTACTCAGTTGGTGATATAGAATAGCCCGAAAGCAACACCGAACTTGTGGTTGACGCCATAGATGTGCCATTCGGCGGGCCTGTCACGCAGGACGCGATGAAAAACGCAATGCTAGTGCTAGTGAGCTGAGCTGAGCTGAGCTAAGCTAAGCTAAGCTAAGCTGATTCATAGTTCAGGCGTAACGTATCTGCGCACGTCTTGCAAACTACGTTTTTTCGTCAGCGAAAACTGGTGTCGGCGGCTACCCGAGAGAGCGGGCTACGACGACATCGAGGTAGTCGCCTTCGGGGAAAGCCAGGAGCCTTGGGTGGTCGGGGGGCGCGCTGCCGCGATGCAAGACCTGCAGCACTCGACCAGCGCGTGACGCGCCCTTCGCGATGGTCTCGTCGAAGTCCGCGCCTCGCACATGACTGGAACACGACGCCGCCACGAAGATGCCGCCGGGCAAGAGGCGCTTGAGGCACGAAGCGTGAAGCTGCTCGTACGCGCCGAGGGCTTTCTCCACGCTCTTCTCGTTGGGCGCGAAGCTCGGCGGATCGCTCACGATGAGCTCGTACATCTGGCTGTCCTGCTCCATGTGGGTGCGCACGTCGCGGGCAAGAGCCGTGTGACGTCCAGGTTTCAAGTCGTTGGCCGCCCACGAAGCTTCGGAGAGCGCGATGGCCGCCGGCGCCACGTCGACGGTGGTGACGTGTGACGCACCGCCAAGACCCGCGGCGACGCTGAAGCCGCCGGTGTAGGCGTAGAGGTTCAGGACCCGTCGGCCTTTGGCGAGGGAGCGCACGCGCTTGCGGGACTCCCGATGGTCCAAGAAGAGGCCGGTTTTCTGTCCGCGCCAGAGGTCCGCGCAGAGCACCATGCCGCACTCACGTACTTTGACTTGGTCCGGGGGCGCCTCTCCCCAAGCGAGACGAGGCGCCTGGCCGCTTCGGCCAATTCGGGACAGCAGGCCCAAGGTGCCTCGTTTTTTGAGGATCGGAGTGAGCACCTCCACAAGCATGGCTTCGAGGCTCGGTGCCGCCTCGCCATCGAGACGGAGAACCACGAAGTCGCCTTCCTCGGCGCCGTAGTGGTCGAGGGCTATTCCCGGCAAACGATCGCCCTCCCCGTGACAAAGGCGGTAGACGGTGGTGTCGTCGCTGGCGACGAGCGCCTGCCTCAATCCGAAGGCCGCCTTGAAACGCCTCTCAAAAAATGAGTGGCCTAGGGGTTCGTCGCGGGTGGTGAAGATTCGTACGCCGATGGCGCCCGACTCCGTGAAGCCGCGTGCGACGAAGGCCCCTTTTTTGTCGTGTACCTGAACAGGTGTCCCGGGTGGTAGGTCAAAAGCGTCGAGGGCATCGCGATAAACCCACGGATGCCCGGCTCCCAGAACCCGTCCCAGATTCTTGCGGATTCGAAGAATCGGCTCGTTGGCGTCGGCCATGGGGGCTTCGTATCACGCTCCGGCGAGACGTCGATGGCGCGAGACGTCGATCATGGCCGCAATTGTGTTAGAAGGCTCTTCCCTTTCGGGCGATGGAAGAGAGCATCCCCCAGCAAATAGGTCGTTATTCGGTCGATCGCCTCCTTGGCGCCGGCGCCATGGGATTCGTGTATCTAGGCCGCGACCCCGAGTTGGACCGCCCCGTCGCGATCAAGACCGTCCGAAACCTTGAGATGGAATCGGAAGCGCTCTCGCTCTTCCTCGAACGTTTCCGCAACGAAGCGCGCGCCGCAGCCCGCCTGCAGCACCCCAACATTGTTCAGGTGTACGACGTCGGCGAAGAGGATCCGATCGGGCCCTACCTCGTGTTCGAATATGTCGCGGGCTCGACGCTCAAGCACATCCTCCGCAGCAAGGGCGCCCTCGAACCGCGGGCCGTCGTCCGTCTCGCGGAAGAGATCGGTGACGCTCTCGCCGTCGCTCATGAAGCCGGCATCATTCATCGGGACATCAAGCCCGACAATTTGCTCATCACCCCGGATGGGCAGGCGAAGCTCGCCGACTTCGGCATCGCGCGAGTTCCGAACGCCACGCTGACGCGCGAAGGACAGTTTTTAGGGACGCCCTGTTACGCCGCGCCGGAGACGCTCGCTGAAGGTGCCTACAGCATCCGCAGTGACCTCTTCTCGTTTGCGGCGGTGTTGTATGAAGCCGCGACGGGCAAGCGCGCGTTCCCCGGGGACGACGCTCTCTCCGTCGCGCACAAAGTGATCCACGACGAGCCGCGCTCGCCCCAAGAGGTCGCCGACGATCCGGCGAAGATTCCGAAGGAAGTGGACACGCTCCTTCTCGAAGGTCTGTCGAAGGAAGCCACGGGACGCTTCGAGTCCGCCGACGAGTTCGCCGCCGCGGTGCGAGCCGCCTACGAAGTATCCGGCGTCGTGCGACCCGACGAGTTTGCGCGTCCTCCTTCGAGACGCGTTAGCCTCGTCACCGACCCGCCCAAGGAGTCGAGCAAAGCTGGGTTCATGGCCCTCCTCGTCGCCCTCGTGGCCCTCGGCGTCGGCCTTGTATACATGTTCCGAAACGACGGGGACCCCGTTGTCGTTGTGGTGGACGGGAGCAGCGTGGACGCAGGTCTCGACGCACTCGTTGTGGATGACGCAGCGCTCTTGCTCGACGCGGAGGTCGACGCAGCCGTCGACGCGGCTCCTAACGTAGAAGACGCGGCGCCCGCCGACGCCGATGAAGATGCGGACGTCGAGCAACCAGACGCGGAGGCCGACATCGAGGAGACCATGACGCCGCATGATCGCGAAGAGGCGGCGAAGGATGCGCTGGATCGCGCGCGCGCGCTCCTCGCGGATGGGGACGCAGACGGCGCTCGTGCCGCCCTTGCCGAGGCTGAACGTTTCGACCCCGGCAACCCCGATGTAGACGACCTAAGCGCGCAACTTCCGAGCGAGGATGCGCCGAGCGACGACGCGCCGAGGGACGAAGAGCCCTGACGACGATTCCTTCGTGATGCCCTTGTCCGTTATCGCATTCGCCTACATCCTTCGGTCATGACTCGCGCTCCGGACGTCCCGAAGAACACGCGCGTCATCGGGTTTATCCGACCCGACGACACCAAACGCATCGCCGTGATTCTCCTCGGTGCGCTTCCGATGGTCCTCGGCGCTATTATCGTCGGCTACGGTTTCGGACGACTCGAAGTCCTCGACCCGGCAGGCCTTCATCGCGACACTCGCCAATACGCACAGAGTAACGGTGAACCGGTCGTTCCCCCGCGACCGGAGACGAGCGACACGACGGTCTCTCCTTGGGTCCTCTTCCTGAGCGGTCTGACTCTCGTGGCGTCTGGCCCCACCCTGGCCTTTGTCGTCCTCGGCCGGGTGTGGCGACGCGACGAATGGATTCTCCTTCGTGACGATGCGTTGGTGATGCAGTTCGACGAAGGTGACACCACTCTCCGGTGGGACGCAATGGATCGCATCTTCTACGACCCGAACCTGGACGTCGTCGCGCTTACCTTCCTCGAGGGCGAAGGGATCGCGCTTCCACGTCGCTTCGACGGCGGCGACGCGAAGGAGACTGCGACGCGGCTCGACACGATGCGTCGCAAAGCCAGCTTCGGTCTTCTGTAGAGCCCACGCTCAAGTCCACGGCGCCGAACGTTTGAGTCGTTCCTCCAAAAAAACTGGCACGTAGGGAACTCACCACAAGCGTAGGCAAGTGCCCTCGCTTCGGCCAACGAAAGCGAAAGAAACCCTACGATTTCGCTGGGTATGTTACGTGCACTCGCTCGTATATGGCGAGTGACCCAGCGAAGAGCGAGACCGCAACAAAGATCGCGGCTCCGCGCCCCCCGTCGTTCTCTCTGAGGCGAAAACTGGCGCTCCTGACCGCCGCGATCACGCTCATTCCGATCCCCCTCGCGGGCGCGGTCTTGGTCCAGAAAGCCCAGACGGCGTTGGAGGACGCAGCGGAGTCGTTTCAGCTCGCGCTCATCGGCGATATCGCCGGCTCGCTTCGCAACCAACTTACCGGCGCGCAGGACGCCATCGACTCCGTCGGCCGGCTCCTCATGAACGCCGAGCTTCCGGAAGAGCACGCGATCCGTGCGGCGATGCAGACCATCGAAGGGGTCGCTGGGCTCGACCATGTGGCGATCTACGATGGCGACGGCGCACTCATCGACGTGGTACGTGAGTCCGGTGCGGACATTCCGGAGTCCGAAGCCCAGCTGAGCGCGGAGCTGCGGACCACCGCCTACCATGATGGTGCCGCGATTGGCGCTCCAACGGCGGCGGACTACGGCGCGCGCCTCCTTGTTGTCGTTCCCTTGCGTGACGCAAACGAGGAGCCTCGTGGCTACGCCGCCTCGCACGTTTCCCTCGCCGAGGTTCAAGGTCACGTGACCCGCCTCGCGGAGGCGCGCTTCGAGTCGCCGGCACGACGCCTTTACGTCATCGACCACGAGTTCCATGTCGTCGCAGAGTCCGGCGAAGGACTCGAAGGCGAGATTCGAGTGCTGGAACACCCGCTCATCGCCGATGTTCAGCATGCAGAGTTTCGAACTTCGTTTGCCCAACAACGCATCTATTCTGTGGATGGCGTCGAGTATCTTGGAACTCTCTCCAGCGTACCCCGCTACGGGTGGGGCATCGTTGTTCAGGTCCCCACGGAGATCGCGTTCTCCGCAGTCACCACCATGCAGCGCGTCGTCTTTGCCCTCGCGCTTATCCTGACGCTCTTGGCGCTCTTCGTCGGCCTCGCCCTCGCCCGCTCCATCACCAAACCCATTGGCGCACTCGTCCAGCTCGCGGGCCGAATCGGCCGACGTGAGCTGGGTGCAACCGTGGACATCAAGAGCAGTGACGAGTTGCGGACCCTCGGCGACGCACTCAGCGGCGCCTCGATGGAGCTCAAAGAGAGCGAGGAGGCGATTCGAAACGAGCACGCCATTCGTTCGGACCTTGGCCGTTATCTTCCGGCGGAAATCGTCGAGCGCGTCGTCGACCGCAAACAGGACATGGCCCTCGGTGGGAGCAAACGAGAGATCACGGTTCTCTTCGCCGACGTCGTCAACTTCACGCCGATGACCGAGCAGTACTCACCGGAGGTCGTCGTCTCCGTGCTGAACGAGATGTTCACGTTCCTGACAGAGATTGTATTTCGCCATGGAGGCACCGTGGACAAGTTCATCGGTGACTGTGTCATGGCCATCTGGAACGCACCGGCGGATCAGCCGGACCACGCAGAGCGCGCGCTCAACGCCGCAGAAGAGATGATCCTGTGGCTCGAGACCGGCAACGAAGCGTGGCTCAAGAAGTATGGCGTGCGAATTCAGCTCGCCATCGGCGTACACACCGGCGAAGCCATCGTCGGTAACGTGGGCTCCGAGACACGCATGCAGTTCACGGCGATCGGTGATGTTGTAAACGTCGCCGCGCGACTCGAAGCCATCGCTCGCCCGCAGCAGATCCTCGTGACCCAGGCGACTGCTGAAGCGGCGGGTGACACCTTCGAATATGGCGACCTCGGCGAGCGTGAGCTTGTAGGACGCACAGGAACGGTCCATCTTCTCGAGGTACGAACATGAGCGAAACAGAGCCCGTCGCCGGCGACATCATCGCAGAGCGCTACCTCCTTGTCCGTGAACTGGGCGTAGGCGGAATGGGCGCCGTGTGGGAAGCGACGCAGCTCAACCTCGACCGCCCCGTCGCGTTAAAACTCCTTCATCGACAATACGCCGTGGACCCCGTCGCGCGGGCGCGTTTCATTCGGGAAGCGCAGGTCAGCGCGACCATCAAGCACAGCAATATCGTTCAGATCTACGATTTCGGTGATGGAGATGGCGAGCTCTTCTTGGCGATGGAGATGCTGCAAGGTCAGCCCCTGCGCAGCATCGTTGACACCGACATTCCGGTGCAGCCTATCCCGAGAACTCTCTCGATCTTGACTCAGATCGCGGACGCTCTCATCGCCGCTCACAAGGGCGGCCTCGTCCACCGAGACCTCAAACCCGAGAACATCTTTCTGGAACGCACGGACCGCGGAACGGACCGTGCCGTGGTCGTCGACTTTGGGCTCGCTTTTATCGTCAATGAAGAGCGCGGATTGAATCGAGTGACCAAGGTCGGCGTCATCATGGGGACTCCGGATTATATGTCTCCCGAACAAGCATCCTCCGACGACAACATTGGCACCGCATCCGATGTGTACTCCTTGGGATGTCTCGCATACGAGATGCTCACGGGGGTCGCGCCCTTTCACGGAGAACCCATTCAGGTGCTGACGAAGCACCTCTACGCGGCACCGAAGAGCATTCGGGAGATGCGACCCGACCTCAACCTCCCGCACACGCTAGACACACTCTGCCTCGAGATGCTCAACAAGAAACCGGAGGAGCGTCCTTCGATCTCTGCTGTGCGCGAGACCATTCTGAGCCTCGACCCTTCGCGTCCTGAACGAGGCCGAGCCGATGAGCCACTCCGCGGTCGCGCAGCGCGAATGATCTCGGCTGCGCACCCCTCTCTTGGACAGACGCTCCCTCCTCCGCCCACCACCGCTACGGATCTCCGCCTGGCGATCTCTGCGCCGCTGCTCCCCTCTGTGGACCTCGGCCTTCGCACCAACGGCATCCAGCCTTGTGAGATGAGTGAAGACGTGGACGCCCTGCTCTTAACAGCCGAGCAACTCCCGGAGCACGAAGGTGGAGACATCCCCATCATTCTTCAGGTTCCCGCGGATGAAGAGGCGTCCAAGACCGCCCAGTGGTTGAAACACGGTATCGCCGACGTCGTGCGCACCCCTCTTCAGCCTGCAGATATATCGCGCAAAGTATGGCGCGCGGTACGGCGTCACCGCCGGAAACGAAAGCGAACGCAATGAATCGACTTCACTTACTTATCCTCCCCCTACTCGCAGTTTCGTTTGTTCAAAGCACGCGCGCAGAAGCGCAGTACGCTGGGCGAGATCCGTCGGAGTGTGCCCTCATGAGCACGGCCGAGGTGGAAGTCGTTCCCTACGAGATTCAACCTCGTGACCGCTGCACGCGGATCGCGCAGCGTCAGTTTGGGGACCGCCAGCGTTACGACCTCATCCACGAGTACAATCCTGATCTGGGCCCGACGCCGCACCGCTTTCGTCCCGGCACGTTCATCTGCTTGCCACGACGCGCCACGGAAAGCGATGCAGCTGCGGCACAGATCACTGCGCTCCGACGAGACGTCCGTCGACGCCAAGGCGAGCGAGCGAACTGGACCGACGCCGCGCTTGGTCAGGACCTCGACCGCGGCACGCACGTGAACACCCTCGCGAACGCATACGCCGAGCTTACGTTTGCGGACCGCACCATCATCACCCTTCGAAACGACACGCTCGTCGTCGTCTACGGTTCCGCCGGAAACTCCCAGCGACGCAGCGGCACCGAAGCTGTCCTGGAGCGAGGCTCCTTGCGAACGCGCCTCTCGGGTCTCCGAGAGGGTGAGCGCTTCTCCGTGGAGACACCGAGCTCGACGGTCGCCCTCGGCGAAGGTGGCTCCGTCACGAGCGTTGATGAGTCCGCGACTACGCGTGTTTCGAATCACACCGGCGCCGCCGCGGAAGTGCGCGGCAGTTCCGGTGGCCGCGTGAGCGTTCCCGCTGGAATGGGCTCCGAGGTCCGGCGCAACCGCCGGCCCACCCCACCTCGTCCCTTGCCCGCCGCACCGACTTGGCTGGAGCAGCCTTCACGCTTTGTGGGAACCCCCACCTACACCCGCGTTGCCGGAGGCTGGACACCCGTCGAAGCGGCCCACGTCTACCAAGTCGAGGCAGTCCGCGTCGAAGGAGACAACGAGCAGCTCGTCGCTCGCGTTGAGGTTCCCAGCTCGGTGAGCCGCTTTGAGATGCATCGACTGCCTCCCGGCGACTACCGGGTTCGTGTGTCGACCATCGACGCCAGCTCCTTCGAGAGTGTTCCAAGTGAGTCTTGGGAGATCCGCGTCGACGTCATCGGCGTCGCGACAGAGGGCCAGAGCGTCGACGCTAGCTTCGACGCTGGCGACCCTTCCGTGGAGGTGGCTGACGCTGCCGAGGTTCCACTGGGCGCTCGACTTGTCTTCCCCGACGGCGTGCGCTGCGGCGTCGGTGACGAACGAAACTCGGAGCTCACGCTCACTAGCGTCGGCTCCCTGGACCTCGAATGCGACTCGGCCGGCGGCGCTTCCGTTGTGACGATGCGCGTCATCGGTTCGCAGATGCAAAGCGATACAACGTCGCTGACGCGCGGGGACATTCAGGAAGTTCAGGTCCAGACGGCGTCCAGTGACGCAAGCGGCAGCGCGCAGTTTGAAGGAGAAGGTCTTGAGGTCGTCGACGTGGAGCAGAACGACGATGGCTACCTCGTTCGTGTACGCGCTCTGGAAGATGCGCCGAGTCCCGCCACCCTCTCCTGGGTCGACGGCGGCAACGCCTTGGCCCAGGTGTCCTTTGAGCTCCTCGCGGCGGACGAAGTTCCCGTCGTCGTCGAGACCCCAGAGCCCGAAGTCGTCGTGCCCGACGCACCGTGGACCCAGGTCATCGGCACCATGGGCCTGCCGGACCACGGCGGCCTGCGAGACACCAGCCGAGACGGCGTCTACGGATGGCTTGGCGCCACCGTGGAGGCGGCGAGCGACGTCCGGGTGCGCGGAAGCGTCGGTGCCCACGCCGCGCTCTTCTCGCGCCAGCTGCAGCTCGAAGCTTCCGCGGCCTATGACTTCGCCGGACCCACCCTCGCGACGCGAGGCTCCGGAGATGTGGCAGCGTCCATCGGATACCGTCCCAACTTCGACAGCTTCGACTTCGTCCTCGACATGGGGGCGCTCTTTCCCTCGGGCCCAGACGGCATCGGTTCCGTCCGCCTGATTCCAAGCGCGCACTTCGGCTTGACCATCGCCGACCGTGTACGGCTGCGAATGCGCCAAGGCGCGTCGATTCGAACCCGCGACACCGACACGCTCACCTCCTGGATTTCGGCTTACGGCGTCGAGTCACGCATCATCGAAGGGTTGAACGCTGGTCTTGAGTTCGACCTGACATACGGCGAGCGGCGAGCAGACCGACTGGTCATCCCAAGCCTGAGCCTCGCGGTCTCCTACGAGTTCGAGCCGGTCATGATCAACGCTGCGTTCCGCGTGCCGCTGTCCGAAGCCGGCCAGGCGCTGCTTGGTGACTACGCGTTTTTGCTGAGTGTTGAGGCGGGGAGCTGGGGGAACTGAGGGTTGGTCGAACCCGAGTACTCGACGACTCCCCACCACAGCAACGTTCATGCCGGCCCTCGCCATCGGCGTCCGCCGGCGTCCACCGGCGAAGTGAACGAAGCCTTCCACTAAGCGCCGCATAAAACGCCCCATTGCTGACGGAACATTCTTCGCACCCACCGAAGCGTGACCAGTCCGCGCACGGCCATTCCGCTAGTGACGGAAGCACTGACGCGCCGAACGACGATGCGAAAAGCCGCGCTCGGTCATTGGGACCCACGAGTCGAGCAGGGTTGGCTTTACAACCTCGCCGGGGCCGCGACGGCCCTGGACATTGACGTCCATCTCACCGCGCTCGTCATCAACCATCACCACACGTCCTTCGGCGCGAAGCGTGGAAACGTGTCGGCGTTCTTGCACCGACTTCACCAGCCGATGAGTTGCTTTGTGAACACGCTCTTGCAGGACCGTGGCTTCGACGCGATGGACCACGTCTGGGACGGCGACCGCCCCCATCGCATGCGCCTGCTCGACGCCGAAGCGATGATAACGCAGTTCATCTACGAACGCGTTCAGGCCGTGGCTGCCGGACTCGTCGATCGCCCTGAAGACATGCCGGGCTTCGTCTTCGATTGGTCGATGTGGCGACCGGGGTGCGTCGTGAAAGTCGACGCGCCGGAAGATGTGTACTTCGACCTGCGTTATCAGCCGAAGACGCGCGAGCTCGACTTTCGCGCGCCCGCCGTGCTCTTGGCGCTCTTCGACTGGGACATCGAGCGGCTCATCTTTCACATGCGAAAGCTCGAAACCGTTGCGATTCGGCAGATTCTCCGGCAACGGACGCGACCTTGCCGAGGCGCACGAGCCGTCTTGAAGATTCATCCTTTTGACGAGCCCCGCACGCGCAGGTCTACGCGCGGCGGCACGGTACCGTCGTTTCGTATCGGCGCACGCGGGATGGTCGCGCGCGAAACCCGGATCGTTTCTTCCATGGAGACGACGGCGTTTCGTGAGGAGCATCGCCTCGCGAGTCTCGACTTCCGGCAAGGAAACCGCGAGCGCGTCTTTCCCTATGGCACGGACAAGATGGCCCGACTCTTCGGCGTTCGTGTCGAGGCCGAACCAAAGCCCGGCGCTATTGTCATGGCCCCGGGATTCAGCGAGGAAGCGCTGCGGACATTGCAGCACAACTCGAGTGACCGGGAGCGGCGGGAAGGGAGGCACCGGTGTCTGGAGAACGTGAAGAACGCCATCGACGACGAAGCGCCGTGCTTTGAAGAGGTCTGCGAAGCCGCCAACTTCGCCGGTTCGCGCGCCGCCGGAACGATTTCCCACGTCACCGGCGGCGACACGGACGAGCTGCCAATGGCCACGGACGAGGTCGACGTGCAAACGCTGCGCGGTCGGCGCCGCACGCCACCGGACAAGCCGCCGCGACGCATTGTCGTGTTGCGGACGCGATACCCGACGCAGCAGCCGAGCTCTCCGGGCCCTTCAGGAAGCGGAAGGCGGGCTAGCGACGAGCCAGACGACTGACAGAGTGCTCGCGCGGCTTGGTGACGGCCCAGGTCGCGCATAGTTGCGTCCGTCGTTTGGAAGCCGGCTCTGTATTGGCGAATGTGTCCGGCTTTTTGTCCGTCGTTGCGTTGGAGAATGAGGTTACGCGTGTCCAGCTACGGCTTCCGCCGGCGCTGGGACCAGGAACGACGGTTCGACCCTTCAAACGCTACGAGTACTCAGGACGGACTGCTTGGGGAGCAGGTCGCCGAAGCGCTTTAGTCGCGGGCGGGTTTTGGTGGAATGGAGGCTTCGTGCTTGGGCGCGAGGCCTTGTTGCGTTTGGTGCGCGGGTTTGGGGCGCGGAGTGATGTGGCTTTTACGGTGGGAGCGGACGTGTGGGAAATTTGGGGCGCTTGGATTTGGGGAATGGA
>JBGCFM010000242.1:0-4449 GCA_045106895.1 Polyangiales bacterium | reverse complement strand
GGCGGCATCGACGAAGTCGAGCTCTTCTTCACGCCCCAGTATCTGAAGTCCAAGACGAGATGCTCCAACGGCATCAACTCAACGATCGTGGTGCCGATCTCCATCGAGCATCGCTTTGTGGTGAGCGAGACTGTGCAGACCGGCGCCGAGGGCTGCGAGATCGAACTCTTCGAAGGCAACTACCAGTATTACCCCGAGGTCGCCGGAGAGCTGCTCCTTGAACGGTGGGGCGGCAGTCGCATCATGCTCACGAGAGCCGCCGTCGCCGAGTAACGCACACCAGGCTAAGCGCGCGGTGGAGGCGGACGCTCGCTGGCCATGCGCGTGACGACCTTGCCGGCTTGGGCGAGGTCTTCCACGTCTTGCTCGTTGAGCTCTCCAATGTTCTCTGCACGCGCGTCGCTGCCGAAGGCGCGCACCAGCGCCTGGCGGTAGTTGTCGATGGACACGTAGTAGTCCGGGTCTTCGGCGACATCGATGTCACAGATCTTCTCGGCACGCTTGATGAGGCGTGTGCAGTCGGCGCTGAGGTGTCGCAGCTGGAGGCGTTTGCCGACCTTGTCGTATTTCTCGGCGAGCTTGTTGATCGCCTCGATGGCGCTCTGGTCCATGATGCGCGAGTCGCCGAAGTCGATGACGACGTCGTCGGGGTCGCCGGCGATGTCAAACTCCGCAAGGAAGTGCGTCGTCGAGCCAAAGAAGAGCGGCCCGGAGACGTCGTAGTGTTTGATGCCGTTCGCATCGAGACGCGATGGCGCGCGAATGTCCAACGCCTTCTCCCAAGCGAAGACAAGCGCAGAAACGACGACGCCGGCGAAGACAGCGATGGCGAGGTCGAAGAACACCGTCGTGATAGTCACGATGAGCATCACCACGACGTCGGCGAGGGGGACCTTGTTGAGGATGCGGAAGGTGTTCCAGGCGAAGGTGCCGATGACCACCATCATCATGACGCCGACGAGGGCGGCGATTGGAACCATCTCGATGTACGTGGAGCCAAAGAGGATGAACATAAGCAGCGCAACGGACGCCGTCAGACCCGACAGGCGCCCGCGACCGCCGGACTTGATGTTGATGATGCTCTGGCCGATCATGGCGCATCCGCCCATGCCGCCGAAGAAGCCGTTGAGGATATTGGCGGCGCCTTGAGCGACACACTCACGGTTGGCGTGACCACGGCTCTCGGTGAGTTCGTCGACGAGGTTGAGGGTCATGAGGGACTCGATGAGTCCGATGGCGGCCAAGATCAGCGCGAAGGGGAAGATGAACTTCAGCGTCGCGAGGGTGAAGGGAATCATCGGCATGGAGAAGCTTGGGAGCCCCGCCGCAATTCCGTCGCCGCCGCGCGCCGCAATGAAGCTTGAGACCGTCTCCGTTTGCACGCCGCCAATGACGACGATGAGCGAGACGACGACGATGCCAGCGAGGGCCGCCGGGACCTGCTTGGTGAGCTTTGGAATGCCCAACATGATGCCCATCGTGAGCGCCGTGAGGCCGAGCATCGTCCAGAGCGCCTGGCCGGACATCCACTCGCCACCGGTCTTGAACATGCCGAGCTGCGAGAGGAAAATGACGATGGCGAGGCCGTTGACGAAGCCCATCATCACGGGGCTTGGGATCATGCGGACGAACTTGCCTAGACGGAACGCGCCTGCGGCCATCTGAATCAAACCAGCGAGAACCAAGGTGGCGAAGAGGTACTGAAGACCGAGGTCTTCGCCCATCTCGTTCCCTTGAGCCACGAGGGACACCATGACGACGGCCATGGCGCCGGTAGCGCCGGAGATCATCCCGGGTCGGCCGCCGAAGAGCGAAGTGACGAGGCCCATCATGAAGGCGCCGTAGAGGCCAACGATGGGGGACACGCCTGCGACGAAGGCAAACGCGACGGCTTCGGGGACGAGAGCCAAGGCGACGGTCAGACCGGAGAGAACGTCGGCTTTAACGCTGCCGTTTTGTCGGTCGATGAAAGTGAACTTCAAGTGTATTGCTCCGGCGATTCGCGCCCCCACACGAAAGAGGGCGGCACCTAACCTAGGTGGGGAAGGGAAGCAACGAATTGGGCCGAACTATCGGGAATCGAGGCTCGCCGAAACAGCGTCCGAAGTGCCGGCGACTTGCCACTAGGGCGAAGCGTGCAAGCGGATCTCCGAGGGGCCGCAGAACCGTTCCACAATCGCCAGAAACACCTTCTCTCGCGCTACGTTGAACGCGCCTTCGCGCCAGTGGCGGATCGTCGACGAGCACGTGAACACCGTTTCACTCCGCGGATGCGTCCTTTTTCGAGACGTCATGCAAATCTTTTAAACTTACAATGCAATTCGTCTCATAGCGTCGACGAGGGATCGCGCCGCGCTGGAACTTCTTCCGCCGCGCACCTATGTCTCCGTTGAGGTCCCCATGGACAGTCTCCTTGCCGCTCGTTCCCAAATGGCGATCAGCCTTGGGTTCCACATCATCTTCGCCGCACTCGGCGTTGGCCTTCCGCTCCTCACGTTGATCGTGCATCGACGCGGTCGCCGTAAACGCGATGCAGACGCGCTTCTCCTCGCGAAGCGTTGGTCCAAAGTCATGGCGGTGCTCTTCGCCATCGGCGCGGTGTCCGGAACGGTGCTCTCCTTCGAGATGGGCATGCTCTGGCCCGGCATGATGAGCCGATTCGGCGAGGTGATCGGCCTCGCGTTTAGCCTCGAGGGCGTCTCCTTCTTTGTGGAGGCCGTGTTCATCGGCATTTACCTCTACGGCTGGAAGCACCTACCCGCGCGCTGGCATGAACGGACCCTCTACCCGATGGTCATCGCAGGCATGGCAGGGTCGTACTTCGTCCTATCGGTGAACTCCTGGATGAACGCTCCCTCGGGCTTCGACATCGCGGCGGACGGAAGCGTCCAGAACATCGAGCCCCTCGCCGCGATCTTTAACTGGACCGTCGTCGGCCATTGGCTGCACATGCTTTTGGCGGCGTACATGGTGACGGGCTTTGTCGTCGCCGGTATTTACGCGCGCGCATGGCTCAAGGGACGGCGCTCGCGAATGGTGCGGCTCGGGTTCCTCGTGCCCTTCACCCTCGCCGCCATCGCCACCCCGGCGCAGATCTTTGTCGGCGACCTCATCACCGGCCGGCTCATCGAAGCCCAGCCCGCAAAGTTCGCGTCCCTTGAGATGATCCCCACAACGCAGCGCGGCGCGCCACTGACGCTTGGCGGCGTCATGGTCGATGGCGAGGTCGAAGGGGCCATCGAGGTCCCGTACATGGCGTCATTCCTCGGCACGCACGACTTTGACGGGGAGGTCCCCGGGCTCGATTCCGTCCCCGCCGATGAGCGTCCCTCGGACCGCCTGGTGAACATCGTCCACTGGTCGTTCCAGCTCATGGTGTTTATCGGCAGCGGGCTTCTGGGTCTCGCCCTGTGGTTTGGCTGGTCGTGGTGGAGACGCGGCGAGCCCCCAGAGTCAAAGTGGTTCTGGCGCGCGGCCTCGCTCTCCGGCGTCGGCGCGATCGTCGCCATGGAGTGCGGATGGGTCACTACGGAAGTCGGCCGACAGCCTTGGGTCGTCTACCGATTGATGCGCACGTCGGAGGCCGTGACGCACGCCACGGGCCTTGAGTGGAGCCTCGCTTCGGTGACCGCGCTCTACGTAGTCCTCGCCGGCACGCTCACAATAGTGCTTCTCCGCATCGCGCGGCAGTTTCAAGACGGGGAACACGTGACCACGGCTTACGGACCCGAAGAGGCGCCAGCCGAAGAGCGCGTTGCAGCCGAAAGCAATGCAGCAGAGAGCAATGCAGCAGGGAGCGAGGGGAGCTGATGTTGGCGCTCTCCATTCTCCTCATCATCGGGCTCTTCACCTCGCTCTACGGCGTCCTCGGCGCGGCAGATTTCGGCGCGGGCTTTTGGGATCTCTTCGCGGGAGGAGCGAAACGCGGCGCGCCCACGCGCAAACTCATCGAGCGCGTCATCGGCCCGGTCTGGGAAGCGAACCACGTGTGGCTCGTCTTCATCCTCGTCTTCGCGTGGACGGCGTTCCCCGAGCCCTACGCCGCCGTCGCCTCGACGCTCTACATTCCTCTCAGCCTCGCGGGCCTTGGCATCGTCCTGCGCGGCGCGGGTTTCATGTTCCGAAAGTCTGCGCCGAACACGGCGAGCGCGCGGCGCTTCGGCGCCGCCTTCGCCATCTCCTCGGTCCTCACACCCTTCTTCTTCGGAACCGTCGCCGGCGCCGTGGCCTCGGGGCGTGTGCCGATAGGAAACGCGGCCGGAGACATCTGGTCGTCATGGCTCGCTCCAACGTCGCTCCTCGGCGGCGTCCTCGCCGTTGGCTCCAGCGCGCTCCTCGCCGCGGTTCTGCTGACGCGAGAGGCGGCGAGTCGCGAAGACCAAACGATGACCGACTACTTTCGTCGTCGTGCGCTTCTCGCCGGGGTCATTCTCGGCGGACTCGCCCTCG
>JBGCFM010000241.1:0-48870 GCA_045106895.1 Polyangiales bacterium | reverse complement strand
GCGATGACCCGCGGAACGTGGCTGCAAAACGAGGAGCCGAACCATCACAAAGGCGTTGACGCGCTCTGGGCCGCCACGAAGCTTGAGCGCCCGGAGCGCCCTCGTCCCGACGCGTACCATCATGCTTTTGTTGAACTCCTGGGCTACCGCGTCGGCGTCGAACAGCTCCTTCGCCACAACCGCGGCTGGCTCGAATGCGGCGATGGCCCCATTCGCGCCATGATCGGGCTCACCGAAGCTACGAGCGAACGAATCAAAGCCGAAGTCGCGCCCATCGACGCCGTCTTGTGTGCGTTTCTCGACCCACGCGAGCGCAGCTTTGGGCTGCCGGAGCTCGTTCGCCACGGCTACCCAGATGTCGACCTTCGGCGGCTTGAGCAAGAAGAGTTCTAGCGCGCTGCTACACGATACGCCGATTCCAGGCGCGTCCCCGCTCTACCGTAGGAGTACCTGGATACGCACGATCGTTGCATGAAGTACGGCGAACCGCACCGCGTACTTCGCGCCGAAGAGCGGGCGTCGTGGGGCGTCGGCTTTTGCGCGCCCTGCTTTGCGCCGACGGAGCTTGTGGAGCTTTTCGACCCCTTCGAGCGAGCGCGAGCCGGTGCCTCCCCGGTGGTGACGCTTCCGCCGGATGTAAGGTCTCGCTTCGAAGCGAACTGCAGACTCCTCGCCGAAGAAACACAAGGCCAAGCCGCGTTGCACAAACCTATGGTCGTGAAGAGCCTCCTCGCCATTCTCCTCGCCGAGGTGTCGAGGGCGCACACCGTCAGCGCGTCGGCCGGGCTGCAGCCTACCCTCGTCGGCGACGCGCTACGCTTCATCGAACGCAACTGCCTTCGGCCGCTCTCGTTGAGTGAAGTCGCCGCCGAACTCAACAAGTCGACATCCTACGTGGCCAGCGCGGTGAAGCGAGCGACGGGCAAGACCGTTGGCGAGTGGATTCTTGTCGGACGACTCTCGGAGGCGCGCAATCGGCTGCTGCACTCTGATGAGATCGTCGACGTCATCGCGGAGCGCGTGGGCTACGCAGACAGCACGCACTTTATCCGCCTGTTTCGCAGGGTCCACGGAGTCACGCCCGCGGTGTGGCGGGAGCAGAGGCAACACGCGCAAGCGCAGCTCTAGCCAGCGACGCGTTCGATATACGAGCGCACGTCGACGATCACCTTCCCGCGAGCCCGCCGCGATTCTACGCGTCGATGTGCATCCGGCTGTTCATCGAGGTCGAAGCTCGAGTCGATGAGCGGGCGCAGCTTGCCGCCGTCCATCCAAGAAGCGATGACGTCGAGGTCCTTCCTTTTGCTACGGACGACGACGAGTCGCGCACGGCTCAACCCCGCGCGGGAGAGAAGCTCTCGGGCGACGGCGCCGGGTGAAGGGAGCGCAGTGACGTAGCGGCCGCCTCGCCGAAGAAGCGTTTTTGCCTTCGAGTAGGGCGCGGTGCCAAAGAAGTCGCAGACGACGTCGAAGGAGAGGTCTCGGCGGACGAGGGCTTCTTCGTCGTAAGGCAGCACGTGGTGCGCGCCGAGTCCACGGACGAAGTCTTCGTTTGTTTTGCTGCACACGGCGCTCACCTCTGCGCCCATGATGCGCGCGACTTGAATCGCCACGGTTCCAAGGCCGCCGGACGCGCCGTTGATGACCACGTGCTCACCGACTTGAAGCTGGGTCTGGTCGCGTAGCGCTTGGAGCGCCGTCAGGGAGACCAAAGGCATCGCCGCCAGCTCACTCATAGGCCGCTCCGGCGCGTGGGTGAGCTCGTCGTCGCTCACGCAGACATACTCGGCGCAGGTCCCTCCGTCCCATCCGTTGACCATGCCAAAGACTCGTTCGCCCACCTTGAAGCGCGAAGAGCGAGACTCGTCGACCACACCAGCGAAGTCGTAACCCGGGATGCGGACGAAACGCGCGTGTCGCTGGCGTCGAAGCTCGCCGTAGTACATCCGCATCTTGCCCTTGCGAACCAGGATGTCTTTGGGGTTCAGCGCCGCCGCGTGCACGTTGACGCGCACCTCACCTTCACGCTGGACGTGCGGCCGGCGCCAGTCGGAAACTTCCAGGAGTTCTGGACCACCGTAGAAGCTGTAGGTCGCACAGCGCATGACATCGTGGGGTTCCATCTCGCGAAGCGTACCGACTTTCGCACGTCACCGGGCTGGCCAGCGACTCGCCGCGCCGGATAGACTTCAGCGTGCTCTTCGGTCGTGTGATTCCGCTTCTCCTCGCTTTGCTCACCCTGAGTCCATCCATCGCCGATGCCGCGTGGACACAAGAGCAAGGCCGTTGCTACGTGAAGGTGTGGGCCCGCGCGATGGTCGGCGCCGGCGTCTATGACGCTCCGGGTCCTCGCGATATGCGCTTCGGCGTCGTGGACTACCGCGACATCAGCGCGCAACTCTACGCCGAGTGCGGCATCCACCCGCGCCTCACCGTCGTCGCCTTTGGTGCGCCTATTGGCTACGCATGGGCCGCGGGGACCGGCGGAGCTTATGCGGGTCCCTTGGGGCTCGGTCTTCGCTTTGACCCGCTCGGCTCCACAGGCAGGACGCGTTTCGCGCTCCAGGCGAACTACGCGTATGCGCCGCGCTTCGGCAACGACGTGCTCTACGAAGAGCCAGGCTCAAGCCCGCGCCTCTTCTACCAGCCGGCCCTCGAGAATCATTACGGCGAGCTCCAAGCGCTCCTCGGTCATGGCTGGCGCATCAACGAAAGCGTCACCGCGTGGTTTAGCGGCGCTGCCGGAGTACGCCTCAACAGCGCCAGCACCATGAGCGCGGCGTTGGTCGCCAACCTGCAGATCGGCTTCACCTTCTCCGAGTGGTTTCAGTTCGAGATGCACGTGCCCATTTACGAGCCCTTCGGACGCGCCATCACGGAGACGAACATCGCCGGCGTCGGGCAGACCCGTTACGTGGGTCTTGGTTTCGGTTTCTCTTTCTGGCTCGCGAAGAGCTTCGCCATCATGGCGGGCTTCGAAGGCGTGTTCATGGCGACGTCCAACGCGGCGACACCGACGCTTCTCCTCGGCGTCGAATCACGCTTTCGCGCCTGGGGCGAGTGAGCCTTACTCAGACTCGATGAGCGCTTGCGCCGCCCAGCTTCGTTCGCCCTCCGTGCTCTCCATGGAGAGGCGCTCTTCGCGCAGATCCATGGTGAGGCCAAAGCGGCGCTCTTCCGTGAGCCCGGCGTCGATGCCGATGAGGGCGAGCTGCGAGTCAAAGAGGCAGCGGCCTTCGCTCCGTCCAAGAACGCGCCGGCCTTCGCGCAGCGTGAAGGCGCAGTTGAGATTCGACGACTCCGGCTCCGAGATCGTCAACGTGAGCATGGCGTTGTTGCTCGGCGCGCCTTCTCCCTGGTGCTCCTGCACGCGCAGCGAAAGCGACTGCGACGACGGGAGAGGAAGCCCGGGGCCTTCGTCGAGGCGTCGACTTAGCGCGATGCGCGCCGCGGCTCGCTCAAGGAGGACGGTGACCATCCAGTTTTCCGCCTCGGACCAGATGCGCAGGTGACGGTCCACGGAGCTGAGCTCCATTTCCGGACGGTCCTCACGAATCCCGCGGTCATCGCACGCGAAGGTGAAGAGGCCGCCGAAGATCTCCCCCTGTCCGCGAACGGTGCAAGGCGGCGTCGTTCCTATCGCGTAGAGGACTTCGCCGCCGCAACGGACCTCCATGCTCTCCGGCGGAAGCAGGGAGAGCAGCCGGTCCGGCGCCGTCATGCGCACTTCGCAGGGTGCGCCTTCTTCGACGCTCGCGGAGCTCGTCGCCAGGCTCACATGACCGGTGAAGATGGGCCGGATGGTGGGCGCCGCGGGCTCCTCCGGCTCGGAGAGCGACTCCAGGAGCGCTTCGAGATCGACATCCCCGCTGCCATCCCATTCGATGGTGCGTGCCGGCGAAGGCGCCGGCGCCGGCGACTGCGCGGAGGTCGTTTGCGCTGCTTGCACGGCGACGGGCTCCGATGTGGCAACGCTTCGGTACATCATGAAGAAGCACCCCACGATGAAGACACCTGCGCCAATAAAAACGGCCCGCCAACGCCGCTGAAAAAGGTCCGTTGAGTCGAGCTCCTTCTTCGGCTTTGACTTAGCAGTGGTTCTCGCGTTGGAGGGTGCCTTGGCCTTGCCTTTGGACTTCGGCTGTCCCTCGGCCGTCTTTGATGCGTCCGTCCCGGACTGCGTGTCCGCTCGCGCTTCCTCGAGGCGCGTCTCAAGTGTCTCCAGTCGCTCCTCAAGGGCGCTGATGCGCTCTTCGTGCTCTTCGCGCTGAGCGAGGAGCGCGTCGACCTTCGCACGCCGCGATTCGTCATGGTCCCGAAACCCCACGCCCGATGTTTACACGGGCGACGTTTGAAACTCCAGGGTGTGAGAGTGCGCTAGTCGCTATTGAACCAAACGAAGTACGCCCGCAGGTCCGTGCCGAATCCGAGGTCTCGGAAGAACGAAGATGCGACTGCGACGAGCGGTGCGTCGAGGCGATGCGTTACTTCGCGCTCTCCCATAATGAGGTGGTGTGCGTCCGGGTCTGCGAGGCTGCACTGCATGGGGATCTCGTAGGCGACCACCGGCCAGTCGCGAAAGGTCTCTGCCCAATCCGCCTTGTCAAACTCCACGAAGGCCTCGCGACCTCGCATGAGCGGAAGCGAAAAAGCGCGACCCATGAGCTCGTCGAGAAGCGCGAGTTGTTGCGCGTCGTAGGGCTTGCCCGCGGTGAACCCGAGCCAGGTTGAGTTGATGCGCCCCTTTGGCGCCTCGCTGGCGAGCTTCCACACTTCGTTGATGACTGCCGTCCTCTCGGCACTCACCGGTAGGGCTTCGAGTGGCAGCAACATACCGGTGAGGGTCACGTGCAGACATGCAAGACCACCATGTTGATGCTCCCACCAAACGAGCCACGGTGGCGGGTCTTCGACGGCCTCGAGCAGGGACGCGCGCTCTCCGCTCACTTCATGACCAAGGACGATCGCGGGGAGATACCGATCGACCTCGAGGTAGGTGTCCATCTTCATTGGCGTGTCCATGTGTACTTCGTCGAAGTGTACCCTGTGTCCCGATGGCCCTCCGACGTCTACGCCCTTTCGTACTTCTCATGGTCGTGTCGGCCTGCGCCGCGGAAACAGCTGCTTCCCAAGAGAGCTCAGGCGGCAATTCCGCCGCCGACGCTCGCGGGGAGCCGCTGAGCTACGACGATGCCACTCGCGACGATGACTGCACGGAGTGGGAGGATGGTGAATGCGTCGCCTGGGAGGACGACGGCTGAGTCGCCGCTCATCGTCGCCGCTCATTCAGGCAGGCGCGTTGCGCGGATCTCAAAGCGCACGGTGCAAGCGCGCTCGCAGTTCGTGTGGTCGGGCCACGTTGAATCCAGAGTGCCGGTCCAGGCGTCGCCGTTGTGTTGAAGTGTCCAACGCTCGAAGAGTGTCGACTGTGGGCAGACGTCCGTGGCGAAGCGTCCTTCCGCGACGAGTCCTTCGCCGGCGATATCTGTGACTTCATA
The DNA here is from genome assembly GCA_045106895.1 of Polyangiales bacterium. GTDB lineage: Bacteria > Myxococcota_A > Polyangia > Polyangiales > Houyiibacteriaceae > JBCCRV01. Next base: position 43,372 of record JBGCFM010000241.1, on the reverse strand, counting down.
GCGTCGGTCGACGACGTCTGCCTCCAGGGTGCGAGCGCCGGCGTCGATGACGACGTGTTCCGCAGCGAGGATCACCGCGCCGCCACAGGTGTCCTCGGAGGGCGCGCCACTAAGCTGAAAGCGGCCAGCCCAGCGCTCTGGGTCGGCGGGCACGAAGACCTCAGTTTCGTTCGCGTGTGCACTCGCCGGCGCGACGGGCATCACGGCGATGTGGTCTTGGGTACAAGACACCAAGGAGAGCGAAACGAAGCAGAGTAAGAAACGTAAGTTGCGCATGTCGTGGTGCATTTTTGAGCTGAGGGGATGAGCGAAGGCAGAGTGCTTCGGCCGCAATGTGGCCGTGCGCACTAGTCCCTTGGACACTGCATTGGCGGAATCGCCGTGGTGACGTGGACGATAACGTGAAGCTCGCCGCCGTTTCCATCCGAGAGGTGCCCCGTGCCTTCGGCGGAGAGCCAGCCCTCTGGGCCTTGGGTCACGGTGACGCTTCCAGCGGCCTCGCCGCCCATGTCGTGGGCGCTGTAGTCCTCGCCGGGGACCATGGTGATGTTCAACTTGTTCATCCCCGGCTCATCGAGGGGGACGCCGCCGCTCGCGTCGGCGCGCAAGAACATGTTCAGAATGTAGCCGGGTTGGTTGGTGACTTCCGTCGCCATCAAGGAGAGCCACGCTCCGTCGTTGCGCTCGACTCTTGCCACGCGAAAGCTCACTTCGTCTTCGAAGGTGTGATCACCGCTCACGCGGATGGTCATGGCGCAGCTGTTTGCGGCGGGCGCCGCTGCCTGCGCCGTGGCTTCGTTCGTCGTCGCCTCGTTCGTCGCGGGCGGAGACGTGCTCTCGGGAGCGGACTCATCGCAGCCGGCACACAATACAAAGAGGACAGCGAGGCGTAGTCTCATGTGAGGGAGACTACGGGGCGAAGCGTTCGGATGAAACGCCTACTTGGGGGAGCCGGCGCTCATTCGCTGGCGCGTTGCTGGAGACGAGCGAGACCTTTCAGCACATCGTCGCGTCGCTTGGCGCTCTTCATCCACGCTGGGAGACGCGTCACGAGGGACGACTTCTCATTCGGCGTTCGTTTTCGAAGCGTTCCCGAAAGATAGCTGTGCAGGAAGTCGAGGTGTTCGACGTTGTACGCCCACAGAGTCTCAGCCCCAACGGCGCACCGCAGCCAAAGTGGGAGACGTAAGTAGGGGTCCACGGGCACTCCGGTGAGCCAGCGACGCGGCAAGCGTTTCGTGCGAGTCGCGCCACAGGCGCAGTGGATATCGAGCTCGTCGTCGGATGCCCGATAGAGCATGCTTGCGTCACCAAGCCACTCGTTGCAGCGCGAACAGCGCGCCTTCTTGCATTGCTCGACGAAGGCGTCGTCTGGCGGAGCCCAGCCTTCGTGGATGTGGGCGCAGGCCAGACAGGACACGCGCGGCGTTCCTTCGGCGTTGAGCACGACCTTGGCCCGCGAGGGACAGCGTGGACACTCCACGGAAAAGTGATTCAGAAAGCGTCGCAGGTACACCGGCGAGTCATTCAGAAGGTCGGAAGAGCGCTCAGGCATCGGTACTAAGGGGAGGCATCGATATTGCGTATGTTAGCGCGGCCCCGTCTCGCATACTCTTGTGGCGTGGCGAGTTTGTACAAGGGCCCGTTTGTCGTCCCGACCTTTGTCGGTGATTTGGACGTCGAAGAACGCGTGGCCGGCGCCCCGAGCGGGGGCAAGGTCAAGGGGATGTTCTTCAGCGCCATCGCCGATGAAGCCTCCGCCGCTTGCGGAAGCCGGGTGGGCCGCGCGCGATACGTGCCTTTCCAGGGCTACCCCTTGAGCGAGTGGATCGCGTTTCTTCCAGAAGCCGCGCGCGCCGCATATCCCTCGCGTCATCCCAAAGAGGGCATGCGCCGCTTTGGTCATAACGCGTTCTCGGTGTTCAACCAGAGCATGGCAGGCCGCGTCATCCTCAGCATGGCGGCCAAGAACATCCACGCTTCGATGTCTCTCACAAGCCGTGTATTTCAAGCCATCGGCTCCCACGGAGAGCTGACCTCGCCCATCAACGAACCCGGCCGCGCCATCGTCGCCGTCCGTGACTCATGGGACTACATCGACTCTTGGTATGTCGGCATCTTCGAAGGCGCGATCCGCGCGTTCGGCGCCAAGGGGGAAGTCCGCGTTCGCGTCCATGACCGCTCTAACGCAGACCTCGAGATCCTGTACTCGTCCGAGTAGTCCCCGCTAGGGCTCGACGACTCGCTCAAAGAAGTGGTCGCTCGCCGCCACCGCAAGAAACTGATCGAGAACGGGAGCGTTCGCTTCGCTGGAGACCAGGCACGCGGTGCGCTCGGGGTCCATGCCCATGGAATAGGCGCCGACCAAGCTGGTGAAACACTCTTGGGCTTGTCCGAGGTCCGCGAGCTCTTCCGCGAGCTCCTCTGCGCCCGCGATCTCGACATCGCCCTCGTCGGTCTGAATGAACCCGGACTCGTCGATGGCGATGCCGCTCTCCTCGCTGCGAACACGTCCAGCTTCGTCGAAGCGTTCGAGGGCAAAGCCGATGGGTTCGAGGAGGCGATGGCAGCGACTGCAGAAGGGCTCATCGACGAGGACCTGGTGCCGCTCACGGGTGGTCACAGCGTCCGTCTCGGGGAAAACGTCCACGCCGACGGGAGCCGGTGGAACGGGCTGACAGAGCATATCGCGCCTGACGAGGAGGCCCCGGCGCGTAGGCGAGCTGCTTCGATTTGTTGCGCGAACGGCGAGGAGGCCGCCCTGCGCCAGCAAGCCAATGCCCATTCCATCGGGGCGCGAAGTCGCCACGAAGCTGGACGCGCTCTCGTCGCCGAACCCGTAAAAGCTTGCGAGTGTCCCGTCCAAGTAGGTGGTGTTCGAGGTGAGCAGGTCCTCGAACGAGCCGCCCTCTTCAAAGATCGTCGCTTCCAAGAAGTGCTCCGTCTCCGCCAGCATGGAGCTCCGTACAGCCGCCGTGAAAGCCGCGTCGTCTTTTCCAACACTACCGATGGCGGGCAAGCGAAGCCACTGTTCGCCAAAGCGGCGTACGACCTCACGGAAGTCAGGTGAGTCTGCTTGAGCGAGGCGTGTCGCGATGTCTCGGACGGCGTCTCGGTCCAGTCCCGCCTCGGCGAGATCCAGGAGCGCGTCGTCGGGTGGGCCACCGGTGAAGGTGTAGGCGAGCTCCGTGGCCAGCTCGTATGCGCTTAGCTCATAACGCTCGCCCCTCGGCTCTCCGAGTTCGCTCCGGTAGATCATGTGGGGCGAATCTACGAGGGCCACCGTCGCCCAGCGGACGTACTCATCGAAGGCTTCGCCTTCGCTCTGCATCTCCGTAAAGAGGTCTCGGTAGCGAGACAGCTCTGTATTCGAGAGCGGCCGGCGGTAGAGCCGCCGACCCCAGCGCGTCACGTACTCCATCGCGCAGGCCTCGCCGCCCCCGCTCGCGCACGGGAGCTCTCCCTCGATGCGCGAAGCCATGTGCTCACCGAGAGCGAGCGCACCTTCGTGCACGCCCGCCGCGAAACGTGGTCGGACCAAGAGCAGGTGTTCGTCCGTGTGGAGGCCCGCTTCGTTGACGGGGTCGAGGGGGAGGTCGAGGGTCAGCGCGGGCATCTCGAAGACGGTGCGCAGAGTGGTGACGAGCTCCGGCGTCGTCAGCCGCCGAATCAAGCGAATGCCCACGGGCCTATCCACGGTGCAGTCCACCATCGGTGCCTCCGTGTCCACCGGCGGCACAGGGTCGAAAGGCGCAGGGGCATCGCCGATCTCACCCGTACATCCAAGACACAGCAGCGAAATGATCAGGCCGCGCATCAGACAAGCTCCGAGATCGTGGAGGAACCGAACTGACCCGCGTCGCTTTCGGGCACATCGAAGACGCCGCAGAGCGTGCGTAAGAGCTGCACGTTGCTCGATCCTCGAACAAGACCGCCGGCGTTCACTCCGGCGCAGCGGCCACCGACGATCATCGCCGAGACCTCGTCGGCGTTGTGGCTCGGTTCGCACTCGCTCATCCAGAGGATGACGGTGTTGTCGAGGACTGTACTGCTCCCGCTCGCATCGAGAGGGTCCGGAGCGTCGAGGAGCGTCGCGAGGCGCGCGAGCTTCCCGACGTACCACTGCTGCAAGAGCGCGTAGGCCTCGGGCCGGTCGTGGGATGTGGGATGCCAGGGCAATCGCTCTCCGCCTTCGACGGGCACCGTCACGTCCCCATCGGCCCAGCTCGATTGGAGCGTCGCAACGCGGGTGACGCCGCAGGTGATGGCGCGGGCCATGAGGTCGATCTGCGCGTCGACGATTTGCGGGTAGAGGCGGTCTTCGTACGCCGCCGCCTCGTTGCCTTGTAGTTCTCCGCGGAGCGCTTCGACGCTGGCGATGGAACCAGAATCGCAGGACACGTTCATCACGGGAGGCGCGACTTCGTCGGGGATCAATCTGCCGAGACTCTCTCGGTGCGCGTCCGTCTTCATACGCTGAGACGCGCCGAGGTTTCGACCCTCAAGCTCCGCCAGCTCTGCCTGGGCGATCTGGAGCGCGGCGCGTTCCCAGCTGGCTCCGGCCGCCGGCGGCGCGGGAGCTGGCGCGGGGCCCATGGAGGCGAAGACATCGTCGAAGACGCTCACGGGGTTGGCGCGCACTTGCACAGCCTCGGCGGCGGTGCGGAAGATGTTCTGGCGGCCATTGAACGCAGCGCCGAGGTACTGCGCTGGCCGCGCGCCTAGGTGCAGCGAGCGAATCGGCGTAGGCGACCCCGCCATGATGGTGTCGGCGACGATCTGGTCGAAGCTGCGTACGCGCGGTTCGGGGTCGGCGTAGCTCCGAATGGCTGCGCCGGTGAACATGCTGCGCACGGCAAAGTGGTCCCAGGACCCCTGCATGGAGAGGCCGCGCACAAAGGTGACCTGGTCGCGGAGCGCCTCAAGGGGCGAGGTGATCGTCGCGAGGCGTCCGTCTGCGCCGGGCCAGAAGTCCGGATGACGGGTTCCGTTCAGAGAAGGAAAGAGAATGAGGCGCTTGGGGACACCGGGGGAGTCCGCGGCGGACCAGCGGGGGATCATCGTTGCGCCGAGAGCGCCCGCGCCCGCGATTCTCAGGAACGAACGACGCGAGGGGAAGCCTGTGGATTTCGCCATGCGCCTGAAGAGGCGGGCTCCGCGCGAAACGTCTCAGACTTTTTCCTTTCGTGAGCCTCGAAAGAAAGGCTGGGACGCTTTCCGTCCAGCGCGCCACTATAGTTGGGTGAGCCAAGCAAAGAAGAGACACCTCGCCGTGGCCGCCGCGCCCTCGGAGGTGAAGCCCCTCGTCTTTGAAGAGGTTTTTCGCCGTTGGGCGCCTTACGTCGGCGGCATCTTGAGTCGCCTCGTCGGCCCCGGCGCTCACGTGGATGACCTCGTTCAGAACGTCTTCATCGACGTGCATCGAGGTCTGTCCGGGCTTCAGGAGCCACAAGCGCTCCGCTCTTGGCTCACCACCATCACCGTACGGCGCGCGCGAAAGTACCTCGGGCGGAAGAGGCTGCGGCGCTTTGTAGGCCTGGACACGGTGGCGGAGATCGCCGATCCCGGGATCTTGCCCGAGCGACGTGCCTCCGTCGTCGCCGCCTACCGGGTCTTGGACAAGGTCAAGCCCGAGGAACGCATCGCTTGGACGCTCCGGCGTGTCGAGGGCGAAACACTCATCGAAGTCGCACGTATCTGCGGCTGTTCCCGCTCCACCGCCGACCGGCGGATTCGTGCGGTGGAAGCGGCATTCGCCAAGGAGTTGGGGCGTGAATAGCGAACAACCAGAAGACCTACTCTCAGGGCTTGGGGAGGACTGGGATCCTATTCGCGTCGACGCGAACCTTGGACTCCTCCACGCCAAGATGCGCGCTCAGGCGAAACGGCGCGCGGCGATGCGGGCCGGAGTCGCGCTCGTCGCGGTCCTCGCGCTCATCTTCTACTTCGCTCCAAAGGAAGAGCGCGTCGGCGCCCACGTTCAGCTCGCCGACGGTTCCACGGCGACGCCTCTGGAGAGCGGCGGCGAGGTCGTCGTCGACTCGTCCGGGGACAGCCTCACGGTGCTCTCTCTTGTCTCCGGCGGCGCAGTCTTTCGTGTGGAGCGAAACCCAGGGAGGACGTTCCGAGTCGTCGCCGAGGACGTCGTTGTTGAAGTCATCGGCACACGTTTTCGAGTCGAGGTCCTGGAGGAGAGCGTCGAGGTGGAGGTGTTCGAGGGTATCGTTCGCGCGCGCCAGGGTGCGCAGAGCGTCGAGCTGCGCCGAGGGATGACGCAGGTGTTCGAACTTGGGGCAGGCGTCGCCGAGGCGCCCAACGATGATGAGCGTAGCGAAGCCTCGGAGGGTTTGCCGCAGGACGTCGCTCTTGAGTTGCCGGCGGAAGAGCCCGAGCCCGAGCCCGAGATCGAGGAGCCCGCGGAGGCCGAAGCATCCCCGCAGGCGACGGAACGTCGGGACCGCAGCAATTGGCGTGAACTCGCTCGGGAGGGCGAATACGATCGCGCGTACGACGCACTTGAAGGCGCGTCGCGACCTCGCGGCGTCGCCGACCTGATGTTGGCCGCCGACGCGGCGCGCTTCTCCGGAAACTCACTGCGCGCCGTCGGCTTCCTGCGTGAGGTACGAAGCGCACATCGCCAAGATCCGCGCGCCGGGCTTGCGGCCTTTACCGAAGGGCGAATCCTCCTTTTGCAGCTGGGCCGCCCGCGAGAGGCCGCGACGGCGTTCTCGGCGGCGAGGCGGCTCTCTCCAACAGCGGCTTTGGCGGAGGACGCTCTGGCCCGCGAGGTGGAGGCGCACAGCCGCGCTGGTGATTCTTCCCGGGCCGAGACCCTTGGTCGGCGCTACATAGAGCTCTATCCTGAAGGACGAAGGATGGCAGCAGTGAGGCACCACGCAGGACTCAACGATTGAAGGCTCTCGGTGCTCTTCTTCTGAGTCTGACGTTCATCACGGCGGCGGAGGCGCAGACGGTGAGGGGCGTGCCCGTCACCTTCGAGTCGTGTGACGTGGTGCTTGAGGCGGAGGTGCGGGCTGCCACTGAGCTCGAGTTTCGAACGCTGGCGCCCTCGGTCCATGAACACCTGCGACCAGGCGAGGGGCTCACTCTCGTCTGCGCGCCGACCGCTATTGAGCTCCGCGTCGACGCTCGCTCGCCCCTCTCTCAGGTTATCGAGCGGGACACGCTGAGGACGCGAAGTCGAGGCCGCGTCCTCGCGCTGACGGCGGCGGAGTTGCTCTCGGCGTGGGACGAGACGCGGCGTTTGCACCACACCGAGAGCGCCGCCCCGCCCATCGCTGCCGCTTTCGTTCCACGCTGGGGCCTTCATCTAGGAGTCCTCGCCCTGCGCTCGGGCAGCCCTTCGATGCGGCGCGTCGGCGGTCTCGTCCGCGCCACCTATCGCCCGAAGCGCTGGCTGGAGTTCGAGCTGGAGTTCGGCGCCGGCAAAGGCCGGGCCGTCGTCGACGAAGGCGCCGTGTCGAGCCGCTGGTACTCAGCCGCCGGCGCCATTGCCCTCGTCCTTGGAAGGCGCGCTTTCACCGGCTCCCTTGGGCTGGGCTACCGCGTCACGACGGCGCTCTGGCGTGGCCGCCCGAGCACTTCCACGCAGCTCGGACTCGCTGGTCGCGCGCTCTGGTCAGGGCCGCTTTTGCGCGCCGGCACCCAGCTTCGCATCGGGCGCTTGTCGGCGTCACTTTGGGGCGAGCTTGGCTACGCCCTCGGCGGCGAAGGCCTGGCGGACGAGCGTGTGGTCTTCTCCGCGACGGGCTTGTGGGGAAGCGGAGGGGTCTCGTGCGGGCTCGCGTTCCCATGAATCGATTCGTTTTCGTCCGCGTCATCGCGACCGTCGCGCTCTCAGCTGGCTGCGGCGAGGTCCCGCTATTTGTCTCCGCGGACTCCGTCGATGCGTCGGTGGATGTTTCCGGCGACGGGGCGACGAACTGTGGTCCGCCGCCGCCGCCGCAGTGCGTCGGCACCGATGTCCCGCGCGTCTGCTTCGAGAACGTCACCGCATGCGCAGGCGGCGTCGTCGAGATTCCTGTTTACGTCGAACTTGATGACGCCTGCCCGCAAACCCTCGACCAAGGAGGCGGTTTCGTCCTGGCGCCTTTCGAGCTGGCCAACCCGCGAAACATCGACAGTCGAACAGGCGTCTGTCTGCGTCGTGAGGTCGTCGGCGAGTCTATCGAGTGGGCGCAGCTCTCGTCTGCGACCATCTCCCAGGGCTGCCCAGACTCTCTCGCCGCCGGCGTCGTCGACGTATTGCGCTTGCGCGTTCCCGCGGATACGGCGCCCGGCGACTACCGGCCACGAGCTCTCTGGGGTCTTATTCAGTCCACGGTTCCGGCCTGTGCGACGATGCGACCTGTGCAAACGCCGCTCATTCGTGTCGTCGCGCGCTGACTACGAATACGGGAGCGCGCACTGACGCTCGAACTCGCGCTCAAACGATGCCGGCGTGATGTACGCATGAAACGGGCGTCCGGCGAGCTGCAAAGAGAGCGCCGCCGCGGCGACCCCCATGTTTGCGATGCGGCTCTGCGTCACGATGTGCACGTGCGTGTAGGGTTTGGGCACCGCCAACATGTAGCGCGTCGCTTCCACGCGAACGTCGCTGTCGTAGCCGACGGCTCCGGTCCAGTCATGGAAGTACGCGATGCCCTTCGGGCACAGCTCCGCTTCAGCTTCGCGCGTCCGCGTGAGGACGGCGAGGATCGCTAGATCGATATGGCCAACAACCGTCGAGCGGAGGAGTCCACGCCGCAAGCGGTGGACTTCGATGCTCCCCCGATCACTCTCGACTCCGTCAACGCGCATCCCTTGAGCCATAAACGACGTCAGGTTGCCATGTGTGAAGGCGCGTGTTGCAAACAAACGCAAGGCCACTCAAAAGCAGCGCTCCATTTCGAGCGATCGATTTGTTAGATGTAGCCGTCGCTCGACGCCGATGTCCTCCAAGAACTCGTCGTCATGGCTGACGACGAGAAGTCCGCCGCGCCAGGCGCGAAGGCTCCTTGCGAGAGCGTGGATGGCGAAGAAGTCCAAGCTGCTCGTGGGCTCGTCGAGAACCAAGAGCTCGGGCGGAGTCGCCTGATGGCAAAGCCCGATAAGCGCGGCTCGCACTCGCTCACCAGGGCTCAAAGAAGCCAGCGAGCGCTCGGCGAGCCCCAAAGGGAAGCGGTGAGCGCGGATCGACTCGGCGATCTCCGCGGCGGAGTGAGCGCCGCTTTGCGAGAGCAGTACCGTAAGCAGGGACTCTTCCCGCATCCAGTTCCCGGCCCCCTGGGTGATGACGCCGACGCGCCGATGCGACGTTCTGACGGTCCCCGTCGCTGGTTTTCGCTCGCCCAAGGCCAGCTCGAGGAGCGATGTCTTCCCTACCCCATTGGCTCCGACGATGGCGACGCGATCTCGCCGAAGCGTCAGGTTCACGTCGCGGAAAAGAAGTGCCCCGCCCCGCGAAAGAGACACATCCCGAAGCTCGATGTTCACCTGGTCGCGGTCTTCTGGCAGCCGCGGTAGCGCGAGGGAGAGTGGAAGCTCGACCGTCAGCGCGCGACGAAGCGTCGCGCCCTTCGCGCGCTCGCTCACGTTGCGCTGCGCCCGAATCTTCGCCGAGCGACCCTGGGACTCTTGTGCATAGGAGGTCTTTGCGCCGAGCTGCGCGCGGCTTGGGTTTCGACCCAGCTCATGAAGGCGACCGAGGTTCTTCTTGCGCCGTCGTCGTCGCAGGATGGTCTCGTTGCGCCGCTCGCTCGCTTCGAACTCCTTGAGGCGAGTCACGTATCGTTGCTCTTCAACCCTGCGCCGATGCCCGAAGTCTGCCTTGAGCGCCTCGAAGCTTCCTGAGAAGTAGCGACAGCCCGATTCCTCCACGACAAAGAAGTGCTCGAAGAGGTTCAGCACCGCCGCACGATGAGAGGCGACGACGAGTGCGCCGCGCCAACCGGAGAGCCAGCTGCGAAGCCACGCGATTCCCTCCGCGTCGAGGTCTCGCGTCGGTTCATCGAGAAGGAGCAGCTCCGGCGCGTCGTCGTGTACTTCTTCCAGGCGAGCGCGGCGCGCCTCCCCTGGGCTCTTCGCGCCCATCGGCAAACCCTGACGCACAAGCGCTCGTGAGCCGCGGCACTCCACCTGGCCGCCCTCGGGCATACGTTCGCCGGCGAGGACGCGCAGCAGCGTCGATTTGCCCGCGCCGTTGCGCCCCACCAGCGCCACACGTTCTCTCTCCAGGGACAGGTTCAAGTCCCGGAAGAGAACCCGGCCTTCTTCCGTTTCAACGCGTAGCTTCGACGCGCGCAAGATCACTTCGTTCATTGCGTCCTCTTCTTCGTTCGTGATGGCGCTTTGGGTGTGTAGGAGAGTCCACGTACTTCGTGAATGACCGCCGCCTCCGCCTGCACGGTGAAGAGCAGACCTGCGGGCTTTGCGTCCGCGCGAATAACGCGGCAGCGCTTGTACACCGCAGCGAGCGCTGCTTTGTTTTCGTAGTCCACATAGATCTCGCTCTGCGTCGCCGTCTGCGCACGCGCGATCAACGTCTTCTTGAGCGCGGCGACGGCTTCATCGTCGTGGCTGCAAAGCGACACGCAGCCATGTTCGGCGGACAGGTTCGCCGCTTGGCGTGGGGTGAGCGCCGAGGGCTTGTCCGCTTTGTTGAAGACGTAAAAGCGCGGGGTGTCTCCCGCGTCGAGACGCTCGAGGACGTCTTCGCAGGTGTCGAGGTGTAGGTCCCACTCCGGGTCCGACGCGTCGACGACGATGACCAAAAGATCTGCCCCGGTGACCTCGGCGAGGGTGGATTCGAAGCTCGCCATCAGCCGCTCGGGCAAATGGCGGATGAAGCCGACGGTGTCGCTCAAGACGACGTCTCCGCCGTGCCGCGTCATGTTTCTCGAGGTGATGTCGAGGGTCTCAAAGGGCACATTTCGCGCCGAAAGCTCTGCCCGGGTCAGTGCGTTCATGAGCGAGGTTTTCCCCGCGTTGGTGTAACCGACGAGAGCGATGGTCTTGGCGCTGTCGCGACCCTGGCGCTGCTGTGCGGCGGAACGCTGGAGCTTCTTGAGGGCGCGACGCAGCTCCGCGAGGCGACCGTCCAAACGCCGCGCGAGGAGCTCCGACGCTGTCTCTCCGGGCCCGCGGGCGTTCATGAGTCCACCCGCTTGCTGGTCCATCTCGAGACCAAGGCCTCGAATGCGCGGGCGGAGGTATTCCAGCTGCGCCACCTCGATCTGAATGCGCGCGCGTCTCGAACGTGCGTGGCGAAGAAATACGTTGAGGATCACAGACTCTCGATCGCGCACCGGCATGCCCAGCGCGTCTTCGATGTTTCGCATCTGCGATGGGCTCAACTCCGCGTCGAGAACCACGGTATCGGCGCCGAGGCGCCTTGCACGCTCCGCCACCGCCTCACACGCCCCGCGGCCGATGAGCGTGCGCGGGTTCGCCTCGATCACTCGTAAGCGTTCGTCGCCCACGACGGTATCGCCTTGGGCACGGACGAGTGACACGATCTCATCGCGTTGACCACGACTGATCTGCGCGCCGTGGCCAACGCCAACGCACACGACGTAGACCGTGCTCTTCGCGTCAGCGCTGCGAGGCGCCGCGGAGGCGTGACGTTCATCGAACGCAGAGATGACATCTTCCCATCGGCCGCCATCGGCGACGGGTACTTCCACATGTTCTTCGAGGGCTTCGGAACTAAACTTCATAGGAACTCCTTCCTCGGCGAAGCCCCCCGCGAACCAGACGCAGGTGGACCTAGCCGGATGGCGTTCGAAGCCTCGACATATCCCGCTACCGACGAATCACACTGCTATACGAGTGTGATTCGATGGTGGCCGCAGCGGCGCCGGGCACGAGCCCCGTCACGCCGCCCCGCTCCGCTGCACCGGTTTTGCAACCGCACAGTGAGCACGAGAGGTCTCAGGTTCGAACGATCAGACTGAAAACGGATTCACTCGCGACGACCGCTCTTCTTGGAACGGTCAGCAAAGCGCGAGGAACAAAACGTTCAGATGAAGTTGTAAGCCCACATAGTGAGGACACTCTAACGAAGGAATGTCGGCGCGCAACAAGGAAACGTTCAGCCGACACTTTCGATGGACGCGATGATCGCGCGCACGTTCGTTTTCTCCAGGCGCTGTAAGACGCACCAGAGAGTAGAGCTCTTTCCGCCGGGCAAGAGAAGTCGTCGCGCGAGGGACTGAGCGTAGACATCCATATGCTCAATGACCTGGCGCCGCTCGCCTGCGCTTCCGGCGTCGTCGAGTTCTTTAGCGTGCTCCCATGCGTGCGCTCGCGCCTTCGCCATCTCCCAACCTGCGAAGCGTTCGTCGAGCTGCCCCAACATGAAGTCGATGAAGGGCGCGCCAAAGATGTGCGATTCGACTTTGTTCTGAAGAGGGCCGAGGAGATCCTTCAGCACGTCATTGATGCGCTCGTAGTCTTTGCGAAGCGAGGGCAAGTCCTCGTCGCTCTCGAACACGGCCTGGGCCAGGTCGAAGTTGATGTGCGCGTTCATGCCCAAGAGGAGATGCTGGAATACGCCGGCCTTGGAACGTTGAGCAAAGTCGAAGGCGAGCTTCCACGGTCCGCTCGGCGTGCCGCCTGTTCGGTGCTCTTCGTACGCGCGCAGGTAGAAGTTGGCGAAGGTCGTGTCTACTCGGTCCATCCGCGGCCCATCTTCGAAGCGGCCCGCGGCGATGTCGTCCTTGATGCGTATGGTGACGGCGCGGTACATCGCCGCGAAGTACCCGAGGGGGTCTTGGCGAGCGCGGGCGTCGTCGACGATGACGTCGAGCTGGGCGATGACTTCGTGGATATTGTCGGCGACCATCAGAGCCGCAGAGTATCCAAGAGCGTATGAAGACGTCGAGCCCTTCGGTGCTACCGTCGGCGCATGCATGTGTTCATCACAGGTGGGTCAGGTTTCGTGGGTGGCCATGTCATCGAGCGGCTCCTCGCGGACGGCCACGAAGTCTCCGCCATGGCTCGTTCGAAGCGAAGCGAAGCGGTGGTTGCTGGCTTTGGTGCTGCCCCAGTTTCGTGTGCCCTCGGCGAAGTCAGCGTGGAACATCTGGGGAACGTGGACGTCATCGTTCACTGCGCGGCGTTCGTCGAAGAGTGGGGAACGCGGGAGCAGTTTGTCCGCGTGAACGTAGATGGGACGAAGCAGCTCCTCGAGGCAGCACAGAGAGCGGGCACGCCGCGCTTCATCCACATTGGAACCGAAGCCGCGCTCTTCAACGGCGCCGACCTTGTCGACATCGATGAGACGCAGCCTTACCCGGTACAGGCGTTTCTTTACTCAGAGACCAAGGCGGAAGCGGAACGTTGTGTCCTCGCGGCGAACGGCCCGGACTTCTTCACGCTCTCCCTTCGCCCACGTTTCGTGTGGGGACCTCGCGATCAAACGATCTTGCCGACGATTGTAGGCATGGCGAAACGCTGGAGCTGGATCGACGGCGGCCGCGCCCAGACATCGACGACTCACGTTGCGAACCTCGCCCACGCCGTGGCGCTCGCGCTCGAAAACGGGCGGGGCGGCGAAGCGTACTTTGTGGCGGACTCAGAGCGCTCCACGCTGCGCGCGTTCCTCACGTCCCTCGCCCGAACCCGTGACGTCGACCTGCCAAGTCGCAGTCTGCCGCGAGCCGTCGTTCGAGCCGTCGCCGATGTTCTCGAGCGCGTCTACCGCCTCACATCTTCGCCCACTCCCCCGCCCATCACGCGTTTTTCAGCGGCGATGATGTCCAGCACCGTGACCGTACAAACGGCTAAAGCCGAAAGAGACCTTGGCTATGCGCCGGTGATCACCGTCGCCGAAGGCCTCGCCGCGCTCCACTGAGAGGGATCCGCCCGCGGCGAAGGAAAAGGTTCGCATCTTGACTAAATAAGGTTCGTGTGCGAACTAAGTGCCGAGATGGCGATCCGCGTATTCCACCTGCTTCAACGAGCCCACAACACGCTCTTTCGCGCCGCCGACAGCGCCATGAACGCCTCCGAAGGTATTCGAACGGCCCAGCTGGCGGTGCTTTTTGCCCTCCTACGTAGCGAAGGGCTGCCTATCTCGACCATCGCGCGTCGCATCGGCATGGGGAAGTCGAGCCTCACGGGCCTCGTGGACCGAATGGTCGCCAAGGGTCTTGTTCGGCGTGAAGCCGACGCTGAAGACGCGCGTGTTCAGCGCATCGTTCTTGAGGCGAAAGGCGAAGCCCTCGCGAAGCGCGCCGGCACGGCCGTTCGTCGATACAACCGCGCGCTCCTCCAGCCTTTCTCCGGGGCTGAGCAGGACGTGATCGCGCGCTTCCTCACGCACGTCGCCGAAAGCGCCGGCGACATCGTTCAAACACAGCCCGCAAGTCGGTCAAAGAAAGAGAAACCATGAGCAACGAAGAAACGATCCTTGTCGAGCGTAGCGGCGGCGTTGTGACGATCACGATGAACCGTCCAAAGCGGAAGAACGCGCTCACTCACGCCATGTACGAGGCCTTCGCATCCGCGCTCCAGGAGTCCGACGCAGACGACTCGGTACGCGTCGTCGTCGTTCGAGGGGAGGGCGGCGCGTTTACATCCGGCAATGACCTCGCGGACTTCATTCAGCCTGGCGCCGCCGAAAAGATGGGGCCGGTGCTGCGCTTTCTCGACACCCTCCTGACGCTGAATAAGCCCCTCGTCGCTGCCGTCGAGGGTCCAGCCATCGGTGTGGGCCTGACGATGCTGCTCCACTGCGACTTGGTCTTCGCCGCGGACACGGCGATCTTTGGCGCGCCCTTCACGAAGCTGGGTCTGGTGCCCGAAGCAGGCTCCTCCATGTTGCTCGCGCAGCGCGTCGGGAGCGCTTGGGCCGGCGATTTGCTCCTCGCCGGGCGCACGCTCAACGCCGAGGAGGCCCTCTCGTGTGGCCTCGTTTCGCGCGTCGTAGCGCCGGAGTCTCTCTCCGCTCTTGCGGAGGAGGTGGCAAGTCATATGGCGACCCTTGCACCGAAGTCCATGCTCGCCTCCAAGGCGTTGATGCGTGGCGATATCAGCGGGCTTCGTGCGCGCATGAACGAGGAGGCTGCGCTCTTTGCCGAGCAGCTTGCGTCCTCCGAGTTCCGCGAGTCCGTGATGGCCATTAAGGAGAAGCGCGCGCCGCGTTTCGCCGAGGCCAAGGCGTGACCCGATACGACGCCATCGGGCATGGCTATGCGACCCGGCGACGTGAGGACCCCCGCATCATGGCGCGGATCGAGGCGACGCTGGGCGATGCAGAGACGGTGGTGAACGTGGGCGCCGGCACCGGCTCCTACGAGCCCAAAGACGCCATCGTCTATCCCGTGGAGCCGAGTCAGGTCATGGCGTCCCAGCGACCAGCGAAGCGCCCAGCGATACGTGGGGTGGCGACGGCGTTGCCTTTCCATGACCAGAGCGTGGATGCCGCGATGTCTGTCCTCTCCTTGCACCACTGGCAGCCCGACCAAAGAGCCGGCGTGCGCGAGATGTGTCGCGTCGCGCGTGACCAAGTCGTCATCGTCACCTTTGACGGCGAAGTCTCCGCAAAGATGTGGCTCATGGCGGACTACTTTCATGAAGTCCGGGACCTCGACCTGAAGATCTTCCCGAGCCCCGACGAGATCGTCACATGGCTCGACCGCCCCGCTACCATCGAGGTTCTTCCGACGCATCGCGACACTCCGGATCACAACCTGAGCGCGTTCTGGGCGCACCCCGAACGAGTCCTCGACGAGGAAGCGCGGGCGGTCACATCAGGCTTCGCGCGACAGCCCCCGGAGGTCGTAGAGCGCGTCGCCGGTGCCGTGAAGCGAGACCTCGAGTCCGGCGTTTGGGAGCAAAAGCATGGCGGGCTCCGCGCCCTCGATGAGCTCGATGTTGGGCTGCGTTTGATCCGCGCGCGCCGCGCATAGTCAGTCGAGCGTCTGCACGAGTCGCTGCAGTCGCTCTCGCCGCGCCGTCTCGCTTTGTTCTGCGACGGCCTTCGCGACGGCGGTTCGAGCCGCGCTGCCGTAGATGCGGCGAATCGCGTCTGCGGCTTCTTGCTCTAGTGTTTCCGTCGTCGCCATGTGGATCAGGTCTGCCAACATCTCAGGGTCATTGCGTGCGCGAATGTCCGTCTCAAAAGCGCGCAGGAAATACGGGAGCGCCTGACTCAGCGAGCCTTGGGCGACATAGGCGCGCGCATGAAGCAGGAGCGGGCGCGCGTCGCCCGGGTGCTCAGACGCGTAGGAGCGGAGCGACCCGATCTGCCGCCGCCGCAAGCGACCCCCTTCATCGATGCGGCGTTTGTACGCGGCGAGTTCCGCCGGCACTTCGGCCCAAGGGTCCGCGCTCGGATCCACTTCGGGCGTATTCTCGCCGAGAGGCACATCCTCCGACTCGCCGTCCACTTCGGAGGCCGCGCTTGGCGCCGCTGAGCCGGACGTCGGCGTCGTGCCGCCATCGCCGACCAACCAATAGCCAAGGGCGAAGAGGAACACGACGACGGTCCCGATGATGAGAGCTTTCGGCGGCGCGGGGAGCCCTGAAGGCTCGCTCTCCGGGGCGGGCTCGACGTGTTTCGCGATGGCGCTACCGAGCTCGCTCACGGCCCGCTTGGCGGTCTCAAGTACGCTCTCCTCCTCCGTGTCCGGCGCGCTGTTTTCGCCCGCGCTCCTCGTGTGGGTCATGCTCCCAGTGATGTCAGAGAGGCGGCCGGTTTCCGGCAAGTTGTTCAAGGCGACGAGCATCGCCGGCACATCGGGATAGCGCTCACTTGGGTCTTTCGCGAGGGCGCGAGCGACGAGGGCTTCCAGCTCTGGGCTGAACGATCGATCGGGCACGGTCCTGGCGAGAGTCGGTGGCTCAAGGGTGAGATGCGCGCGAAGCACCCCCATCACCTCCGGCGCATGAAAGGGCAGCTGGCCCGTCAGCATTTCGAAAAGCACCACCGCGGCGCCGTACTGGTCGGCGCGCTTGTCGACGGGGTCTCCGCCGATCTGCTCCGGCGCCATATAGGCAGGTGTCCCGACGATGTGGCCCGCGCGTGTCACTTTGATGTCAGCTTCGGCTTCGGCTTCGCCGCCGATGAACTTCGCCAAACCAAAGTCGAGCACTTCGATGTGCAGCCCCGCCGTCAGCCGCCGCACAAAAAGGTTGGAGGGCTTCAGGTCGCGGTGAATCACTCCGGCTTCGTGCGCGTAGGCGAGGGCTCCGAGGAGCTGCTTCATGACGGAGAGCGCGTCCGCCATCTCCATCGGGCCTTCTTCGACGAGCTCCTCAAGTTCGCAGCCCTGAACGAGCTCCAAGACGAGGAAGGGAAATTCGCCGAAGCCAAAGTCGATGACCGTTACAATATTCGGATGACGCAGGGCGGCGAGGGTCTTCGCTTCGCGTGAGAAGCGAGCCTTGGCGACCTCCGAGACCTCGAGCTCTTGTAGGAGCAACTTGACGGCGACGGGCCGTTCCAGCGCGAGATGCGTCGCCCGATAGACTTGGCCGCCGCCCCCTTCGCCGATGAGGGCGTCGAGCTGGTACCGTCCGTCCAGGGTGGTGCCGACCATGGCCTCACTATCCCTAACTTTGGACCCTGGCTTGGGTGGTGGCACTGTAATCGGGGTTTGTTCCTGCATCGTAAAGCCCGGCAGATTCCCGGTATAAGAGGCTACGACCCATCAACCCCTGCTGTCGAGACGTCTGACCTTCCTATGAAACGAATCTTCACTCTGTCCCTTGTTTTGTTTGTCCCTGCGTTGGCCTTCGCGCTGATGCCGCCGCACGTGACCGGTATGCCGGGCCACGGGACGTCGCTTGTCGAAGGCCGCATCGTGAAGATCCGCGGGTACAGTTTTGGCCGAGGCATCCAAGCGGAAGTACGCGATGGCCAAGGTCAGAGCGTCGCCACGCAGCAGTTTCTCTGGACGCGCCAAGAGTGTCGCGGGCGCCCGGGCCCTTGCGCCAACACCGGTGGACCTGTCGCAGTCGGTGGCGAGCAGACGTTTGGCGTTCTGTCCGTGAAACTCCCCGTGGCGACAGACGGCGCGACCTACAGCGTGTCGCTTCTTGGGGCGACGGTGCACGTGGACACACACGACGGCGCCTACGTGATTCGCTAGCGGGAGCGGGTTGTGGGCGCCCGAGGATGGCCCCACAACCGCGTCATGCTGCGACAAACGGCCCTGCTCCTCTCTTCCCTCGCGATCGCTTGTGGCTCCGCAGAAACGCCGGGCGCCCAGGTGGCGGAAGAGCCCTCGGCGAACCTCGCGACGGATCCTCGCCTGAGTGAGGTGGTGCAGGCCGCGAGCTTTGCCGAAGATCATCCAGACTACGCGAGCTACTGGCATGCCGGCCTTGCAGAGATAAGTCGTTTCGCGCTGACGCAGTCGCGTTATGGCCAAGCGCGCGAAGGTGACGCGATCTTTGTCTTCGTGACGGAGCCGTTTCTCCCGGAAACTCAGGTAAAACACGAGCGCTCCGACGGCGAAGAGGACGTACCTGTTCTCAAACTCAACGCGACACGAACGTTCGTCACGGGCATCTATCCTTACAACCTGATGACCTCGTCCTTTGTCCCCACGGACGGCTCCCCTTCGCTCAAGGTCAGCGCGACGGTGACGGAGTGGTGCGGCATGGCCTTCGCGCAGCTGAATCGACGCGGCGGCCAGGTAGAAGCCGACTTACGCAGCTACTTTCAGAGCGAAGGTGACCGCGACTTTGCGATGGACGACGTCCCCTTCGAGGACGCCCTCTGGCAGGAGCTGCGCCGAGACCCAAGCGCCCTACCAACGGGTGAGCTGCGACTTGTTCCAGCCATGCACGCGCTTCGCCTCTACCACGACGAGCTTCGTCCCTACCGAGCAGTCGCCGAACTCCAGGAAGAGCCGGAGCTGTCGCGCTACGTAGTCCGATACGCGTCCCTCGGACGAACCCTCGTCATCGAGTTCGAGACGGCCTTCCCCCACGCGATCGTCTCCTTCGAAGAGACACACGGGGGCGAGACGACGCGAGGTGTTCGCACTCATTCGATCATGGACGCTTACTGGGGCCACAACCGCAACGACGACGAATACCTACGGAGCGCCCTCGGCCTCTGACGCTGCGGGTGCCGCTTGGCGGTTGCGGATGACCTCGCCGACGGTGCGGCGCAGGTGGTCCGGGTCGAAGGGCTTGTCGATGACGGGCACTTTTGCTGTGGCTTGCATGAGGGCTTGCAGGCGTGGGTCGAAGGCGCCGCCGGTCATGAACACGATACGTTCGTCGAGGGGCGCGAACTCATCCCGCACGCGGGCGTACATATCGAGGCCGGAGACCACCGGCATCATGACGTCGCAGAGAATCAGGTCGAAGTTCTCGTCCTTTTTGAGAAGCTCAAGCGCCTCCTCACCGCCTTCCGCTTCCACCACCTCATGTTCGCGGAGCAGGCGCATGAGCGCCCGGCGAACCAGAGGCTCGTCATCGACGATCAAGATTCGTCCCGGCGCCGTGCTCGGTGGATCCACGCACTCGAGTTCGCTGGATGAAGCAAGCTCGTCTTCGGCGACGGGGAGTCGCACTGTGATCGTGGCGCCTCCAAGGGCGTTGTTCTCAATGGACAAAGTACCACTGAACTGGCGAACGATCTCCTCGCACACCGCGAGCCCCAGACCCGTGCCGACACCTGGCGCTTTGGTCGTAAAGAAGGGCTGAGTCACCCGCTCCAGCAGCTCCGGGGGAATGCCTGGTCCATTGTCGATGACGGCGATGTGGACCTCGTCCCCCTCGATCGTCGTTCGAACTTCGATGGTATTGGTGGCTTTGCGCGCTGGCGGGAGCGCTTGGGCAGCGTTGAGCAATAGGTTCACGATCACCTGCACGAGACGGTTGGGCGAAGCGGCGACGCGAACCTGCGCCGTCTCAAACTCCGTCGAGACCTTGGCGATGTGGCGGGTCTCGTTACGAACGATCTTGAGCGCCTCTTCGACGACTTTGGAAGGCTCTAGGCTCTGCGAAATCTCTTTCTCTTCTCGCGAATAGTGTTTCAGTTCCGCCACGATGGATCGCACGCGCTCCGTTGCGTTCATGGCGTCCGTGAGGGCACCAATGTGCTCTTCGTCGACGGCCGCGTTGCGCTTGGCGCGCTCGTCGAGGAACGTGAGATTCCCGGCCAAGTAGGCGAGGGGGTTGTTGACCTCGTGGGCGATGCACGCGGCGAGCACGCCAATGGAAGACATACGGTTCGAACGCTCGAGACTCGCGATGAGCTCGGCTTTGGTTACGCGCTCCTCAAGCTTTTTGGCATCGCTGCGGTCTCGGACGAGGGCGAGGAGCTCTCTTTTGCCGACTGGAATGAGGCGCACATTGAGAACACGTCCGAGCAAGTGCTTGACCACCTCTTGCTCCCTATCGGATGCAAGGGCTTGGCGAATCGCATCCCGTACAGGCGAGGTGCGAAAAAGCTCATCTACCGGGGTAGCGTTGTCTTTCGGCGATCGCTGAAGCACCTCACCTTCGTCGTTGACGCGGATGACGTCGTCGGGAAGAAGACGCAAGAGCGTCCGGGAGTCGTTCTTTTTCTGTTGCAGTGATTTGATCGCATGTTTGCGCGCCTGCTCGAAGGCGAAGGTGACGGTAAACACCATGCACACCACAACGGCGACGGACACACCGGGAAGGGCACGCCCAGAAGGCGGCGGGAGCGGAAGCGTGGCAACGCCCCAGGCCGTGAGGCCCAGTATCAACAGCACAAGGCCGCACCAGATCAGGCCCGCCCGCGTGCCAGCAATGAACGTTGCAAAGAGCGGTATGACGGCCAGGCAATGAAGAATAGGCACCAACTCGCCGGCGAGGTATGTCATCGCAACGACGGTGCACGCGACAAGAACGGAAAGACCATGAGCGGCCCAGTTGAGTCGGCCACTTCGCACCAACGCTGCGACGCCGGCAAGCACAAGCGCGAAGGGCACAACAAGCGGCGCGGGCTTGCTCGTTGCGAGACGCACGACGCCGACCAGGAGGTCCGCGGCGAGAAGTGTCCACCAGAGCACCCAAGTCAGGCGTTTTCGCCGGCTGACGCTCAGCCAGCTATCCGCTTCTTGCACCAACACTGTAAATCTCTACAGTCATGAGCGTACCACGAGTAGGTTTTTGAGTAGACTTACTGGTTCCCTTTTTCCGCCAAATCGCAAGAAGAGTAAGCGTCCCGGAAGGGAATAACTCGATATTGCGCTAGCGTTGAGGCGCGTGACCCAAGCCTCCTCAAAGCCACAGCCCTTTCGTTTCAGGCGGGTGTTTCCGGCGATCCTATTTGCGGCGTTCTGTGTCTTGGTGACTTGGGACGCGGACCAAGGGGGCAGCTGGTTTGGTCAGATCAACGCGATCCCCCACGGCGACAAACTCGGTCACTTTTCGTTGATGGCCATCGCGGCGTTTCTCTCGAATATCGCCCTCCGCGGTCGCGCGTGGCGAGGGCTCCTCATCGGTTCCATCGCCGTCTTTGTGCTCATCACCCTGGAGGAAGTTCGCCAACACTTCGTCCCCAACCGCTCGTTCTCGGTTGGTGACCTAGTGGCGAACACCCTGGGCATCACCCTCGCGGATCTGGTGTATCGATACGTGCGTCGAGTCCGCCGTCGTCACTCGATGACGGAGTCGCGCGATTCGAGGGGAGTGTCCGAGTGACCGCTGATCTGCGGCGCGATCTCGTACCAAGTGCCGCCGGTGTTGTTCGTGATGATGGAGCGGTCAATGATGATGTTCCCCGTGTGATTGTTGCTCACAAAGAAGATCGCGCTGCCGTGTGCGTTCACCTGATTGTATTCAATGAGGCTGCCGCAGATGTTTAGCGTCATGAGGCCGCCGTCGTTGTAGATCGCTCCGCCGCTTCCGCCGCCGGGGGTTCCAGGGTCGGCGGGGTTCGCTCCATTGCCGGTGGCCACGTTGTGCGAGAACCAGGAGTTGATGATCGTCCACGAGGTGCCAATGCTGCTCAGGCCACCACCATTGGACCCACTATTTCCAAGGTCGTCTCGGCCGCCGAAGGTGCTGTTCACTACGTACACAGGCGCTCCTTCATATTGCGCGTAGGCACGCACCGCGGCGCCGCCGACGTCTGCGCCGACGGGCGAACAGACGTTGTTGAAGAAGCGGGAGTTGACGATCTTGAAGCGCCCACCGTAAGAGAAGATCGCGCCGCCGCCGCCGCCTAGGTCTTCCCCTTCGCTCTCCGCGTTACCGTCGACGAAGGTCAGGTTCTGCACCGTCAACTGTGGGTGGTCTTGGTTGTCGCAGCGAGGTGTGGTCCAGACCTGTTCCTGGTCGCAGGTGTCCATGTAGAGAATGCGCCGCTCGCCTTGGCCGCTGAGCGTCACAAGTCCGCCACCGTCGATCACGATCCGGGGACCCGTGTTGTTGAAGACCTTTGCGGTCTCTTCCATACGAATCGTCACCGGGTCTGGACCGCAGTCGAAGGTGATGACGCCGCCTTGGGCAACGGCGGAGACGACGGCGGCGCTCGTGCAGCTCTCCGGCGTTCCTGTGCCGATCACGATGTCCGGCGAGCTCACATCTTCGGCAGCCGCCTCCGGTGGGACGTCGCAGGTGCCATCCACGTGGCCCGCTCGCGGGAAGTCATCACCGACAACGGTCATTACGTCGGGCCGAGGACCGGAATCGAAGCCGGGACCCGAGTCGACGCCGGGGACGTCGGAGCCGGTCGTATCCGCATCGACGGGAGCGGTGGAGTCGCCGCATCCGAGAAGAAGGAGCAGCGCGAAGGAGACTTGCTTCATGCGCGAAGGATAGCCCTACGCACGATCCTTGGCGAGATGTTGAGTGATCACATCCGCGAGCTTCTCGGGCTGCCCTTGGTAGGCGCCAAACTCCTCGGGTCGCACGACCATCGAGAGCTCTCCGCTGCGGTCGCTCACCACACATGGGTAGCGTCCCGCGATAAAGCGGAGCTCCGCGGCGTTCAGCTCATTCCGGTGCAGGCCGACCACCTCGGCGTCGATCCCGCTCTTGCAGCTGCGCCAAGATCGCCTCTCACTGATGCCTTGATGAGTGATGGTGCACAGCTCGCACTTGGCGATACCGAGGCCCTTCTTGATAAAGTACGCGAGCTCTCCTCGGACGCCTCCGTCGGCGTTGTAAACTAGGAGGATTCGATCGCGCATGGACAGTGAGTGTACGGCTTTTCCGCGTGCTTCCGTAGACTCAGCTCGGCTTCGCCTCGTGCCTGGATCGCCTTCACACGCGTTGATGAAGTCGGCGCCGTGGGTCGTCTTGAGATCGGGGAGTTCCTTGCACCGGTGGATAGCGTGGCGGACGCCGTATTCTTGGCGCAGATCGAATCTCTGGGACGGGCGGAATGTGACCAGAGCGTGCGTGAGACTCCCCAAGGCTACGAAGTGATCACACAGACTTCGTATTCATGCGGCGGAGCACGACACGAATCGCTCGTTGAGGTCCTGCGCGACGGCGCAACGCGCGTCATCGAGCGCGCGGTCCTCGACGCAGGCCGTGAAGAGGTTTGTCCGTGAGTCTGTGAGTCTGGCAGCCCGTCAGCCCGGCAGCCCGTCAGTCCTTGCGACACTCCTAGGTCGTAGCCGGACGGCGGAAGAGGTAGAGGCCAAAGCCCATGGCCGTTCGTCCCCATCGCTGCTGAAGATCGTTCCAAGCGCGCTTGCGCTCTAATGTTCGTCGGTCTTCGTCGCTTGCGCCGAGTCTGCAGTGTTCTTCCCAGTTGAAGAGGATCCGGCCCTCAAAGGCGTCCCATTCATCCCGCGAGCTCACGGAGGAGTAGAGCAACGTAAGGCCGGCCTCTCGCCCACGGGTCATCGTGTCGAGGCGACCGCCGAACTCGCCCTTGTCGATGCCTGACGCATCGAGGTAGTCGGTGGGTGGCTCGTGGTCCCAGAACCCGTGACCAACGAGAACGTAGCCGCCGTGGCGAGTCCAAGAAGTGAGCGTGGCGAGGGTGCTCTCGAAGTTCTCGCCAACGTATGGCCCGCCGACCCACGACACGAGGTCGAATGGTTCAGCGGGCTTGAACTCCGCGACGTCGAGAACCATCAGCTCGCTGTCTGTCTTCGGCGCTCGGGCTTGCAGCTGACGGCGTGCAAGCGCGATGGCTGCTTCGGAGCGATCAACGCCGACGACGTTGGACTCAAATCGTTCGGCAAGACGCGCCAGAATCTCTCCACGGCCACAGCCTAGGTCCAGGACGCGGGACTCGGGGGAAAGTAAGACGAGATCAAAGATCGCCTCCATCCGCTCGGGCCGGATCGGTCCCCAATACGTGAGCCCTTCGTAGTGTGCGACGTCGCTTTTCATGCGGGCATCTTCGCAGCGCAACGAACCCTGCGCTTGGTTTTCTTTTGCGCCATTTGAGCGCGCAGGTTGGTACCGTAGGGCGGCTCGGGAACTGAGCTTCGCGACATGACCAAGCCTTCGAAGATCATCGTTCGGACCATCGCGCTCTTCGTGGGTGTGGTCTGCGTGCTGGCGTTCTTCTGGGTGCGCGCGCACTCCTCGGGCCCCATGCCGCCATCACCATGGTCGCTCCGCGCTGACGTCGTTCGTCCGAGTGAAAATGCGTACGTCCTCACGCAGGCCCACGTGGACACACCCGACGTGTTTCGCGACCTGCTCGAGGCGCCCGTCGAAGAGCACGCGCGCATCTTCCGCGAGCACCATCGACCGGGCGGTACGTGCCACCAGCGAGGTACGCGCTCAGGTCGACGCCCTGCCGCGTTTCGTCTTGGTCGAAGGAGAAGTCCTCGCCACCCTCAACTTTTCGCATCACCGCGCCGTCGCCACTCTCGTCGAGGTTGACGCGACGAAAGCCATCGCCATGGCCCGGGTGTTCTGGCGCCACACCATGGACGCCATCGACCACTGCGACACTCTCGTCGAGTGCATGATCGGTGTGGTTATCAGCGAAAACGCGCTCCTCGCCGTGGAGTCCGTGCTCTCGCGCTTTGACGGCGGCGAGTTTCCCGAACGGAACGAGCTGAAAGCGGAGGTCCAGCGAGCATTCGAGCCAAGG
This sequence comes from Polyangiales bacterium, assembly GCA_045106895.1. Classification (GTDB taxonomy): domain Bacteria; phylum Myxococcota_A; class Polyangia; order Polyangiales; family Houyiibacteriaceae; genus JBCCRV01. The sequence goes on along the minus strand of JBGCFM010000241.1, from coordinate 18,366 downwards.
CCAAGCCTCGCTCGCGCCGTCGAAAGTGACTACCTCTTCGCCCGCAGCGCCATCGAAGAACTCACGTGCGTTAGCCTCGATCGCGTTTTGACGGAGGCGATCATGCGGGAGTACTACGAGGCGATGCATGAATACGCCGAGGGCGTGGCGCGCATCGACGACCTGGCCAGCGACGAAGGCTCCGCTTTGGTCCGCAGCGCGGCACCTTTTCGTGATGGGCTCCAGGACGAGTTCTCTTCTTTCTACAATATCTGCGGCGCCAGTCTCGCCGAGACCTTTTGGATCGGCCTCGCGGATCGCATCGATGAGCATCGGGAGCGCGTCGACGAGCTCAAGGAGCGGCTGCGAGCTTTGCGCTGAAGGGTTTACGTTCTCGCACATCGCCCTATGATTCGGTCCGCGATGAGAGCCTTGTATCGAGCCCTTCTTCTCTGTGCGCTCACTGCCTGCGGGCAGGGCGAAGCACAGTCATCGCCTTCGTCCTCCTCCTCCGCGGCTGCGCCGCTTCCAGCGCCGGAGCCCGTTCCAGCGCCGGAGCCCCTCGAGGCTTTCACGGATGTGTCTCCGGACGACATTCAAAGCGTTCTACGAGCCGCCCCCGGTGAAGTCCTGCTCGTGAACCTCTGGTCGACGTGGTGTCGCCCATGCATGGAGGAGATGCCCCAGCTGGTGAGCCTCGCGGCTCGGAACCGACAAGCCGGCCTTGGCGCCATGTTCATCTCCATGGACATCAGCAGCAGCCGCGCCGACGCGCTCCGCTTCATGGTGGAACAGCGCGCGCCTTCGCCTTCTTATATCCGTGTTGGTCGCGACGCCGACTTTATCCCGGCGATGCATGGCGAGTGGTCCGGGACACTCCCCGCGACCATTCTCTTCGATAGGTCCCGCGCGCCTCAGCATGTCTGGGTCGGCGAGGTGCCGATGGACGAACTTGAGCGCGCTGTGCAACAGATGCTCTCAGAAGGAAACGAACGATGACACTTATCCAGCGACTCTCTTGCGCCCTCGGCGTTCTTCTCTTCGTTGCTTGCGGCAGCGAAAGCGCGGAGCCTGCGAGCCCCGAGCTGGAGGCGACGAGCGCCACCGAAGCGCCCACTGAAGCCCCCGCGGAGACGCCCGAAGCTCCAGCCGAAGCGCCCGCTGCGGAAGGTCTCGCCCTCGGCGGTAGCGCGCCGATGTCCGCCACCGAGATGCGAAACGTCGACGGCACGATGCACAGCATCGCTTCCGTCGCCAAAGAGAAGGGCACATTGGTGCTCTTCACCTGTAACCACTGCCCCTATGCTGTGGCCTGGCAGGAACGTTACGTCGCATTGGCCCACGACTTCATGGAGCAAGGCATCGGCGTCATCGCCATCAACTCCAACGACGACACCGAGTACCCGAGCGACTCCTTCGAGGGCACCGTGGCCCGCGCCGCGGAGCTCTCCATGCGCTTCCCCTACGTGATGGACGAGACCTCCGATGTCGCCCGGGCCTTCGGCGCCGAGAAGACGCCGGAAGCGTACCTCTTCGACGCCGAAGGTCACCTCGTCTACCACGGCGCCGTCGATGACAGCCAAGACCCCGCGGGCGTCCAGGAGCACTACCTCCGCGACGCGCTCACCGCCGTTGCCGCTGGAAGCGCCGTCGCTCAGGCCGAGACCAACGCCGTCGGCTGCAGCATCAAGTTCCGCGAGAGCTAGCTCTCCTTGTGGATAGATTGGTGGGATAGCCAATCTATGGGCATCAACGTGAAGGCATGAACACATTCCTTCCAGCCGGATCCTTTGTGGGCTTCACGGTGCCCGGGGCCATCGACGCCTCGTTTTGCGCTTCCCTCCTCGATCGCGTCCAGACCCGTGGCTTCTCCGCCACGGGTCTTCGTTATCCAGACGACTATCGCAACAACGACCGCTTGGTCTTCGACGACGCCGCTCTCGCAGCGCGGCTCTATGGCGCGCTGGGGAAAGCGCTCCCGCCGGCGCTGGAGGCGGACGGCAGCACCTGGCAGCTTGAGGGGCTGAACTCGCGCTTTCGTGCGTGTCGTTATCAAGGGGGCCAAGGGTTCTGCGTCCACCGCGACGGGCCTTACGTTCCCAGCGCGGAGGTGCGCTCGCTCCTGACCGTTCAGCTCTATTTGGATGATGTCCCCGAACGCGTCGGCGGCCACACGCGCTTCTACGCCGACATGCGTGGCACCACGACGTGGGCGTCAATTCCGCCATCGCCGGGTACCGCCATCGTCTTCGATCATCGAGTTTGGCATGACGGCGAGGCGGTGAGCGCGGGCATCAAACACGTCTTGAGAACCGACGCGATGTATCGGCGCGTCGGGCGCGACGATGCCGACACGACGAACGTTCTCGGCCGGCACCGAGGCTACGTCTGGCAAGTCATCGTTCGGGCAAACGGAGACGTCGCCAGCGCGGGACGAGACGGCACCGTGCGCACATGGGGAAAGACGCCGGAGGTCACGGACCTTGGGCTCGGTTCCGTCACAGCGCTGCATGAAGGACGTGGCCGCCTTTGGGCAGGGACGCGCTCGGGCTGTCTTGCCATCCTCGATGAAGAAGGTGGCTTCCGCAGAGTCGCGACGGTGGACGGCGCGGTCCTCGCCCTTGCGCACCGAGCCGGTGGCGTGGTGGTGTCGACGGCCAGCGGCGCTCTACACGCTTATGACGAGAGCGGCGCCGCCCAGTGGACGAGCCGAGCGCACGAAAGCTGGGCTTGGCGTATCACACCTTATGGCGTGGGATGGGTCTCCGTGGGCCAAGATGGACGGGTTTGCTTCACCACCGCGGATGGCGAAACCTGCACCCTCGCCACCCTGGCTCAACCCCTTCGTGCCGTCGCCGTGAGTGGTGATGAGCTCTGGGTCGGTGACGTTCACGGAGATTTGCACCAACTAAAAGAGTGCGCTCCGGTTGTCCACGTAGAAGCACACGATGCAGCCATCACGTCCATCGTCATCGCAGAACAAGGTGTCTTCACAGGCTCCGAAGACGGCTCCGTGAAATGCTGGCGAGGGGGTACGCACGAGCGATGCACCTTGAGCGTGGATTTCGTCACATGTGTGACATCGACAGCGAACAGCGAACTCGTATATGCCGGCTACGAGGGAAACGTCTTCGTCAGCCGGTCGCTCTACTCGCGCGGCGTTTCCGCCGTCGATGAGTCGACGTAGGTGAAGTAGAGCGCAACGCCGCCCACTCGCCGAATCTCTTGATGAACGCGGCCAAGGGTCACGAAGTAACGCTCCGCCGGTGGCAGAGCGATGGTCTCTTCGCCATCGTCGATGAGCATGGTTTGGGTGCGAGAGATGCTTGTGCCTTCGAGCGCGATGATCCGAGCAAACACTTGACCGACTCCGGTGGTGTTCCACATGAGCGTGGCGCTCTCTGATCCGAGGACCACCTGTGCTTCCGTCGCTTCGATCATCGGAAAGTCCGCCTCCACGGTCTCCTCGCCGACGGTTCCGGCGACTCGGATGCTTTCTGGAGCCGGTAAGGGTCGGCTGCCATCAGGAAAGAACCAGGTCCCGGAAGAACTACCGATCGACGAGAGTCGAACGTCGCCGACGGTGAGGCGCGCGTCCCCCGTCAGCGTTCGGTCGCCGCGAGTCACTTCTTCGAAGCTCTCGCCGGGCGCGGGAAGAGTTGGGGGAAAGCACAGCCCACTGCCTCCGAGTCCCGTGCCGGTTTGGCAGAGCACACGACTGTACTGCTGCAACATGTTCGGGCCCACCGTCGCCGCGGCGGTCCACTCCTCGTCGTCCGGAAGGCGGGTGAACATGACGTCGAGGTACGCCTGGGGAGGACCCGAGATGTCCGGGCCTGCGTCGCTATTGCCAGCGTCGTCGCTATTGCCAGCGTCGTCGCGGTCTCCGCCGTCACCAGGCGATGCGTCGGAGCCCGCGGCATCTAAGAGAGCGCGATCGTCATCGCCGCAAGCGTTCAAGGAAAGGAGGGTGAGAACCGACAAGAGAGTTATGAGGCGCATCGGACGACGCTAGTGGAGTGCTCCAACGTCGCAATGGAAACACTCATACGTCGTAAGAGACCGTGTCGGGGCCGAACTCTTCGTCGTTTGAATGAAGTGAAAAGGAAACGCCCCACCGGCTCAGCCAGTGGGGCGCCCAGGGGTTACGCGCTCATGAGATGTGTCGCTTCCGACGCCGGGACCGCCGCGTACTCCGCGAGGGTCATCGAATGGCTTCCGCGACCTGAGCTCAGGCCGCCGAGTGCAGCCGCGTAGGAGAAGAGCTCGGAGAGAGGAACCTTGGCCCCAATCTCGCGTCCATCTCCCTTTGCGTCCACGTGAAGCACTTGGCCTCTTCGCGCGCTGATGTCTCCAATGACGGCGCCACCATAGGTGCCAGGAACATGAACATGGAGCTCCATGATCGGTTCCAAGAACACCGGCGCCGCTTTGGCGCAAGCCTTCTGAAACGCCACGGCTGCGGCCATCTCGAAGACATGTTCACTGGAGTCGTTGGTATGCATATCACCGTCGACGAGCCGCACACGAACGCCGCTCAGGGGATACCCGCCAAGGACGCCATGGGTCATGGCGGCTCGGCAGCCCTTCTCGACGCCTCGCACGTACTCGCGAAGCAGCGCCCCGCCGCGCGTCTCGTCGACGAACTCGAAGTCCGCTTCGCACGGCTCTACGGAGAGCGTGAGGACCGCGTATTGTCCGGGTCCTCCGCTTTGCTTGATGTGTCGGTGCTGCACTTCGGCACGCCGCGAGAGGGTCTCTCGATACGCAACGCGTGGCTGACCGAGGTCGACGTCGACCTTGTGAAGGGTCTTCAAGCGGCTCGCGGCGACTTCGAGATGAAGTCGCCCCATGCCGGCGAGCGTCGTTTGCCCCGTCTGAGCGTTGTGCTCAAGGCGGAGCGATGGGTCTTCGAGGAGCAGTCGCGAAAGCGCTTTGGGGAGGCGCTCTCGGTCCGTCGTGCTTCGTGCTTCGATGGCCATCCGCATGACCGCCGGCGGAGCGTCGACTCGTTCGAGAACGATGGGATGCTCCACATCACAAAGGGTATTGCCTGTGGCGAGTTCGGCGCCGAGGAGGGCGCCGATTTCACCGGCTCTGAGTTCATTGACGTCGTGTTGCTGGTCCGCAAAGAGGCGAACCATGCGACCGACGCGAAGTGTCTTCCGCGTGCCGCCGATGGCGACACTTTGTCCTTTGACGAGAGCGCCTGAGTAGACGCGCACAAAACAAAGGGCTGCGTGACGGTCGAAGGCCACCTTGAAGCAAAGCGCTGCAAGGGGAGACTCCGTCGTTCGCGCGCGCGTCTCCTCGGAGTCCGCTGCGTGAACCGATCCCTTTTCGTGCGGCGCCGGCAGGTAGTCGACGAGGGCATCCAAAAGGGGTTCGACGCCCCGATGACGAAACGCGGAACCAGCCAAGACTGGAATAACGCTGCCATCGAGGGTGCATCGCCGAAGCGCCGCTTTGAGCGCATCGGCATCCACGTTGGGGTCGTCGACGAAGAGCTCAAGGAGCGTCTCGTCGACTTCGGCGACCTGCTCAACGAGTCGAGCGCGCCAGTCTTCCATCTCGGACCGAAGTGATTCGGGGACCGGGATGGTCTCGGGAATCGGCACGCCGTTCGTGTCGTTCCAGACGACGGCCTGGCGCTGCACGAGATCGAGGATGCCCTTGAAGTCGTCCTCGGCGCCCATTGGCCTCTGGAGGACAGCAAAGTTCCCATCGAGCTTCTCTCGAAGGGACGCGAGCGCGTGATCGAAGTCTGCACCTGCGCGATCAAGCTTGTTGATGAACGCGATGGCGGAGACGTCGTGGTCCTTGGCTTGGCGCCAGACCTTTTCTGTCTGAGGCTCGACGCCGGCGACGGCATCCAAAAGAAGAACGGCGCCGTCGAGGACACGAAGCGAGCGCTCGACCTCAATGGTGAAGTCAGCGTGTCCGGGGGTGTCGATGATCTGAATCGTCGCGTCGCGCCAAGCGCAACTCACCGCCGCCGCAGAGATGGTGATGCCCATCTTCTGTTCTTCGACGCCAAAGTCCGTCGTCGTGTTTCCGTGATGAACTTCACCTTGGCGATGAATCTCGCCGGTGCGGTGAAGGATGCGTTCAGTGAGCGTGGTCTTGCCGGCGTCGACATGGGCGATGATGCCAACGTTGCGGAGCGAATCGTTCTTGCGGGTCATGGTGGTTTCCTTTCGGCGCACGGGTGCATCCGTCGCCTCATTCGAGGGCGACGCAGCAGTGCGCCCTTCTCAAAAAATGGGAGGGCGAGCCAGATGGAGCGCAGCGGCTTCGTTCTGCTTCCGACCCCTAAAAACAGGGGCCAATACGCACGACAGCTCAGGCCGTGGGTACTTCAATGCGCGGAGCGCGCAGAGCTCGGGGCTTTCGAAAAGTGAGCTCAGGAGGGCGGAGGCGAACGGTGCTTTAGGCCGCTACGCGCACGTTCGATGCCAGCCAAACGCAGAGCGTGGACTGACGACGTGCGGCTCCGCGGCCGTGCAGGCCGTCCGGGGCGCAGAACACAACGACGCCGTCGCTGCGGAAGCAGCGTTCGCTGGAGCAGCGAAGAGGGGTCTGGGTTGTGTGCGCGGAAAACATGATGTCCTCGAAGAGTCTCTCTAACAACGGACCCACGAGGCGTCAATGGCACGGCGATAAGTTGAGTGAGAATGGCGCCCTCAACCTCCACGGCTTTTGCTGTGCCGATGCGAGCCGCTGCCTCACGCATGTGTTGCAAAAGGACCCCACCTGGTCCTCGCGTTCTGTATTCTTTGCGCGGAATCGGTCCTTGGCGTGGGACTTGCTATGCTCCGTGTAGTTTGCGCTCGCGCGCTTGTTCAACAGTGGAGCTTCTTATGAAATCAAAACGACCCAAACTCATCCTCCGAAAAGGAATCGCGCTGGCAGCGCTCGCATTGCCCGCCGCCGGGTGCGCCAACACACCCGAAGAGGCGTTCCGCGCCGCATTGGACGATGCCTGCGAGACCATCGCGGCTTGTGGTGAAGAAGAAGAGATCTGTGAGACGTCGGCGGCACGCGACGCCGCCATTGCAGAGTTCATTGATGAACTCCGCACGGAAGGCGTGTCGCCCGAATGCGAAGAAGTGGTCCTCACATCCTATGCGGATCTCTACAGCTGCTACTCAAATCTAACCTGCGATCAGTTCTCTGAAGACTCGGGTTGCGAAAGCAGGCTCGACGAAGCGGCGATCGCTGCTGCTTGCCCTGACATCGACCTGTAGTCGCTCTGAGTTCCGTCCATGATCGTCGTGACTGGCACCAAGCGCTCCGGCACCTCGATGTGGATGTCGGCCCTCGCCGCCGGTGGGTTTGAGCCCATCGGCATCGCGTACCCAGCGTCGTGGGGTACGAGTATTCGCGACGCCAATACAGGTGGCTTCTTCGAGTCGCTGCTTCGGGTCGGCATTCACCATGGGACAAACCCAAATCCAAAAACGGGACGCTACATCCACCACGAAGACAGCCGTACGAACGCGGTGAAGATCTTCGCGGGCGGTTTCGTTCGAACGCACCGAGCCTTCATCGACAGCGTGGTGATGACGGTTCGCCCGTGGCGGGAATACGTCGCCTCGCTGACGCGCCTCTACCGCATGGAGCACGCCGCCGCGGAGAAAGCGCTGGGCGGTTCGCTTAGGCCGCGGGTGGTTCCAGACCCCGCGCTGGAGTGGTGGGTCGACAACTTTCTCATCCTCGAAGACCTCGCCCTGCGCGGCTTCCCAGCGAACATCATCACCTACGACAACGCCCTCGCCGACCCCCTTCGATTCGTCGGCGAGACGGTTCGAGGAATCGGCGGAGATGGGGATGCGGCGGCGGCCAGTATCCACTCGGACCAGCGAACTCAGTCGAACATTGCGCCGTACGCTCACTCTTCGCTCTCCGAGGGCATCATCGATGTATTCGACACACTTTATGAAACGCTCAATGCCGGCGATCCCATCTCGCCCGCGTTCTGGAAACGCATGCGAAGCGTTCAACAGGACCTCGCCCCTGATTTTATGAAAGGCGTCCGCGCAGCCCAAGAGGACCAGTTGCGCTGGGCCCGGGACGTACGCGCTGCCGCAAAGAAGAGGCGGGCTACATGATCGCCCTCGCGAGCGCCGAGCGCGCTGACAGCCTTGCAGTCGCCTTCGCGCTCGACGCATCGGGGCTCTCCGTATTGGGCGACAAGCCGCTCAGTTCCCTGGCCGTGCTTCACGAGTCGCCGTCGTCGTGGTGGGTCGACCCACTCAACGAGGGCGTGTTCTTCGAGACCAACCCCCACCGACCCTCGGGACGCTACCTTCATCCGGAGCCCACCGCGTCGTCTGTGGTGGTGATGACGCCCGAAGGTGTACCGCTGAGCGATCCCGCATATTTGGATCGAGTCGTCGTCGTCGTGCGTCCCTGGCGCAGCGCCAAAGAGCCCCTCGAGTGGCTCTCGGCGCTCTACGACCAACTCGCCGATTCATCTTTGCGTCGATACCCGACCTGGATTCGCGTCGCCGAGACGCTCCAGCATGAGTCACAACGCGCGGCGGCGGACTTCGTTTCCTTCCTTGGCAACGGGGTCGAAGTTGCCCATGTCGAGGCGGCCTTCGCGGGCCTTCAGGTTCTTCCTCGCTTGCACGACGATCACATCCACGCGGCCGTCTTCGACGAGTTGTACGACGTCCTCCGGGACGGCACGGAGCTCAGCGACGCGCTCGTCGAAGGAGTCAACGAGGTGCTCGCCATCGAATAGACCGGCCGCGGGCTATGGCGATAAGTGTGAAATCAAACGCCGCGCCGCTGACTCCGCCGCGACCAAGGCACCCTCGAGGTACCCGCCAAAGTCCGCGGCGACTTCACTTGAGGCAAAGATCAACGATGAGTCCCAGACCTCACGCAAGGCCGTTGGCATCCCATAGTCTGGATGCCCATGCAGCGGCTGCCGGTCAAGCTGCGTGGCCGTTCGCGCTTCCCGTGCCCAGTCTTGAAGGTAGAGCGCATGGGGAGCGCCCGCTTCTCCGAAGAGCCGGATGAGCTGGGCTCTCACGGAATCGAGGAAGTCCGCCTTCGATCGAGCCTCCGCGGACACTCCTACGAATCCGAAGAGCGCGAACGGACCTCCGTCGGAGGGCGACGCGTCGTGGATTTCAGCGAGAGGACCGCGGCGGCTCATCGCATCTCCGGACAACCCCTGTTCGCGCCAGAACGCCCGCCCGTAGAGCGCGAGGACCTTTGCGTGGCCGGCCATCCATGTCGGGATGGCGCGCATCGCCGAGAGAACGTGTGCATCGAGGGCACAGAACTCCGCCGCGACGCGTGGTGGCAGCGCGAGGACGACATGGTCGCACTCGAGGGCGATGGCCTCGCCGCGCGCGTCGATGCTCACGTTTGGATTGGGGCCCTTCAAGGCTGTCACGCCGTGGCCGAGGTGCAGCAGCTCCGCCGGAAGCTTCGCCACAAGGCCGTCGACGAGGGTGCCGATGCCGCCGCCGATGCGCAGAGAGCCCGCCATCGGCGAGAAGTCCGCGCGCTGCACGCGGCCACGCTCGTCTTCAAAGACGAGCTCGCCTCGGTCCCACTGGGAGAACACCGTCGCGCCTAGCTCTTTGGCAAGGGCGGCCATTCGAGGCTGACCTTGCCAGAACCAGGCGGGCCCCAAGTCGAAAGTCGCGCCCTCACCTCCGACGGCAAACGACGGCGAGTAGATACGACCGCCGAAGCGCTCGCGTGCTTCGACGAGGTGAAAGTCGACGTCTGCGGCGTGGAGCTTCGTCGCCAGGGACAGACCCGAGAGACCTCCGCCGACGATGAGCACCTTCGTGCGTTTTGGAAGCAATGCGTGCTCAGACAGCGGCCGGCTCCGTAAAGCGGGGCGGCTCCGCGAAGCGTAGGTGGCGTGTTTTGATCCAAACGCGCGCGCCTTGGGCTCCTGCTTTGCCCGCGAGCGCACCGCCCATCGGAACTCGAAGCCAGGAGTGCAAAGCGAGCTCGTCTTCACCTTCGCGCAGGCTCCCGCTCAGAACCAGGAGCTCTGCGCCTTCGGGCATGGCTTTGTGCACCTCCGTGCCCGGCGCCCACTCTTCGACGCGTACGGTCTCCCGTTCGTCTTCAAAGAGAACCCGCGCGCGAACCCCTTTTTGCTCCGTCGGCTCGAGTCCTGCGTTCATGTCGCTACGAATCGGCGACCTATCGTCGGCGTCAAACTGCCACAGCTTGACGAAGATCACGCAGCCCTCAGCGGCGCCGGGCGTGTGTTTCGACGTCGGCGGGTTCCGAACATAGGACCCCACAGGGTAGTCGCCGTCCTCATCTTGAAAAACACCCTCCAGGACGACGAACTCCTCGCCCCCGGTGTGAACGTGCGCGGAGAAATGACTCCCCGGCGCGTAGCGCACGATGGTCGTGGCCCGAGCGACTTCATCGCCGATTCGGTCCAGCATGCGTCGATGAACACCTTCCATCGGGGAAGGCGTCCAAGGCACATCTCGGCTGTGAATGAGCACGCGTTTCGAAAAATCGGCGTTGAGTTCCATGTTCGCTTCCAGAGTCGAGGTGAAGAGTGCCTGAGAGGCGCGGTTAGTGGTGCGAAAGTGCGGGTCGCTCGGAAATACGCGTTCGCCAAGCGTCTAGGTTCGTCAGCTCAGAGGGGACCTCCACTTTGGCGAAGTCGGCGAAGACGAGGCCGGCGTACGCCGTGATGTCCGCCATGGAGAAACTCTCGCCGGCGAGGAAATCCTGGTTCGCCAAAACACCATCGAGGTAGCGCATGGTCTCAAGCGCCGTCTCGCGTTTGCTCTCGCCCCAGGGCGCGTTCTGGTTCGTCTCGAGTTCGGGCCCAAGACCCGCCGTGGCGTGGTGAAAGTAAGCTCCGACGGCGTCGAGCAACCCCGCCTCGGCGCGGAGGTTCATCATCTGCACGAGGGCGCGCTGCTTAGGCGAAGAGCCGATGAGCGAAGGGCCTTCGTAGTGGCCGTCGATGTACTCGATGATGGCTGTGCACTGAGAGATGTAAGTGCCGCAATCGAGTTCGGCGTAGGGCACCGTCGCGTCCGGGTTGCGCGCTCGAAACTCCGCCGAGCGGTGTTCGCCCGCCATGACGTCGACGGGGATGAACTCCACATCGCTGGCGCCTTTCTCGGCAAGGGCGATGCGAACGCGGAGGGGATTGGGAAAGCCTGGGGTGTCGTAGATCTTCATGGGGAGTCCTCGGTGTATTGGATGAAGACGTTCTAGGCATTCCACGTTCATTCACTAGACCGAGGATATAAATGCATCTATTTAGGATTGTAATAGATAGGATTCGTTCTGCGATACTAGACTCCATAGTGCGCCTAGGACTCACGCGGAGCAGGATGAACTCAGACCCCATTCGATACGCCCTCGCAGTCGTGGACGAAGGCTCCTTCAGCGCTGCCGCCCGTGCGTTGAACGTGACACAGCCGACGGTCTCCAACGCCATCACGCGACTCGAGGAGCGCCTCGGTGCGCCGCTCTTCAGACGCAGCACGCGGAGTGTCGCGCTCACCCCGTTTGGCCACGCCATGCTCTCGGCGATGCGCGATCTCGTCGGCGCGCACGTGGCCCTTCAGGCGATGGCGGACGCATATCACCGGCCCGACCAGCCGCTTCTGCGCCTCGGGTTTTCGCCGATTATCGGCGCGCGCGCGCTCTCTTCGCTCGTCGACGCGTTTCACGTCGAGGGCGTCGAGGTGGTCTACAAAGAATGCAGCGAGAGCGACCTCTCGGAGCGCCTGGGTGATGATCGCGTGGATGTCGTCGTCGCGCTACGCACGGCGTGCGTCAACGCGGACAAACGTGTCGGCCTCGGTCGTGACCTGCTTCGCTACATTCCGCCGGGCGCCGCGACTACGGGCGCCGACACCATCGAGTTGAACGTGCTGAGTCAGGAGCGCATCGCTCTCACTGCGGGGGCTTGCGGGCTCGCCGCGGCGACGCGCGCCATCTTCACCGACGTGTCTCTCAGCCCAACCTACTACTCCGGCGAAGCGCTGAGTTACCCAGTGCTCGAAGAGTGGGCCGAGCTGGGCATCGGTGGCGCGATCTTGCCGGAGTCACGAATACGCGGAGACGCGTCGCGCTTTCCCGTGGTGTGCCACAAGAGCAAGCCGCGCTGGCTCAGCTACGAAGCGCGTTGGACGCATCGAGGCGCGGCGAATGTGCACGTGGCGGCGTTCCTCAAGCACCTTCGCCGCATTGCGCCGGCGAAGGCAGCTCCCGCGGACTGGCTCGCGGCGCAGCCTAAACCCTAGGCACAAGGCTGGCCCTTGTTTCTTGCAAGCGCGCCGGCGCTCTCGTTGTGCGGCGTGCTTCACGAGTCTGCGCGAGAAAGTCCTCGGCGCTCATGGGTCTGCCCAGAAGAAATCCCTGAATTTCGTCACAGCCTAGCTCCCGAAGAGCGCGAAGCTGTTCTCGCTCTTCGACGCCTTCGGCGAGCACGCGAAGTCCGAGTTCACGCCCCATCGCCACTATCGTTCGGACCAGTGCGGCATCGCTTGCACTTGTGTGCATCGACTGGACGAAGGAGCGGTCGATCTTGAGGCAGTCCACGGGTAGGCTTCGAAGAACTCCAAGAGAGCTAAATCCTGTCCCAAAATCATCCAGCGCCAGGGACACCCCGAGGGTACACAGGTCGCTAAGCACGCTGCGAGTCAACTCGTCGTCGGCGAGGAGCGATTCCGTGATCTCCAACTCGAGTCGGCTCGCAGGTAGCCCCGTCGAGGCAAGAACTCGTTTCACGTTTTTGACAAGTTCTCCGCTGCGAAGTTGAGTCACTGAAACATTAACACTCACTCGTATCTCCGGCGCCCACTGACAAGCCTCACGGCATGCGCTCTCCAGTACCCACAAGCCGATGGCGCTCATTTGCCCGCTGTGTTCGGCGATCGCGATAAACTCTTCGGGGCCCACGCGCCCAAGGGTCGGTGAGGTCCAGCGTAGTAGAGCTTCGGCTCCGATGAGAGTTTCGTTCGGGGTGAACAGAGGCTGGTAGTAGAGTTCGAGTTCGTGACGCTCGATCGCATCACGAAGGTTCGACTCGAGATGAACGCGTCTTCGCACCGACTCAAGAGCTCCCTTTCGAAAGAAGTCGACGTTGCCCGACCCGCGCGCTTTGCCCATGGAAAGGGCAATGTCCGCGGTGCGAAGCAGCCTTCTAACATCGGCCCCGTCGCCCGGGCCCATCGAGATGCCTACGCTGCAGGTGATGCACAAGCGTTGAAGTCCAATCTCGAAGGGTGCGTCAAGGCTTCGCACTAGCTTTCGTGCCATCGACGCAGCCTCGTCCGAGGACGCATGCGGCATGATCACGACGAACTCATCGCTCGCCATTCGCGCCAACATCGGCCCCGCGTCATAGAGTTCGAGGGATGCATGCACAGGTGCGGGCCCGTCGTACACCACCTGCGAGAAGCGTTGAGCGACTTCGACCAGCAACGCATCGCCGAAGATCAGTCCAAATCCGTCATTGATGTCTTTGAAGCGGTCCAGGTTTAAGTAGACCAAGCCCAGCGGTCCACTCTTTAGGCAGCGGGCGAGATTCCGTTCCAAGCTGTGTCGATTGGGCAGAGTCGTCAGATAGTCGTAGCTTGCCAAGACACGCAGGCGCTCCTGTTCTTCGAGCAGCTCCCTCTGTGTCATGAATGCGCGCTCCTCGGCGTTCGCATGACCACGTACGAAGATCCATACGAGGGCTCCCACGGCGGCGATGCAGAGGGTTAGATTCGCAAGCGCATGGACAGGTCTGTGGCCAAGAGGAATTTGGTTGATCGATGTGACCCCACCCCCCGTCGAGTCGAGCCAGAATGCGATGGTGATAGACACCGAAAGAATGCTCCACCGAGCGGCGACCCAGGGACCCATCACAAGAGCGGCGCCCACCGGCGCAACCAAGAACCATGTAAAGGAAGCGCTGTAGAACCCCCCGGAAATACTACTCGAGTAGATCAAAAGGCCGAAGAGCAGGCCGATGCCCACCTCTCCAATGGCCTTCGGACGGTTCAGTCGACGAATCGCGAGCAGCAATACCAAGCATCCGCCGGAAGCGATGACATGGGCCACGACGAGGGTGTTGATTCCACTCCACCAGTACAAGAACACGAAGGGCGCGCCGAGCAGAAGCACAGAAACGAGGCCCCATTGGACCCGTTGGCGAAGTGAATTGTCCGGCGCGGGAGCGACGCTGGTTGTCAACCCGGCGAGTCGAGGAAACGTCGTCGAAAACGAATGGTTGTGCACAGTTAACCAGTACGTCCTCGGCCGTGAAAGGTTTAGAGTACCCTCTTCAGACCCAGCCGTTATCCGCGCGGTCCGTCGCAATCATGCCGGTTTATGAGGATGATGGTGGCTTGCGGCGTAGCGTGGCTGTCCAAGCTCCGCGGGATTACGCGAGGGAGTGACTTCGTCTGCGCTCACATCGTCGAGCGTTCGCACCTTCGGTTGAGTCTCGCTTGTTGAGCAAAGAAGCGCTCTTGAAGAGATTACTTCGTCTCCACACGCTTACGAAATGCCAGCCCGTCCATAGGCTTCCCTAACAAGAAGCCCTGAATCTCCTCGCATCCGATTTCGCGAAGTGCATCGAGTTGTTCGCGTTCTTCGACGCCTTCCGCCAGCACTCGAAGTCCGAGTTCACGGCCCATCGCCACGATCGTTCGAACCAAGGCGGCATCGTTTGTGTTTGTGTGCATCGTCTGGACGAAGGAGCGATCGATCTTGAGGCACTCCACGGGCAAAGAGCGCAGCACACCAAGAGAGCTGAAACCTGTCCCGAAGTCGTCCAGGGCCAGTGAAACGTCGAGAGCCCGCAGTTCACGAAGTACTTTTCGTGTGTGTGCGTCATCCGCGAGCATGGACTCCGTGACTTCTAACTCGAGTCGACGTGGATCGAGGCCCGTCGATTTGAGCACGTCGGCGACTTGCTCGACCAGATCGCTGCACCGAAGCTGAGCCACCGAGATGTTCACGCTCACTCGAATGTCAGGGCGCCACTTGAGTGCCTCTCGGCAGGCCGTCTCAAGGACCCACAAACCGATGGTGTTCATCTGCCCGCTGTGTTCGGCGATTGGAATGAACTCATTGGGTCCGACACGGCCAAGAATGGGTGACTCCCAGCGCAGGAGCGCTTCGGCCCCGACGAGCGTTTCGTCGGCGGAGAAGAGAGGCTGGTAGTAGAGCTGCAGTTCCTTGTTGTGGATCGCATCACGGAGAGTGGTCTCGACGAGAACGCGACGCCGAACGGACTCAAGGGCTCCCTGCTCAAAGAACTCAACGCTGCCGGAGCCCCGTTCCTTGCCGCGGGTGAGCGCAATGTCCGCGTTGCGAACGAGACTCTTCACGTCTGAGCCATCGCTCGGGCCCATGGCGATGCCAACGCTCGCCGCGATGCTGAGCCGTTGCTCGCCGAACTCAAAAGGATCGGCCAGTGAATGAATGAGCGCTTCGGCCATCGTCGAAGCCTCATCATTGGACGCCTTAGGCATCAGAACGACAAACTCATCGCCTCCCCGCCGCGCCAGCATCGGATTGGCATCGTAGAGCTCAAGCGCGGAGAACTTGGGCGCCGGTCCCCCATAGACCACGGCCGCGAAACGCTGCGCGACCTCGTTGAGCAGCGTATCCCCGAGGGCATGGCCGAACGCGTCGTTGATGTCCTTGAAACGATCGAGGTCCACGTACACGAGGGCGAGTGGGTCTTTGCTGAGGCAACGCGTGAGGTTCTCTTCCAACGTGTACCGATTGGGCAGCGTCGTGAGTGAGTCGAAGTGCGCAAGAACACGAAGACGCTCGCGTTCTTTGAGGAGCGCCTTCTGTGCGAAGAACACGCGGTCCTCTGACTCGCTGTGTCCGCGGATGAAGATCCAAACGAGGGCGCCGATGGACAAGATCGCCAGCGCGACGTTTGCGAGGGCGTGAATCGCTCGTTCATCGGCGGGGACGAGATGCTCGACGGACATCCCCATAAAGTCGATGGACCAAAAGACGATCGCAGTCACGAACACGAGGGCGGTCCATCGGATGGCGACCCAATGGCCCATCACCACCGCAGCGCCAACGGGGATGACCAAGAACCACATGAACGATGCGCTGTAGAAGCCGCCGGACATCGCGCAGGAGTAGAGGAGCACGGAGAAGAGCAGCGCGATGCCCGCCTCACCAATGATCTTGGGTCGCTGGACGCGGCCGATGAGTCCAAGGAGCACGAGGCAGGCCACGGACGCGGCAACGTGGGAGGCGACGAGGGCGTAGACGCCACTCCACCAGTAGAGAAGAACGAAGGGCGCGCCGATGACAAGAACGCTGAGGAGCCCCAGGCGGATTCGCTCGCGAACGGAGTCGTCCGGCTCCGGAGCGAGGCTCGGCGTCATGTCCGCGAGTCGCGGAAACGCCTGCGAAAACTTCTTCTCCACCGGGCCATCTTAGGTCCATGGTGACAAATCACCAATAGCCGACAAAAAAGAGCCTGCTTATCTACGTGTGTTGTGCTGCGGCGCCCATGCGTGACAGGCGCACACGCAGGAGCGATTCTTCTCGGGGCACGCCGAGGCGTACTGGAAAACCGTAGTGTCCGGTGCCGCGGTGCACATAGAGGCGGTCCCGACCGCGCGCCCAGAGTCCATGGTCCGGCATCCCCGCGAAGCCGCGAACGACGGTCCAGGCGAGGCCAAGCGAGAGCAGCCCGACGTGCCCGCCGTGGGTGTGACCGCTCAACGTGAGGTCCGCGGCGCCCTCTGGAATGTGTTTGATCTGACCCGGGTGGTGGAGCAGAAGCAGGCGCGGAGTACCGTCGTCGACGTGGCCTTCGAAGAGAGCGCGCAGCTTTGGTCCGGTGCCACGAAAGTGAAAGTCCGCTCCGACGATGTCGAGGGGACCGAGTCGCGATTCGAAGCGCACCCACTCATCCACGAGCAAGCGTATGCCGTTTCGCTCGAGGCCTTCGCGGACCGTGCGCCGGTCTTCGTGATCGTGGTTTCCGTGACAGGCGAAGACCCGCCCCTCGTATGCCTTGAGGGGTTCAAAAGCGTGGGCCACAGCTTCTACGGCGCCATGCGATTCCATCGTGAGGAGGTCGCCGGTGACCACGATGAGGTCGGGCTTCGCGTCCACCGCGCGCTGGCAGATGGCGTGAAGCTGGTTGGCCGACATGAAGGGTCCGAGGTGTGGATCGGTGATCTGAACGATGCGCAGCAGCGACTCTTCGTCGATGTCCTTGTGGCGGCCGGCGTGTTCCACCGAGGGCGAAGGCACGCGCGGACAAGGCGCCAGGCCCTCACGCTCTTTCCGGTCGAGGATCAAGTCGATGACCTCCCCGTCGACGTTGAGCGATTGGAAGACGCCAAAGAGGCCCAAGACATAAGCGCCAACGAAGGCGTAGCTCTCGACGCCAAACGCAGCGGCGATGGCAAAGGGCAACGCGAGAATCGTCGACGCGGCAAACCAATGCACCGGAATACTCAGGAGAGCTCGGTAGAGGGGCGAACGCAGCTTTGCGTTGACCAAGCGCACGAAGTGAAAAGCTGTGAGGAACTCAAGGAGCATGGCTACCGCCACGACATTCGGCGGAGTCCATGAGAAGAGGCCCCACCAGATCAGGCAAAGCGTCCCGAAGAAGATGCCGACGAAGGCGCGGTACGCTGTTCCTCTTCGCCAAACGAGGGCCATGGTTCCGATGAAGAGGGCAAGCAGGAAAACCGGATGGAGTAGGGCGGGCATCAGACCGCGGGAACTTAGTGCTCAATGTCGCGAAACGGAAGGGGCCGAACTCATCTCGCCGTTGAGGCTTTTCGTCACCCTCGATATCCTTCGCTCATGGAACAAGAAGAGTTTGGTCTCGGCACCGGTTGGAAGATCTTCTTTGGCATCTTCGGTGTCCTCGCGTTGCCGATCTTTGGCCTCGGTCTTCTGATGTTCTACCTGCTCTTCAAGGGCCGGGTTCAGGTCGATGCCGAAGGCGTCACCGTCGCGTGGCTCGGTACGAAGCGCTTCGCCTGGGACGAGGTGGGTAGCCTGAACCCAGCGCCTTCGGCTGGCCTACTCGGCGCGATGATGAACCCCCACTACATCACCCACGCCGTCACCGGGAAGCGTGCAACGTTGCCGCTGGGCACGTTTGAGCACAGCGCCCGCATCAAGCAGATCATCCTCGAGCGCGCGCGAGGCTGAGCGAAGGCATCGAATCGCAGAATGGGGGAGCGCTACCGGTGCATTTGTCGCTCTCGCGTTGTGGAACTCCATGCATGTCCGGCAGCTCAAGGCCTTACTGCGCGATGGCCGTAGGTATCGGCGCGAGAGACCTTGCGTCGCCGCATGGGGCGGCGATGAAAGCAGGCCGAAAGCCTTCGGGCCACGTGGTGGGCCGAAGGCATCGAGGCCGTCTCT
>JBGCFM010000240.1:0-5242 GCA_045106895.1 Polyangiales bacterium | reverse complement strand
GAAGACCTGAGCGCTGTTCACTTCGCCGAGGACGCTCACCAAGTTCTCCAGCTCGGGCGGAACGAAGAGGTGGTCGCCGGGGCGAACACGCACGTTGTGTCGTCGGTCGCCGGTGAGGGCGATGGAGAGGCTCACGGGAAGAGGCTCGCCGTTCCGAACAAGGCGGGCGCCGTGGAGGTTAGCCGTGGCGATCAAGAAGCCAGCTTCTTCAACGCTTGCTGGACCGCCCGCGTCGGCGAGAAGGTCGGCCAAACGCATGCCTGGAACGATGGGATAGCGACCGGGGTTGGTCACGGCTCCGATCACGGATGCGCGCTGACCGTTGGGGTCGGAGAGAAGAAGAGTGATGCGAGCGGAGCGGTCGAAAGGCCGAATCGCCTCTTCGATGCGCTGCTCCGCTTCGGTGAGGTTGAGTCCTGCGACTTCCACATCTCCGGCGAGGGGAATGTGAAGGATACCGCGCTCGTCGACGGTCAGGCCGTCGACGGCGGTCGTCTCCGCGCTGATCGTCTGCAGCGTCACGACGTCACCCGGGTGAAGGGTGAGGGCCATCGGCGGGTCGTCGTCGATGCCGCTTGGGATTTCCGGCTCGAGAAGCTGGAAGCCATCGGCCATGGAAGGTGTGGTTGGAACCTGCGGCAGCGCCGAGTTGCAGCCGACAGCGGGCAGGGCCAGGGCGAGAACGAAGAGAAGCGGTCGAAAAGTCACGAGAGGTAGCTACCCCCCGGCGCATTTTCCTGCAAGTGCCTTACTTGTAGGATTGAGTCGGAGGGGGCCTTGGCTTCCCAGAAGCACCAAAAAGCCGGTGTTCTGGCCCCGACTAGTCGATGGTGGGTCCAGGACTCGTCGGCGCCGGTCCAGGATTGTCACCGGCTTCCGGCGGGCTCGCGCTGAGCATCAGGATGATCACGCTCATCGCCAGGCGTTTCGCCGGTGAATCTGCAGGCGCGAGGGTGATCCCAGGGCCTTCTGCGTTGGCCCCAGCGAGGGTTCCATCCGCAGCGAAAGAGAGGTTCAACCCCCCGATATCCGCCGCGCCGTCGGGTCCAATGACGGCGATGACCTGACCCGCCGCCGTCCGCAGGACGCCTTCGGAGGAAATTGTCGCCAGCGTCTGTCCCTGCATGGTGATTTCGCCGCTGCTGTGGAAGATCGGCGCGGGGCCCTCCTGGCCGTCCATGCTCAGCTGCCCGTTGCCATCGACACGCACAGCGGCACCGCGGGCGTCGGTGAGGGTGATGGGCGCGAGAACCAATGGACTCAAGACGCCGGCAAGCCCGGCTGACTCACCGCTTTCGGGAGTTTCCGCTCCGCTCGTCGTGTCCGCGGCGGGAGCGGTGGAATCTTCGCTGCTTCCGCAGGCGAGGGCAAAGGAGAGGGCGAGAATCAGCGCTGCTTTCATGCGGGTGATTAACACGGGGTTCCACTACGCGCACGCTCTACTCATTGGTCAGGGATGCTACTTTCGCAGGATGGGAGAGCTATGACGCGAACGAACGTCCAGCGACTCCTGGCGATCGGCAGCGAGGGCCTCGGCGGTGAGGTGGCGGCGCAGCTGCCTGTGGGGGGCGCGGCCCTTGAGCAACTTCTGCGCCAGAAGAACGGTTTCTTTGCGTTTGAGAGCGCGCTTCATGTGCTCGGCACGCCGCCTCAGCCGGCTGGTGTGTGTGACATCCTCTCGTGGAACGAGCCTTCTCTTTGGCGAACGAACTTCCCGGCAATTCCAAAGTCGTTGCTCTTCTTCGCTCAGGATGTATTCGGTGGCCAGTTTGGCATGGACGCCAACGGTCATGTCCTCGCGCTAGAGCCGGAGACGGGTGAGCTGACGCCATGCGCCGAGGACCTCGAAGGGTGGGCCGGTCTCATCCTGGAGGACTGGGACTTCATGACGGGGCACTCCTGCGCGCGCGCGTGGCAAGAGGCGAACGGCGTGTTGCCCATCGGGCACAGGCTCTACCCCAAGATTCCGTTTGTTCTCGGCGGGGACTACGCGGCGGCGAACTTGTTTTCGTGTGAGGCTGCGCAGGCGATGCGTTCCTATGCGAACATTGCGCGGCAGATTCGCGACCTGCCCGATGGCTCCAAGGTTCGTCTCACGGTGGTGGACTGATAGGGCGTGACACGACGAGGGATAAGAGGATGGCCGGCGAAAGAAGTCGAAGCGTTACTGGAATGCAGATTTCGATGCCGACGAAAACGGAATCGCCGAAGGGAACGTGATGCCCTGGACCGTTGAAGCTGAGCACATCGACGCCGCCGAGGCGAAGCTTGGGGCGACGTTTCCGAAGTCCTACCGCCGTCATATCGGTGCTGCGAATGGCGGCTCCCTCTCTCTTCTCGACGACGAGTGGCACGTGCTTCCGATATGGGACACGTCGACGACGAAGCGGGCGTCACGAACGTCGAACGACGTGGTACGAGAGACGCTTCGGCTTCGGGAGCTTCACTGGTTTCCCGAGGGCGGCGTTGCCATCGCATTGTTGAACACGGACGCCCTTGTGCTCTTGAGTGCCGAAGGAAGAATCGAAGATCGGTGTTTCGTTTGGTACTCCGGTGGAGATGGCCTCGAAACCATCGCGGACTCGTGCGACGCACTCTTCACGCAGGGACGCGAGGCGCGATGATCTTGTTCCCTCGCATCTTCGTTCGAGAAGGCGTCCGCAATTGGGAAGTCGACCGACTCGGGCAGCGCTTTGTGAAGAACGGCTTCGACCTGCCCGAGCTGCATGACCTTGTGCCGGTTGAGGCTGTGAACTGGCGTAACACCCTCGGTGCTGAGCCCGGAGCGAAGCTTCTGCGCGCCAGACGTTTCTGTTCGGAGGTTCCGGGAAAGCGCCTGGATGACGCGTTCGCGTCCTTGGATAATCAGCTTTGGGCGGCGTTGGCGAAGCTCGTTAGCCATGACTTGTGGATGCCTGGACGGCTCGCGTCCGCCGCGCTCCTTCGAACGCTCGCTGACGGGTGGGGGCAAATAGAATCAACAAGTCACGTTTCGTTTCGGGAACCCTTCGCCGCAAGCGAACTCTTGCAGAGAGTGTCACCAGGCCTGCTTCACGCTTGGGGCGACTTCGCTCAGCCAACGGCGCCACGAATGTTGCGTGACGTTGCGAAGCGCATCGCGTCCGCGGACGAAGACCAGATCGTGCGAGCCATCCGCGAAACGATGGCTCGCATGGGCTACCTGCCAGAGGCCTGCGACACTCTCCTCCAACGAGTGGGCGATGGAGTCGACCGGCTCGCTTCATGTCCCGAGACCTTCGTTCTGATTCAGGGTCTTCCTCATCCCGACGATGAGGAAGACCTCGACGAACCCTACTTGTAGTGGACATGCAATCCTGGCTGAGCGCCACCAGTTGGTTGGGTGTGATGTTCCGCTAAAGCAAACGAGAGTCTGATGAGAAGCATGGTCCAGGATGAGTTTGAGTCGTGCCTCGCCGAGGCGGGATTGTCTCCGAAGCGCCTGTCACCAAGCGCCGCCGCGCTTGCCTTCGCGGCTGCCGAAGAGTTCGCGGAGCCGGGTCATGCCGCGCTCTGGGAACGAACGTCCAACGCTCTCTCGCGGCGCGACCCGGAGGGCTGGCGACGAATCGCGGACATCACAGAGGGGCCCCAGGTGCTTCTCTTCGAGAGCTGCGGGTACGTTTTTGAAACTCCGGCCCAGCTCGGGGAATCGCTCGCCGAGTCTTATGGGTTCGTGTTCTACGTGACGAATCCTGACTACAGCTATCTCATCAGCTTCAATGACCACGACTACCTGAGCGTGGCCGGTAACGACGAGTTGAAGCGGCGCTTGGTCGCTTCGTACCAGGCGTGTCCGGGCGAATTCGATAACCCCGACGGCGTGAGCCTAGGAAGCGACGAGTCTGGAGACTTCGTCTTTGGGTTTCCGCGCGACTGGGCAGGCATCGAGGAGCAAGTGCTTCGTGCGCTGCAGTCCTCGACGCCGGAATCACGCGGACTCCAAAAGGTCCTTCGGCGCGCGAGGGCGGAAGGCGGCGTGGACGCGGCTGTGCTGCTCACAGCCGCGCACCGCGTCGTGGATGCCCACGACGACGTAGCGGACGCCGCGGGTTTTGTGCTGCTCTTCTCCCGGTTCTTCCCTCTGGATGATTGCGCACCGGAGTTCTTCGGAACCCGGCCAGGGCTGTGGCAGCGCTGCTCGGAAATCGTGGCCAAAGGCCCGCTTGGTTTCAATCGTTGTAACCGAATTTTCTATCACGACCTTCTCTATGGTCACTATTTGGACAGCAGCGTTGAGCGCTACGACAAGGGCGGCATCGAGTCCGTTGTTGCACTGTTTGAGGAGCAGGAGTTCTTTCGGAACTGCGACTTGGGAAGAGAGGTCGCCGGACGCGTTCGTCATCGGCTGAGTGAGCTTCGGCTCCGTAAAAAGCCACACGAACAAGCGCGACTTAGCGACGACCGATGACGTTCCGTGGGCGTGTTGCTCCGTGGGTAATGTGCATTCCCGGGCTCCTGCTCTTCGCCTGTCAATATGCGCTCGGGGTCTTCGCCTGGCAATATGGGCTCGGGACGGAACCCTCCGGCCCGGCGCCGGTGTTGGTTTTGCTCTTCGGCGGGCTTGGGCTGCTGCTCGGCGGCTTCGCCTGGCTCACATTACGGGTGGCGTATCGCCTTCAGTCGCGTTTGAGGTCAGGACTCATCAGCGCGTATCAGCGCTTGGATCTTCTTGGTGATTCGGCGACTCTGCGAATTCGAAGTAGCGACGAAGGAGAGCTTGATGGGTGCATGGGATTTGTCTCCTTGGGACAACGACGGAGCAGCGGATTGGTTTGGTGATCTCTTTGATGCGCTTCCCCTGGCCCAGCGCATCGAGGCCACGCTCCGGCTCGACGCGCAGCAGCATCACGAACAAGTTCGCGCCGCGGCCGCAATGTTGATCATGCTTGGGCGCGCGTACATGTGGCCCGTCGATGTGCTCGATGAGCATCTGCAACTCGCCATCGCGCAGATGCGCATCGTTCGCGGAGTGTTCGAGGGTGACGAACGATGGGAGGGCGCCATCGACTCGGAGCTCGCAATCCTCGAGTCGCGTCTCCATCGAGGCAAGGAGCCGGCTGCCCCGTCCACCTGGACCGAGTTCTTCCGTTAGTCTCTCCATGCCCTAGCCGGTCGATCCCGCGGACTCGCCCGAGCTTTGGCGCGTTGCTCACCCACTAATCGCCCAGGGGGCACTGCTCGGCGGGCTTGGGCTGCTACTTGGCGGCTTTGTGTGGCTCAC
>JBGCFM010000024.1:0-141930 GCA_045106895.1 Polyangiales bacterium | reverse complement strand
GGTTGAGGGGGAAGGCGAAGGCAGCGCTGTTCAGACCAAGGCGCGAGGAGGAGGAATATCTGGATATTTCGACGACGAGCAACGCCGGGCTGAGCAGCGCTGACGAGAAAGCCCCCTCAAGATTTTTGAATCGCACACTAGCGGAGCAGGTACTGGAACTCGGCGAGGAGCGCGTCGACGCCTTCGGGTCCCGGAACCGTCCGGGATCCAGGAGGGGCATCGGGTCCCTCGTCGCTCTCCACGAACACGCCGATCCCATTCTTCGACGCGACGTCGATGGCTGGGATGTCCGTGAGGTCGTCGCCCGCGAATAGGATGGAGCCCGCGCCGGTGGCTTTGGCGATGTGCTTCAGAGCGGCGCCTTTGTCGCCGTGGGCGAAGGAAGCCTCGATGAGCGCGCGGCCATGGCGGACATGGAAGCCGCGAGCTTTGGCTTCTCGCTCAGCGTCCACAAGAATCGCCTCGCCTCCTTCGATGCCGCGCACATGGGCGCCGACGCTTCGCTCTTTACGCTCGGTTCGGATCCCCAGGGAGTCGACGAAGAGCGCGTAGTCCTCGAGGGCTTTCACTTCGCTGGGCGAAAGCGCCGGGGTCTCGGATTCGCCCGGCGCGAGCAAGACGAGCCCGTGGTCGACGGCACGCCACATGTCGTGGATAGGCAACATACGCGCGAGCGCCGGCGCGTCACGCCCGGTCAAAAACGCGACGTGTACGTCCGGGTGGCCAGCCAGTTCAACCAGCCGACGGCGCGTGGACTCCGGGACCATCGCTTTGGCGGCGTCTTCCACGATAGGCGCGAGGGTTCCGTCGACGTCAAAGGCGAGGAGCCAGGGGCTTGGGAGCGCGAGAAGGTCTTTGACGATGGACGGCACGCTCAGCCGTGCTCAAGGAGCCGAAGGTAGTCATCCGCCCAGCGATGCACGTCGAGCTCTTTGATGGCGGTGCGGAGCCTCTTGATGCGCTTCGTTTTCTGGCGCGACGACATCGCCAGAGCTTCTTCCATAGCGTCCGTGATGCTCTCCACGTCGTAGGGGTTTACGAGGAGCGCGTCGCTAAGGAAGTTCGCAGCGCCGGCGAACTCGCTCAAGATGAGCACCCCGTCGTTCTCCACCCGCGACGCCACGTATTCGTGGGCGACGAGGTTCATCCCGTCTCGGAGTGGTGTCACCACGGCGACGTCGGCGGCGCGGTACTGAGCCATCAGCGAGCGCTGGTCGAAGTTCCGGTAGAAGTACTGAACCGGGATCGTGCCCGTGGAGGCGAAGCGACCGTTCACCGCGCCCACCAAACGATCGATGTCATCTTTGAGCTCAGCGTAGGCGGCTACGTCCGTGCGGCTCGGCACCATGATCTGCACGAGGACCAGCTCTTTGCGTGCCGCTGGCGATCGAGACAAGAGCCGCTCGAAGGCGCGGATACGTTCCGGGATGCCCTTGGTGTAGTCGAGGCGGTCCACGCCGAGGAACACCCGGCGGTCGCCGATCTTCGCTCGAAGCTCTTCGACCTCCTCCGCCACGCGTGGGTCCGCGGCGAGGTTCATGAGGGAATCGACGGGGATGCCAATGGGCGCAGGCAAAACGCGAACGGAGCGGCGTCCGATCTTCACCACGCCACGAACGCGGTCGACTTGAAAGTCCGTGTAGGCGTCAACGCTCTCGAGGAAGTGGTCGACGTACTCCTGCGTGTGAAACCCAAGGACATCGGCGCCGAGGAGTCCTTCGAGGATCTGTCGGCGCCACGGGAGAATTCCGAAGAGCGTCTGAGGAGGCCAGGGCACATGGCAGAACCAGCCAATGCGGGAACGCGCGCGCTTCTTCCGCAGCATCCCGGGAACGAGCATCAGGTGATAATCCTGAATCCACACCGTGTCCGCCGGCTTGCTGGCGCCGATGATCACCTTGGTGAACTCTTCGTTCGCCTTGACGTAGTCCGGCCAAGGCGCCTCGCTCACGCGCATCGTGGTGGGAAAGCTGTGCAGCAGCGGCCACAGGATCGCGTTGCTCACGCCCATGTAGAAGCCCTTTTGGAGCTTCTTGTTGATGCGGACTTCCGCGAGATCGTACGCCACGTCCGGCGTGTCCTCGACGGTCTCAAAGTGCTGCGCCTGCTTGGCGCTCACCCACACCCCGCCGCGATCCGCGAGCATGGGGTGCAGCGCGGCGACGAGGCCACCCGCGGACCGAACCCAGCGGCCACCTTCTCGTCGATACGGCCCGCGATTCGAGACGACGACCAGTTTCCGTGCGCGAGCCATGGCGGACCCTATAGCACGCACCCCGTGGGGCCGTGGTTTTCTTCCGCGACGAGGTCCCGCGAGATGTGTAAGCTGCGCGCGTGAGTGAGACCGGCGAACAAGTTCAGCGACGTAAACTCGGCAAGACCGACATGGACTTCTCGGAGGTCGCGCTTGGGCTCTGGGCGCTCACCGGCGCGAGCGGACCCATCAGCGACGATGTCATCAAGGAGACCCTGGAGGCCGCGCTGAGCGCCGGCATCAACGTCTTCGACATGGCACCCCTTTGGGGCGCCGGCGCCGCGGAGACCATCGTGGGCGAGACGTTCAAAGACAAGCGCGACAAGGTCCGCTACGTCACACGTGCCGGCGTCGTGTGGGAGAACGACAACATCTCGAAACGCTTCGACGTCGAGAGCCTCGAAGCGGACTGCGAAGCGTCTCTGGAGCGGCTGGACACCGACTGGGTCGACCTGTGGCTGCTTCATGACCCGCCGGAAGAAGTGGTCCTCGACGAGAAGGTCTACGAGCTGGCCAAGCGCCTCAAAGCCGAGGGCATGATTCGCGCCTTCGGCATTTCCACGGCAAACATCGACGTCGCCCGCACTGCCCTCAACAAGGGCATCGACGCCATCTGCCTTCCGGTGAACATGCTTCACGCCGACGATCTTCAGGATCTCGAGGCGGAGATCGAGACTTCTGGATGCGGCGTCCTCGCGCGGAGTCCCCTCTGTCACGGCCTGCTCACCGGTCGTTGGACGGAGTACCGCCGCTTCGCTGAAGACGATCACCGCTCCACGCGCTGGACCAGCGGGGCCCTCAAGACACGCGTTCGCACGGTCAACAAGCTGCGATACCTGGTCAAAGGCGACGTTGAG
Source organism: Polyangiales bacterium (assembly GCA_045106895.1). Classification (GTDB taxonomy): domain Bacteria; phylum Myxococcota_A; class Polyangia; order Polyangiales; family Houyiibacteriaceae; genus JBCCRV01. Next base: position 138,819 of record JBGCFM010000024.1, on the reverse strand, counting down.
AACCTCGCCACAGCAGCGATGCGCTACGTCCTTGGCCAAAAAGGCGTCACCTCTGCGGTTCTTGGCGCGCGTCGGCCTACACAAGTCCAAGACGCGGCGCGCATGGCCGGAAAGCCGCCCTACTTGCCGCAGGAAGATCTCGACCGCCTCGGCAAAGTCCTCGCCGACGCCGGCGCCTAGGCGACCAGACGAGGAACGCCTTCGCAGAAAAGCCCTGCAAAGCGGCAGAAAGCCACTCTCCGCCCTTGACGCTGGACGTACTAGGCCGATAAGTGCGCTCTCATGAGCCGCTCCCTTTTCGATTGTGATGCAACGGAGCTTCGCTCCTTGCTGGACGCTGGTGATGTCTCCTCCGTGGAGATCGTCGAGTCGCTTCACGCGCGAGCCGACGCCATCGAACCCAAGGTCGGCGCCTTTGCCCACCAGCTCCGGCGTTCATCCATGGAGCGAGCCAAGTCCTGCGATGCGGAGCGCGCGGCCGGCGAAGCCAGCGGCGTCCTCCATGGCATCCCCGTGTCCATCAAGGAGTCCGTGGACACGCTCGGCCTCGCCTCCACCCTTGGAATGCGTAGCCGCGTCGGAAACCCCGCATCCCGTGACGCCGTGACGGTTCGGGTCACGCGAAGCGAAGGCGCCATCATTCTGGGCAAGACAAACATTCCCCAGACGCTCCTCGCTCCACTCGAGTCGACGAACGAGCTATTCGGCACGACGAACAACCCCTGGAACCTCGGTCACGGCAGTGGCGGCTCCAGCGGCGGCGAAGGAGCCGCGGTGGCGACGGGCATGAGCCCCATGGGCATCGGCACAGACATCGGCGGCAGCATCCGCTCCCCGGCAGCGCTCTGCGGCGTCGTCGGCATCAAGCCCACGGGCGATCGCTGGTCGAACATTGGCTCGTCCAGCGCCATCGTGGGCCAGGAGTTCATCCGCAGCCAGACCGGCCCGTTGGCACGAAGCGTTCGCGACCTCGCGCTCTACATGCGCGCCCTCGACCCGACGAAACAGGCGCCCTTCGACCCACGCGTCGTCCCGCACCCTTTCCCCGACCCCGCCGCCGTTGACCCCAAGGCGATGCGCGTTGGCTACTACGAAGACGACGGCTACTTCACGCCCGCGGCCTCGGTCCGGCGCGCCATCCGTGAGTCCGTCTCGCTCCTGGAGAAAGCCGGCATCGAAGTCGTTCGCTTCGACCCACCGAACGTCGAAGAGATCGTCTACGGCTACTTCCGAGGCATCAGCGCCGACGGCGGCGAGACTCTCTTCAAGGCGATGGGCGACGACCCCTTCATTCAGCCGCTTCGCACCATGGCGCGGCTCACCAAGATGCCGCGACAGGCGCGCATCGCCCTGGCCAAGGCGCTCGGCCTTATGGGCGAGACGCGAGTGCCGAAGATGCTCGAGTCCCTCGGCGAGAAGCGCATGGTGGACTTCTGGGCTCTCATCGCCGAACGAAACCGTCATCGCCTCGAAGAGTGCGCCGCGTGGGAGCGTGAAGGCATCGACGCCGTGATCACGCCGGCGCTCGTCACCCCGGCGCCGCCCCACGGCGAAAGCCACGACTTCACCCTCAGCTTCGTGAACCTCGCGCGCTACAACTACCTCGACCGCCCCTGCGGCGTCGTGCCCATCAGCCGCGTGCGGCCCGACGAAGTGAACCGAACCGGCGTCCGCGACCGACTCGACAAACGCGCCGCGTCCATCGAGTCCAAGAGCATCGGCCTGCCCGTCGGCGTTCAGCTCGTCGGCCGACCGTGGGAAGAGCATCGCCTCCTCGCGCTCATGGAGCTCCTAGAGACCGAAGCGAAGAAGGGCGAGTTCTGGCCCGTCACGCCGGTGACGCCACACCACTAAGGCGAGGACGCCGACTCGGCGAGACTGTAGCGCAAGCGCGCAGTGACGATTCATCGCCATTTGGTACACTCGGGAGATGCGCTCCTCCCTTATTCCTTGGCTCGCTGTCTCCCTCGCCTTCGCCGCGTGCGATTGCAGTACGACACCCCCTGCAACGACCTGAGCGGCCGTCCTTCGCTCATACTCCCAGCCGCTGCGTTTGGGCCGTCGCCTGAGGAAAAGCTCAGACGCCGTCCGCGTCGAATGGGTTTACATGAAAACACTCGCCGCCGAACTGGGTGCAGGCTGCGGGGATACGACTGGAACACCGGATCGGCGCGCCAATGCACTCGCCGTTTGGCAAAAACGTGCAGCCGGCTTTGCTTTCGCACGTCAGCGAGGTGTCGCCTTCGCACTCGCCGGCATTTCCATGGCAGCTGGATGGAGACGCTTCTTCGCTGGGGAACTCGTAGTCCGTGAGGTCCAGTTCGCCATCGGTGAGTCCGATGCACTCGCCGATGGCGACGGCGACGCCTTCGTACGTGCAGAAGTAGCTCTGTTCCTCTAAGCAAACGGCCCCGCCACAAGCGACGGCGATCTGCTCGTGCTCACCAGGAAAGACGCAGCCGCATTCGGGTTCGAGGCGCGGATCGACGGCCTCTTCGAAGGGCACGTCGAAGCCAAGCGCGAAGTCCGTGTTTTGTGAGGAGACGGCGTATTCATCATCGATGGAAACGTCGATGGAAGGACCGAGGTCAAAGTCGTGTTCGAAGCCCAGGGCAGAATCCGAGGACGACGCCGGGGCCATGCAGGCAGGCAAGAGAAGGGCGCAGCAGAGAAGAGAGAAGAGTGGAAAGAATCGCATCGTGGGGCTCCTTGAGTTGGTGCCCGGTCTCGACGCTGCGATTCCTCAGTTGTGTTCTTTTTTCGAGTTCGGCGAACTCCTTCGCGACGCTCAGCGGATGGTACGCATCTGAGCGATCTCTTGGAGACGCTCGTTCTTGATGCGGTTGCGGTCGAGGCGCGGAACGACACCGTCGCGCAGGCGGTTGACCGTGCTCCCGATTCGATCCGAGAGCGGGCGGGCCAGCCCGGGGTTGTCGATGAGCGCTGGGAGCTGCGCTTCGACGACCTCAGCGACGTCCTCAAGCGTCTGTCCGTCTTGCCAAGCCAAAGGCCGTGACTCGTTGCCCGCGGCGTCGAAGGCGATGACGACGGCGCCCGCGGGCTCACCCTCGTAGGCGAACATGCCCGTGGAAGTGCGCGTAAGCTCTTCGTCGCCGAGCTTCAGGACGTAGGCGCTGACGCCCGTTGCGTCGCTCGCCGCGCTCCAGCGGAACATGCCGTCCGCGTGCTCGAGAACAGCTCCGGCGGGCCAACGAGGTGAGGTTCCATCCAGCGTGAGACCGCTTCCTTCGAGTGGCTCGGAGCGGTTTCCGGCTTCGTCCACGGCGATGACGGCGAAGCGCAGCGCCGTTTCCCCGTTCAGACCCGTCGCTTCATACTCCGTGGCGTCACCGGCGAGCTCCGCGATGTCTTCGTCGCCGAGGCGGACGACGAGACGCGTCACGCCGGTATCGTCCGCGGCTGTGGGCCATTCGAGGGTCGCGCTGTTGGCTGTCGTTTCAATCTCCAGCGTTCCGTCCGCAGGCCAAGTCGGAGGGGATTTGTCGGAACAACCGGCAAAAACGAGGGCAGAGAGGACCAAGACAAAGCAACGCATGCCTTGAGCATTGCGGCCCAGGGCGCAAAATCAAGTCGGCGGGCGACAGCGACCGGCGGCGGCGAGCTACATGCCCTCGCGGGCCTGCTGCAAGAGCTTGAGCACTTCGTCATGCACGCCTCCACACGAGGCCACGACTCGGCCCTCGCGAGGGTCTGCGGGCCCGCCGTCGTAGTCCGTGAGGCGACCACCCGCGGACGCCACGATGAGCGCGCCGCCGCACATGTCCCAAGGCTTGAGGCTCTGCTCCCAGTAGAGGTCGTAGGTACCGTCGGCGACGAGACAGAGGTCGATGGCCGCGCTGCCGCAGCGACGGATGCCGCGGGTTTTCTTGAGCATGACGCCGAACTCACGCTCGTTGTTGTCTTGATTCGTCCAGCGGTCGTAGGGGAAACCCGTGGCGCAGAGAGCGTCGCCGAGGATCGCCGTCTCGCTCACTTTGCACACCTCGCCATTTCGCAGCGCAGGTTGACCCGCGGCTGCGCTCCAGGTCGTTCCAAGAGCCGGCGCGACGACGGCCGCGGCCGTCGGTGTGTCTCCAACGTAGTGCGCGATGGAGGTACAGAAGAACGGGTGTCCGTGGGCGAAGTTGGTGGTTCCGTCGATGGGGTCGACGTACCAAATGTGTTCGCCGCCCTCGACCCCGCCGCTCATCCCGGCTTCTTCGCCGATGACGCGATGCTCCGGAAAGCGCTCCGTGATTCGTGCGCGGATCAGCTCCTCGGCGGCGACGTCGTATTCCGTCAGAAGATCGATGGCGCCCTTCTTAGTGGCTGTGGGGCGCTTGCGAAAGCCTTGCATGGCGAGGGCAGCGGCCTCCGTGGCAACTTCTTGGGCGAATGCCGCGAGCTCTTGGGGGGTCACTTCGTTTCTTTCGTTCGTAGAGGCGTCAGCGCCGCGATGACCTCGTCGTAGAGGCCGCCAAAAGTTCCATTCGACATCAGCACAACCGTATCGCCGGCCTTCGCTTCACGGGTGATCGCAGCCAAGGTCTCTTCGAGGCTTTCCGGCGCCACGGCTTGTCCGCCGGCTTCGTTGATCTCCAGAGCGATCTGCGTGGTGTCGAGTCGCTCGGCTTCGGCGATCTCTTTTCTGCCCACGGGCGCAAGAATCGACAGGTCCGCTGGCGCGAACGCCTCGGCGTAGAGCTCTTGGTGGAGCCGCCGCGATGCCGTGGCGCTCCGTGGCTCGAAGGCGACGAGGAGCCGTCCTTTGGGGTGCACGCTTCGAATGCCTCGGAGGGTCTCGAAGACCGCCGTGGGGTGGTGGGCAAAGTCGTCGTAGACGTGAACGCCGCCGGCGACGGCGAGGAGGTCTTGGCGTCGCCGCACGCCGGAGAAACGCGCGCTCGCTTTCATCAAGCTGGCGAGGTCTGCCCCGGCGCCTTCCGCCGCGAGCGCCAGCACGCCGACCAGGTTTCGTGCGTTGTGATGTCCGCTCATCGGAAAATGAATCCGTCCCATCATGGAGCCACCGCCGTACAAATCGATGGGCGTGACGCCACCGCCGCCAGGCGCAAGGGCGCCCATCCAGATCGGCGATACGTCGCCGCAATCATCGCCATCCAAGGCGTAGAAGCTCACGCGGCACTTGGCCCGGGCGGCGATTCGGCGAACGGCTTCGTCTCCCGCGTAGGCGACGAGAAGACCGTCTTCCGGGATGCGATCGATGAGCCCATGAAACGCCGCTTCGTAGCTCTCGCCATCGGGGTATATGTCGATGTGGTCATGCTCCGCCGAGGTCAGGAGCACGGCGTGGGGGTTGTAACGCCAGAACTTCGGCGACTTCTCGAAGAACGCGCAGTCGTACTCGTCGCCCTCAATGACAAAAGGAGAAGTCTCGCTCCCGAGACGAAAGCTCTCGGCAAAATCGAGGGGCAGGCCGCCAACGAGGAGGCCCGGGTCTTGGCCCACTTCGCGGAGCAAGAACGCCATCAAGCTCGTCGTTGTGGTCTTCCCGTGGGTGCCAGCCATGACAAACGAGCGCCGGTTCTTGAGAAAGAGCTCTTCCATGAGGGCTGGAAAAGAGCGGTATTCAAGGCCGCCGTCGATGGCGGCGCGGGCTTCCACGTTCGTGCTTCGGCAGACGTTTCCCACGACGACAAGATCTGGCGCAGGGCTCAGGTTGTCCGGGTTCGGTCCCTCCATCGTCTCCACGCCGTAGCGCTGGAGCGCAGGGCCCATGGGTGGCGCAAAGGAGGAGTCGCTGCCTGTCACGCGGTGACCGGCTGCCTTGAGCAGACCGGCAAAGGCGCCCATTCCCGTGCCGCAAACGCCAATGAGGTGAACATGCATCGCGCTACCTTAGGGCCACTCGTCCGGGCGCCTACCCGATGATTTTTTCGATGGTGTCGTGAGCGCGGCTCTCGACAAGCTTCTCAAGAACTTCCCGAACCTTCGGGTACTGCTCGAGAACTCGCTCGATGCGATGGCGGGCAAAACTGATGGCATCGACTTCCGTCTTCGCCGTGACCGTCGCTGTGCGAGGGCCTCCCATCAGAACCGAGACCTCACCGACGCATGCGCCGCGGCCAAGCTCGGCGAGCTGGATCGTTCCGCCGGCGGTGTCGGTCTCGACGGTGACGGTGCCGTTGAAGACGAGGAACATCGAGTCGCCCTCTTGGTCCTGCTTCATCAGGATGTCTTCGGCGTTGAAGCTCTGGAGGAAGCCGCACTCGAAGATGGCCTTACGACCCTCGTCATCCAGGGACTTAAAAAGATGGCTCGACTCAACGATGGCAGACATCTGCTCCGTGAGGGCTGCCAAGTCGCTTGCGTTGAGGGCACGGCCGCCTGTGGGAATCGTCGATGGGTGAGTCACGTTCTTAAAATAGCCGGCAATCGGCCGTTTGGCCCAGTTACACGCAGCTTTCCCCTCTGCACTTTCGCGGCGGGTGTGCATCTTTCGAACACACATGTTGACATGACGACTCCACGGCCCAACGATGAACAGGTGAGCGATTCGAAGAAGAGCGAACCCCTGACCGACCAAATCGCCGACAAAATTCGCGGTGGACTCCAGCAAATTGCCGAGAAGCTCTCGGAATTCATGGCTCCGGAGCCCAAACTTGTCCCGGTTCGTGTGCGTCGACCGAGCCCACCACGCCGCCGTCGCCGCTACTAGAGCGTCAGACCCGCTCCCACACGAGGGCGCTGGCGACTCCGGCTCCCCCGCAGATGCTGACCACGCCGAAGGTCTTGTCCTCTCGATGAAGCGCGTCGACGAGGGTGCTCGTTAGCACCCCACCGGTGGCGCCAAGAGGATGCCCCAGCGCGATGGCGCCGCCGTGGATGTTGAACCCATCCCGCACGTTCATCTCGCGCTCGAAGAGCAGCGGCACCACCGCGAAGGACTCGTTCACCTCCCAGAGGTCCACGTCACCGACGCTCAGACCCGCACGGTCCAGCGCCAGACGTGACGCCCTGGGGTTTCCATGGAGCATCCGAAGTGGGTCGACAGCCACGCTCGCGTAACTTCGAAGACGCGCCCGCGGGGTCCAACCCTTCGCCGCGCAAGCGCCGCGATTCGCAAGCAGGGACAGCGACGCACCATCGGCCAACGCCGGCGAAGTCGCGATGGTGTGAAGCGCATCGCGCGCCGGTCCCTCTAACTCCGCGTAGGCAGGCCCGAGGGAAGCCAGGCTTGCAGCGCTCGTACTCGGCCGAGCGGTCTCGTCCTTTTCGCACTCGCCCACGGCAACGCGGCTTGGATGACCGACGTCTGTGGCGGCGCGCTCCTGAGACCGAAGCGCATACCCGTCGAGCTCTTCCCGGGTGATTCCGTGCTCCGTCGCCAAGAGGTCCGCCGCCACGCCCATGTGGACGAAGCGCGTGCGCTCAGCGACCTTGGCGTCCCGCGACCAGGCGCCCTTGTCCGCGAACATCGGGACGCGCGAAGGCATCTCCACGCCGCCGGCCAAGACCACTTCGTCACCGAGACCGAGCTTTCCAGCGGCGAGGCCAATGGCGTCGAGACCGGAAGTGCAGAAGCGGTTGAGCGTGAGCCCGGGGACCTCATCGCCAAGGCCTGACCAGAGCGCCGCCAGCCTCGCGACGTTGGTGCCTTGGTCTCCGGTCTGCGTGGCGCAGCCGAGGATCAGGTCTTGAGCGGCCAGCGCGCCGTGGCGGGCCTCGAGCTCCTTGGCCAGAGCATCAATGAGCTCGACGGGACGATACGCATGAAGCCCGCCGCTCTCGCGCGCCTTGGCCCGCGGCGTTCGAAGTGCATCGACGAGGAAAACGTCCATCTTCAAAACCCAACAATGAACGAGACAGCGGTGGTGGCGCTGCCGCCAATGTTGAGCGTCTGAAGGCGTTTCGCGCCCTCTACCTGCATGTCTTCGGCGCGGCCGCTGACTTGGCGCCAGCCATCGAGAAGCATGCGGACGCCGGTGGCGCCAACGGGGTGGCCGAGCCCTATGAGTCCGCCGCTGGGGTTCACGGGACAGCTCCCGCCGCGCGCGACTCGCCCGTCTTCGATGGCTTCAAAGGCGCGGCCTGCCGGCGCGAGGCCGAGGTGCTCGAGGAGCACATAGCCTGTGACGGAAAAACAGTCGTGCAACTCAATCGCGTCGACGGCGTCGCTGCTTGACTGCAGCGCGGCGCGGCGTCGGGCATCCAGGACGGCACTTCGCACGTGAGGAAAGAGCACTTCGTCGCTCTTAGGCTGCAGCTCGAGCTTCTCCTGGAGACTCATCGGTCCCACCCGATGACCCCAGCCCAAGAGGCGCGGGACGGAGTCGAGGGAGACGCCGTGACGCGTCGCCCACTTCGTCGCGAAGGCTTCCGACGCGAGGAAAACGGACGCGGCTCCGTCCGTGACCTGACCGCAGTCCTGCCGACGAATGCGCCCTTCAATGGACGGGTTGGCTTCCGCGTCGGCGCTGAAGCTGGACTCACCAAAGGTCCACTTCCGTGATTGTGCGAGCGGGTTTCGCTTCGCGTTTTCGTATGCCATCTCGGAGAAAGCCCAGAGATGGCGCTCATCGAGGCCATGGCGCTGCTCGACGATGTCGATGAGCTCGTTGAACATGAAGGGCCACAGGTAGCGCGCGTCTTGCGCTTCTTTGCCCACCCACGCGGCGGCGCCGAGGTGTTTGGCGGCTTGTTCGCCATCTACATTGCGCATCTCTTCGACGCCGAGGACGCAGGCGAGGTCGTAGTAGCCCGCGTCGATGTCCGCCATCGCCGCCAGAATCGCGACACTGCCCGAGGCGCAAGCGGCTTCGTGCCGGGAGGCGGGTTTTCCGATGAGCGACGCGTCGAGGGATGCGACGAAACCGCCCAGATGGCCTTGCCCCGTGAACTGTTCGCCGGCGAAGTTGCCCACGTGGGTCACGTCGATATCCGAGAGCTCGACTTTCGCCCGCTGCGCGCCCTCGCGAAGCACCTCGCCCATGCCGTCGAAGATGCCCAAGTTCTCCCGCGACCAACGTCGGGCAAAGTCCGTTTGGGCGCCGCCGAGTACGAAAATCGTCATGCTGCTCCTGGCGATGCGACTCCAGAAGCAGCACCTGGTGCCCAGCAGGCGTGAAACCCGAGGGGGACGCGCGTTGGGATCGCCAAGCGGCAGGCAAGCTCCAGGGTCTCGGCGTGAAGGACCACCGCTTCGGAGCGTCCGGCGTCCTCGTCTTGGACCAGGCTCACCAGGTAGCCGTCGTCTTCGGCGTCACCGTCAACGCTGGACCCTTCACGCGGCGCGAAGCTCACCTCGCTTCCAGTTCGTCCAGGACCAAAAGTGTGCTCCGCGGCCGTAGCCCCGCTTTTCACCGCGTACTTGAGGACGCCGTCGAAGCGAAGACGCGCAGTCGTGAGCGGGATCGTCATCGCGTACGCGTGTTTGCAACCAAGCCCCTGTCGACGCAGGTCCACCGTGGGGAACTCCGCGTTTCGATCGTCTAGGGGCTCCTCCGTGGTCTCGCCGGTGACGAGGTCGAAACGCCAGCGATGAAGCGTCGCGCGCAGCCGCAGGTTGGCCATCATGACGCCGAGGACGCCCTCCGACGGGTCCGACTTGGGGAAGAGCTTAGGGCAGCGAAAACCGACGAGCTCCACCGCGTCGCCGTCATCCCACGCATCCACCACGTGGTAGACGTAACAGGGCGACGCCTCGAAAACGCGGATTTCGCCTGCGCTTTCATGCCGAGGCATCAAGAGGAAGCGAAAGGGCTCATCCGGGTCTTCTTCCACGCCCCAGCGGCCGGCAGCTGCGTGCTTGGCGCTCAAGAAGACCGGCGGCGCCATGAGCACGCCAAAGCGCGAAGTGAACGCCATATCGTGGGGAAACACGGGGCGCTCAACGGGAGCTTCGTGGGACACGTGGCCGCCGTCTTTTCCGACGGACCCGAAAGTGAGAAAGGGCGCCTGGGCGCCATAGTCAAAGTAGAGGAGCTCGCCGCTGACAGCGTCGACCTTGGCGTGAGCGCTCAGTCGCGAGGGCACCTCGAGTCGCCCGAGAGTCTCGAGTGTTTGGCCATCCAGACGCCACGCGGCGCCGCCCATGTAGTGAAACGCCAGCAGCTCGTTGCCATAAGCGATGACGTCTGTATTCCCCGTGTCCTTGTAGCGTTTGTCCGGGTTGTCTCGCGTCGACTCAAGGAGCCCCTTCCAGAGGGCGCGTCCCTCGCTTTGCTCCTGCGCCAGAGAAGGCGTCTGAACCCAGCGGCTCTGGTAGCGGACTTCGCCATCTTCGAAGCGAAGCGCATGCAGCATGCCGTCGCCGTCGAACCAGTGATGACGCCCTTCGGCGACAAACGCCGGATTCGGGCCGTTGCGAACGTAGCTTCCGAAGAGATCCCGCGGCACCTCCCCTTCGAGGACCTTCAGTGAAACAGACGAGGTCTCCGCCGGCGCGGGAGCGAAAGACCCTTCGAGATACGGTGACTCCATGAGGGCACTCTAGTGCGTGATTCGGAGAAACGGGGCAGTTCCTTCAGACGAAGATCAGCTCGATGGCCGTCGCGCTCAACACCCACAGGACGCTGAGAGCGAGGATGCTGAGACCTCGCCTATTCACGCGATGACGTTCTTCTAAGTCCGACCAACTTCCGCGGAAGCAGCGCTTCACGTGAAGCGTCTCGCGGGCTCGGTAGGGCCCTGGTTTTTGGCCGGAAGCGCGCGTGGCAAAGAGCACGCAAAGGTCCCCATCGCTGAACACGATGGGTTTCGTTTTCGGCGACAGACGTACCCGGTAGGTCTCGCCGTCTACTTCGACGCTTGGTTCATCTGTGCGTCCTCGCCAGATGCCTCCGAGATGAAGTCCACGAAGCCTGCGCCAGCGAGAATGGCTCAGAGCGCAGATGAGGCCCCAGAAGAGAAGCACGAAGGGCGACGCCCAGGCCGAAATCATCGATGTGCCCTCGAGCCACTCGGAGATGTGAGTGGTGGGGGGACCCCGACGCAGGTTTGCGTCGAGGAATGTGTAGCGGTGCTTGCCGGTGACCAAGCAGTAGGAATCACGGGAAGACGCCGTCAAAGAGACACCGTTGCGGACTGAAAAAGTGGTCGCTTGAACTGGCTTTAGGCCCATCACGATGTGCCCAGCAGGCCAACGATTCAGCGAATCGTCGAGGGACAGAGCCACGCAACCCTCTGGCAAAATGTCGCTCGGCGGAAAGTCATCGGTGGAAAGGATACGTGCGAACGCGGTGACCCAAACAACGACAAGGAGGACTTGGGCCACAACGAAGGCCTTGCGGGTAGCGATGTATGTGATCCACTCGGACTTCCCAGCGACGAGCAAGAAGACCAAACAAGTGCAGGCGAGCAGCGCTAGATGGGCCGCCTTAGCGTCGCGGAAGCCGTAGCGCTCCTCCGGCGCGAAGGCGAGATAGTCCGGCTGCGACGCCGCGATGTAGGTGAAGGCTGCCAGGAGAAGACCCACGAAGAGGACGCCGCACACAAGCGCTGCGAAACGCACATGGTCAGGGCGAGGTAGCCGCCCCAGGGCGGTCATGAGGATCGCGCCGAACGCCACAAAACCGTGGACCAAACAGACCAGGATGCTGGCCCCCGGGCTGAGGTGAGCGGCACTGATGAGAAGGACCAAACCCAGACAATCGAGGGCGATGAAGCCGAATAGTGAGCGCTTCAGCCGAGAGTTCACGCTTCCTCGGACACCACGGACTCGAGAAAGTTGAGCTTGGTGCCAAGGAAGTGCTCACGTATCCTGTCCCAAGCCTTGGAGACTGAAGAATGAGCGTAGAAAAACGAGTTTCGACAGATGGACTGACGCGCTGCACCGGCTGCCGAAGGCATGTTCAGGCAGGCGAATCGCCTAGCGCGACGGCCTGCCCTTTCTGCGATCAGAAAACGCCGAAGTCACGACGGGGAGCGCTCCTCGCGGCATCACTCTTCGCGATGGCCTGCGGCGGAGCGGAGCCGGCGGCGGAAGAGCCGGCCAACGAGCCTGCTGTAGAGTCCGCCGTTGAACCCGCCGTTGAACCCGAGGCGGACCCTGAACCCGAAGTAGAGCCCGAACCCATCGCGACTCCGGAGCCAGAGCCGGAGCCGGAGCCGGAAGCCGAACCCTTCGATCCCGAGCCTGCTCCCGATATGGCTCCGATGGCCCGCTACGGCCGCGCACCAATACGTCGATAGACCGTTTTCTGAACACAAACGTAGCTTGGGTATGCCCAGCTGGAGATACCTTCGATGACTGTAGATAAACGAGTTTCAGTCGATGGACTGACGCGTTGCACGCGCTGCCGCCGACATGTTCACGCAAGCGCGACCCCCTCCAAGACCTCGTGTCCGTTCTGCGACCGAAAAGCACAGGGCGGACGTCGCGGAGGACTTCTTGCGGCCTCGCTCTTCGCGATGGCGTGTGGGGGATCGACGCCGCAAGCTGAGGAGCCGACGAACGAACCAGTCATCGAGCAGCCCACCCCCGCTCCAGAGCCGGCTCCGCAGCCCGAGCCCCAGCCAGAGCCAGAGCCAGAGCCCCAGCCAGAGCCAGAAGCCTCCAACCCCGACCCAGAGCCGGAAGACCCCGATCGCTTTGAGGATCCCGTAGAGCGACCTGGGGTCGTCGCGTTGTATGGCATCGCACCCAAACGTAAAAAGTGAACGAAGACATTCAGCGTACCGAGGACGCACGAGAGCTGGTGCGAAATGGTAACGCGCCGGGCGTTCGCTACTGCGTTTGGGAGATCACCCTCGCCTGCGACCTTGGTTGTAGACACTGCGGCTCTCGGGCAGGCAAAGCGCGTGAAGACGAACTGAGCACCGAAGAGTGCCTCGACGTTGTTCGTCAGCTGGCGGAGATGGGCATGCTCGAGGTCACGCTCATCGGCGGCGAAGCCTACCTGCGTGAAGACTGGGACATCATCGCGAAAGCCATCGTCGACGCGGGCATCTCCTGCGGCATCACGACGGGCGGACGCGGGTTTAACCAAGAGCGCATCGACCGTGCCGTGGCCGCGGGGGTGAGCGGCATCTCCATGAGCATCGATGGGCTCGAGCGCACGCACAACCTTCAGCGCGGCACGAGCGACTCCTTTCGCAACGCCGTGGCTGCAGCGAAGCGTGTGCAAGCGTCCGGCATTCGCCTTGGGGTCAACTCGCAGATCAACCGGCTCTCCATGCCGGAGCTGCCGGCCCTCGCCGACCTCCTCATCGAGCTAGGCGTCGAAGCCTGGCAGCTTCAGCTCACCGTCCCGATGGGACGCGCCGCAGACCGGCCGGAGCTGCTTCTTCAGCCTTACGATCTGTTGGAGCTCTTTCCGCTCATCGCCTGGCTCAAGAAGGAGAAGCTCACGCCGGCGAACATCGATGTCTTCCCTGGAAACAACATCGGCTACTTCGGTGAATACGAAGAGGCCATTCGTTTCGGCGGCAAAGAAGGCACGCACTGGGGCGGCTGTGGTGCAGGCAAAGACTGCATGGGCGTGGAAGCCGATGGCACCATCAAGGCCTGCCCCTCGTTGCCCACGGAGGACTTCGCAGGCGGAAACGCGCGCACTTCGCCCGTCGCCGAGGTCATGGAAGGCTCGGAGCGCATCACCTTCATCGCCGAGCGAACCAAGGAAGACCTCTGGGGCTTCTGCGGCACCTGCTACTACGCGGACATCTGCAAAGGCGGATGCACGTGGACAGCCCAGGTGATCATGGGGCGTCCAGGCAATAACCCCTATTGCATTCACCGTGCGCTCACCTACGAAGCGGACGGCAAACACGAGGTCCTGCGCCGCGTGGAAGCAGCGGCAGGTGACCCCTTTGACCACGGCCGATTCGAGACGGTCGTGATCGACGCGCCTCCCCCAGGTGCAGACGCCACGATCCTGGGCCGCCCCGTGGCAGAGGTAATGGCGCTCAAGTGGCAAAGCGGCGGCGTCTGGGAAACCGAAGATGCCAAAAAGCGGCTTCGCGTCATCGCCTAGGCTGTTCAACGAGGACAGAGGGAAGAAGCGCTCGTGGCTCCCGTATGTGAACGCATGATCCATCCACACTTCGGCGTCAGGATCCCCGTCTCGGAAGAGGTCGCCATTGGGATCTGCGTGGTGGCAGCCATCATGCTCTTGCTGGCATTCACCGGCGAAGCCGCGCGGAAGCTACGGGAGCGAATCCCAAAGGCCGTCACCAAGTGGGTTGGCGCGCTCTTGGGAGTGGCGCTAACGGGCGCTGGCTTCTTCTTTCTCCAGCTCTTTCTCACCGAGACCATCGCGAACGAACGCGCGCACCTAGGAGTAAGGGTCGTCGACTCGATTCACCCGCTCGCAGCCGCGGTTCTCGTCGCCGGCGGAGCCGCGTCCTTCTACTGGGGCCGGTGGGTTCGGAGCGCGGCGGCATTTGCCCCCTTCGCGGCCGTTGCCCTGATTCTAAAACCCTTTGTGTGGCCGCTGCAGTTCTACAGAGTCCGCGCTGGCTATAGCTCACTTCCTTATGGCAGTCGCCCCGTAGACCTGGAGACGTCCAGCTTGTTCTCGGAGACACATCTCTACTTCATCCTGCCCGGGATCGCGCTCCTCGTGTTGAGCATCGTTTTGATTCAGCTCGCTATCACGCGGGCGAAGGTGCAGCGCTAGAACTCGACGATGCGGCCGTGGACCTGGAAGTCCGGGCTCATGACAACCTGGGTCCAGCCCACGAAGTAGCGACCCTCGCCGAGGGCCACGATGAAGGGCGGGTAGGCTGCGGCGTCGGCGCTGGTGTCGATGGCGACGGGCGCGGACAAGGTCATGACACCTCCGCTTTCACTGCCGCTCGCCACAAAGACGTCATTTCGGGTGCCGCTGATCTGACGCAGCCATACGATGGCGAAGGCGTCAGGAGTGCCCGCGATGTCCGAGAAGGCGTTGGCATCGGAGATTCCGCCGATGCTCGCTGTCGCGCCGGTGACTAAGTTGTGCACCTGAATACTGAGGCGCGAGCCGCCGCCGGACTGGAGCGAGAGCAGCTCGCCGGAGAGGGCCGGGTAATCCTCAGTGATGCTTCCACTCTCGAACTCCGTGACGTCTCCGCCGATGGGAGCGCTGGCGACTTGGCTGGCGTCACCAAAGTTGGTCCAGGACACAAAGGGAGTCTCTCCGTCGCCGATGGCGAGGTTGGTCTGGGACTCCACCTGGTCTGTGGGGGCGACGTCGGTGGCCGGCGCGAGCTCGACGCCGTCCATGTCGAGGCGCGATGCGTAGCCGCGGAAACCGCTGACCGCTTCGACGCCCCAGGTGCCAGCGACCCAGAATCCGCCGGGTCGCGAGGCGACGCGAACCATCCAGTTCGTAGCCATGATGGTCTCGCCATCGCGGACTCGAGCCACGGCTTGGGGTTCGCCGAGGGCGGCGCCGCTGAGGTCGAAGGCACGGACGAACGGGCGAATCGCAGAGTTCTCGCCGCTTTGGTCATCGCTTTGGTAGCCCACGAGGAGGCGCTCGCCGCTGATGGCGACGTCGCTGTCGAGGTCGCTTTCACCTGCGGGCCCAGCATTGACGACGACGGTCGGGCCTGTGCTTCCGTCACATGCGACGCGGCGAAGAACCACATCGAAGTTCGAGGTCTCGCCCTCGC
Organism: Polyangiales bacterium; assembly: GCA_045106895.1. Lineage (GTDB taxonomy): Bacteria > Myxococcota_A > Polyangia > Polyangiales > Houyiibacteriaceae > JBCCRV01. Next base: position 123,261 of record JBGCFM010000024.1, on the reverse strand, counting down.
GGATGGTGTAGGTGAGCCAGAGAGCGTCGCCGTCGAAGGCCGCGGCGGGGTGAATCGCGAGGCCCTCATCGCTCAGGCGGAAGTTCACATCGGAGCGCAAGATCGACGCGCAGTCCTGAGGGCCTGCGTCGAATGGCACGTCTGTCCCGACATCGCTTGGCGCTGGCACATCGCGGGTCCCAGTGTCCGTCGCTGCATCGGGCAAAGGGCCGACATCGACGGCGATACGATCGTCGTCTCCGCAGCCAGAGAGAGCGATGACCAGAGCGACAAAGAGAAAGCGAGGCATCCAGAAACGTAGCGCCCGTGATTTAGCGTGCAAGCAGCCCCGTGTTGCGCCTACGGGAGAATCGCTGCGTTGGAGAGCGTCTCGCCTTCGTCGATCCAGCGAACGATGTCGTCCACGGGCCGCATGCTCCAGGCGGCGAAGGCAGGAGTGCCGCCTCGGTCGATGACGATGGCCACGTGGGGATCCGCGCACCAAACCGCCGCCGTCGCGACTCCAACCGCCGCCGCACCCTCCAGCGGAGTCTCCACGTGATGCCGGATCGTCGCCGCCATGGCCTGCTGCTCCACGCGATCCGCTCGTTCTTCAAGGGAAAGCTCCGGGGCTCCAGGACTCCGCAGCTCCAGGGCCAAGTCGATGGCGGCCTGGACGGTGTGCCAACGAACATCCGGCGAGAGGTCGCTAAGCGAGAACTCTTCGAGGACTTCCAACGCTTCTTTGGCGCCGTGAGCACCTGAGATCCAGCAGCGGTAGCCGCGGTAGTGAATGCTGCACTGTGGCGTCTCCTGGTCCTCGTGGAGGTAAAGCCGCGGTGGACCTTTGGCTTCGATGAGCGAATCCAGCGTCTCGCCGGACTCCAAGGCGGACGCCCAAGCCCGCTTTTCGTCCGCATCGCTGGAAGCCACGGCGTAAGCCGCTCGATTCTCACGCTTTTTGCCAGCGGCGCTGTCCAAGGCGTCCGTCACTTTGCTCATGAGTCCTTCTTTGCCTGGTTCAGCCGGTGGCGCCAGGGCGCGAAAGTTGACGTGACAGCCCCTCCCCCAGATACCCTGCATGGATGACGTGGAGCGACGGGCCACGCCCTGCGATGCTCGCAGCTGGCGTCCCAACAGCGGTCTATTTGGCCACCAGCGCTCCTTCCGCTCATTGGCTCGATTCCGGGACCTTCGTGGCGCAAGCCGTGGACCTCGGCATCGCTCACCCGCCGGGCCATCCCCTCGCCGGTCTCGTCCATGGCGCGGCGATGCTGCTTCCCATCGGTCCCGTCGCGTTCCGCGTGGCGCTCATCAGCGCTCTGTGTGCGGGCCTCGCCACGCTCTTTTTCTACCGCGCGGCGCGAAGCACCTACCTCGAAGTCACCGGGCCAGAGATCGCGACACCCCTCGCCATCGGCTCCACTTGGTGGCTCGCCGGCGCCTTTGGGTTCTGGTTTCAAGCGGTTCGGCCTGAGGTATACGCACTTCAAGCCGCGCTCCTCGCTTTCGTCATCAGCCAGCTGATCCGCTTTGAGAAAGAGTGGCCCCCGCCCAAAGGACGCTTTCTCGTCGCGGGCGCCTTCGTCTTTGGTTTGGCCCTGGCGAACCACCATCTCCTCGCGCTTCTGCTTCTTCCCGCCGCCGCCGCGACGCTGGGCCGCTGGGTCCGCGAGCGCGGGTTTCGAGGCCTCGGCTTCGCTGCAACAGCCGGCCTCGCCGGTCTCCTCACCTACGTTTACCTGCCGCTTCGCGCCGGCAGTGACGCTGCGCTTCGCTTGGGACATCCGGACAGCTTCAGCCGCTTCTACTGGACGGTGAGCGCCGAGGCCTTCCAAAAAAACCAGGGCGCCGGCGTCCCTCAGCCGCTGGGTGAGCGCTTTGCGGATGTGCTCGTGCAGCTCGCCGACAGCCTCCACGTGGGGCTCCTCGTCTGCGCTCTTATCGGGCTCTACGTCTTGCTGCGCTTGGCCAAAACACGTCGCGTCGGCGTTATTTGGACGCTCATCCTGCTGATTTTTCTCTCCGCTCGCGCGTGGCTGGGCTTCGTGAGGAATAATCCGGACGCCTTGGGTTACCTCATCCCCGCGATGATGGCCCTCGTGGTGATGGCCGGCGCGTTCCTCGCGACGGTCTTCCAAATGGTCGTCGGCGCACGCCGACAGGCGCCCAAGTGGCTCGTCGCCGTGGTGGTGCTTCTCTCCCTTGGAGGCGCCAGCCAGTTCCCACGGCACGCCGAGAGAGCCTCCCTCGCTGGGTTCAACGACGCCGACCTCTTCGATGACTTGATCCGTCGCGACCTCCCGGACCGAGCCATCGTCATCGCTCATTCTCCGCAGACCATTTTCCGCTACTGGGGCGGCGAGGCGGAAGAGCGCCTTCGGCCGGACGTGACCCTCGTTCCGGTTCCTCTTCTGCCCTACCCGGGCATGGTGGACGACCTTGTCGCCGAGGAACCCGCGCTGCGCGACCTGCTGCGAGGAGTTCTCATGGTGGGCCACGTGCGCCTCAGCGACCTTCAGAGCCTGGCAGGGGATCGCCCGGTGCTTTTGGAGCTGGATCCTCGCGTCGACCCAACGCTCTTCGGGACCCTCGTCCCTCGCGGCGCGTACTACGAGGTGGTCAGCGCAAACGCGAGCGACAACGACCGCCGCGAAGGCGCTGAAGACCAAAGCCGGCGATGGCAGCACCTCATGGAGCGCCTCGATGTTCGAGACGCCGAGACGCGCGCCCAGGTGTTCTGGCGACGCTTTCAAGACGCTGTGTTCTACGCCGAGCGGGGTGACCGCGAGTTTGCGCGCGCGGCCATGGACGATGTGTTGGCCATGAACGACGAAGATGAACACGCACGCGCGTTGGCCGCGGCGCTTCAGACCCCCAACGAAGAGGGCGAGCTTGAAGGCCCCATCGACGTTCAGCGGTTCCTTCTGAGCCCAGATACCCCCGAATAGACGTCGCCAGCAGGGGACGATCATCGGGTAGACTGCTCCGCATGAAGCCGACGCCCCTTTCTTCGAGCATCGACGATGTGACCGTCTTCCGGCGTGGCGCCATCGTACGGCGCCAGGTTGAGATCTCTGCAGGTGTGACGAAGGGCCGAGTCCTCGGACTCCCCCTCTCCCTTGTGGACAGCACTCTACGCGTTCGAGCGGAAGGCACTATGGCCAGCGAAGCGGTGGTGGTGCTCGCCCTCGGAAACGATGACGCGGCCGAAACCCCAGCGCGGGACACGGAGCTGCGGGCTGCGATGGAAGCGGAACGGATCGCCAAAGCGCGCATCGCCGCCGTCGACCGAATCGTCCAGGACCTGCAGACGCTCTCGATCAAGCCTCGGGGTCGCGCCGAAGGCGAAGTGCCCGTGGCCATCCCCAGCGCCGCGCGCTCCAAACTCATCGACTTTCGGCGCGCTCAGCTGGAGCAACGCCGTGAGGAACGCGCCGCCCTTACAGAGGCGCTTCGTTTGGCCGTTGAAGAACGCAAAGACCTCCAAGAGAAGCGTAAACGGGCCGGGAACGCCGTCGCGGCACGAGAGAACGAGGTGCGCAAAGCCGTCGACCTCAGCCTCGACGGAAACGCGGGGACCGTTTGGCTGGAGTACATGGTTCCTACGGCGTCATGGCGACCTTCCTATGTTCTTCGCCTCGAAGAGGGCCTGCGCAAAGTCCGTCTGGAGACACGGGCGCTCATCGCGCAGCACTCCGGCGAGGACTGGAACGAGGCACGTCTCCGGCTCTCGACGGCTATCCCCCAGGCCCACGCGGAGCTTCCAGTCTTGCGTTCACTTCGTATCGGCCGCCGGCAGCCTGCCCCGGCGACAAAGGGTTATCGGCCACCGCCGAGCGGCGTCGACATGCTCTTCCAGGACTACGACCAAGGCTTTCGTCCGGCGCCTAAGCCCGCAAGACCCCCCGCCAAGCCTGTGGCGATGCCCATGTCGGCTCCCGCACCCGCCGCGCCCCCACCTCCGCCTCAGGCGCCGCCGGGCTTTGGTGGAGCAGCGCCCGTCGGAGCGCCGATGATCGAAGCCGCCGAGGAGCTCGCCGCGCCAGCACCACGCTCGATGGCCCGGGGCAGGCGAATGAAGAAGAAGTCTGCGGCGCCTCGAGCTCTGTCGGCGAAGCTCGATGTTCGCGCGAGCCGAAGCGAGCCCGAAGGCGCCATGGAGGACACCATGCTTGGCGGGATGGACGGCATGGACTCCATGTCCGCGGAGGGCCCACTGCGCCCCGGTGATGAATGGCTTCAGTTCGGCAACTTACGAATGCCAGCCGCGAGCGATCCGGGCCGGGGAAAGCTCCGGCGCGAGCGACGCGAAGCGAAAGCCGCGGGCAGCCACTCACTGACAGCCGAGCCTCCAGGCCACGTCTTGCCGCGCCCCGTCGAGGGCTTCGACTACAGCTTCGAGGTGGAAGGCAACGCGACGATTCCATCCGACGGAAGCTGGGTCGGCGCATCCCTCAGCGTGGCTGACGCCAAGGGCACGCCTCGCTTTGTATGTGTTCCGCGCGAGAGCCGAGAGGTGTTCCGCTTCATCGACATCGCGAACCCCCTTGAGGCCCCACTCCTCGCCGGTCCCCTCGATATCTACATCGACGGCCGCTTCCTCCTTGCTCGCGCGATGCCTGTGGTCGGCCCCGGAGAGACGCTGAAGCTCGGCCTCGGTGTGGAGCAACGCATCAAGGTCGCTCGAAACGTGCAGTTCGAGGAGAGCGTCGCTGGGATGCTGCGTGGGTCCCTTGAGCTGGAGCATCATCTCGAGGTCGAGGTGGTCAGCTACATCGACACCGACGCGCTTCTGGAGGTGCGTGAGCGTATCCCCGTGCTCCGGGAGGACGAGGACGATATCGAGGTCCGCGTCGTGAAGTGCGAGCCCCGGTGGAGCCCCTACAAGAACAAGGACGACACCCTCCGAGGCGGCTACGAGTGGAAGATTCCACTGGCCCGCGGCGAAAAACACGTCCTGGGTGCGAGCTACACCATCAAGATCTCATCGAAGAACGAGCTCGCGGGCGGAAACCGGAGAGACGCATGAGCGAAGACAGCGCCAACATCGAGTGCCCCATCAGGCGGGTCACGGTCCTTGAAGAACGCGCCCTCATCGAGCGCGAGAGCACAGTCCCCCTCAAAAGCGGCATCCAGCGGCTTCGCGTCGAAGGCGTGGCTCCGGCCCTCATCGACAAGACCCTTGTCGTCAAAGCAGGCGACGCCCGCGTCCTCGACGCGCGCGTGCGCCGCTTTCGTGTCCACCGAAGCGAAGAGCAGCCAGCCCGTGTGAAGGAACTGATAGAGCTCGAGCGCGTCGCCGCGCGAAAGAGCGAAGCCACCAACGCACGCCTCGACGGCATGCGTGAAGACCTGCGTTTCTGGGAAGACTCGTCGTCCAAAGCCGCCACGGAGGCGAGCGTGGATGTGGCGTGGGGCAGGAACTCCTCCGATAGCTGGGAGGCAACCTTCACAGAGATCGCCGGGCGTATCTCGGGACTTCACGAGGACATCGCCAAGGGCGTTCAGCAGGCCAACGACGCCGTCGAGGAACTCAACGACATCCGCGTCCTGCTTCGAGACGCGCGGCGAACCACCTCCGAAGAATGCGCCTGGATCGAGCTTCGTATCATGAGTGAATCGGATGGAGATGCGCGCTTGGACGTCAGCTACGCGGTGCCCGGCGCATGCTGGCGGCCTCAACACCGCGCCCGTTGGCAAGGAAGCGCGGTCCACTTTGAGACTCAGGCCTGCGTCTGGCAGCGCACCGGAGAGGACTGGAGCGAGGTGGAACTTGAGGTGTCCACGGAGCGCGCGTCCTTGGGCGTCGACCCACCGCTTCTGTCGACGGACGAGCTTCGGGTTCAGAAGAAAGCCTCGGGTACCCAGGTCACCATGCGCGAGGAAGAGGTGGAGAGCGCAGGAGCCGCCCGTCTCGCCTCGGAGCTGCCTGGCATCGACGACGGCGGAGACGCCCTGCTCCTGAAGGCTCCAAGTAAGGCCACCGTTCGCGCCGACGGGCGTCCTCATCGGATCCCTTTGAGCACCTTTACGGCGCCCGCCGAGTCGAAGCTCTTTGTGGTCAGTGAGCTTGAAAACACGGTCCAGCAGAAGACATCGCTGAGCAATGAGAGTTCGCGGCCGGTTCTCGCGGGTCCCGTCGACCTCATTCGCGAGTCGGGCCCTGTTGGCCGGACGAAGACGCTCTTTGTCGCGCCGGGGGAGCGTTTCGACTTGGGTTGGGGTCCAGAGAACGAGCTTCGCGTGACACGCGAGAGCAAGAACTTAGATCCCAAACACTCCATGTTGAGGGGCTGGACCCACAAGACGAAGAAGATTCAGCTGAAGATCTCCAACATTGGACGCGGGACCCACCACTTGGAGATCATCGAGCGGGTGCCGGTGTCGGAGCTCGAGAGCGTCGAGATCAAAGTCGACGGAGCGGAGACCACAGACTCCAAGCAGCCAGACAAAGACGGCTTCGTCCGCTGGCTGGACACCTTGCGGGCTGGGGAGAGGCGCACCTTCACGTTGACCTACACGGTCTCGACGAAGCGTGACGTGAGCGGAATCTAACAAGTTAGTCGCGCAACTAACACCGGATTGAGGGCTAAGGCCGGACCCGCACATACGTGGTGGGCTCGTCCTCGCGTGGGAAGATCGCGGTCCAGCCCACAGGCAGGCGAGGCTCCGTGAACTCGAAGAGCGTCCGCGCATCTCGCGGCGAAAGGTTGATGCAGCCGTGGCTCTTCCGGCGGCCAAAGTCGTCATGCCAGAACGCAGCGTGGAGCCCGTTTGCGCGCGCGAAGTACTGAACCCAGGGCACCCGCTCGATAGCGTAGTTTCGCGACACGTTCTGACGCTGAAGGTTGTCCATGTCGGAGAACGCCAGCTTCACCCAGATGCGATGCGTGCCAAGGGGCGTCGCGTGGTGACGGCCTGCGCGGCCGCTGCTGATGAGGGTCGTAAACACCGGTGTGTCGCCGCGGTACGCCACGAGTATCTGCGACGATACGTCCATGTCGATCCACGTGCCGCTGTCCTCGACCTCTTCGGGTCGCTCGGTGAGCTCGGCGATGCGCAGGTCTCGTGTTCGAACAAAGCCGCCCTCGGCGAGCTCCACCCAGCCGCGTTCCGGCTCGCCGATTCGAACAGCGGTCCGCTTGGCGAGGGTCCGCAGACTCCGGCCACGTGGTCGCTCTCGGACCGAAGTTTGACGAGCCGAAACCCAAGCGACGTTGAGCGCTCCCTCTTCTAGCGTCACCCCGGCAAAGTCACTGCCCCGCGCCATTCGAACGGACTGAGCCGGGATATAGAGCCGCCGCCGGGTTCGAATGAAGCGCATCCCCTCGTAGCTCTCGCGCCCGGCGACGATGACGCCAAAGCCCGCGCCGAGGGCCTCGTAGTAGTCATCGGTGAAATAGTCTTGGGGGTGCGAGAACGCCCGGACGCCGTCCATGCTCACGAAGCCGTAGTTGAAGGGCAGGAGCTCTCCAGGACGAATCCGAGGGTGGTTGTAGCCGCTCGCGGGGCGCGTCGTGTACTCCACGCGGCGGTCACAGATATAGAGGGACTCGCCGACCTGAGCCCAAACGCCCGTCGGACATCCGCCACCACGCACGCGGCCCAGAAGCGGCAGGTGCGTTCCAAGGGCGATGGTGCCGCGTCGGGGTGCTCGGTCGCGCGCCGCCAGAAAGACGGGTGAGTCGGCGTCCACGATGCGAACGCTCGTCGCGCGAGTGGGAGCGAGGTCTTGGGCATGGACGCTGGCGCTCAGGAGGACCAGACAGAAAGCCGCGCATCGAGTCAGGAAAGCCACGTGGCCACTATAGGTGAGTCGGCAAAAGGCGCCCAATCTGTGGTGTCTTGTCGAATTGTTGGTGCATTGGGATCCGCCGGCGATTCTCCTGCCATGGGCGACACTGAAATTCGTGAGGGCGGCTTGGCTTTCGACAGCAGGCAGATGGAAGAGCGCGCGCTCACCATGCGTGTCCTTCGACACCAAAACGTAGGCGATAGCGAAGAGCCGGTGATGCTCGCGCAGGACCTCATCAGCGCGGGTCGTCTTCGGGACGCGCGCCTCGTATGCATGACCGCGCTGCACAAGGACCCAACGGACGTCGACCTCCTGCTCACTGGCGCCGGCATCGCCGAGACCCTCGGCGAGCACGTGGATGCCCGGACTCTTCTCGTAAAAGCTGCGCGACTCGCGCCGGAGTGGGCTGAGCCGATGGTCCGTCTCGCACGGCTGCTCTTCCACATGGAGGACTACGGTCGCGCTTGGGCCGCCGTGGAGCGCTGCTACTCGATGGACCCTGCGGACGCGGCGACCTGCGCACTTCGCGCGGACATCGAGCAGGCTCACCGACTGACCTTGCGCAAAGACCGCTTTCTTCAGGACGAGCACGCTGATGACGCCGCCATGCTCGCGAACGCTCTCGTGGCGGAATCGCGCTTCGATGACGCCCTGGCCGTGCTCAACTACGCCCTGGAGCGAGACGGGGAAGACGCCGACGCACTCTTTGTGAAGGGTACAATTCTGAAGGCCCGCGGCGAACGTGAGCTCGCAGAGATCGCCCTGCGCCGCGTGACGCAGATGGAGTGCGGCTGGGTCGAAGCTTGGGAGACCATGGCAGACCTCCTCGAAGAGAAAGGCAGCGTCGCACACGCGGACCGTCTTCGCGCACACGCCGCCACCATCGAGGTCGACCCCTTGATGCTCGTGGACATGGCCGTCATCGCTGGCGCCCACGAGGCCGCCTTCGATGAGCTGACGATGAGCGAAGAGCTCGACCGAGCCGTCGCCGCAGGCGTATCCGCGATGAGCGATCTCAAGCGCTCCATTGTCAGCGCACGCGCGCCCCTTCCTGCCGCTCCAGCAGAAGCCGTGGACCTTCAGGGCAGCACGAACCCTTCGATGCTGATCCGCAACGTGGACGCCATGTTCGCGCAAGATGTTGCGCCGGAGAGCACGCCGGAGGCGTCGAGCGAAGCCGAGTTTGCTCCTGTAGTCGTGCCTCAGGCCACGCTGAAGCCGCTCCAGCCGATCATGGTCGACGACGTCAGCGACGCGAACCCCATGCTTCACTCGGGGGGCAAGACGCTCCCTCTCGGCACGTACAAGCCCACGATGCCTCGCCCAGAAGCGCTCGCGAACGACGAGAAGCAGGCGAAGACCCTCAAAACCGCCAGCGGCGGACTCAAGGCTCCGGGCCCCGACTCCAGCGCTCCGGGACCTCGCCAGAATGCCAAGGACGCGCAGGAAGACACCTCGCCCAAGAGCCTCACGGCCACCATGCCCCTCACGCCGATGAAGGCGGCTTCGCCCAAGAGCCTCACGGCCACCATGCCCCTCACGCCGATGGTCGTGGAGAAGGTAGACGCTGCGCCGGCTGCTCTTCCTCCTTCGCCCCTCGCTCCCTCTCAGCCGCTCCGAAACCCTGTCAGCGTGCGGCGCATCATCGACGTCCGTGGACGCCAGCGCGACCAAGTGTGCGTCATTCGCGATGGAGAGGCCCAACCCCTCGCGTCGCTCATCGCGGAGACCGAGGCGGACCTCGACGCGCTCCTCTCTGATGACACCCTCTTCCCTGAGGACACCTCCGAAGAAGCGGCCTCCCAAGACGCCGCTGTCGAAGCCGCCTCCGAAGTAGCCGCTGTTGAAGCGGCCTCCGAGGACGCCGCTGTCGAAGCCGCCTCCGAAGCTGCCGACGCCGTCGAAGCTGCCGACGCCGGGAGCGACGAGGACCTGTTCCCCATCGATCCAGAAGCGGCAGCGTTCGCATCCATCGACATCGAGCTCGACTTCCCCATCGATGCCGAAGCCGCGGCTTTCCCATCCATCGACATCGACGTAACGCCCCTCAGCGTCGCGCCACCAGCGCCCGAGACGTCGAATGAAACGCCCGACGACGCCTCCGTCCGATTCGCGATGTTCGAATACCTGAGCGGACCGGAGTTCCGGCGACTAGGGGCTGGCGCGACACACCACGCAGGCGTTCTCACCACAACCGCCTTTGATGCGCCGAGCTGCGCCCTTCGTGTCCGGGACGGAGTCGTCACCCTCGAGACGCCAGCGCTTGAGGCCTCCTCGGAGACTCAAGAGGCCCTCGCGGAGCTCATGGACGCCCAGGTCTCATTCGAGCTCTCGACGGAGTCCCAAGCCGTGTTCGAAGAGCTCCTCGCTCTCCAGACGACAGCGACGAACATCGTTGAGGCGTCCGCTGAGGTCGTCGAGGCGGAGGCCGCTGACGCGGACACCTTCGACGCTCTTCAGTCCACGGACGACGCCGACACTGTTTTCGATGGTCCCGTCGCTCGTGTCGCGAAGCCGACTCCGGAGCTCATGCTTCAGACCGCCGAGCCCGGAACGCCCGCCGCGACGGTCGATGACGACGTGGCGATTCCCCTCGCCGTGCGGAAGAACCCGCCGCAGAATGATGGCCTCGATCTGCGTGCTCAGATCCTCGCAGCGGCAGGCGTCGACGCGGACGCCCTTGAGACCGCGCTTCAGGCGACGCGCCTACCCGTCGAAAGCAAGAAGGCAGAAGCGGAGCTCGACTCCTTCATCGATGAGGTCGTCGTAAAGCGCCCTCGGCTTCGAATGCGTTCCACCACCAAAGGTGCGCCCTACCGTCCGCCGTCGCCTCGTGACCTCTTCCCGAAGCACGTTCGAGAAGATGAGGCCGGCGGCGAGCTGACCCTCTAGTCTGCGTATCTAGGCGCTGCCGAATACGTTCGAGCGGAGCTCTCGAAGCTCCGCAGTCGGGAGTCCAACACGCTCGCCTTCGCTCACGTAGTGGTCGATGAGCAGGCGCGTCTGGTCGTGAACCTTCGAAAAGTGGTAGCGAAGGTAAACGTCCAGGTCGAAAGGCATGATCGCCGGCGCGACGAATGACAGGCCCTTGAGACCGACGGGGCCCAGCATGTCCATCGCCGCGGGCGCTTCCGTGGCGCGTGTCTTGGCCACGATATTACGCGCTTCCCGCGAAGCATGCGTTGCGAGGCGAGCCCAAGGACCGCGTCGCAGACCGCTGACCTTCCAGCCCGCGCCTTCGAGGGCGACCATCGTTGGCATCAAGGTCGCCGAGCCGAAACTCATCATCGAGCGCGTGTCCTGCGCGACCTTCGCGGGGCAGCCGCCAGCGCGGAGCAGAGCGACGATGGCCTCGTCGTCCGCGCCTTCGAAGGGCGACGGCGTGGGCGTCCAATAAGCCACGCCGGGTTCTGGCACTTCGTCCGGAACGAGAGGCGCCTGGTAGGAGATCATCGCGATGCCCCCGTCACAGCGCTGGCGGGCAGGCACGAGAGCTTCCACAAGGTTTGTGACCTGAGGACCCGCCTGGAGCACGACGAGGGTGGCACCGTGGAGGTTTCGAATCAGCCGCCCGAGGTCGCAGGTCTCGTCGGCGATGCCGCTCTGCGCTGCGGGCGTGGAGACGCATAGCCAGACCTGATCGAAGCGCTCGTCTTTGAGCTCGTCGAAGTGGCCATACACACCATCCGGCATGAAGGGCTCCGCCTCGCGGCCGCGCTTTCCGGAGATCCGGTAGAGGAGGAGGCCCGCGGCGACCTCGGCTTTGTACTTGGCCCGAACAAGGAACGAGACGTGGGCACCGCCACGTTGCAGCGCTTGTCCGTAGACCTGTCCCACGGCTCCTGCACCCACCAATAAGATGCGCGGGGCAACGCTTGAAGTTCGGCCCTTGGTTTCGAGTTGAGACATGGCTTAGGTCTTGTCGCGGATGCCGTAACGTTTGGCGAGCTCACGCAGATGATAACGCGTGAGTCCCGCCGCCTGGGCGCTTCGGGTGATGTTGTTGGCGTGCTTTTCGAGGAGGATCTTGAGGTAGTTCGCCTCAAAGACGTCGAGGACCTTCTGCTTCGCCTCTTTGAACGGAACCTCGTCTTCGACGAACTGCTCCACGTTGCCGCCGGGCACGGACACCGGTGGTGTCTTCTGCCAGAGCGGCATGAGGTCACGCACGCCGAGCTCGTCGCTGTCTGCGAGGGACGCGCCGCGCTCCACGGTGTTCTTCAGCTCACGAACGTTTCCAGGCCAAGGGTAGGAGCGGAGTCGCGCCAGGCCATCCTTCGTCACGGTGTACTTTTTGTCCTCACCCGGGAACGAGCGCCGAGCGAAGTCTTCGAGGAAAGACTCGAGCAGCAGCACAATATCTTCTGGTCGCTCGCGAAGAGGCGGCAGCTCCACCTGAACCACGCTGAGGCGGTAGTAGAGGTCCTCGCGGAAGGTGCCATCGTTGACCATCTGGCGCAGGTCACGGTTCGTCGCTGCGACAACGCGCACATTAACCGGGATCACCTTGTCCCCACCGACGCGTTTGATCTCGCGATTCTCCAACACGCGCAGGAGCTTCGGCTGAAGAGACATCTCCAGCTCGCCGATCTCGTCGAGGAAGATCGTGCCACCTTCGGCCTGCTCAAAGCTGCCCCGATGACGATCCGAGGCGCCGGTGAAGGCGCCACGCTCATGGCCAAAGAGGGTGCTCTCGATGAGGTTCGAAGGAATCGCCGAGCAGTCCTGGACGACCAGCGGCTTCTCATCACGGGGGCTGCCCTGGTGAAGCGCGCGCGCCACCAGCTCCTTGCCTGTGCCAGTTTCGCCCCGGATCATCACCGTCAGATCCGTCGTCGAGACCTTCTGAAGAACAGCGAAGATCTCGCGCATTCGAACGCTATTGCCGATGAGCTCGTGGAAACGGTTTTCCCGGCTCAGGTCGATCTCCACCTCTTCCTGCAGCGACTCGAAACGAATCTTCGTTTGGCCGACGGTCACGACGGTGCCCTTACGGATCCAAACCTCGCGAATCTTCAGGTCGCCCACCTTGGTGCCATTCGTCGAACCAAGGTCCTTCAGCAAGAAGCCCTTCTCGTCCGCGATGAACTCGCAGTGGGTTCCGCTCACGGCCTTGTCGGCGAGGACCAGGTCGCAGATGACGCTGCGGCCAACGGTGACGCGCTCCCGCTCCATGACCAGCTCTTTGCCGCGGTCTGGACCGTCGATGATGGCGAGCTTCGCCTTTCGCAGTCGCTTCTTCGTCGCCTTGCGGTCGACGAAAATAGTGGTGAGTCCTGGGCTATCGCTACTCATGAAGGCTGTCACTCATTGCTGTTCACATGCCTGACTTATGCCGCATCCGCGTCGGCGCGGATGGCTGAGATGGACTTGGCGTAGTCATCGGTCTTGTAGATGGCTGAACCGGCGACGAGGGCGTCTGCTCCAGCTTCACACACTTGGCGTGCTGTCCCGACCTTGATTCCGCCGTCTATTTCCAAGTCTGCTGCATGCCCTCCTTCGTCTAGCATCGCACGAATGCGAGCTATCTTGGGGAGAACATCCGGCAAGAACGACTGCCCGCCAAAGCCGGGGTTCACGCTCATCACGAGGATATTGTCGATGAGGGGCAGCACGTAGCGAAGCCCATCCTCAGGCGTGTGGGGGTTCAGGGAAACCCCGGCGCGCTTTCCAAGACTCCGGATCTGTTGGAGAACCCGGTGAAGATGAGTGCAGGCCTCCAAATGGACGGTGATGGTGTCCGCGCCAGCTTTTGCATAAGCCTCCACGCTCCGGCCGGGCTCTTCGATCATCAAATGAACGTCGAGGGGCTTGCCCGAAGCCCTCCGGACAGCCTCGACGACCACAGGACCAATGGTCAGGTTTGGCACGAAATGGCCATCCATGACATCGACGTGGATCCAGTCCGCTCCGGCCTCATCGACGGCTTTCACCTCTTCGGCCAAGCGGCCGAAGTCTGCGGAGAGAATCGAAGGAGCGATGCGAACTGGTTTGCGTGGCACGCCGCCACCTAAGCAAGGACCCACGAGCAATGCAATCCCGCTTTCTTTCTGGGAATAGGTTTCTCCTCCAGGAAACCAATCGGCGTCTTTTCGCTTCAAAGTCGCCTCAAACCAACCCGCGGGTTTCATTTGTGGAAGGGGATGTCTCCAACTCCACAAACAAGAGCACTTCAAACCCGAAGGTTCCTTGACGTTGTGGGGTATGCGTCGGACAATCCCCAGCGATTCGCGCACGCGAACCTACACGATGACCGAACAACGATACCGCGTCACAAAACGCCTCGAAGCCGGCGGCATGGCCGAAGTCTTTGTGGGCGAGGCCCAGAGCGTCCAGGGCTTCAAAAAGCGCGTGGCGATCAAGCGCGTTCTGCCCCATTTGGCGGAGAACAAAAACTTCATCGGGATGTTCCTCGATGAGGCACGTCTTGGTGCGCGTCTCAGCCATGCGAACATCGTCAGCGTCTTCGATATCGGCGCCGCCGACGGCACGTTCTTCATCGTCATGGAGTTCATCGATGGCTGTAACCTCAAGAAGATCATGGAAGTGCTGCGCCAACTCGGCCGCTCCTTCCCGGTCAAAGAGGCCATCTACCTCTGCATGGAAGCTTGCCGTGGCCTGAGCTACGCGCATGAGCTCCTCGACGAAGACGGCAACGAGATGGACCTGGTTCATCGCGACGTGTCGCCGCCGAATATCCTCATCTCGAAGCGCGGTGAGGTGAAGGTCACGGACTTCGGTCTCGCCAAGGCGACCACACAGCTTGAGAAGACGGACCCCGGCGTCGTCAAAGGCAAGTTCAGCTACCTCTCGCCGGAGGCCGCCGAAGGCACCCCCGTCGATGCCCGCGCCGACGTCTTTGCCCTCGCCATCGTGCTCTGGGAGATGCTCGCGGGACGACGACTCTTCCTTGGCGAGAGCGACTACGAGACCGTCAAGCTCGTCCAAGAGGCGAACGTGCCCTCCATTTCGCGCATTCGCCCAGAGGTCGACGCGGACTTCGAGGCGCTTTTGGCCAAGGGCCTGAGCCGCGATCCCAACGAACGCTTCCAGTCCGCCCGCGACTTTGGCGACGCCCTCGCCGGCTATCTCTTCGGCCACCAGATGAAGGTGACGTCCTACGACATCGCCAACCTCGTCAAAGCCACCCTCGACGAAGACACCGGGGCGAGCGCGCCGACCTCGAGCAAGCAGCAGTCGATTATCGACAAGCTCATCAAGGAGGAGCTCTTCCGCTTCACATCCCTGGATGACATGGACGAAGTCGACCTCGGCAAAGAAGCGAGCCCCGACGCCGTGTCCGACGGAGCGATGCCTCTGGACGCTGGTCTCTTTGAGAACCCTGCAGACTGGTTTAGCGGCGACGACGATGTGCACGGTGCCCTCGACACCGCCGCCAGCCCAGAAGACGGCCAGTGGCGTGAGTCCGGCATCGAGGGCCTCGCAAACCTCGAAGACGACTCCAGCCCGAGCAATCCAGTCGTGGACCTCGCGTCACAGCTCGCTCCACCAAGCCTGGCACCTCCGCCACCCGCGGCGCCGGAACCTGAGCCGGAGCTCGTCGTTCCCAAAAAGAAGTCCGGCGCGGGCCTTTGGATCTTCCTTCTGCTGCTTCTCGCAGGAGCCGGCGGCGCCGCGTACTACTTCTTGGTCGTCGCCCCCGGCGGCTGAGCGCCTTCGACGAACACTTTCAGCAGCAGGCAGCTGACAGTCGCTGTATCTGTAGTACGACGTGTGCGTATGCTCGTCAGTTCAAGATCGGCAGTTGTTCTCCTCGTGCTCTGCGCCAGTTCCCTCGCCTCGGCGCAGCCGTCCCGAGTGAGCGGTGTGAACTCAGCGCGGCGGGCCCTCGCTGAAAGGCATGAGACGCCCCGCGAGACCGACTCAAACGCGGTGGAGATCCGCAGCCAAGACGAAGCCTATGAAGTCTTCGCGCTCACCGACATCGATGTCGAGCAAGGCGTGGATCTCCACCGAAACCAGCTCCACAGGGAGCGCTATGCCAACCGCTACTCGCTCTGCACGACCCCTTGTCGCTTGGTCATCGACCGGCCCGTGCTTTTGTCCGTCGAAGGCGTCGACGTCCCCATCGCTCCGGAAGCGCAAAGGCAGCGCTGGGTCGTCGTCCCCGAACGCCGGGGGCTTCGTACTTTCGCCCGGGTCATGTCCGTGGTGAGCCTCTTGGGCGGAGTGGTCGGTCTTTTCTACTATGATGCGGGCGCCAGCGGACGCGTGCTTAACCCCGACACCAACCGCCGCGGAGGCCTCGCTGGGATCCTCCTCGGGCTTTCAGGCTTCATCGCCAGCGTCACCACCGCGCGACGCATGCGAGGGCGCGCCGCCCGCGTGTACTAGCTAGATACTGCGAGGGCGGCTAGTGCTGTTCTCAATGGACCTGCCGTGGAGCAGCCACCTCTTGGATCACCGCGGCAGCGGCTCGGAGGCAGCTTTGGTCGACCACGTAAATCCACGAGGAACGGAAGCCCCCAGAGTTCCGATACGTGCCGGCGAACGCGGGTTTGTCGACTCGCGTGATCAGGCCTTCCGGCCGGCACAGCGAGAGCGTCAAAAGCGAGCCCTCAGCGCCACTATCCCAGGAAAAGAGCTCACCGCTCTCGAGCCAGCGCTCGAGCCCCGCGCCGAGCTCAAGAACGGACGCCTTCGAACACCTGACGGGTCCTCCATGCGCGCCGTGCTCCTCCGTGAAGTCCGAACTGTCACTCGCCCAGCTCGTCCCGACAAAGGTGAAGCTCAGTTCCAACACCTCGGAACCAAGCTCGGTAAAACGAAGCTTTGTCTCGGCCCGCCCGCTGTTGCTGGGAACCGTCGCCGTAAACGTCTCTCTCGACGTCATGGGGCCGCGGACCACGGCAGAACGACCCGGTAGGCTTGTTCCAGGTCGGCGAAGATCTGCTGGAGAAGATCATTCGCGTTCCACGGGTCGTCCGGGTCCAGACGATCTGTGTTCTGCACCGCCGGGACGAGCGTCGGCGCCATCGGATAACCCGCCTGCTGCAGAGCCATCGAGCGACGCACGACGTCTTTCATGAGCATGCCTAGGTGCGCGAATTGGTCCCAGAGTGGTTGGCGAGCACGTTCGAGCTCGCCGTCGATGTTGTTGTTCGCGATCGCTGTGCCTACGACGAGAGGGATGCCACCAAACGCCAGAGACGCGGCCGCGCGACCCAGCTTCACATTTCGTTCCGCGGATAGCTGATGCTGCATCAACGACGCGGCGTAGTCCGAAACCTGCCGCACATAGATGCCGGCGTCGCCGATCAACTTTGGCAGCGCCTGCCGGTGCTCTTCGACACTTGGGGTCTTCTGCCGAAGCATCGCTTCGTCGATCTGCGCTGAGCAGACCGCGTTGCAGAAAGGCTCGCCGCACAGCCAAGCGCCGACCTCAGAGAGCCAGAGCGCGGACTCACAAACGCGGCATTCGAAACGAATCATCCTCAGTCCCCCCTCGGCGACCTAGCATGATCGCATCGGCGCGCGCACGTACTAGCGGGTCACCTGCACGCCCTTCGCTCCGAGGGCATCGTAGATGCTCTCGGCTTCATCTCCGTTTTCCGACTTCAGGTACTCGACGTTCAGCTCTTTGAGGGCGGGCATCTCCACGAGCCATGTCGGTACCTGAGCCAGGGTGCTTCCTCGAAGGTCCAGTACCCTCAGCGCCGGGAGGCTCCTCATCGCCACGGGAAGCTCTTCCAAGACATGGTTGCGCAGGTGCAGCGCTTCCAGCGACATCATAGCTGCCATCTCTTCGATGAGCGGCACCAACGTGAGCGCCCCGTATTCCCTCGACAAGCCGAGTTCCCGGAGTCCACTCAACTGAGTGAGTGCGTGCGGAAAGTGGGTGAACCAGTTGCCCCCGAGCCAGAGAGTTTGCAGCTCGCGCATCGAGGCGATGCCTTCGGGGATATGACGAAGCCGATTCTCCGAGAGATTCAGCATCTTCACCGCGCCGAGCTCAAAGAGTGCGGGGTTCAGCTCAATAATGTGGTTGCCTTCAAGGTCGACCTCCTGAAGACCGCTCAGCTCCGCGATCTCGTCGGGAATGCGAGGAAGCTCGCGCTTCGAGAGGTCGAGCTTGTTGCCCGAGCAGCGTGCATCCAAGAGCGCCCTTCGAAGCGCTGGCTTTTTTGTATTCTTCAGAAGGAACTTCAGCCCATCGCCCGAGCGCTCGTACATAAGTGTGGCCAGGCGCATCGCGTCGATGGTGCCAGCGGAGCCTTTGCCGATGGCCGCCAACCGCCTCGCAAGCTTGGTTTCCCCGCTGTTGAAGAAGCTCGTTCGCGCGAGATTCTTGCGAACGGCAGCGACGGACTCTGCGCCCGCGTGGCGCTCAAAGAGAGTCTTCGCACGATTGCGAAGCTTGCGTTCAAACTCCGGATACTGAGCGATGAGCAGGAGCTCTTCGAGGAGCCCCTCGGGCTTGCCGCCTTGTTTGATCATCTCGAGGGCGACGCGCACATTGCTCTCGTCGGTGGACATGAGTAGCTCCGAGAGCTGCTCCGCCGACTCCGCGGGGGCGTCGTCCAGAGCGCGCTTGTCCACGGCGTCGAGCGCCGCGTGCAGATGAGACTCGAGAAACACAGGAACCTCGTCCGTCGCGAATTTTCCTGCGTGCTTGGCTCCAAGAACGACGGCGATGGTCTTTTTGCTCACCTTCTTCTTGATCTTCACGCCGACACGTTCGAGTCGGTCCTTGATGACGCTTCGTTCGGCGATGCGTCCGCCAACGACGATCTCGGCGCCGCTCTTCAACGCGAAACGACGAGACTTCCAACGCGCCTCAAGGAGCGTCTGCGCGACGCGAGAGAGCTTCGTGGCGCTCGAACCAAGCGCGTCCACGAGCTGCGCGTCGCTGGACTTTTTTCCGTGCCCGACGAGGATATCGAGGTAGCTCAAGCGGCTCTCTTGGGAGACATCGTCTTTGTGGAAGCTCGCCACGAGCTGCTTGATGGCGTTCTTGTCGTAACCCTTCGGGAGCTGCCCATAAAGTTCGCACACCCGCAGAGAAGGCATGCTCAAAACCGAATGGGACACCTTGGTCATCTCGAAGGGCACGTTCTTCAGCTCGTGTAGCTTCGTCAGCTCCACAAGCCACTCGGGAAGCGTCGTCGCCTCGCCATAAAACGTGAAGGTCTCCAAGTGCACGAAGGCGCGAACGCCCTCCGGCATAGCTCCGGGACGCCGGAGTTGAAGGTTTCGAACAAAGGGCACTTTGTCTTCGGTAGGGAGCGCCTCGTCGTACCCGATATTCCAGACAGTGGGCTCCATATCGGCAAAGATCGCGGCGAACTCCTCGTTGGACCAGAGATCACGGAACAGCTCCGCGTCACGCGGCTCCGTCATGTCCTCGCCCCGGGCTTTGCTCTTCCGCAGCGCCTCGATGCATCCGTCGACGTCACCAAGGTGCTTGTAAAGCCGAGCGATCCACCACCCACGCTTGCCCAAGCTGTGCGCGTGCCCCTCCGCCGCGGCGATGTAGCGGCGACACCGCGCTTCGTCGAAAGGCAACTTTGTATGGGCCGGCGTCACAGCCCAGAGCGCATCGCTGATATAGCTCGCGACGCCGGTTTCGAGGAGGTCGTCGAAGAGTGGAAGGGCAACATCTTGGCGCACGCGTAGCGCGTAGCCGGCGGCCTCATGGACCTTCGCTGCGAGGCCGCGGTCGGCCAAGAGCGATGCGCGTTCGTCGGGCTTCAAAGCAAGCCATGTATCTACGTGAGCCGCCGAGGTCACGTCGAGCGTATCGATGAGCTCACGAGAGTTCGCCGCGCGAACGCGCTTTGTGTCTTCCCAAGGGTTCATTGTGATCCTCTCAATGCTTCAACTCCTAGAGACTCAGCTGAACCGTGCGTCCCGGCAACACATCCGTGGAACCATCCTCCGTGACAACCCAAAGCAAAGGGCAGCGACTCTTCACGTGGGGGCGACTCGCGTGCCCGTCCGTAAAGTACACCAGGCCGTCTGCACGATGTTCATTCGACCAGCGAATCGCAGCGTTGAAGTCCGTGCCTCCGCGGCCCACCACGGCCTTCGGCGTCACGCCTTTGTAGAGGTAAGTCCGCGCCACCGCCGCGTCCGCCTCGACGATCTGCACCGTCGCTCCGCGCCGCCAGATCGCGTAGATCTCCGCAAAGAAGACCTCAAGGTCGGCGTCGGCAATGCTCCCGGAGGTGTCGATGGCCACGGTCAACAGGTGACGTCGCCGCACCTTGGTTCCGGGAACGGTTCCATAGCGCTTAGACGCACGACTCAAGGTGCTTCGAATCTGAGTGCGGCCACTCTGGGCGATGAAGAGGCGCAAAAGACGGCGCCAAGGCAACTGCGCCGGTGCTCCCAGCTCCGAGAGCACGCTGACGAGACGGCCGGGCAAGTAGCCCCAGGACTTTCTGCGCGTGCGGGTGCGCTTCACGACCACCTTGAGAAGGTCTTCGACGTTGGTGTCGAGCACGGAAAGCGTTCCAGAAGGGAGATCCGCGAAGTCCTGCCAGCGCGAGTGAGCTCCTGAGCGGGCGCCGTTCTTTTCGCACCACTCATTGATCTTGGAGCCGCCTGCGCAACTTTCGCCGCAGCAACGGCGCTCCTCGATGGACAAAAGAAGTGCGTAGTACTCGTCGGCGAGGAGGCCGCCGGGGAGCTCAACATTCTCCACAGTCAAGGGCGCCTCGAGATCCTTCGTGTCGACGAGCTGATTGACCACGAGGTCGCACGCCATGCCCCAGACCTGCGCGTTTCGCTTCTCTTTCGCACGTAGCGGGTGACGCAAGATGAGGTGGACTAGCTCGTGACGAAGAGCCGCGAGGCGCTGCTCGTTGCTCGCCTCGATCCAGCGCGGCGCGTTCACCTCAAAGAGCACCTGCCGCGCGCTCGGCGCGAGCCGCACGAGGCACTGCATGTCCGCGGCGCGTTTGTTGAGCCCCACGAGCAGGTGTCCATAGAAAGGCTCTCTCACCAAGAGCGTGCGCGACGCCTGGTCGAAGAGCCCTCGCCAATCCGCCAAGCTCATGAGCTAGCGCGCCAGGAGCAGACGAGCGAGTTCGGGGTCGCCAAGGAGCTTACTAACGCCGAGCTTCGCAGGCAACGCGGTGAGCTCTTGGAGAGCCGCGAGGCGCATGTCCTTCGGCAGCAAATCCGACACAAGAAAGCTCCGAAGCCCTTCAAGCTCGCTCTTGTCGAGCGCCTTCTTTCGCGTCGTGAGGTGATGGTGGAGACGCGTGCAGATCGCCGCCAAAATGTCCACGCGAGGAGGATCGTCAGACATCAAGCGACGCAGCTTCGTCTCAACCTGGGGCGCGCCCTTGAGGATCTCCTCGGGTGCGACGAGGTCCTCAAGGTTCTGTTGAACGTAAGCGATGAACGCTGAGACCGTGCTCTTGTCGAGGCACGACTCGCCGAGGATCGTGACGAGGTCTAGCTCCGCGCGGAGATCCTTGATGCCGGCGATGCGTTCGAAGAACTGGACGAGGGTACGCGGCGTACTTCGCTCGCCGCTGACCACCTCTGGGTAGGTCAGGACGAAGGCGATGCCGCGTGGATCGATTCCTGCGCTCTCGGCCCATGCAGCCCAACGTTTGACGTCGAAGCGCATCGTGACGTGCAGCATGCGCGTCAGCATGGCGTCATCCATGGGCGTCACGGAGTAGTCGCCGCCGTCGGGGTTGGCGGTCATGACGATCTGCCAGCGTCGTGGGAGTGACCAGCCGGCGAGCTCGTAGTTCTGAAAGAGCTGCATCAGGCCACGCAGAATTCGGTCATCGGCGCGGTTGACGTCATCGATGAGCAACACGCCCGGGCCTTCGCTACGAGGCACCCAATCCGGCGGCGCCATGCGCGTCGATTCACCCTCGCCAACCACCACAGGCATGCCCATCAGGTCGCCCATCTCTTCAAACTGGGCTGGCGCGATGGCGACGAAGTCCGCTCCGTACTTTTTCGCCATTGCCTCGACGAGGTCCGTCTTTCCGATGCCGTGACGCCCCCAAATACAAAGCGGCGTTTGCCTTTTTCCTGCGTCCTCCACCTTCTGGTTCGTCATCCAGACGTGGTCCATGAAGCGCTCCACTTCGGCCGCATCACAACGTGTACCGTAGTAGATGTAGTCGAAGTGCTTCATCTTCCCGAGGGTAGATCAGCCGGTGACGATCACGGAAGGGCTCTCATCAACGGCAGCGACTGGCGAGACGCTCAACGTCGCGTGAATCGACGCCCTCCGGTGACGCTGCCATGTAGCGAGCCGCTAGCGCACAGCGTCCCTCACGAGGTCCGTGGATGACCATCTGACCGAGCATTTCAGGTGTCACCCCGTGGCCCGCGAGAGCTTGGGTAAGGTGCTGTGCCGAATCCCGCCCTTGTGAGTCCGCCGTCATCGCCAAAAGAAAGTGGGCCTCGGCGGACTGCGGGTCCTTCTCAAGCGCCGCCTGAGCGGCCTCGGCGGCGTCACCGAGGCGACCGTATTCCAGCGAGATCCAGCCGCGGGCCACGGACACGCGCGCCTCATCGCGAGGGCCGGAGATAGCCCGGCGCGAGCGCCGAAGCGCCTGACCTGCAGCGCGAAGGCGTCCACGTCGCGTTTCGACAAACGAGAGACCGACCATGATGTCGATGTTCCGCGGGTCGATGCGTGACGCCCGCTGGAAAACAGACTTGGCGCTGCCGTAGGACTCGGCCTGGAGATGAGCTTGGGCGAGACCTACGAGGAGTTCCACATCGCGAGTTCGGTTGTTCACCAGCGCGTCGAACTTCTCCACGGCACCGCGGCCCTCGGCGCGAAGCAGGCTCAGCTGGGCGCGCGCCAGGTCGAGGTCCGTGATGCCGCCGGCCGCAGCCGCATTGATGGCAGCTTCCGTGGCGTCGGTGTCCCCGCTGGCCATCGCCAGCGTGATCTTTCCGCTCAATGAACGCGAGTCCCGCGCGTCGATAGCCAGGGCCGCGTCGTAGGCCGTCCCGGCGCGCTCAAAGTTCCCTGCGAGTCGCGCAGCGTCCCCGAGCGTCGCCTGGAGCGTGACGTCTCGCGGGCTTGTCTCGACGAGAGCCGTGAGCGTGGTGAGCGCTTCCTCGTAGTTACCGCCGGCCATCTGAATGTCCGCTTCGGCGACGCGAATGCGCGCGTCGTCTGGGTTGGCGGCGCGTGCTGAGCGAACCGCGGCGCTCGCCGCGTCGTTGTCGTCGTTCGCCAGGTACGCACGAACGAGCAGGAGCACGAACTCTGTGTCGCCTTCGCGATTTGTCCGGACTCGCTCAAGCTCCGCCACCGCTTCCGCCGGCTCTCCGGCGCTGAGCGCCATCGCTCCGAGCCGCATGCGTGCTCGGAACGCCTCCGCAGGGCTCGCCGCCGCGGCTTCATACGCGCGCTTCGCCGCAGGAATATCGCCCTTCGCTTCGGCGAGCTGACCACGCATGAAGGCGGTCCGCGGCGAATCCGGCGCGCTCGCCAACGCAGCCTCCGCGGCCTCGTAGTTCTCCGCTTGGAGGTGCACCGCGGTCACCGCTGTGGCTCGACGGGCCGCCCCAAGCTCGTTGCTCGCGAGGCGAGGGAGGAGCGCTGTCGCGGCCTCACTGTTGCCGATGCTGAGGTAGACCTTGATGGCGTCGAGGACAAAGCCTTCATCGCTTGGGTCCTCTGCGGCGAAAGCAGCTTCGATATTTGTCACCGCGGCCTCTGCCTGGTTCTGACCGGCGGCGGCCTTCGCCAAGAACAGGTAGGCCAGCGCGCGTTGCCGGCTGCTCGCGTCCGCCGCGTCCACCACGGAGGTGGCGAGCTCGCTGCCCTCGTCGTAGTCGCCGCTCGCGATCTTCACTTCTGCCCGAGCGAGGTGCACGAGCGGACCTTCGGCGCCCTCGAGACCTGTGGCGAGCTGCTCGGCGTCTTCGATGTCACCGTCGGCGATGAGCGCTCGAACCATAAACGCCGTGTAGCGGGTTGCAGAGGGCTGAAGTGCTTGGGCCGCACGCGCCAGAGTCACGGCGCGTTCGGAGTCTCCCACGCGGTACGCCGCCATGGCGCGTGCGAAGGCCACCTCGCCCCACACCTCGTTTTCATCAAAGGGTGCGAGGAGTTCTTCTGCGCGGCCAACTTCACCCTGTTCAAGAGCAATGTAGGCGCGGGCCAACGCTTCGAGGGAGGTGTTCCCCGGGGCCAGTTCCGCGAGCGACAACACGCGCTCTTCTTCCGGGGCTCCGTGCTCGATGGCCGAGAGCGAGTACAAGAACGCACGACGCGCCACCGCCAGGGGCACGTTGGAGTTGGCCTCGGCGTCGAGGGCGATGGCCTGCTGAACCAACGGGAGCGTGCCGACGTTTGCCGCGCGACGCGCCGCGATGCTGACCTCTCGTTCCGCCTCCGCCACGGTGTAGGAGCGGTACGCGTAGAAGATGGTGGCGACGAGCAACACTGGCACGCCCAAGAGCGCGACCAGAACAGCGGGGGGCCAACGTTCACGCAGACCCGCGCCCTGCTTCTTGATCACCTCCGTGGCGCGATTCTTCTTACGCTTGCTGCGCTTCGTCGACTTCTGTTCGCGTGCTGGCGCCTCCGGACTCGGCATCGGAGTCGGTGCGCTCGGTGCGTTCGCCGGCGGCGAAAAGTCCGGCGTCCGTGGTGCGATCATTGGGGTGGCGCTGGCCACGAGCTTTGGAAAAGGGTCCACAGGAGCACGCGCGAGCGTCGCTTCGCTCTCTAGCTCTGGAAGAGGCGTATTCGAGCCTGAGCCAGCGCCGTACTGAGGCGGTGGTCCCGCGCGCGGCGGCATGCCGGCTGAGGGCAGCCCTGGTTTTGAAGGGGATCCCGGAAAGCCCGTCGGAGGTCCCTGGACGGGTGGCTTCGCGAACGCGGGCTGGCTTTGCCCGAAGCCTGGGGGCAGCTCCGCGGACTTCCAGCGGTCCGGCGCGAAGGAAGGCGCCCCGAGCGGCGCAGCGTTTGGTGGCGCTGACCCGGGTGGAGCGGCGCCTGGCGGTGCTGCACGGGGCGGAGCCGCGCGTGGAGGAGCGGGGGCCGGGGGCATGGCTGGCGCCGCAGCCGGCACCATCGGCGCCTGAATGGACGGGAGCGCTTGCGGCGACTTGGGCTGGCGCTGGCGAGTCTTTTCGTCCTCGAGTTCTTCGGAGGCGCGTGCACGCGTGGGCTCACCCTCGAGATCGTCGAGAACCAATTCCGCCGACATCGAAAGGAGGTCGTCCGAAGCGCTCATCAGATCGCTGGTGTTGAGCTCAAAGCCTGGATCCGACACCGCCGGCTTCAAACCTGGGTGGCCACCGATCCCCATCATCGTCGGGGCTCGCCTCTTCGCTGGAGGCCGCGGCTTTCCTCGGGTGTCGTCGCCGGGCAGCGCGGGCGCAGCAAGCTCTGGGGCCAGCACCACGGAGGGCTTCCCTCGCGCGTCATCCCCGGGCAAGTCCGCGGACTTTGCCCGAGTGCTATCGCCCGGGAGGGGCTCCATCCTCCCGAATGTCTCGTCGTCGAAGGGGCTACTCTTGTCGCCCTTGCCCCGAGTGTCGTCGCCCCTGAGCGCCTGATACACAGGCGAGGTCATCACCGTGGCCTCACCTTCGAGCTCTTCGAGCTGCTCGAAGACTTCTTGCTCGAACTCCGAGTCGAGGGTCACGCTCGGCTCATACTCGGGGAGCCGGTGGTTCGAGGTCGTCGTGGGATCGTCGAACTCCGGAGACGACATCGTTGGGAGACTCGGGTCTCGCGCGATCTCCCCCTCCGCCTTCGTCGTCTCATCCGTGAAGCGACGGTCGATGGACATGGATGGCGGCGGCGTTCCTTCGAGCTCCGCCAACAGGCCCCGCGCTTCGTCGTCGTTCTCATCGAGATGCATCGCCGAGCGCAATGACTGCGCGGCTTCATCCGTGCGTTTCAGACGAAGGAACGCCTCGCCTAGCACGCGGTGGGCGGCTCCGTATTCAGGGGCGGAGCGCAGAAGCACCTGCATCTCCGTGCGAACGTCGTCGTAGCGAGACAAGGCCATCAAGGCATGACCCAACATAAGCCGAATATCGTACTTGGACGGATGGGAGAGCAGTTCACGCCGACACGCCCGCACCGCATCTTGGAAGCGGCGCTCCAGGATCATCTGCTTGATGTCGGCGAGGAGCTGGGAATCGTTAGCCAAGGGGCGGCCAGCATAGATCGCTGGCCCCTTCCGCGGGAAGGCTTTTACCTCGTTTGAGGCGCCTAGTTTCTCGCCCGGTTCGCGACTAGTCGCTCATAAGCGGTTCGAAAAGCGCCATGCCCGCTGCGATGAAGAATACATCAAACGCTAGGAGGATTCGGACCCAGACCATGGTGTCACCGAGCTCCGCCCCGCCAAAGAGCTGCTTCGTCGCGACCACGGAGGCCAGGAGAGCTGGAGTGATCAGGGGGAAAACCACCACACTCAGCGCGAGGTCGCGGGCGCCGGTTCGAACGGTCATCGCACCGAAGAGCGTCGCAGCGGCGACGAAACCAAGCGTTCCGAGCACAAGAATTAGAGCCAGAGGCCCAAGAACGGCCCAAAGATCGATGTGGAAGAAGAGCGCCACCATCGGCGTGATGATGACCTCGACAACAAGAAGAAAGAACAAGTTGGAGAGCAGCTTGCCGAAGTAGATGGACGCCCGTGGCGCTGGCGAAAGCAAAAGCGCCCGCATGGCGTCACCATCGCGCTCCCTTGCCCAGCCACGCCCCACGGCCAAGAGCCCGCCAAAGGTGATGGCGATCCAGAGAACACCTGGGGCGATCTGCCGAGCGAGGGAGGGAGTCAGATAGAAAGAGAGCGACGCCATGATCACAACCAGCGTCGCGAAGAGCGCCGTGGAGTATGTGATCTCCTTCGTCTTCCACTCGATGCGGAGGTCCTTCGCGGCGATCTGGCGCGTGCTTCTGAAGAACTCCCTCATGCCACCCGGCCCCGGACCAGCGTCAGCGTGCGGTCGCCGACTCGTTCGGCAAATGCCGGGTGGTGCGTAACCACGACGATGATGGCGCCACGCTTTTTCTCTTCGTCGATGACCTCCGCGAGCCCCTCCGTGCCGGACTCATCCAAGCCTGTGGACGGCTCGTCCAGGAGCAAGAGCTTCGGCTTCGCCAGAAGCGCGCGTGCGAGGGAGACTCGCTGCGTCTGACCGCGGGAGTAGGTCTTCAGGGCGCGCTCGGCGATGGCCGTCAGCTCAAAACGCTCGATCATCTCCTGAACAGCGCTGAGCGGTGCATCATAAAGGCCCGCAAAGAACTCGAGGTTCTCGCGGGCGCTTAGATCACTATAAACAAGGGGTGCGTGAGACACGAGGCCGATCTGGCGACGTGCCTCTCGCGCTTTGAGATCTCCGTAGTGGACGCGGCCCTTCGTCGGCCGCGCCAGCTGCGCGAGGATCTGCACGAGCGTGCTCTTGCCGCTTCCGTTGTGGCCTTCGACGATGGTCGTAGCGCCCGCCGGAAACTCGGCGTCGATGCTCGCGAGAGCACGGGTTGTCCCGTAGAGCTTCAGGAGGCCGACTGCGCGAACCTCATCGAAGGTACGGGACATGAGGCTCACTCAGCAGCAGGAACGCAGAGTCCCAGGCCGGGCGAGCAACGTGGCAAGTTGTCGTTGGGGCACGCGTCTTCCGCAGCGCATTCCTGTGTGCAGAAGTCCTCAAGGCAAGCGCCGCTCACGCACTGCTCGCTTGTCGTGCACGCGTCGCCGTATGGCGTCGTTCCGCGCTCACCGGGGATGCAGAAAGACATCTCCGTGCCGGGCTCAACTTCGGCGCAGAGGTCGGTGTCAGGGCAGTCGCTGTTGAGCAGGCACATCGGGCCGGCATCCGGGGAAGAGGGCGCGTCGACGCCTACATCCTGAGGGCCAGCGTCGGTGGTGATCGGACCTGCATCCTCTTCGTCGGGACCGGCGTCCTCTTCGTCGGGACCCGCATCGTCGTCACCCGGTCCGGCGTCCATGCCTTCGGTGGCGTCTGGGGTCGCAGGCCCAGAGTCGGTAACGCTGTCGTCATCCCCACATGCGCAAAAGAGGAGGCCGCTAAGTACTAAAACAAGAGTCTTTGTCATCCTCCAGCTCATACCACTTTGGCGCTTATCAACAATATTTTAGAGAATGTCGATCTTTCTTAAGAAAGCGTATCCACATGTAATCAATGGGCTTTTCGTCGTTTTACGATTCGTACTTCGAGGGCTGCTTAAGGTTTGCTTCAGAACCGAAGCGTCTCTTCTTACGAGGCCCAAGTCCTCGAAAGGAAACGCACCATGAAGAGCCCCCTCAAGATTCTCACTCCCCTCGCCCTCTCGCTGGCCCTTGGCGCCTTTGTAGCGCCGGAGGTGAGCTTCGCTCAGGGCACCGATTCCGCCGCAGAGAGCTCCGAGCGTCCAAACCGACGCGCCCGACGTGGCAGCCGCGGCGAACGAGCTGAAGGCACCCCGGCACGACGAGGTCGTCGCGCTCACCGAGGCCACCGAGGCCATGGCCTTCTGCGGCAGGTAGACCTCAGCGACAACCAGAAGGAACAGATTCGCGCTATCCGCCAGAGCAGCCGCGAACAGATGCGCGCTCTCCGCGGAGCCGAGCGCACCGAAGCAAACCGAAGCGCACTTCGCGCACTACGAAGCGAGAGTCGCCGCTTGGTCGGTGAGGTACTGACCCCTGCGCAACGCACTCAGCTGCAGACCCTTCGCAGCACACGTCAGGCGGAACGACTCACGC
Source organism: Polyangiales bacterium (assembly GCA_045106895.1). Taxonomy (GTDB): domain Bacteria; phylum Myxococcota_A; class Polyangia; order Polyangiales; family Houyiibacteriaceae; genus JBCCRV01. Next base: position 94,797 of record JBGCFM010000024.1, on the reverse strand, counting down.
ATCGTGTCGAGCGAATGACGGAACACCTCTCTCTCACCCCCGCCCAAGCTCAGCGTGTCACCTCGATTCTTGAGCAGTCCCACACCGACCGCGCCCAGGCCCGGCGAAACGGAGATGCTGCAGGCGCGACACAGGCCGTCCGTGAGCGCACCCGGAGTGCCATCAACAACGTCCTCACCGACGAGCAAAAAGCGATTCGCACGGCGCGTCGGGCCGAGCGCGGAGAGCGCGGACGCCATGGCCGGAGAGGCCGAGGCCACGGTCGCCGGGGCGGTCCTAGCGCCCAGTAAACGACTTTCAACATCAAAAAGAGCGCCCTCAGCCCCGCTGAGGGCGTTTTTTGTGCGTTTTTTGGCATCTTTCGTGATCCCTACGCCTCGACAGTGGCTTGTTTTGGGCTAGACCATCCCTCCAGCAAAGCGGTCTCGCGTGGGGCGACACCTAAGGCTTTGCCGCGATAGGAGCGTCTCGCTTGTCTCATCAGCAGCTGTTTATTCACAAGGCCCGACCCGAGTGGGGCCGCGCTGTTCTGGCCTCTGAAACAGAAGACCGCCGCCAGTACCAGTTTGAAGATGGCCAGGTGCGTTCGATCTCAGAGCGCTTTTACTCGCTCCTCGAACCTGTAAACCCTGCCGAAGACGACGCGAAGGCGTCGGTTCGTAAGCTTCGCACTCTTCTGCGTCACAACGACCTCTCGTCGGCTGCACGCGATGGCCGCGTGAAGGCGTCCATGACCTTCGGCGATCAGATTGCGCTTTTCCGCGCAGCGTTGCCGGAAGGCTTCGCCGAAGAGCGCTACCGCAAGGCGTACCGCTCCAGCGAGACGACGAGCAAGCGCGCGCACATCGACCCAGCCATCGAGAAGGTGAAGACCGCGCTGGCCAAGGAGGTCATGGAACCTCTTCGCGAGGCAGAAGACTGGACCGGAATCCTCGACGCCGTTCGTGGCGTTGTCCTCGGAACCGACCTTCTCTCCTCCGCTGAGCGCAAAGCCATCACCGGCATCGACAGCGAAGTGGGCGAAAAGCTTGTGGGCATCGGCGCCTACGACCTCCTCCACGGAGAAGGCGCGTACGCCGACCGCTTCAACCGCTTCCTCGAAGCGCTTCACTCCGCCAAGGTGCGACCCACCTGGGCTCTGTCGACGTCCCTCGCGGCTCTCGTCGATCCACACGCCCACGTCTGCATTCGCCCAACGGCGTTCCGCGACCAGGCACGTAGCCTCATGCCCAAGCTTCAGCTTGAGATGACGCCGGACCTCGGCACCTACGAGCTCCTCGAGCAGATGACCATCGACGCGAGCAAGACGCTCAAGGAAGCCGGGCTCAACCCCGTCGACCTCTTCGACCTTCGAAACTTCATGTGGCTCACGCTCCGCAAGGACGCAGAGCGCAAGCTTCGCGCTCTCTAAGACTCGTTAGAGCAACGACCAAGACCCAGGGGCTAACGCTTCTGGGTCTTCTTCGTTCCGTCTCCGTGTGCGAGACGCTGGATCAACGCTTCGTAGAAACCCATAAGCCCACAGTCGTAGTAATGGAACCGGTCGCAATCCCGGCCACTACGTCCCGCCGCTTGGTCCGACGCCGCCACTTCCTGCTGAAGCTCCTTCAACCCGTCGAGTAGCATCTGCTCGGTCCACGCGTTCCCTGCGAGAATCCTCTGCGCAGCGGAGAAACTCTCCCAGCCCCAACCCGGCGAACGAAGCGTGTTCTTTATCCGCTCGGCCAGCGTCTCGAGGGGTTCAAGCAAGAGCCCCGCGAGGTACTGCTCGTGCCGACGCCGCGCAATCCAAGGCTGGGCCCAAGCCCAAGAAAAGGCCGAAACCGTAAGAACACCACCGAGCGCGAAGAAGGGATTCATCGCATTGGTCTCTCTATGCGAAGTCGCTGGGCGGTCTCTTCATCCGCCGGTGGATAAATACGTTCCTTCGGCGTTCTTAAGCGCGAGTGTTCGTCCACGTATGCTCGCTGCTGCGCGACGAACTCCGAGATGTCTTCAATAGACACGATCCACTCGCGGCCATAACGCTTGAGGGCCTCGCCGCGGAGTCCCAGCTGAATCGCTCGTCGCGCTTGGTTCGCGCCGTCGGGTCCGTGATCAGGATCCCACTGGAGACGTATGTCCGAGTTCTTGATCTCTCCCCGGCTCGCGCTCGATGGAACGGCGCTCCGGAGAATCGTGTCGAAGCCTTCCCGCTTGAGCCGCACGGCGAGCGTTACCTCTTGGTCCTGCTTCACGCCCCAGCCGGAGCGGTACATCATCCAGAGGAAGTTGGGTTTGATCCAGCTCATGCGTCCGTAGGAAAAGTCGCCACCGAAGTAGCCGTGCTTCGCAGCGAAGTGGCCAATGCGCGGTGAGTACGCCTGGTAGACGACGACGCTCTCGTCATCGTAGTGAGCGAGGATATGACGCCCTTCCTGGGGCCACTCCTTTTGCTGCTCTTCGTAGTTTCGTGTCTCTAATTTCATTTCGTTTTCTCTTTGTGTATGACATACGCTAAGCTATGCGTATCATCTACGCAAAGAGAAACGGGCCTTCAGAACTGTGACCCATACCTACGAATATCCTCGCCCCGCTCTCACCGTGGACTGCGTGGTCTTTGGCATCGATGACGAGGACCTGAAGATCCTCCTCATCGAGCGCGGCGTTCCGCCCTTTGAAGGCTCATGGGCTTTGCCCGGCGGTTTCGTCCACATGGACGAAGACCTTCCCGAGGCGGCGCGGCGTGAGCTGGAGGAAGAGACGGGACTTTCCAGCTCCTACCTGGAGCAGCTGAGCACCTTCGACGACGTGGGGCGCGATCCCCGAGGCCGGGTCGTCACCGTCGCCTACTACGCCCTCGTCCGTCTGCGCGACCACCGCATCCAAGCCGCCACGGACGCCTGCGACGCCCGCTGGTTTGCTGTGTGGGATGTTCCTTCCCTCGCCTTCGACCACGAACTCATCGTCCAGCAAGCTCTTGAGCGGCTAAAGACGAAGGTGCGCCGCGAGCCCATCGGCTTTGAACTGCTTCCCAAGAAGTTCACCCTGAGCCAACTGCGTGGACTCTACGAGACCGTCCTCGAAACTCCCCTCGACCGGCGCAATTTCCGCAAAAAGATCCTCGCGATGGACGTGCTGGAAGAACTCGACGAGGTGGAACGCGACGTCGCCCACCGAGCCGCGCGTCTGTACCGATTCGACGAACGAAAATACAAACGCCGCGCGAAAGCAGGCAGAGGGTTCGAGGTGTAGCGATGGCCAAAGCAACGAAGACCAGCAAGAACACGAAGCTCACGGTGCTAAACGGCGACGCCACGGCGCCCGTGGGGAGTGGCCCGCGCGTCATCGCGCATATCTGCAACGACATTGGCGGCTGGGGCTCAGGCTTCGTTGTCGCCGTCTCGAAACGCTGGAGACAGCCCGAGGCTGACTTTCGCGCCTGGTACAAAGGACGTCACAAGAACGACTTTGCCCTCGGGGCAGTCCGCTTCGTCGAGGTGGAAGAGCAGCTCTGGGTCGCCAATATGGTCGGGCAGCACACCATCAAAGCGACAAAGGACGGCCCGCCGATTCGTTACCGCGCGGTGAAAGAAGCGCTCGCGAGCGTGGGCGACTTTGCCCTTGAACGTGGCGCGTCGGTACACATGCCTCGCATCGGCTGCGGCCTCGCCGGTGGCACCTGGGACAGAGTCGGCCCCATCGTGCAGCGCCAGCTCGGCGCGCGCGGCGTAGAAGCCTTCGTGTACGACTTTGCGCCCTAGGCGCTCACATGGAGTCGGCGCCGGCGTCGAGGGACACCTGAATGCCAGACGGGCTGCCCGTCCACGCTTGAAGATCGACGTCCGTGCTCCGGCAGACGCCACCCTCGGTGCAGGTCAGGCCGCCCTCGCAGCGAACGTCTTCGCAGGCCGCCGGCAAGAAGAGCCGCAGCTCCATGGATCGGTCACGGACGAAGTCGAAGGTCGCCGTTCGCGTCACCACGATGGCGCCGCCGAATCGGGCGCGTGCCTCGACGCGATAGCCTTCGAGACGCGTGTTGATGTTCTGGACACCAAGTGTGCGCGGAAAACGCACGTCGCCGACGCCCAGCGTCGCGAAGGAGTTCATCTCTTCGCCCCCCGCGGTGAACACGGCAACGTCCAGGCTGTCTACCTGCGTTGGCGCGACGAGGTCGCTGTCGATGACCAAGACCACCTCCGTGGGCTCGATGTCCGGCGCGCATGAGAGCAACACAGCGCTCATCAGCGCAAAACAGAACGTGGACGTCTTCATGATTCTAAACTTCATCGGAAGGTGATCAGCCCGGGTTCAAAGTTACCGACGGTGGGCATATCGGAGGTGTCAGTGGGCTTGCTGAGAACCACAACGCTAGCGATGACGGCGGCGGCGACGACGATCACCGCGCCGGTCACGGCCCAGAACTGCCAGCGTCCAAGAACTGAGGAGGACTCTTCGGGAGGCGGCTCTTCCACCACCGGCGGCACCACCGTTGCCGCGGCTTCGGCCGGGTCCGGGACGCTGAGGTCGACGCTCACCACCGCCGTCTCCCCTTGGACCACGTTGGCGCTCTCGCTCGCCACGGTCTCTCCGCTACGAATCACGTCGATGTTGTGGGCGCCGACGCGAACGCGAAGACTCCGACCGACGTCGCGCGATGCGAGGTGCTGACCATCGAGTTCAACATCGTAGAGCCCCTCGGGAACGCCGACGACGTCGATGCGCACGCGGCCGCCGACCTCTTCGATGTGAAGACGGAGGTCGGTGGCGTCGGAGCGAACGGCGGCGTCGGTCTCTTGGCTGTCCAAGATGGACTGCACATGTTCGTCCGCCTCGCGAATCCGCGAGAGCTCATAGAGGTTGAGCGCTAGGTTGTAGCGAACTGGTGGGGAGTCGATGGTGGCGAGCACGCGGCGGAAAGCCGTGACCGCCTCCTCGTAGCGCCCAGCCTCAGAATGGGCGATTCCTTCGGTGAACCAGCCTCGTGCCTCCGACAGTTCGCGGTCCGTTTGCGCCGATCCGAGCGCTGGAAGGGCCAAAGATCCAGCAAGAGACAGGGCAAAAAGCATGATTGGGACACTAAAGTGACGTGGCATCGCAAGCGATCCTACAATGGACGCGCATGCACGCCCAACTTGAGGACCTCTATTCGCTAAAACTCCCGCTCGGCAGGAACCTCGCCGGTGCGGTTTGGCAGGCCGAGACCCTCAAAGGAGGGAAGCCGGCGGCGGTCGCGGTCCTCGACCTTGAGAACCTGAGCGACGCCGACCTTCGGAAACGAACGGCCACGCGCTTTCGCCGAGACATGGGATTGCTGCAGAAAGTAAATCACCCCCACGTCGTTCGCGTGCTCAATGTGGGACGCACGCGTGCTGGTCGTCCCTTCGCAGCGATGGAGCACGTCGACGGAGAGAGCCTCCATGACTGGCTCAGCGGTGAGCACAGTGGCGCGGAACGTATTCGCGTCGCGTCTGGGCTACTCGATGGACTGCAGGCAGCGCACCGCGCCGGCGTAACTCACGGCGACTTGGAACCCGGCAATGTTCTGATGACCCCGGAGGGAACACCGAAGCTCATTGGTTTTGGGCTCAACCGAACCCTCGCTCGACAGTCGCACCCGGAGTGGCGCGAAGAGTCGGGGCTTGCGAGGACTCTCGCCTTCCGCGCGCCGGAAGAAGCACGGGGGATGGGCGGACACAGCGCCGATCTCTACGCGACGGGAATCCTACTGCATCTGATCTGCTCCGATGAGCTTCCGGACGGCGGCTCGACGCTTCGCGAGAACGCACCGAAGCTCCCCGCGGGTCTCGTTGCTGTCATCGAGCGCGCGCTGGTCGAAGAACCGCAGGAGCGACACGCCAATATCGCAGCGATGCGACGGGCCTGGATGGAAGCCGCGAAGGTCGCGCGAGACGGGATCGAGAGCGCCACGACGGGGTTTCGAACGAAAGCAAAGCCCGCCGCGATGCGTCCACTCTCGGCGCCCCCCGTCGGCGTCGCGTTGCTGCCAGACGAGGAGGAAGAGCTCGACGAGCTGTCGCTGGACGAGATGGAGATGGGCCGCGTGTCTCTGATGCCCGTCGGCATCGCCTTGGCCGACGAGGACGAGGACGAGGACGATGAAGATGAAGATGGCGACCTCACCAGCATTCCGCCGGAACAGGTGAACATGGCTCCGTCGCGCCCTGCTCCTGAGGGACGCGTGATCAGTCAGCGTTTCTCGGAACCGCCCGCCGACCCAGGGATGCGTATCAGCCTGACAGACGCCCTCGCCGAGGAGCTCCCCGTCGATCCCGAGATGCGCCTGAGCGTCAGTGACATGATGGAGGAGGTCACACCAACGGCCATGCCGTCGAGACCGCAGCCGGCTCCAATGGTCGCCGCGCCGGAGCAAGCAGGGGGAAGTAAGGCTTGGCTTCTCCTTGGCCTCGTCGCCGCACTGGGCACCGCGGGGTTCTTTCTGATGAGCCGGTCTCCAGAGCCCGGACCCAGCGCGGAGCCCGCGACCGCCGCTGTCCTCGATGATCCTGGCGAAGTCATAGAAGAGCCCGAGGGGGAGCTCGAGCCCGACGAGCCAGAACCCGCTGAAGAAGCGGAGAGCGCCGAACCGGTGGCTCTCCGACTCCACGGCCTTCCTTCCGGCGCCAGCGCGAGCGTGGATGGCGAGCCCGTCGCCATTGAAGGCGATACGATCTCGTTTCCTGGGGACGGAGCCGAGCACACCATCACGGTGCGTGCGGACGGCTTTGAGACCTGGGAGCGCTCCCTCGCGACGGCGACACCTCTGGACCTGCTCGTGGTCAGCGAAGCCATCGCTCCACCGCCGGAGACTGAAGTGGAGACGCCGTCCATGGAACAAGCTGCGCCCGCGGTGGCCCGCGAGAGCCGCGAGCCGCGCACGGTGATGAGCCAGATGAGCGCTGTAGAAACAGCGGTGCGCGAAGCTGCGGTGATGGAACGCGAAGGTCCGCGCCTCAGTGCGCCGACGATGCGCCCCAGCCTCGCCCGCGACCCCGGTTTCTAAGTCGAACGTTCCGAAGAAAAAGCGAGGGCTCAGTACTCTTCGGTGACCATGTAGCCACGTAGCTTCACGCTCACCGCGGCTTCACTGCCCGTCGTCTCCATCGTCATGGAAGCGCGCTGCTCCACCATTCCGTGGCCCATGCAGTAGATGGTGTGGATCACGCGGCCGTCTTCGCCGCCTGTCTCTTCGACATCGACACAGCCCGTGAAGTCGCCTGCCGGCGTGCTCGCGCTGGCCTCGACGGAACGAATCTGCGCTTGGCGTCCGCCCGCGGAGGGCCAGCCTTCGCCCACGGCGATGGGATCACGCAGCAGCCAGCTGTCGCTCTCAAGATGAAAGATGCCCTCGGGTCGACGCTCGTAGGTGCTGACCTGGTCGCCGTTGTTGCGAACGGTCACCTGTATTCCGTCGACGCTCTCCACGCGCATCACGCCGAGAACGGGTGGACCAAAACCCGTGTCCAAATCGAAGGACCACACGCCGCCCATTTCCATGGGGTAAAGATCATGCGCGGTGAGCGCCTGGGAAACGCCGCCACCTTGGGCCGCGCCACATCCGCCAAGGGCCGCGACGAGGACAAGGGCGAAGAAAGACAGGGCTTTCATAGAACGTATTTCCAGACGATGAAGAGGAAGAAGAGGACGCACGAAGCAAGAACGGCGATCTGAGCAGGATCTGCACTCACGCGGCGCCGCAATTCAGCAGCCGCTTGAGCGATCTCGTCCGGCGCCTTCTCTAGCTTGTCGGTGAGCACGCGAACTTGTGCGTAGTTGCCATCGATGAAAGCGTCGTGAGCGAGCTGGAGCGTCGCGCCATGCTCTGTACCTGCGCCGGGCAACTCTTCGTTGGACGGGTCGGGTCGTTTCTTTGGCTTCTTGGCCTTCTTCTTCGTTGCCACGTCAGCAGCATTCACGATTTCCGGCGCCACGCACGCCGCAATCGCATGGGAGGCTAATCTTCGTGCTCGTAAGGCGGAAACTGAGGGACATCGCCTACAGGCCAGCTGTCGCCCCACAGGCTCGAACCGCCATCGATGGTAAAGGTCTGGCCCGTGACATAGTCCGCTTGCGGAGAAGCGAGATACACGACGAGGTGCGCCACCTCTCGCGCCGTTCCCAGACGCTTCATCGGGCATGCCTTGATGGCGTTCTCCAGGAGGCTTGGGGGATATTGTTTCGTGCCGCTGGTCTTGATGACACCGGGAGCGACGGCGTTGACGCGGATGCCGTGCTGACTCCACTCGACGGCCAAGCTCATAGAGAGATTGTTCACTCCCGCACGCGCCGCGCCGGTGTGCGCCATGCCCGGGAAACCCCGACTCACCTCGGCGGTGATGTTCACGATGCGGCCGCGCTTCTGCGGGATGAAACACTCGTTGGCGACGGCATGCGTCATCTGCCAGGTGCCGAGGAGATTGTTTCGGACCACAGCCTCGAACCCTTTGGGCGAGATGTGCTGCGCCGGCGAAGGAAACTGCCCGCCGGCGTTGTTGATGAGAATGTCGACGCGACCAAGGGCAACTTGTGTGCCCTTCACGAACTCCTCGATGGCTTCAACGCTTCGAATATCGCAGGCCGCGAAATGAACCTTGGCGCCTTCTCGAAGGGTAGCGAGTTCGGCGGCGGCGGCTTCTAGCTTTTCGATGCGACGCCCGGTGATCGCGACATTCGCGCCGAGGGTGATGAGCTCGGCGGCGACGGCCTTGCCAATGCCCGTTCCGCCTCCGGTGATGATGACGGACTCACCGTCAAAGAGCCCCGCTCGAAACATGCTCATGCTTCCCCGTTCTTCTTTTTCTTCTTGTTGCGGCGCCAATCGATGATGAACGCGATGCCGACGCTCATGAAGTAGAGACCGACGAGCGGGATGAGCATCAAAAGCTGTGTGCCCACGTCCGGCGGAGTCAAAAACGCCGCGACCAGCGTGGATATCAAGAGCCACCAGCGACCGAACTTCAGCAGGCCGCGCCACGAGACGACGCCCATAACGCTGAGGATGGTGATGACGACGGGGATCTCAAAGACCACACCAAACGCCAAGAGCAGTCGCGTGGTGAGAGCCAGGTAATCCGTGATCATGATCGTCGCTTCGGCCTCCATGGCCTCGCCAACGCTCAAGAGGAAATCACAGGCCAGCGGAAAGACGATGGTGTACCCAAAGATCGCTCCGCCGGCGAAGCAGAGCGTCGAGAACACAATGAAGGGGATCGCGAGGAGCTTCTCCTTGCGATACAGACCCGGCGCGATGAACGCCCACACTTGATAGAAGACCCAAGGGGAGGCGAGGAGAACGCCACACACGAGGGCGATCTTAATTTGCGCGACGAAGGGGTCCGTCAGATTCGAAAAGTGAATCGGCGCGTCTTCCATGCCGCGCGCGATGTAGGCGTCCGTGAGGGGCTTACGAATCCACGCGAAGAGCTCCTCGACGAAGACGAAGCAGAGCGCGGCTGCCGGAAGGATGCCGTAGATGGCGTGAACAAGTCGGGTTCGAAGCTCTCCGATATGTTCGAAGAAGCCCATCTCGACGTCGTCTTCAGGAACCGTGGCCTCTTCGCTCATGTCTCGTCGTCCAGCGTGAGATCTTCGACTTCAATCGCCATCGTCGACTCGCGGGCGTTTGGCTTGTCCGCGGGAGGCGGCACGGAAGGCGTCAAAGAGGGGGAAGGCGGCAAAGACGCTCGTTTTCCGTCAAGGACGCTGCTCGGACCGATCGCCGGCGGTGGCGGCGGCGCACTTCGGAGAGCCGCTGGAACCGGGGGTGGTGCGCTCGGACGTGCGCTCGGACGCGCGCTGGGGCTCGGTGGAGCGCTGGGACGCACACTGGGACTCGGCGGAGCGCTGGGACGCGCGCTTGGGCTCGGCGGAGCGCTGGGACGGACGCTCTTTGGAGCGGCGCTGCGTGGAGGAGGAGGAGGAGGAGGAGGAGGAGGAGGCGCGCTCGCCTTGGGTGCGGGCTTCGTCGCGGGAAGCGCGTAGGGATCCACAGCTGGGATGCCGAGCATGGTCGGCTCGTGGCGGACTTTTGGACTCACCGCGGGCTTGTCCGGAACCGTGTCTCCCTCGAAGCCCGTGGGCGGCGTGGCAGCTTCGGTACCAGGCTTCGCTTCGATGGCGAAGGTGGCGCCGACGCTGACTCGTTCCTGCTCCTGGGCGTTTCGCGCGACCGCGGCTTCTTTGGCGGCGGCGGCGGCGTTCTTCTTGGCGAGGTAATGCGCATGCGCGATATCGACGCCCTCCACCGGGGACTCCTTCGCCAAGTCGTGAGCGCTGAGCTTCTGTTCGCGACGCGGCGCCGGGTCGCGGGAGATGTCCCGGCTCAACGCACGAAGCCCAGCCGGATCGTCACGCATCAGCTCATCGATGCCCGAGTGCTTTCGCAGATCCGTGGTGGCTTTTCGAATCTCTCGGAGGCCCTTGCCCACCGTTCGCATGAAATCCGGGAGACGCTTCGGCCCAAGGGCGATCAGAACGACCACCGCAAACACCAACATCTCACCTGAACCGATTCCAAACATGGGCGCTGATTATGCCTCTTGAGCCGTCGTGGCACCTGAAGGCACGCAACCATAAGGCCCTCAGAGCGGCAAAGCTACCTTGGTGTGTCTTGAGGCTCAGTCAGACAGGGTCTGAAGCTGCTGGGCGACGTTCCCGACGGTTTCTACGCGTTCTTCCGAAGCTGCCGTCAGCTCCTGAATTCGGCGAGCCGCGTCGATGGTGTCCTCGGAACCCTTCACCTGCGCGCGATGCGACTGGTGCAGCTGGTCGACCATATTCGAGATATTCTCGATGGACTGGCTGATCTGACGACCGCCGCGGGCCTGTTCCTGGCTCGAGCGCTCAACGTGCTGGGTAATGAGGCGCATCTTCTCGGCGCTCTTCATGATGAGCTCGGACCCGCGGGCCTGCTCAGCCGTGGCGGCGGCGATCTGCTGGACCGTCTCGGCGATACGGCCGATGGCGTCCGTGACCTGCTTGGAGCCCTTCGCCTGCTCCACCGTCGCTCGAGCGATGGCCCGGACCATTCCCGTGGACTTCTGAGAGGACTCGAGAATCTTCTTCAGAGCCTCCTCGGCTTCCGCGGAAACCGTCACACCGCTGTCGACGGTGCTCGCGCCACGCTCCACAGCCGCGATGGCGTTCTTCGACTCTTGCTGAATCGTCTTGATGAGCTCGGCGATCTCCTTCGTCGAAGCACCCGCTCGTTCGGCCAAGTCTTTGATCTCGTCGGCGACAACGGCGAAGCCCTTGCCGTGCTCGCCGGCCTGAGCCGCGATGATGGCGGCATTGAGGGCGAGGAGATTGGTCTGCTCAGCGACATCGTCGATGACGTTCAGGATGTCGCCAATGGCCTCGATTCGTGAACCAAGGTTGGAGATAACGGCCACAGCCTCGCTGGACGTTTCTTTGATTCGGTTGATCTCGACGATGATCTTCAAGATCGCGTCCGCGCCGCGCTCGGCGTCGGTGGCCACCTCTTCGGAGAGGCGCGCCGTCTCGTTGGCGTTGGACTGAACCTGGTCGATGGAGACGTCCATCTCATTCATGGAGGAGGAGGTTTCCTCCGCCGTCAGAGAGAGCGCGTCGACATTCCGGGCGACCTCTTTGATGGAATAGGCCATCTCTTCAATGGACGAGACCGTCTCGCGAACACTGGACGCGAGGTTGGCCATGTTCTCGGCCACCTCGTCATTGGTCGCGGTCATCTCGAGGATGCTCGAGGAGCTCTCTTCCGCACTGGAGGCCAAGGCTTCCACGTGATGGGCGATGCTCTGGAGGGAGTTGGTGATCTCCGTCATCGAACCCGCGGTTCGATCCGCGGCTTCTTTCTGTTCGCCAAGGCCCGACGATAGATGCATCGCGACGTTCTTGATCTGACCGGCAGCATCACGAACGCCATCACGAATGATCTCAAGGCGCTCGCTCTTTGCCGCCACCGATTGATGCGCGCCTTCAAGGTCTCCCTTGAGGGCGACGACCTTGTCCTCTTGGTCGGGGATTCCCGCGACCAAAAGAAGCATGCCGATGATCGCTCCGAGACCCGCGAAGACGGGGCCTCCGATTTGGTCCTCGATAAAGCAGGCAACGGTCATTGCGATGACGGCGACGAGGAAGCCGGGCCAAACAAACTTGCTGCGTAAGATTCCGTTCACGGTACTCCAGTGAGGCGGACGGCCCCGCCGGGAGGGTACTTAGGAGGATGCTCAGCGATCAAGTTCGCTGCGGGCCCATGAAGCGACTTCGAGGGCGGCCGGCAGGCCAGGCGCGGCCAGAAGGGCGGCATCAGCGTGTTCAAGGGCGGCATTGGGGTTGTTTTCAGCGCGCGCGAGATGCGCCGCTAGCAAGGAAACGGCCGGATCCTCACCATCATTTAGGAGTTCCTCGATAATCGGCGCCGCCTCCTCCGGCCGCCTCCAGGCGAGAAAGAGCGCTCCTTGGCGAATCTGCACATCCCGCCGCAGCTGGCCGTCGCTGGCGGCGATGATGTAGTCCTCCGCGGCGCCCTCAAAGTCTCTGGATGCTGCCCGGGCGATGCCCCGAACAAGCCGCGCCAATGGCTCGTCGGGGCGCACGTTCAATACGATCTCGGCGCGAAAAAGAGCTTCGTCTTCTCGGCCCAAGCGCAGCTCGCAATAGGCGAGCATCGCCGACGCACGCGCACCGTCCGTCGTGGAAGCCTCCACGATCTGTACGAGTCGCATTAGATGTGCCCGCGCTTCGACGTAGTTCGACGCGCGCATGTTGAGGTCGGCGAGGTTGCGCCGTGCCGCTACGAGCCCTGGATCGATCGCGAGGGCCGTCTCAAACGCGCGCTTCGCATCATGGAGCTGGCCCTTCGCCGCGAGCACGAGGCCAAGGTTTGACCAGGCTTCGTCGAAGTTGGCGTCGAGGCGAATCGCCGCGCGGAGATGACCCTCGGCGTCATCGAGCTGGTCGCGCTGAAATGCGACGAGGCCAAGGTTGGCGCGGCTCTCGGCAAAGCCTGGCTGGTATTCGAGGGCGAGACGAAAGCGCGCTTCGGCATCATCGAGTTCCCCGGCGGCGAGAGATTCCGCGCCCGCCGTGTTGTGCTCTACGGCGATCGCCGGGAGCGTTTCACCGGTCGCGCATGCGCCAAGAAGGACGAGGGGGATGAGAGCGAGGCGCGGCATGAGCGCGCGCCTCGGTCTGGCAAAGCGCCGGTTGCGGGCTTAAGAGAGCACTTCGCCGGAGCGAACATGAAGGGTCCATGGACCCGGCGAGATCACCGTCTCCGCCGCAAAGACGCGCGTGGAGCTGATGCCCTGGAGGCCAAAACAAACCCGCGTCGTCGTCACGCAATAATGGCCAGATTTGGCAGCTTCCCAGCCATCCCGAGCAACCTCTGTCTGAACTTCGCTCTTGGGCAGCGCACGCAACGCTTCGCGTTCCCAGCTACTCAGGCCCTTCATGTGGGCCATATTCCGCTCTGGGATCGACTCCGTCTCCCCATAAGACTCGATGCCTTCCGCCACCTGATCGACGCGAAGCCACTGAAGAACGGGAAGCGGAGAGCGGTTTGTGTAGTTCGTCGCGTCCTCCGCCGTCGTCCCTTCGAAACGATACTCGGGGTGGAACGACGCGATCTGGAGCTTTGTGTCCAGTTCGCGCTCGTCGAGGTAGGCCTCGCAGGCATCGATGACGTCCAAGAAGTCCTCGAAGTCGTCCAAGGCGAAGGGGAAAACGACCAACGTTGTGTCCGTGTCCTCGTTGTCGAGGAGCGCGTGGGCGGCCAAGATGGCTTCAGCGGCGGCGCTCTGTGAGCTCTTCGCCTCGGCGGCTTGAACGTGGATGGCGTCGCGCTTGGCGGGACCGTGCGCGAAAGGACACAGCCCGTGGGCGAGAACTGCGGCTTGCTGCCACGTGCGAGTCGCGACGCGCGCAATCTCCAAACTGTCTTCAAGAGCGCTCACACGCGAGCCGTACCATCGACACGAGAGAACTCAAGTCGCACTGAGTCGAGCGCCATTGTCATGGCGCCGTGGGGCTTTGGGCACTAGGTGGACACCCATGCTTCTCGGAACGCACAGCGGCCCTTTTCATGCAGACGACGTTCTCGCCGCGGCGCTGATTCGTACTTTCCTCGATGCGGAGGCCAAGGTCGTTCGTTCAAGGGACCCCGAGGTCCTCGCGACGGCGGACATCGTCTTCGACGTCGGTCATGTCTTTGACCCAGAGACTCGGCGCTTCGACCACCACCAGCGTGAGTACGAAGGAAACCGCTCGTCGGCGGGCATGGTCTTGGACTTCCTGGAGAGTGAAGGAAACATCGAGGCTCCCCTCGCAGAGCACCTTCGACGCGTGCTCGTCGATTACGTGGACGCTGTGGACGTGGGCGCTCGGCAGCCGGAAGACGGCGTCCCATGTTTTTCCATGCTCATCGGCGTGCTCAACGAGTCGGCGAACGAGGACTTCGACAAGCTCTACGAGCGAGGCGTCGCCATGGCGATGGACCTCGTAGGCGGACTTCGTGACGGCCTGGCGCGGGCAAACGCCGCGAAGGAAGAAGTCCAAGCAGCCATGAAGGTGGCGGCGGAAGCCGGCCGGAAGACCATCCGCCTCGACCGCTACATGAAGTGGAAGCCCGCTTACTTTGAGAACGACGGCGCGAATCACTCCACCGAATACGTTCTCTTTCCCGGCAAGGGCGACTGGCGCGTCGTCACGATCCCCGTCGCCGAAGGCAGCCGGGAAGACAAACGGAAACTCCCCGAAGAGTGGGGCGGCCTCGAAGGCGAAGAGCTGCAGAAGATCACGGGGACCGAGGGCGCGAAGTTCTGTCATCGAAACCGATTCATCGCCGGGTTTGCGACGGAGAGCGCGGCGCTGGATGCGCTCCAGCGCTGGGACCGCGCGTAAGAGACATTTGGTTCCAGCGACCGCGGACTACTTCGTCGTGAAGACTCGCAGTGCGAAGGTGGCGCCCTCGGGCGCGCCTTTTTATGGGTGCGGCAGTGAACCCGTGGCAATCGCGCCGGAGCCCGGAAGAGCTAGCCGAATGCCGCGAGGCGGAAGGTCATCTCCAGCGCCTGGCGGTAGTTGAGGCGTGGGTCGCAGGCCGTCGTGTAGTTGAGGCTGAGATCCGAGTCCGTGAGACCGTCGGCGCCACCGGTGCACTCGGTGACGTCGTCGCCGGTGAGCTCAAAGTGGACTCCGCCCATATAAGTGCCCGCAGCATCATGGGCCGCGCGGCAGCCTTCGAGCTCATCGAGGATGGCGTCGAAGTTGCGGGTCTTCAGACCGCCCGCCGTGGCGTGTGTGTTGCCATGCATAGGATCGCTCATCCACAAGACCGGACGGCCGCTGGCGTGAACAGCCTCGAGGATAGGCGGCAGGGCCTCACGAACGCGGTCCGCGCCCATGCGGGTGATGAGCACGATTTTCCCGGGCTCGCCATCCGGGTCCAGGACATCCAAAAGACCCAAGACGATCTCCGGCGTCGCCGTTGGACCAATCTTGACGCCGATGGGGTTTCCGATGCCGCGGAAGAACTCCACATGCGCGCCATCAAGGCCGCGCGTGCGCTCGCCGATCCAAGGCATATGCGTCGAGAGGTCGTACCAGCCATCACGTCGGGGCACCCGGCGCGTCTGGGCAGACTCGTAGTGAAGGTTGAGCCCTTCGTGGCTCGTGAAGAAAGGCGCGCGAGCGAGCGCATCGGCGGGCGCGTCACCGAGAGCGTTCATGAAACGCAGCGCGCCACGCACACGTTCGGTGGTTTCCAGATACTGCGCCTTGAGAGTCGGCGGCAGCGTAGCGCTCTCCATGAAGGAGAGGTCCCAGTACTCCGGGTGATGAAGGTCCGCGAAACCGCCGTCTGTCAGCGAGCGAACGAAGTTGAGCGTAAGCGCCGCGTGCTTGTAGCCGTCGACGAGGAGCCACGGATCGGCGCGGCGTGCTTCAGCGCTGAACTCCGGCCGGTTGACGAGGTCGCCGAAGTAGTTCGGGTGCGTGACGCCGTCGCGGGTTTCCGTCGGACGTGAGCGCGGCTTCGCGTACTGGCCTGCGAAACGACCAATGCGAACGACGGGACACTTTCGTCCGTGGACGAGCACCATGGACATCTGAAGCAAGATCTTGAGCTTCTTGGCGATAGAGTCGGAGTGACAATCCGCCAAGGTCTCCGCGCAATCGCCGCCCTGCAATACAAAGCGTTCCCCGCGCTGTGCATCCGCCAGGAGCTTCTTGAGACGTTCCACCTCGAAGGACGTCACGAGCGGCGGGAGCGCACGGAGAGTACCGATGGCGTCCTTGAGCGCATCCGCATCCGCATAAGGCACGTCTTGAGATACAGGAAATCTTTGCCAGCTGTTCAGACTCCATTTGCTTAGATCGCTCGTCATTCTGGCCGCAACATGGCATTCCGCGTCGAATTCGCAAAGTCTGCTCGTAACGCTGTCCCCGCCTTTGCGACGAAGGCGAGAAGACGTTTGGTTGACGAGACCACGTCTGGGAACGAAAGATCCTCGCCATGCTCCGCTTCTCTGGTCGCATCCCACTAACGCTGGCCTCCTTGTGCCTCTTCTTTGTGCTCAGCAGCACGAACTCCGTTTCCGCCCAACCGTGCGACGCGGAGCCAGAGTGCCCGCAAGGCGAGCGCGTCATCGGCGAGTGCGCCGAAGGCGACGAGACCTGTCACCCCGTCTCGGAGTGCGGCGAGACGATCCAGTGCACAAGCGCGGACCCCGTCATCCGGCCCCCGAGCATCGCAGAGTTCGTCGAAGCGGCGTACCCCGCGGCGGCGCAAGAAGAAGAGCGCGAGGCCACCGTCGGCATGGCCGTTACCATCGGCCTCGAAGGTGAGGTCGTCGATGCCGAGATCGTCGAGAGCGCAGGCGATGATTTCGACGGCGCAGCCCTCGACGCCGTGCGCCGCTTTCGCTTCACCCCAGCAACACGTGACGGTGAGCCCTTCACGGTGCGTATTCGCTACAACTACGTCTTCGAGCTTCGGGAGCCTGAGGTACCTGCCGAGCCCGAGACGCCGCCGCCGGGTCGACTCGAAGGACAGCTGCTCGCCCAAGAAGACGGCAACGCGCTGAACCAAGCGGAGGTGATCCTCACCTCCGAAGACGAGAGCGTCGCACGACGGGCCGTGACAACCGCGGATGGTCGTTTCGCCTTCGAAGAGCTCCCCGCCGGAAGCTACCAGCTGCGAATCATCGTGCCGGACATGGGCGAACTCACCCAGTCGGAAGATGTGCTGAGCGGAGAGGTCACAGACGTGACGTACCGCATGCAGTCGGACGTTGGTCCCGAAGACGAAGTGGATGAGCTCGCATTCGGTGCGCGCGCCGTTATCGACCCACCACCCCGCGAGGTCACGCGACGCTCGATCCCCCGTGACGCCCTGACGCGAATCCCCGGTACTCGCGGCGACGCCCTGCGTGCCATCGAGATTCTCCCCGGCGTAGCTAGGCCGCCGTTCGGCTCAGGTCAGCTGGTCATTCGTGGTTCGGCGCCCGGTGACTCTCAGGTGTTCATCGAAGGCGTGCCGCTGCCACAGATCTATCACTTCGGCGGACTCACCAGCGTCATCAACTCGCGTCTTCTCGACCGCATCGACTTCTTCCCCGGCAACTTCTCCGCGCGCTACGGCCGAAAGATGGGCGGCATCGTCGAAGTCGACCTTCGCGACCCAACCCGCGACGGCTTCCACGGCGTCGCTGAGCTTAGCGTCATCGACGTGAGCGCCCTCGTCGAGTTCCCTATCGGCGAAAACGCAGCTGGCGCTTTTGGTGTTCGCCGAAGCCTCATCGACCTCGTCATCGAGAACGTGCTGCCGGACGACATCGGACTCGTCGCGGCGCCGGTCTACTACGACTACCAGGCGTTTATCACGTACCGGCCCACGCCCAACGACCGGCTTCGTTTCCTCTTTTACGGCGCGAACGACCGCATCGCCGTCAACCTCGGAGACTCACTTGGAGACGACCCGAACGTCCGCGGCAACGCCGGCCTGACCACACGCTTCAACCACCTTCAGCTCGGTTGGCGACACCAGTTCGGCGCCGACACGCGCCTCGACATCGATGTTCTTGGTGCCCTCCAGCAGTTCCAGTTTGGCCTCGGCGACGTCATCAGCTTCGACCTCGACAACTGGCAGACGAGCCACCGAATCGAGCTGACGCACCAGGCGAGCGATCGCGTTCGCATCATCGCCGGTATCGACTCCAGCCTCTCGCCTTTCAGCATTCGCTACCGAGGTCCGCAGACGGGTCAGCAAGAAGGCGCCACAGAGGAACCCGACCTCTCGGATACGCCCGTAGACTTCACCGTCAGCCAGACCTCCTACCGTCCAGCGGTCTACTTTGAGAGCGACATCCGGCTCACCGACCCTTGGAACATCATCCTTGGCGGCCGCGTCGACTACGACCAGCAGATTCGGCGCTTCAACTTTGACCCTCGCCTCGTCACCGCCGTTCAGGTTCATGAGAACGTTCGGATCAAGGGCGGCGCAGGCATGTTCTCGCAGCCACCGGAGTTCCAGGAATCCTCCCCGGAGCTCGGAAATGACAACCTCGACTGGATTCGCGCAGCGCATTTTGGCCTGGGTGTGGACTACGACGTCGTCCAAGGCGTTCGGCTCAGCGTCGAAGGCTTCTACAAGCGACTGTGGGACCGCGTCGTGGCCACCCCCGGCGGCAGCGGAGACCGCTTCGTCAACGGAGGTCTTGGCCGAATCTACGGTGCGGAGATCTCAGCCCGCGTAAGCCCCGAAGGTCGCCGCTGGTTCGGCTACCTCAGCTACACCGTGTCGCGGAGTGAACGCCAAGACAATCCAGACCAAGACCAAACGTGGCGTCTCTTTGATTTCGACCAGACGCACATCTTCACGCTCACGGGTGTCTACCGCCTCCCACGCAACTGGGAGATTGGCGGTACCCTCCGACTCGTTAGCGGCAACCCTGGCACCGTTCCAAACGGCAGTATCGTGAACGTCAACTCGCTCAACTACACGGCGCTGAGCAGCCAGCAGAACACGCAGCGCAACCCGCTCTTCAACCGCCTGGACATTCGCATCGAGAAGAAGTGGATCTTTGATTCCTGGCGCCTCGCGCTCTTCCTCGACATCCAGAATGTCTACAACCAGCAAAACCAGGAAAGCCTCGTATTCAACTACGACTTTACGCAGGCTGTTCCCGTCAATGGGCTGCCGATTATCCCCGCCATCGGACTGCGAGGTGAGATGTGATTCGCGTACTTCTTTTGGGCTCGTTCTTCCTGGCCGTCGCCTGTGGTCCAACACCCGATCCCACGTCACTCATCGTCAAACCCCGCATTATCGGGGCGACCTATGCCGTCGATGGTGCCCCTGAGCGCGCCAGCGCCCGGCCCGGCGAAAGTGTCCGCGTGGAGTTTCTCCTGACTCAAAAAGAAGAACCCGTCCAGAACACCTGGGCCATCATCGTGTGCCGGCCTGCCGCCACGGCCTTTGGAATCGGCTTCTGCGAAGAGGGCGACCCCTTGACCTTTGCCATCGGCGCGACGCCCACCCTCGACGCGCCCTCCTTCGTCGTCGACGTACCCGAAGGTCCGGCGGAGGATCTGCTCTTTATCGGCGCCGTTTGCATGGGCGGGCAGGTGAACCTGGACATCAACATGGACGCCGCCATGGAGATCACCAACCCGTGCGTCGACGAAGGGGTGGGTCAGCTTGTGACCGGCAGTGTCTTCGTTGCTGAAGAGGAACGCGACAACCTCTCCCCGGGTATCGCCGAAGTCCGGTTCAACGATGAAGTTTGGACAGCCGAGCCCGAAGAGCTGAGCGGGTGCGAAGGCCTCGACATGCCTCAGATTCGAACGGGCACCGCAGACGAGCACACCATTGAGGTCGATCCTGTTCCAGGTTCCCGGGAGCCCTTCCTGGATGAGAGCTTCGACCCGCCCGTCGCCACCAATGAAGACCTTCCCGTCGCTTTTTACGCAACGGACCTCGGGATCAGCAACCTCTTCAGCGTCATCGACGCGGAGCCCGGCGCCACCGCGTTTGAAGCCACGCCCACCGCAGAGATCACCTACGTGACTGAGGAGATCGAAGATCCGGTGGAGGCCGGCGGTCGCGTGGTTCGTTTTGAGATTGTGATGCGCGACGACCGAGGCGGCATGGACCGCGTCACGCGCGCACTCTGCCTGCTGCCCTAGCGTCCATTCCTTTTCGCTTTCGCGACCTCGCTGCTACCCTTGACGCCATGCGCGTCACTCAGCTCCTCGTCATCTTCTGCTTTGCGTGTTCGACCTCGTCGGGAGGCGATGCGGGTGTCGACGCACCCGCGGAGGACGCCTGGGGGATGATCCAAGACGGATCGCTGGCGGACGCGAATGAACGAGATACGGGTTCCAGCGACGACGCTGGACCCGGCGACGACGCAGGACCCGGCGATGCAGGACCGAGCGACGACGCGGGACCCGGCGACGACGCGGGGCCCGTGGGCCCAGCGCTTTGTTCTCCCGACGCGCCTTGCGAAGGTGCATGTACGGGCCGCTCGTGTAGCGCCGACTGGTTCTGCATCACAGACGCTCCATGTACCGATGATATCGCCACCTTCTGCGGCTGCGACGGAACCACCTTCAGTGGAAGCTCGACGTGCCCGAGCCGGCCCTTCGTTTCCATGGGCCCATGCCCAAGACCTGGAGGCGTGAGCTGTGACCCCAGGGGAGTCACCTGCCGAATCCCTACGCCGGAGTGTGAGCGCGGGTCCGTTCCGGAAGTGACCGAAGACGGCTCGTGCTGGACTTTGCGCTGTGTCGACATTGGTGAATGCGCTTGTTCGTCACCGGCGGAGTGCCCTGACCCTGAGATGTACACCTGCCGAAACGATACAAACCGTTGCACGCCGTTTCCCTAAGACTGCTCATCGCAGCGCTTTGCGTCGCATTTCTCGGATGCTCGACGGATCCCGTCGAGCCGACGGTGCGCGTGGATCTAAAGACCGACTACGTCCCCTTCGTCGAGTTCGACGCCGTCCGCGTGCAGGTCGATGACGGGGACGTCGCCGTGCGTTTCGACCACGTGGTCGAACGCTCCGAGGACTACCTCCGTGGGCAACGCATCGACGAGACTACGACTCAGGCGGGGCAGCATGCCCTCACGTTGACGCTCTTCCGTGGTGGCATCCCCGTCGCGACACGGCGCGTCTCCGCCATCGTGCAGGCGCCCATCACCGTGGTCACCATCGTCCTGACGCGCAACTGCCAAGGCGTGATGTGCCCCAACGACAACCCCGCGCTGGAGAGCTGCCTTGGCGGCCGCTGCGTGGACCCTCGATGCACGCCGCAGACTCCCGAGTTCTGTCCGCCGGACCAGTGCATGGCCGCTTCCGAGTGCGCCGTGCCTGACGTCTCGTGCGTGGAAGCACGCTGTGACGAAGGCGTATGCTTAGCGGTCCCGAACAACACGCTGTGCGAAGCGGGCGAGGTTTGCCACGCTCTCCGAGGGTGCATCGAAGCGGCAGGCGACGCGGGCGTAATGGACGCAGGCGGACCCGATGTTTTCGATGCGGGTTCGCCCGATGTCTTCGATGGGGGCCCGCCCGATGTCTTCGATGCAGGAGCGCCAGACGCCGGACCCACCGCCTGCGGCGACGCGGACGAGGACACGCTCTTCCTGTTCACCTTCGACGATGCGAATGACCTCGTCACCGGAATGAGCGGGGTCGCTGACAATTCGCTCCTTCAGGCCGGTGATTCGCCCTGTGGAGGAAATGTCCTTCGCATCACCGACGACGGGTCGCCATCGTCGCACTTTCGCATTCCAGACCGGCCTGAGTTTCAACTCAGCGCGGGCTCCCTCGACTTCTGGATTCGCGGACCCGACGCCGGATTCACCCAAGACATCCTTGGCCGCGACGCCCAAGACAACGGAGCCGGGCACTTCACCATGTCCACCTCGGAGAGGGGCGAGATCGTGCTTCGCTCCCAGAGCGTCCTTGAGGAGTTCTACATCTGTTCCGAGCCCATCGACTTTGAGAGCACATGGCGGCGCGTCGGCATCAACTTTGGCACTGGCGGCGTTGAGCTGTGGATCGACGGCGTCCGTCAGAACCGAAGCGGACCCCTCTTCTATCGCGGATCTGAGCGGACCTGCTTCGCCGACACGCACGAGCTGAACCTGGTGGGGAACGCCAACCCCTTCGTCGTCGGGGCCGTGGCGATCTTTAGCGATGAGGGCTCGCATCTCCCGATTCAGCAGCCCTTTGCCGGCCTGGAAGTCGATCAGCTTCGTTTGAGCTCCGTACGCCGCGACTACGAAAACGAAGTGCGGCGCTAGCTTTCGCTCGCCTGCGCTTTTTTGGCGTTCAGGCCCCCGGATCCGTTCCAATAGCGTGTGCGTTTTGCCCGGACATGCGTCGTGCTCTGCCTTTCTGGATGCCTTCAGACAGCGGAACCGAGCGAATTGCCCCCGCCACAGGCGACGGCGAACGTCCCAGCGCCCGAACTTGTGGCTCCCGAGGCCTCGGCCCCGGAGCCCGTGCCCGCCTTCTTCGACGACGCAGACGCGCCACACCTCGCCTCCCTTGCGGATTCTGCGATTCGGCGCGTGCGCGTTGGCCATGGTGGACGTTCCCTCGCGTTTCGCATCGAGCTCGAGGACGGAACCAAAGGCTACTTCAAACCCGAGCAATCCTTCAGTGGCGCCCACTGGTACTCGGAGATCGCCGCCTACCATCTCGACCGAATCCTCGGACTCGGCCGAACCCCCGCGGTCAGTGGAAGGCAGATCGAGTGGAGCCGACTTGAGCGCGCCGCCCAAGGATACCGCGGCGAGTCGAGCGCGGTGATCGACGAAGGCTTCGTCCGCGGAGCGTTCATTCACTGGATCGATGGACGCCTGCGAACGTGGCATCTGGGCCAAGACTGGGAGCACTTCGTCCGAGTCCGCGGCGGTCTCGACATCACGCCTTTTCAGCGACCTGCGGACTATCGCGCACGCATCAACGGCCGCGCCGAGCGCGCAGAGACGGAACTCGGTTCGTTTGCCGACGCGCCGGAGACGCTCACGACTGAAGAGATCGCCGAGCTCTCGGACCTGATTCTCTTCGACTACCTCATCTCCAATGTGGACCGCTGGGGCGGCGAGTACACGAATGTGCGCCGAGTGAACGGTCGGCTGATCTACCTCGACAACGGCGCCGGCTTTTGGGTGAACCCGCGCCAGGGGCTCATGGAGTCGCGTATCGAGGTGTTGCAGCGCTTTCGTCGCTCCACTTATCGGGCGCTCGGCGAATTCCGCCTGGAAGACTACGAGGCCAGGCTCGCGAACGACCCCCTCGCGCCGGTTCTTCCGCCGCACCAGCTAGAAGGGCTCGCGCTTCGTGTAGACCGCGCTATCGCGCATATCGATGAGATGGTGGAGCGCTTTGGGGAAGAGTCCGTCTTCATCGAATGAGGGAAAACGGCGTGTGAAGCGGCGCATCGATCGCCAAGGGCCCCTCGTCCTTGCGGCGATCATCACGGCGACCTTCGCGTACTTCACGTGGTGTCGCTTCGACACACTTCACAACCAGACCTTTGACCTCGCGTTCTATACGCGCATGTCCTGGGGCCTCGTCCGCGGCGACTTCTGGATGCCCATCGCGGACGCTCATGTCCTCGGGCTACACCTCTCCCCCGTGCTGGTCCCCATCGGCGCGCTGGGTCTCTTCATCGGCACAGCGAACGCGCTGATCTTGGCCCAAGCCGCCTCGGCCTTCGGCGCCGCGTTCATGCTCTCGCGAATGGGCCGAAGACGCCTCGGTTCCGCGGGCGCATGGCTCGGGGCGCTGGCGATTCTCCTTCATCCCAACATGGGACACGTGCTCACCTACGAAGCGCACCCAGGAACCATCGCGCTCTTTCCCCTCGCTTGGGCCGTGGAGCGTCTCGACGCCCAAGACGGCCGGAGCGTGCTCTACGCGTGCCTCGGCATGCTCGTATGTCGCGAAGACCTCGCCCTCGTCGGGCTCTTCGTCGCGTTCGTTCTTTGGCGCTATGACCGGCGCCACGCGCTTCTCGCCGGCGGAGCGTGCCTCGCTTGGTTTGGCTACTTTCTCTTTCATCTGCACCCCACCTTCGCGCCGCGTGGCGGGTCTTTCTCGCAGCACTTGGGGATCTGGGGAGATACGCCAGCGGAGGTGCTGACCCACTGGCTGGACCACCCCATCGAGCTCCTTGCTCATGTCTTCGAGGGTCGGCGCGGCACCTACCTGCTCCGCGTCCTCGCGCCTTTGGCGCTCTTGCCTCTCGCCGGTTGGCGCCTCGCCATCCCCGCGATTCCGGTGCTGGCCATGAACCTGGTCTCTGGGTTTCCGACGACGCCGAACCTCGACTCGCACTACCTCACGCCGGCGCTCCCTTTCCTTGTCGCCGCAGCCATCCTCGGCGCCGCGACGCTCCCTCGCCCCAAGGTGAGCCTCGGGCTCATGAGCGCCGCGCTCGTCGTGGCCTACGTTTGGGTTGGCTTCCATGGCGATATGTTCAAAGAGGACGGGCACTTCCGCGAAGACGAGCAGACGCGGGCCGCACGCGCGGTATTGGCGCTGATTCCGCCAGACTCGTCGGTTCAGGCGCCGGACGAGCTCCTCCCGCACCTCGCGGAACGCGCCCGCCTTCATCGCGCGCCGCCGCCGGACCACGGTGACGACATCACGATCCTCGATATCTCGCATCGGCGACGCTACGCGCGAACCGCCACGCTGCTGCGCACCGTCGAAGAGCCGCATGTACGTAACTGGCTCCAGCGTGAGGACTACGGGCTCATCGGCAGCGAAGGGGACTACCTGGTGTTCTCCCGGGGCGCAGACCCCCTCGCCTCCGAGTGCTTAATGGGACACCGACGCCGGCGTGAGTGGCCCGGGGGCGTCGCCCTCAGCTCGGGGCTTCGCTGGGTAGACGTCGAAGAAGATGGCAACGACCTGATCTTCACGCTCCTCGTGACGGCGCGAAACCCCGCGGACCTCGCCCTTCGCTTCGGCGATGGCCGCGTCGACCTTATCTGCAACGGAGAGGTGGGGCTTACGCTCGTGAAGTTCGGCGAGCTGATTCAAACGCGGCATGAAGACATGAGCCTCGAGGAGCTCGACAGCGTAGGCGGCGTTGGTTTGATCCGCACCAGCGGCGCAGCCCCGACACACCGTGACCCCCGAAGCGTGCCCCTCTCGCGACTACGCCTTCATCAGCGGCCCATAGAGCTCGGGACGCCGGTCCCGGAAGAAGCCCCAACCGGCACGCTCACGCCGTAGCGCGGCGCGGTCAAAGCGCGCCGTTGCGATGCCTTCTTCCGTTCGCGAGAGTTCTGCCCGCTTGTCCCCGCGCCCGTCCGCGACGAAGCTGGAGCCGTAAAAGGTCATGCCGCCTTCCGTGCCGATGCGGTTCGCCGCGACGACGGGCATTGCGTTGCAGACGGCGTGGCCGATCATCGCGCGCTGCCAGGGGTCCCGCGTGTCTTGGTCCGGCGCCTCCGGCTCGGTGCCGATGGCCGTGGGATAGAGGAGGACCTCGGCGCCGGCCAGAGCCATGGCGCGCGCCGCTTCGGGAAACCACTGGTCCCAGCAGATGCCCACGCCAATGCGCCCGAAACGCGTCGGCCACACACAAAAGCCTGTGTCACCGGGCCGAAAGTAGAACTTCTCTTCGTAACCCGGGCCGTCGGGGATGTGGCTCTTCCGGTACTTGCCGAGAACGCTTCCATCGGCGTCGATGATGGCGACGGAGTTGTAGTGCGATTGGCCGCTTCGCTCAAAGAAGGACACGGGCACGACGACGCCGAGCTCTTTCGCGAGACCGGCGAAGTGCGCGATGGTCGGGTGGTCTTCGAACTCATGAGCGAGATCGAAGAAGCGCTCTTCTTCCGCTTGGCAGAAGTATGGCCCCTCGAAGAGCTCCGGCGGCAAGATGACCTGGGCGCCTTCCGCCGCGGCCTGACGCACGAGACGTTCTACGCGAGCGATATTGGTGGCTTTGTCGTCGCCGAGGGCGCACTGGATGGCGGCGACGCAGAGGTCCGTGTCTTCGGCTGATTCTTCGGCCATGTCAGAACTCATAAGCTTGGCTGCTGTTGGGTGATGCAGTGGAATGAGCCGCCGCCTTCGATGATGGCGCGGCTGGCGAGGCCGCGGACGCTTCGCTCGGGGAAGAGCGCGGCGATGGCGGAGAGCGCGGCCTCGTCATTGGCGACGCCATATTGCGGCACGATGACCTGCTCATTGGCGAGGTAGTAGTTGCAGTAGCTCGCCGCGAGGAGCTCGCCATCACTGCCGCGAAGAAGGCCCGCCGATGGGATCGTGTGAACGATGAGAGGGCGTCCGGCAGCGTCCGTGGCCATGAGGAGCTGCTCCTCGATGGCGAGGAGCATGGCGCCGTTGGGGTCATCCGGACCGCCGCGCATGCAGACAACTTCGCCGGGCTTCACGAAGCGCGCGATGGTGTCGATGTGACCGTCCGTGTGGTCGTTTGCGAGCTGCCCTTCAATCTCGATGACGTGGTTCACGTCAAAAGCGCTCTTCACTCGGGCGCGCAGGTCCGCCGGAGGCTTCCGGTTCGGCAAGCTCAGGCACGAGGTGGTGAGCAACGTGCCCTCTCCGTCGAATTCCACGGCGCCGCCTTCGAGGACAAAGTCGAAGGACCTCATGGGCACTCCAGCGGCCTTTGCGATGCCTTCGCTCAGAAGTGCATCGCCATCCATCAGGTATTTGTCGCCCCATCCGTCGAAGCGAAAACTCAGCGCGACGAGGGCGCCGTCGTCGATGGCGAAGACAGGTCCCGTGTCGCGCGTCCAGGAGTCGCCGTAAGGCAAATCGTGGATTCGCACGTTCGGATGCGCTCGCTCGGCGGCAGAGGGCTCCTGCGTGAGGAGCTCTACGCGCTCCGTCTCGGCGATAGCGAGGACGAGGGCTTCGTGTTCGCGCTGAGCGCCAGCGAGGTCCGCCCACTCCTCGTCGCGATAGGGAGCCGCGAGCCAGCAGGCGTCGTGGCGATGGTGCTCGGCGGGCACATGCATCGAGTTCAGTCTTCGCGAGGTTGAGCGATGGCGCCAGCGATACGAGGTGCGTCCATGTCGACGGGCTCCGCGGCGGCCATCAGGACGGCGCGCGCCGCTTCAGGCAGCGAGTCGAGCCAGCTGACCTTCTTCTGGTGCAACGGGAGGGGAAAGTCTGTAGGGGGCTTCACCGAAGCGCGCCACGACTCGGCGTGGACGAGGGTGGGCTGATCCTCAAAGGGGTCATAACCAAGGGCGTCGACGTCCGGCGTGACCGTGAAAGGCTTGAGCTTCTTGGGCTCTGTCCGCTGTACTCCGCTCTCATCGGCGCGACGTGGCCGACGCAGCTTCTTCGGGGCCGTCCAAATGGTCGCGTCGTTCGAGGAGGTCATGCCCCAAATAGAGCACGTCCTATGCCAGGTCTCGTCCGGCTAAAACCAGGGCTTTTTGCCCTTGATACGCGGCGTCACGCCGGCGAAGAGCGGCGGAGTGGCCGCTAGAGCAGCCACCGCTGGGCTCAGGTGACCTCATTCCCGCCGATCGTTACGCGACTTGAAGGAGCTGCGCGCTGCCGGCGACGAGCTCTTCGTATGCGAGGCGGTACTGTGCGAGGTCTCCGGGTGGGGAGTCCGCGGCTTGGATCTTCAGGCCGAAGCCTGGCGGCGTGGTGCCTCCGGGCCTGTGGGGACCTGTGGCCCAGACGACCTTTCCGCGGAGGTGAGCGGCTTCTCGGCGGAAGGGCAGACGCACCTCAAGCCAGAGGTCCTGTCCACGCGATGGGGGGTCCAGGGTGCGAACGTAGAGTCCTTCGCGGCTCCAGTTGTAGGTGAGCGCGAAGGCGGGTTCGAGGGAGCCCGCGGGCCGAAAGGTACAGATCGCGCCGTGAAGCACACGCGTGGACGCTCGGATATTGCTCACGTCGGGACGGAGGAGTTCGTTCGCCTGAAAGAGCAGATGGTCCGGGGGCTCGTTGATGGCGCCGACGGAGCAGCGGTGCGCGCTGAGGCGCGTTTGAAGGGAGGGCACATCCACCTCGGGCGCCAAGATGATCGCCGGGACGTTTTCCTTTTCCCGAACCCAAGCGAACTCTTTGTCCGGACGTTCCGTGGAAAGGTCCGACTCCGCAACGATGAGAGCGACCTTGGATGCGCGGGCCTCCAGCTCGTCCACATCGAGCGCAAAGACCACATCAAAGCCCGCTTGTCGCGCGATGCGGCCAAGAACACGCCGGCGGCCTTCGTTGGCCGAGGCGATCAAACACTCGCCTTGGGTGACCTCCGGGCGACGGGCCGGGTCAAACTCAGAGAGGTTGGCGAGGCGTCGTGTGATGGCGCCGAGATCTGTATTGACGATGGCGTCGTCTGCGCCGGCGCAGTGGGCGATGTGAAAGCGGGTTTCGTCCGCAGCCGGGACCGTGACGATGACGGGCACGGTAAAAAGATGCGCCTGACCACGAACCCACGCCACGAAGCTGGCGATGTCTTGCTGGTGGTCGATGAAGATCGCCTGGGGCGCGTGGTCTTCGAGGGAGTGACGCGCTTCAGCGACGGTCCTCACCACGATGGCGGAGCAGCCTCCGCGGTCCGCGGCGCGTATCGCGGCTCTGCGCCGCTCCGGAGAAGCCTCTCCAACGATCAACGTGTCCATAGCGATAGAATCGGCGGCCCTTGCCAAAACTTGAGCGCCGAGGAGGGCGGCGGTCCGTGCTAAGAAGCTGCGTGAACGACAAATGGAAGGGATTTTACGCGATCGTGGACCCGGAGCACTGTGTGCTGCCGCCCCAGGAAACCGCCGACGCGATTCTCAAGGCAGGCCCCGCGGCTTTGCAGCTTCGTTGGAAGAACGGCAGCGACCGAGAGCGATATGCGCTGGGCCTTGAGCTGGCAGAGCGTTGCAAGGCAGTAGCGGTGCCCTTTGTGATGAACGACCGCTTCGACCTAGCGCTGCTCACCGGCGCCGATGGTCTGCACCTGGGCCAAGATGACCTGCCAATCGAAGAAGCACGGCGCTTCTTTGAAGGACCCATCGGCGTATCCACGCACACCATGGAACAAGCCAAGTCGACCCATGACGCGGACCTCATCGGGTTTGGTCCTGTGTTCGATACAAGCTCAAAGGCAAACCCCGACGCGACGGTGGGTCTTCGCGGCCTCCAGTCGATCTGTGCGGCGGTGGAAGTGCCTGTGGTGGCCATCGGCGGCATCTCCCTCGAGCGCGCCAAGAGCGCTTTCGAGGCCGGGGCGTCGATGGTCGCGGCGATCTCCGCCGTGTGCTCGGCGAAGGATCCCTATGCCGCCGCTCAGCAGTTCGTTGAGGCGGCGCGATGATCATCGAGCTCGCTGTTGGCGCCGCGGCGACGGCGGCGGCGGCGTACATTCTACGTCGCGCGCGTGATCGAAGGGCGCCGCCACCGGCGGAGGAAGAAGGACCACCAAAGCCCAAAGGGCCTCGGGGCCTCTGCGTTGGGGACGTTCTCCTCTACGCCAGCGAAGAGCTCTGGCTCTCGGCGATGATCGAGGTGCGCGAGGAGGGCGAGTTTATCGCGCGTCTCTTCAAGACGCCCGGGAGCGAGCGCGCCGACTGGGTGGTTCAGCTCGACGCGGAAGCCAAAGACCTCGCGCTCCTGAAGAACACCGACGTGCTTCCAGCGGGCCGAGTCCCGGCGGAGCTGCGAGTGCAGGGCATCCGGCATCACCTCCTCAAGCGCGGCAACGCGACTCTACGCGCCGAAGGCGAGGGTCTACGGAGCGCGGCGGCGGGAGAGTTCACGATCCTCAGCGGCACCGCGGGCCGGGTCCTCGTGTTCATCGACGGCAAAGGCGACGAACGCATCGCCGGCGCGGGCGAGCGTGTCCCGGCCGAGATGCTCGACTTCTTGCCCGGCGACTGAGCTTAGGCCTCGTCGACGTCTGGGTTTGGCCGCTCCGTCGGCAGAGCACTGCGAACATGTGCCTTGTTCGCTTCGCTGCATGCCCCAAAGGCTCGGAAGTTCTCCCGCGCTTCCGCGAGGCTCACGCCGTTGGCTCCCCCCTCGTAATCAGGATCGCGGAACTGAACGAAGTCGTCTTCCCAGAAGCAGACGGGACAGATCGCGTAGGTCCCCGGTGGCGCCTCCGCGAGGGTGAGGTGAGCGCAGCAAGGGCAGGCGAAAGTGGGGCTCACTCTCAAGCTACTTCGAGCAGTGGAGGCCGCAGACGTTCCAACCGGAGTCTTCGACCTTCACCGGCGGATGCGACTCGATGAAGTTCACCAACTCCTCCTCGTCGTCCCCAATCGTCAGAAGGTCCGCGTAAGCGCGGCCCTCGGACATGGTCTGGATGAGGCCGTAGACGGGACGCTTCTTCGTCCAGTATTCCTCGTTCATGAAGACCATCGGCGAGGCTGTGCTCTTCGCGGTGCCATAGTGGTTTTGCGCGGCGTCCTGGAAGATCTCTTGGATGGTGCCTGCGCTACCCGGGGCAAAGACGATGCCGTGGGTCGCGATGGTCACGAGGCCGTCCTCGCGAACGCTGTTGGCGAAGAACTTCGCGATGTGCGTCGCAAACGGGTTCGGAGGCTCGTGGCCGTAGAGCCAGGTGGGAATACCGAGGCTCGGTGGACAGGTGCCTTCGTAGGGGTACTTGGCGCGGACGTGGAACGCCTGGCTCAAGAACTCGCGGTCCTTGTAGAGCGGCGCTTTCGAGAGAATCTCGATGGCGTCGGCGAGCTCCGTATCGGGCTTGCCTGCAAACCAAGCGCCGAGATGCGTGGCCTCCATGGCGCCGGGCCCGCCGCCGCTGGCGAGGAAGTAGCCGCGCTCCGCCAAGGTCCGACTTAGTCGAGCGACTTTTGCGAAGGCGGGGTCGTCGCGTTTCATCGAGTGTCCGCCCATCACCGCGACGACCTTCTCTTGGCCTTCAAGGAGCGTGGTCATCGCTTCGTAGATGGAGTGGTCGTGAAGCCGCCGCGCCAACGTCTCCATGACGCCATGGGGGTGTGCGCCGCCTTCGTCGCGCCAATGACGCCAGACGCGTGCGTCGAAGGTATCGCAGTAGGTGCAGGGCTCGTCGGCGTTGAAACCGTCGAAGAGCTCGTCCGCCGTGTAGAGCGAGGTTCGGTATGCGTTCCAGGGCTTGGAGCGCAATTTCGGGAAAACAAGGGCGCCGCGGCTCGTGATCTCCGCCAGCGTCTCGAGGCTCAGCTCGCAGCCGAGGAACACGGTGCCTTCAACGTCGCGTTCACAGAGCAGCGCCGCCATAGGTTTGAAGTCGATGCCCTGAAAGACAACATCGTTGAGGGCTTCGGCTCGTTCCAAGTGAGTCTTGGCGACGGCGGCATCATGTATCTCGAGCATGGGAAACACTAGCAGAGGCCACTTCGCTCTGGAGCGCCGGAACATGACTTCGTCATTGAACACAGTTCAACAACGTGCTACCTTCGGGAGTGCGTTTCAGTCTGCTCATCTTTAGCGGCCTTGTGGCCTGCTCTGTCGACCACACGGGCCTCCAGCGGGAGACGGAACCAGACGCAGCCGTGTTGGATTCCGCCGTGTTGGATTCGGCGTTGTGCGCAGACGGTGAATCGAGGGACTGCGACGGAACGCCTCCCCTCGGCGTGTGCCGCATGGGGACCCAGTTCTGCGTCAGCGGACGGTGGAGTCCCTGCGAAGCGCCGTCTCCAGCGGAGGAAGTCTGCGACGCGGCGGGTCTCGACGAAGACTGCGACGGGCAAAACAACGAAGGATGCGCGTGTGATCCAGGAGATACGTTTCCCTGCGGGCCGAGCTCCGAGACCGGGGTCTGCGTATTCGGCGTCGCGACGTGTCGCGACGGAACGATGAGCGAGTGTGTCGGGGCCGTACTACCGAGCGACGATGTGTGCGACGGAAACGACAATGACTGCGATGGTGAGACGGACGAAGACCCAAGCTTCTACTCGACGTTCTATGCGGACGGTGATGAGGACACCTTTGGTGATCCAGAGTCATCGGTAGACGCCTGTAGCGCACCTGACAACCACGTAAGCCGCGCGGGTGACTGCGATGACACGACGGGGACCACGAATGAAGAAGCGGCGGAGAGCTGCAACGGGGTCAACGATGACTGCGACGCCGCGATTGACGAAGGAGTAACGACAACGTTCTTCTTGGATAGCGACAATGACGGCTTCGGGGATGTCGAGTCACCGATATCCGCCTGTGAGGAGCCGGAAGGGTACGTAGAAAACTCCGACGACTGCGACGACTCCAGTGGTTTATCAAACCCAGACGCCGACGAACGGTGCGACGCCCGCGACAACGACTGTGACGGTGAGCGCGACGAAAACGACAATCTCTGTCTCGCTCGTTGTACAAGCTCGACATTCAACGGACGTGTCTACTTGCACTGCGAGGAGGCTCTAGACAGGGGTGAAGCCGTTGAAAGCTGTGCGAGCTTTGGAGCTGGTGCCTACAGACTGGTCGTCATTGAAACTGAAGAGGAAAACTCGTTCCTTTTCGACAACGGCGACGGTCGACCTTACTACATTGGACTCGGGGACTCAGAGACTGAGGGCTCCTATGTTTGGATCGATGGAACGCCGGAGTCGAGTCCGCTCTGGTCTTCTGGTGAACCAAACAACTTCGCGAACGAGGACTGCGTTGCCATGGGGCGCACTGGCTCGTGGTTCGATCTGGACTGTGACCGAACAGAGGACTACATCTGCGAGAGCGTTCTGGTTCTGCCCGAATAAATGCTAGCGGGGCGCCGTTTCCACGTGAACCTGAGTCTCCATGGTCATGGGAACCGTGGGCTGCCCGTCGGGGGTGATCTCCGAGCGAAGCACGACCCTGACGTCAGCCATGCCGTTCGGCGCGAGCTGCGCGAGGTTGATCTCCGAGCGCCCCCTGCCTTCGCCGTTCAGCGAGATCAGGCGGGCGGTGACACCTGGCTGCGGAACTTCCATGGCCTGCGGCTGCGCGCTTTGCGTGGTGGTGACCTGCAGAACGATGCGGTCTCCCTCGCGTTCCACAAGCTCGTACTCCTGCACTTGCTGCATGACGACCTGGTTGTGAATCTCAGACTCAACGCGCCAGCGCGCACCCACGGCGACGGGCTCAATCGGGAAAGGCGGCTGCACCTGCTTCATGACGTCCTGCATGCGAATCAAGCTCGCACGCGTCGCGTCGGAGACGCCTTCGGGGATGTCGTAGGAAAGGAAGAGAGTGCGGCCGCGGGCGTCCACGATCTCCACGCCGCTCATGCCTTGGAGAGGCATCAGCTCCGCCTCCATGATGTCGTGATGAGGGCCTTCGTCGACGCGCACCTCCTCCAGGAGCAGCTCGCGGCGACTGAGACCTTCGTCGTTCGTATTCGTGACGCGGACGGCGAAGACCATGTGACTCGCTGGCATTTCAACGGGCGGTACAGGAGTGCCCATGTTGATGGCCATGCGCATCGTCGTGCTCATGATCATACGCTGCGTGTATCCCTCTTCGGCGTGCAGACGTATGAGCTGGGCCTCGCCCGCGGTGCCCGCGCTGACCAGCTCCACGTTCGGGGCGCCGTCTTCCGCGCCCGGCGGCAGCGCGAAGAGGTCCGCGGCGGCGCTTTCGGGGGCGCTCTCGGGCGTAGTCTCCTGAGCCGCCGGCGCGTTTTGAGTGCCGGCACAAGCGACGAGGAACAAGGCGGAGAGGAAAGACAGTCGTCGCATAGAAGGCGTCTAGCACGCGCTCCATGCGACGACATCCGAACGCATTCAGCCTCGGGGTGCGTTGAGCTCCAGCTTGATGACGACGCGCTCGCGGATGAGGTTGTCCTCCATGCCGGGGTAGCTCATCCCGAATTCGCTGCGGTTGATGCTGAACTCCGCCGTGGCCGCCACGGCGCCGTCTGTCACGGTGACGTTGGCTGGGAAGGAGATCGTGTTCTCCTGGCCATGCAAGTTCAGAGCGCCGGTAATGGTGTGCGTGCCGCCTTCGCCGCCAAGGGCAATGGAGGTGCTCCGGAAGGTGGCCGTGGGGATGGCTTCGACGTTGAAAAAGTCCTCATCTTTGAGGTGCCCTGTGAGGCGCTCGTCGTCAGCGAAGAGCGACGCCGTCTGAATCGTCACCTCGATCTGGCTCGCCGTGGCGTCCGCGGGGTTAAACTCGATGGTGCCGGCGAACTCGCCAAAGCCGCCCTCATGAGAACCGGTGACCTTCGAGCCGACGAAGCCAACGCTTGAGCCTTCGTTGCTGAAGTTGAGGGTCTCCACGACGGCGTCGGTGGCCTCGCTGGCCGGCGTCTCCGCCTCCGCGGGCGAGACCGTCGACGCCGCCGCAACATCGTCGGCGGGGTCGTCGCAGCCGACGAGAGAAGTGCTCAGAAGTGCCCCTCCAAGCATCAAGCCCGCGAATTGGGAGCGGGCGCGCATGGAAGGGAGCCGGGTGAGAGCCCAGCGGGAAAGTCGGTTTGTGCTTCGTTTGGTGGCCATGTGGTTCTACCGTCGTAAGGTTTGTTATGAGACGAGACTTTGACCACGAAAAACCGTTGCACAAGTGCCTCCCGGTATCTTGTTTGTTACGATTTTCGAACAATGGGTCTCCTTCCGCCCCCAACGTTGACCCTTTGACCACTTCCCACATAGGGTGAGAGTCCACCGATGACGGAACGTATTGGGAACTGCCGCATTGTCGGTGAGATCGGCAGCGGCGGCATGGCCGTCGTCTACAAAGCCGTCCAAGAACCGCTGGGTCGCGTTGTCGCGATCAAAGCGCTGAAACCGTCCATTGCGGTGGACAGCCAGTTCGCCAAACGCTTCGAGCGTGAGGCGCATTTCATGGCGTCGCTGCAGCACGAGAACATTCTGCACGTCATCGACTTCGTCAAAGACGGACGCTCGATGTACATCATCATGGAGTACGTCGAAGGCATCGACCTCTACGACCTCCTTGAGACGTCACCCACGTTGCCACCGGAGGTCGCCGCCATCATCGACCTGCAGGTCGCGCGCGCCCTCGACTACGCGCACTTCCGCGGGATCATTCACCGCGACATCAAGCCTGCGAACATCATGATCAGCAAGCAGGGCGAAGTGAAGCTGATGGACTTCGGCATCGCCCGCGACGAGACGCTCTCGGACCTCACGGAGACGGGCACGGGCCTCGGCACGCCGAGCTACATGAGTCCCGAGCAGATCCTCGGCGACAAGCTGGATTTCCGCTCGGACCTCTTCAGCGTCGGCATCGTGCTCTACCAGATGGTCACCGGTCAGAAGCCCTTCGTCGAAGACGAAGCACGGACGGTGATGCAGAAGATCCGTCTCGATCGCTTCGTTTCGCCCCGAAAAATTGAGCCCAGCGTCCCTCGTCCCCTCGAGCGTATTCTGGGGCGATGCATGGAGAAGATGCCCGCGAATCGTTACCCCACGACGCAGGCGCTCATCGACGACCTCACGGAGTTCATCGCGCCACGCGTGCCGATGAACTACTCCGCGCGCCTCGTCATGTTCCTCCGCGACGTCGGCGTCTTGACGGACTCCGAAGCGGAACACCTCCTCGCCGCCGGCGCACCGAAGGCCCGCCGCGGCATCAAGGATCGTCGTCTCCTGCGCCACGTAGGCATCATGCAGACGCTCCTCTTTTTGGGAATCGTCGGAGGCGGCGGCGCCATTCAAGCCGCCGCTGGAACGCTGAGTCCGGACTCCGAGAGTTTCACGCGACGGGCCAACCGCAGCGTCGTCCCCGAACGCGCGGGCTACCTCCGCGTTGTCGTGGAGCCATGGGCCGAGGTCGTCATCGACGGGCAGCACGTCGCCACCACGCCTACGGCGCAACGCATCGCGCTCTCGCCGGGCCGGCACTTCGTGAAGTTTGAAAACCCGTACTACCAGGAACTCCAGCAGGAGGTTCGCATCGTCACCGGCGAGACCGAGATCCTCGAGATTGAGCTTCAGGCGCTTCACCCCATCGATTTGGGTCCAGCCGACCCCGCGGATGAAGAGGAGACGCCATGAGCCTCGTGAAATCACGCTCCATGGCGAGCGCTTTGATTCTCGCCGCTCTTTGTTTGGTTGGCGCCGGCCTCTTTGCGAGCTGGGCCCGCGCAGACCGCGGCTTTCAGCACGTCGTGCGGGAAGGCGAGACCCTCGCATCCATCGCTGAGCGCTATTACGGCGACCCGCGCCGAGAGAGCGTCCTCGTCGCCGAAAACGGTCTGACGGTGGGCGGAGGTTCTCCCATCGAGGTTGGGCTGCGGCTCCAGATTCCTTACGTCAGCTACCACATCGTGGAAGAGAACGAGACTTGGTCCGAGCTCGCCACGATGTTCTACGGTGATCCGCGTCGCGCCTTCGTTCTCATCGACGCCAACCACGGGTCGACGAACGAGCAGCCAGACACAGGCGCCCAGCTCGTGGTGCCCTACCCGCTTCGCCACATCGTCGGTCAAAGCGAGAACGTGCTGCGCATCGCGAAGAACTACTACGGTTCCGGCTCGGAGCACTCGCGACGTCTGCGGCGCTTCAACAGCCTGCGCAGCAACCGCGTGTCCCGCGGCCAGATCATCTTGATCCCCATCAGCGACATCACGTTGAGCGAAGATGGGCGCAGCATCGTCGCCGACGAGACCGGCGCCGAGCCCGAAGGCGACAGCGTTCGAGAACTTCAGGCATCCATCGATGCACGCTTGCCAGAACTGCACGACCATCTGCGACGCGGTCGCTACACCGAAGCCGTCGCTCTGGGGAACCATCTCCTCGGCGCTCGTTTGCTCACGGGAAACCAGGTCGTGACCATTCAACGAGAGCTAGGCATCGCCTACGTCGCCCTCGACCGCGGCGACCTCGCCATCGAAGCGTTCCGTGCAGCCCTCGACCGACAGCCGGACATGGAACTCGACACCGTTCGCACCTCACCGACGGTCATGCGCGCGTTCATTCAGGCACGTGACACCACCGACGAAGTCGCCGTCGAGGAGGCCGCCGAAGGCGAAGAAGGCGAAGGCGAAGAGGCCGAAGGTGAAGAAGGCGACGACGAAGAGGGCGACGAAGAGAGCCCATGAATCGTAAAGTCGTCATCGACCGAGCTGGCTCGTATGAACAGCTCCGTGTGACGCCGATCTCCGAGCCCGCGCCAGGTCCAGAAGAGGTCGTCATCAAGGTGCACGCCTCGGGCATCAACTACGCCGATGTCATCATTCGCATGGGGCTCTACGCCTCAGCCAAAGAACTCGTCGGGTGGCCCATCACGCCGGGCTTCGAGGTGGCAGGGACCGTCAGCGCCGTAGGCTCCGAAGTCACAGATCTGGAACCGGGCCAGCGCGTCCTCGCCGTCACTCTCTTTAATGGCTACTCCTCAACGCTCGCCGTTCCTCGGAACCAGGTGTTTGAGCTCCCCGACGACATGACCTTCGTCCAGGGCGCGGCGATCCCCGCGGTCTTCATGACGGCGCACTTCGCGCTCCGAAGTCTCGCCAACCCGCGCGCCACGGACCATCTCCTCGTTCACTCCGCCGCCGGTGGCGTGGGTGGTAGCCTGGTTCAGCTCGGCAAGCTCCTGGGCTGCAAGGTCACCGGAGTTGTCGGCCGCTCCCACAAGGTCGCGACGGCGCGGGAGCATGGCTGCGACCACGTCATCGACAAGTCCACCCAGAACCTGTGGCGGGAGGCGGAGCGCATCGCGCCGGACGGCTTCGACATCGCTCTGGATGCGAACGGGATCTCAACGCTCAAGCAGAGCTACGAGCACCTCGCCCGGCCTGGAAAGCTCGTCGTCTACGGTTTCGCGGCGATGATGCCGAAGGTCGGAGGCCGGCCGAACTACCTCAAGCTCGCCGCGGACTACGTTCGTACGCCGCGCTTCAACCCCCTCGACATGACGAACGACAGCCGCAGCGTGCTGGCGTTCAACCTCAGCTACCTCTTCGACCGGAACGACATCCTCGTGGAGGCCATGGGTGAGATCATGGGGTGGCTCGCCGAGGGGAAGATAGTCCCGCCACCCGCAACGGAGTATCCCTTGGACGACGTGGCGCGCGCGCACCGCGATATCGAGTCCGGGAACACCGTGGGCAAGCTCGTCCTGATCCCTTGAGCAGAACAGGGAGAGGCTAACGCGAGCCCCACCAGCCGACGAACTCGTCCCAATCGACGACGTCGTTCTCGTTCTCGTCGAGGACCTTGAGGCCCATGAGGACGTCTTCCTCGCTGAACTCCGGGTCGAGGCTCTTAAGAAGCGCACGAAACTCGTTCCGGTCGATGACTCCGTTCTTGTCGGAGTCGTAGTGGTCGAAGATTTCCTTCAGCTCGCTCAGCTCGTCTTCACTCAGTTCCATGCGGCGTTTCTAGCACAAGACTTCGTTTCAGCTGGCGGGTTGTTTTCGGCTGGCCTTGTTCGCGTGACCTAGTTATCTCTCCCCATGCTTGACCTTCGATTCGTAACGGAAAACCTCGACACTGTTCGCGCCGGACTCGCGCGCCGCGGGTTCAAAGATTCAAGTGTCCTCGACCGTCTGGCGAAGCTCGCAGAAGAACGACGTGCTCAGATCGCCGCCGCCGACGAGCTGCGTCGCGTGCGCAATGATGCCAACCAAGCGATGGCGTCCATCAAGGACAAGAAGTCTGAGGAGTTCGGCGCAAAGCGCGATGAGCTGCGCACCGTCAGCGGTGAGATCAAGAAGCGTGAGGCGGCGCTCAACGAGACCGAGGCTGCGCTTGGGCAAATCCTCAAAGAGCTCCCGAACCTTCCGGACGAGTCCGCCCCGGAGGGCCTGACGGAAGAGCAGAACGTGGAGCTGCGCACTTGGGGCACAAAGCCTGAGCTTAGCTTCGAGCCCAAAGACCACGTGGACCTCGGCGAAGCCCTTGGCATCCTCGACTTTGAAGGCGGCGCAAAGATCAGCGGCGCTCGCTTCGTCGTTCTCCGTGGCCTCGGCGCCCGACTCGAGCGTGCGCTGATGCAGTTCATGCTCGACCTGCACGTGGATGAGCACGGCTACGAAGAGCTCTGGGTGCCCACGCTGCTCAAGGACACAGCGCTCTTTGGCACGGGCCAGCTACCGAAGTTTGGCAAAGATGCGTTCAAGATCGCCAAGGACGACGACTGGGCCAAAGAAAACGAGGCCACGAGCGACCTCTATCTCTGTCCCACGGCGGAGGTGCCCGTGACGAATCTGCTCGCCGGCGAGCTCATCGACGGAGCCAGCCTCCCGCGTGCTTACACCGCCTACTCCGCGTGTTTTCGCAGCGAAGCTGGCAGCTACGGTCGCGACACCCGCGGCCTCATCCGCCAGCACCAGTTCGACAAGGTGGAGCTCGTTCGTTTCGCCACGCCGGAGACGGCGATGGACGAGCATGCGAAGCTCACCGCTCACGCGGAGGCCGTGCTTCAGAAGCTTGGGCTTCACTACCGCGTCGTCGAGCTCTGCGCGGGGGACATGGGCTTCGGCGCCAAGAAGTGCTTCGACATCGAAGTGTGGCTCCCCGGTCAGAACGCGTTCCGAGAGATCTCCAGCTGCTCATGGTTCGGCGATTTCCAGGCGCGTCGCATGAACGCCCGCTACCGGCCTGTAACGGAGGGTGGGAAGAAGGCCAAGCCTGTCTACCTGCACACCATCAACGGTTCAGGTCTCGCCCTTGGCCGGACCCTCGTCGCGATCTTGGAGCAAGGTCAGCAAGAAGACGGCAGCATCGTCATTCCCGAGGCCTTGCGACCTTACCTGGGTGGCCGAAGCGTTCTTTCCGCGTAGGCTTTAGACCGGATGAAGCCACTTTTTCAGCTCCGAGGCGTGAAGAAGTCCTTCGACGGGCTGGAAGTGCTCACTGGCGTCGACCTCGAGATCCACAAACGAGAGGTCATCACCCTCATCGGGCTCTCCGGCTCTGGGAAAAGCGTGCTTCTCAAGATGCTCATCGGCCTCATCGAACCGGATGAAGGCGAGATCATCTTCGACGGAGAGGACGTCACGAACTTCTCGGAACAAGACTGGTTCGCCGTTCGAAAGCGCGTCGGGATCTCCTTTCAGGAACCCGCGCTCTTCGACTCCATGGACGTGATGGACAACGTGAAATACGGCCTTCGTGAGATGGGCTCCATGCAAGAAGAAGACATGGAGTCCCGCGTCTCGGAGTCCCTGACCGCTGTTGGCCTGCCGGGCATTGAAGCGATGGCACCCGCGAGTCTCTCCGGCGGCATGAAGAAGCGCGTGGGCTTGGCCCGCGCCGTGGCGCTCCATCCCGAGGCGGTGATCTACGACGAGCCCACCGAAGGGCTGGACCCCATCAACGTCACGCGCGTCAATCGCTTGATGCTCGCGCTCCGCGACACGCTGGACGTGACGACCATCGTCGCGACCCACAACCTCAAAGCCGCTTACGAGACGAGCGACCGTTTCGCTTTTCTCTTCGAAGGGAAGATCCGGTGGGTGGGCTCCACCGAGGACTTCACGCGCCAGAACATCCCGGCCATGCAGGACTTCGTGGACAAAGCGACGTTTCAGCTGCCCAAGCTCTAGTCCCTTCTTTTCAATTCACTCCGCCCATTGCGGCAGATCCTGCTAGACGCGCCGTGATTCGACGTCGGACCCAATCTCTGCCCGCCGCTCGTCGTCCAACGCAGCGAGCAATCGGCCCACGGGTTGCTTCGCTTGTGTGAGCACGAGGCCCATTGCCAGAACCTCGTCAAACTCCGACGGCAGCTCAGCGCCAAACGCGACGAGGGCCCCAACGGCGAGGTGTAATCTGTAGAGACCGCGCCCCCGCCTCGCCAAGGCTTTTCCTAGCTTTTGACGGAGAGGGAAGTTCTTGCCTTTCAGTCCTTCGAACAAGCTAACCACAAGCTCGAGGGAGCGTTCCTGGTCTTCTGGAGTGCGCGTTGCGAAACCGATGTGCGCCTGGGCGAGGACCAGTGCTTCGTACACCTGAGCCTCAGAGAGCACTGCCGAGATCGCTGCAAGGGCATCTTCGTGGGGTACGTTCTTGCGCGCACATTCGCGCCAAACCCGAGCGACATGCCACCGCTTTGCCTGGCCACCCACGAGGACATTCGTCGTTGCGAAGAAAGGCGGATGCTCGTCGATGAGTTCTTCGATGTGCCGCACGCTCGGCAGACCCAAACGATGCACTGTGCTTCGCACCTGTACGCCTCGTTCTACTCGGCAGAGTGCACGGAGTGCATTCCGACCAGCGTCATCAAGGTCTTCCATCGTCACGCCGAGTTTCGGAGGAGACGCGAAGGCAAGTCGTCCGAGAACGTCCGCGGAAGCTTGGTCAAGCTCCTCGAGGCCTGAGAGTGCGTCGACGATTCGTGAGGGCTCGCTCACTTTCGAATGGCGAAGTAGCGTGGCGGCCATGGTTCCCGTGTGGGCAGAGGTCCCGAAGCGCCATCGCCAGCCCCAGGTGGATGGCAGCTTCTGTTTGGACACCATGGCGTCAGCGAGCACGTCGCAGGCTTCTCCGTCTAGCTCGGACACCAGGCCAATGGCGCATGCAGCGCATGTTCGGGTGACGAGGTTCTTGTCGGCCAAGAAGCGCTCTGCTTGCTCCGACACGCTAGCTCCCAGCGCGGCAGCTGCGACGAGGCGCGCGCCGGCTTCGGCGCCGGAACCGAACTTGAGCATGAGTAGGTCGGCGTCACCCTTGTGCCCGCAGCGTCCAAGGGTCAGCGCAGCCGCCGCTCGCACCGAGGCCTGCGACGAGGAAAGCTCCGCGCAGAACTTGTCTCGGTGTTTCTTCAGGGCGTCGAGGAGGCTCGGCTTGTCATCAATAGAAGCGTCTTTGTCCACGAGAGCCACGGGGGAGAACGTGGTCATTCGTGCCGCAAGGCTGATGGCACTCGCTCGGTCTGCTGACTTTGTGAACGTCAGTGCTCGTTCAACAACGCAATCGAGGACCACGGGCGGGAACACATCCTCTCCAAGCGTCGCCTCCTTCAGTGGCCCGAGCGTGGCGACGGCCCAAAGTTGCCTCGCCGTATCCGCCGCCCGCATGGCGCGAAGCGTGAGCTTCGTTAGCTCGTCTTCGTTTCCGGCGATGACCGCATCTTCGAGCGACATTGCGAGCTGCTTCAGAGCTTCTGGGGCTGAGTTGTCCATCTATGATACGAGGCCGCGCTTCAATCTCGCTATGAAAACCGCGCTATTCGGCGGGCCAAATGGAGCAGTAGCTTGGGAAGTCGTCGGGGAGCCCCTCGCTATACGGACGGCTTGTGCCGTAGGGGTGGGCTTCCAAGAAGTCCCAGCCGCGCTCGATGAGGTCGGCGGGCGAACGGCAGTGGCCGATGCCGTGGTTGCAATCGACGGCGAAACCGCCGTTCTCCACGACGAGGTCGTTGAGCTCTGCGCTCGTAGACTCGAAAGGGATGACCACGACGTCGCGTGCGCCACCATGGTTCGAGATGACCGCGGGAGCGTACGCCGGGTTCTGAAGGGGACGAGGTCCGAGCAAGCCGCCGGACTCCAGGAGCGCGGACGCCACGTAGTTTGAACGGTCCGCCGCCATGGCGCCGGCCATGAGTCCGCCTGCGCTGCAGCCCGTGACGTGGATGCGAGCAGGATCTATGTTGTGCTCGGCAACGGCGCAGGCGACGAGCTGGTCGACGAGGACGAGGTCCGATGTCTCGTACCAGACGCCATTCGGGGACGCGCCTTCACGTGCCCTTCCGTTGTCGCTCGGTGCCACGATGATCCCGCCTTGTTCGACGATGCTCCGCCGAACCGATTGAGGAATGCCGCTGAGCATCTGACGTCCGCTTCCCCCGGTGCCGTGCCAAGCGACGAGGAGAGGGCCGGGCACGTCCGTGGGTTCGCCTGCAACGAACTCGATGGAGAGCCCGCCGACGCGCGCGCCGTTGGTCATAAAGTCGGGGCATGCGCCTTCGGGTTCCGGAACGCGGGGCGTCAGGATGACGGGGCCTGCATCCGGTTCGGAAGCGTCGGGGCCGGCGTCTTCCATGGGGCCGGCGTCCGGGCCCACATCGCCGCCTCCATCGCTCGTCGCGGCGTCGCGGCTCGAAGCATCGGTTCCAGCGTCGGACGCCCCGCTGTCCATGACGGGGAGCGTGGAGTCATCTCCGCAGGCGAGGGCGAAGACGAGCGCGACGAGGGTGAAACGGGGCATGGGTGGAAGCATAGCAGGGGCCAGACGCTCCCGGAGGCGATCCCTCTTGGGGAACGAAATCTCGTCGAGAAGCCCGCGCGGCGTATAGAATGGCCAAGTGGGGAAGGGCATTCGGTGGGGAGTGATCGGAGACGTTCACTGTGAAGATGGGCGACTCGAGACGAGTATCACCACGCTCATGGAAGCCGGCGCGGACACGCTCATACAAGTTGGCGACATCGTCGATGGACGCGGCAGCCTCGAGCGCTGCGTCGAACTCCTGAAAGCCCACGACGTGCAGACCATCGCAGGCAACCACGAGCGCTGGTTTTTGACCGGCGAAATGCGCGAGCTCAAAGGCGCGACGCTCGAGACCGACGAGACCTCGCGCTCGTTTCTGAGAGCGCTGCCTCCGACGCGTCGCTTCGAGACGCCCAAGGGTGGTTTGCTCGTTTGCCACGGCGTGGGCGAGGACGACATGGCCAACCTACGTCCGGACACCCGCGGCTACGCGCTTCAGGCCGTCATCTCTTCGCTGCGTCCACTGCTCCTCGACACGAGCCTTCGCTTCATGCTCGGTGGCCACACCCACCAGCGCATGGTCCGCACCTTCGAAGGTCTAACGGTGATCAACGCCGGGACCCTCGTGGAGCATGGCGGAGACCATGAGCCCCCGGGATTCATCCTCTTGGACGTCGAAGCGGACGAAGTGCTCTGCTGGGACTTTGAAGGGGACGAAGCGAAACCCGGCGAGTCCTTGAAGGTCTAGCGGTCCAGGCGCATTTGCCGGGCGATCTCTCGCCAGGATGGCCGCGAACCCGTCATCAGGATACCGAGGCGGAAGAGGCGCGCGCCGAGGCGGATAGCTGCCCACGTCGATAAAAGGAGCACCGTCACGCTGAGGATGATCTCCCAGATGGGAACTCCGTCGGGGTCGATGGAGAGCCTCACGATGAGCGTGAGCGGCGAGCTGAAGGGCACGATGCTCATCACGCGGGCGAGGGTCCCGCCGGGCTCTTCGATGAGCATCACGAGGACAAACATCGGCGCGAGCGCGAGGAGCGCCCAGCCCATGGTCAGCTTCTGGCTCTCGGCGATGCCGCTGCCGAGGCTGCCCGTGGCGAGCATCAGGCTGCCGATGAAGAGGTAGCCGAGGACGAAGAGAACCGGGGCAAACGAGAGCGCGAGCCACGGCAATTCGATCTCCAGCGCCGTGAGCGTTTGGGCTGCGCTGCTGGCGCCGAGAAGCACCATGCCGCTCCAGACGAAGAACTGGAGTAATCCCGCACCTCCAAGGCCTAGGAGCTTTCCGAGGAGGATCTCATCCGGGTCCGCCGAGCTGAGGAGCACTTCGATGATCTTGCTCTCTTTGTCGAGGGCCACCGTCTGGACGAGGTATCCGCTGGAGAAGAGGAGCGCGGTGAGGAGGAACATGCCCAGGAAGAAAGGCACGCCCACGCGAAAGAGGGTCT
The DNA here is from genome assembly GCA_045106895.1 of Polyangiales bacterium. Classification (GTDB taxonomy): domain Bacteria; phylum Myxococcota_A; class Polyangia; order Polyangiales; family Houyiibacteriaceae; genus JBCCRV01. The sequence continues at coordinate 50,319 of JBGCFM010000024.1, read as the reverse complement.
CGAGGGAGCGTTTGTCGTCGCTTCGTTCGGCGCCACCGGGCGAGACGACGACTCCCTCGATGTCCAAAGGCGAGAGGATGCGCTCCCGGATCTCGTCGGACGCAACGTTGCGCAGGATTCGATCACGGATGAGGCGGGCAAGCGCCGGGTCGACGGTGGCGCGACGCGCGGCGCCCATCGCGCCGGTGGCGTCGCGGTCGTAGAAGAGCACCGTTCCGGTGGCGATGTAGTCATCCGGGATGACGTACGCTCCCTGGTCGAGGGTCTCATCCAACACCGCGGCGATGGCAGCGTCGCGGTCCGCGTAGAGCGCGAAGACGGTCTTCTCCACGCCGAGAACGGGCGTCGTGACGCCCCGTGATTCCGTGAGGGTCCGGTGCTCATCGTCGAGTTCCGAGACCTCTTCCCAGATTGGCTCGTCCGCGAGAACGCCGCTCTCGTCCACCACGCCGGCGACGCCCACGATGTTCATCTGGTCGACGAGGAACTTCGTTTGAATGACGCCGAGGCCACCGCCCACCGACGCAAAGAAGATAGGCAGCCCGAAAGTGACGAGGATGAACGCTTTGCGTCGGACGGCGGTGCCAAACTCAAAGCGAGCCACGGCGCGGACTTTGGAGGCGCGAATCACGAGCTCTCCTCGTCTGTCTCGGACGCTGCTGAAGGGGACGCTGCTGAAGGGGACGCTGTTGAAGGGGACGCTGTTGAAGGGGACGCCGTTGAAGAGGACGCCGCGCTGGGGAGCGCTTCGCCGGTGACGCGCAGGAAGATCTCTTCCATCGTCGCCACGCGAGGTTCCATGTGCTGAACGCGGGCGCCCTTGCCGACGATGGCGCTCAGGTAGTCCGGCGCTAGCAGCGAACCTTCAAGGGTCACCACGTAGCCGCCGTCTTCTTCGCGGACCGTCGCATCGTCGATGTCCGGCGGCGCAGCATCCGTGCGGAGAAAGAGCTCCGGCAACGAGTGCTCTTGGCGCACCTCGTCGATAGGTCCGTAGACGACGCGTTCGCCGGCGTGGATGACCCCCACGCGATCACACACCGCCTCCACCTGGTTCATCATGTGCGTGCTCAAAATCGTCGACAGGCCGTTCTGGCGACGTTCGCTGATGAGCTCTTTGACGAGCGCCGTCGCCGCAGGGTCGAGGCCGCTGAAGGGCTCATCCAGAATGCACATCTCCGGCTCGCCAAAGAGCGCGCCGATAAGCTGCACTTTCTGCGTCATGCCTTTGGAGAGGGCATCGATGGTCTTGTCCACAGCTTCGCCGAGGCCGAGGCGACCCAGCCAAACGAGCGCTCGCTCTTTCGCTTGTTTGCGCGGCATTCCCTTAAGAACCCCGAGGTAGATGAGCATGTCCACGACGCCGGTCTTCTTGTAGAGACCGCGCTCTTCCGGAAGGTATGAGACCCGCGAGAGGGCGTTTCGGTCGAGGGGCTTGCCGAAGAGCGTCACCTTGCCGCTGTCGGGCCGCAGAATATCGAGGCCGATGCGGATGAGCGTGGTCTTGCCTGCGCCGTTGGGTCCGAGGAGCCCGAACACTTCGCCAGGGTGCACCTCAAGGGACACATCGCCGAGGGCTTTGTAGTCGCCGTAGTGCTTCTGGATATTCTCGTACGCGAGAACTGCGCTCATGATCCTCGACCCGTCATTTAGGGGCGATCAGCCGCCTGGTTCGGGGGCGTCTGGCTCCCGTTCGAGGTAACGAAAGACGGTACGTGGATCGACGCCAAGATCCCGAGCGGTCTTGGTTCGGTTCCCGTTGTTCTGCTCGAGGACATCCAAGATGTACTTTCGCGTGAAGTCCTCGCGCGCCTCGGCGAGGGGAGCGATGGACGGCAAAGAGTCGACGCTCAGGTCGATGTCTTCCGGCCCGACGAGGGTCTTGTCCGCGAGCACCAGCGCCTTCTTGATGCGGTTTTCCAGCTGCCGGACGTTGCCGGGCCAGGTGTACTTGCGCATCGCCGCCATGGCGCCCGGCGTGAAGCCCTTCACGTTGACCTGGTACTCACCAGCGTGTTTGTTGAGGAGGTACTTGGCGATGACCGTGACGTCGTCGCCTCGCTCGCGAAGCGGGGGCAAATGAAGGTTCACGACGTTGAGTCGGTAGAAGAGGTCTTCGCGGAAACGTGACTCACGAATCTCGACTTCCAGGTCACGGTTCGTCGCGGCGACGATTCGAATGTTGACCTTCTCCGCCTTGCTGTCGCCGACCTTCATGACGACGCGCTCCTGAAGCGCGCGGAGAAGTTTCACCTGGAGAGAGAGCGGCATCTCGCCGATCTCGTCGAGGAAGAGCGTGCCGCCGTCGGCCTGTTGGAACTTGCCCGTGCGCGTCGCAACAGCTCCGGTGAACGCACCACGTACGTGGCCGAAGAGCTCCGACTCCATGAGGTTCTCGGGGATCGCGCCGCAATTGACGACCACGAAGGGACCCTTTGCGCGGCCCGAGCGACGGTGTAGTTCGCGGGCGATGAGCTCCTTGCCGGTGCCCGTTTCGCCGGTGATGAGCACGCTGATGTCTGTGCCAGCGACCTTCTCCACCTTGGAGAACACATCAAGGAGGCTCGGGCAGGAACCGATGATGTCACCAAAGCGGCGATCATCGAGTGCTGCTTTCATTCGCTTTTTGTCGAGCTGAAGCTCGTCGAGGAGGATCGCGTTCTGAAGAATCAGCGACGCCTGACCCGCGAAGATCGTCAGAACGTCCAGCGACGACTCCTCAAAGAGGCTCACCACGTTGTCGTTCCCGACGTAGATGAGACCTAGGATTTGGCCCTGGGAGATCAGCGGCGCGACCATCACGGAGCAGAGCTTCAGGCTCATGACGCTCTTGCTCGTCTTGAACATCGTGTCGTTCAACGCGTCACTCACGATGAGCGGCTGGCGACTCTCGATGCACTGCTGGATGATGCTGTCGGAGAGGTGCGTGGCGTCTCGCTCGACGTCACTGCCTTCGACGTTCCGTGCGGCGGCGACGCGGGGTTCGCCGTTCTCGAGCAAGATCACGAAACCCTTGGCGGCGGAGGTCACGTCGATGACGGCGTCGAGGAGCGCGCGAATCTGGTCCGGGACGGAACGGATCTCCAAGAGCTTCCGGTTGAACTCGCTGAGCTTGACCATGCCCGCGAGCTCGGCGCCGGCGGGATCTCCAGATGTGTTCTCGATGACTTCGTCGTAGATCGAGAAGGTCAGCTCGACGTCGCCGAGGAGCAGTCGGTCGTTGTGGAAGATCTTCGTGCGACGCTTCTTCTTGCCGTTGACCTGAATCGTTCCGTCGCCGTCCGCTTCGGACAGGTTGAAGTCTCGACCGTCGAAGACGAGCTGAGCGTGGAAATCAGAGACCGACGACTCGGTGATAGACACGTCGTTCGTCGCAGCACGACCGATGGTCGTGATGGTCTTATAGACAGGGAAGGCGAGGGGGCGGCCTTCGGGCACGATCCATTTGAGGTTCGGCATGACGCGCAGCCTAACTGGAAATCGTCGACGCTGGACGCAATTCAGTCGAGTTGACCCGAGTGTGTGCCGATGCCGTGGCCCGGACAGGAATGTCAGGGTCCGTAGGGGCCCGGCCTCGCTAATTCGCCCTCAGATCACCAGATCACGCAAAAACGTCGATCCTTTGCGTGGTCTATGAGTAGGCTTCGGTCGGCATGCGGGTTGCAACCATCAGAAGGACGATGCGAATCATCACCTTCGCGATCGCGTCAACGACCCTCATGAGCTGCCTCGTCACGGACTCCATCGACAACACCCAGCCGCGGAACTACCCGTCGTCGGTGGTGAGCACGCCGGACGCGGTCTATCCGCTCAACCGCATCGTCCAGATCAACCGGGATGAGGTCACCGAGGACCTTGAGTTCGACGTCATCATTCGGGACGCAAACGTCAAAACCCGGCTTCAAACCCAGGTCTTCGTCATCCGCCGCGACGGCACGTCGATTTTCGTCCCGCAACAGCTGAACAACACCATCTCGCCGACGATGACCGAGTCCGTCGAGCGCAGCACCACCATTCGTGTGCAGGTCGGCTTCTTGGGTGACTCGGGCTGCGTGAAGATCGAGCTGCTCGTGTCCCAAGAGTTCCTGGATGTGCGCGTGCCCGTGGAAGAAGGCGACGTGCACTCGGCGGTGTGGTGGGTCGCGGTGACGTCCTCCGGCGGTGAACCCATCGACTTGAGAGGATGCACACAATGAGCACCCTTCGAAGTGCGCTGCTGCTCTCGCTGCTGGGTGCGTGCAGCTTTGGCGGCCCGCCGATGCAGGCGGTCAATCTCTGCGCGACCGACGCCGAGTGCGGCCCAGCGCAGTGCGTCGAAGCGCGCTGTGTGTCGACGGCCACGGACCCAATCCAGGTCGTTTTCCGCGTCGTTCCGACGGAAACCACCGATGTGCGCCCGCTTTGGACGAGCGAGAGTTATCAGGTCACGTCGCCTCAAGAGCTCGACCTGGCGGTGCCCGGCTACGTGGAGGTTCGCGGCCAGGTTCGCTTTGGCGAGGAGCGCGTCGCCGCTGAGCTCGTCTTCTCCCGCGCCGGATTGCCCGGTCTGCCAAGCGTCGTCATCCGAACGAACACCTTCGACGAGCCCATGGTGGACGACGAAGGAAACGAAGCGGACTACATCGCACGCCTCGAAGCGGGGCAAGCCTACGATGTGCTCGTCCGCCCCTCCGTCGCCCTCGCCGAAGACGGGGACGAAGAGCCATGGGAGCGCCGGCTGCCGCCCCTTCGTGTCGTCAATCAGCTCGTGACGCCAGAGCCTATCGCGGGTGTCCAGAGCGCAATCTGGCGCGCGATGTTCCCCTACGGCGAAGAGCTTCGTGATGTGTGCGGGGCGACCCGTACCGATCGATGCACCCTCCAGGGCAGCGTCGTGAGCATGACGGACATGACGGCCACGGCGGAAGAAGGCCTCGTGGTTCGCGCCATCGATGAAGAAGGCACAGTAGTGTCCTCCACAAGTGTCACGGATGAAGAAGGCCTATTCACCTTGGTCATCGGCGAGGCGAGCGGACCCTATGTCCTCCGCGTCAGCGCCGCGGGCGCCAGGCCGCTCTTCCCCACCATCGAGGCGGACCCAAGCCTCCTCTCTGAAGACCTACGCATTCGGGTGCCCGCCGTTCGGACCGTCGAATACGAGGGCACCGTCGAAGACGCCGCCGGGGGCGCCGCCGACGCGACGTTGGAGTTTGTCTCGAACGACGTCGCCGATGAAGAGAGTGGCCTGCGTGGCTCCTTCCGAGCGAACGTCGTCGCCACCGAGGGCCGCTTCACAACGACGCTCCTGCCTGGCAACTACGACGTGACCATCACGCCCACAGACCTGAGCTTCGCTGTCAGCACGGAGTCTGTTCGCATCACACCGTCCATGGACGACCAGATCATTCGCGGCCAGCTCTTCCGCGTGGAACGCCGAACCCAGCTGGGCGGAAGCGTCCTGGCGAACACGACATCCGAGGCGCTTTCAGACGTGCCCGTGGAGGCCCGCGCCGCCGTCGCTGACTCCACGCGAAACCGCACCAGCGAGTCCGTGACCGACGAGACCGGCCGCTTCGCACTGCTCCTCGATGTGGGCAGCTACGACCTCTTCATGCGTCCCGGGGTGGAGACGGGCTTTGCTTGGATCGTCGCCCCGGACCTCGCCGTGGGCGCCGTCGACTCCACGCTCATCTCCAACTACCAAGTGACCGCGCCGGTCCCCGTGCACGGCATGGTACGCGACGCCAACGACGTCGAGTTGGCGGGCCTGGAAGTTCGGGCCTTCGCCCTCAGCGGCGAACGCTACGTTGAAGTGGCCCGCTCACGCATCGACGACGACGGCAGCTACGAAGTGCTGCTCCCCGCCGGCTTCGCGGCTCCCTGATCGTCCCCACAACGCACCATTCGCGGTGCGTTGCTGGCGACTACTTCTTGGCTTGTTCGGCCTCGAGGTTCGCGACGACCTCTTCGAGGTAGGCGATGCTGCTCTCAGCGCTGGCGATGAGGGCCTGGTTGACGAAGTTTGCCACGGCATCTTCGTTGTTCTTCAGGGCCTCGTAGTAGCGCTGACGCTGCGTCGCGTGGAACACGACGGGCGGGTAACCCTGGCGCATCAGAATCAGGTTGAGCACAAGGCGTGCGACCTTGCCGCTCTGACGCGGGAAAGGATAGATCTGCAGCAGCTGGGCGTGGGCTCTTGAAGCCAAACGAACCGCGTGGGTGGAGCGCTTCGTCTCCGGCGCGTTCATCCAAGTCACAAGCTGACGCATCTTGTACGAGATCTTCTCGGGCTGAGAGATCTCGTGGAAATAGAGCCGGTGTAGCGGCATATCCTTGCGGTATGTCGGCTGCCCTTTGCCCTCGAGCTCTTCCGGCGCGAGCACGGCGTAGAGCTTCTTGATGACGTCGAGACTCAGCGAAAACCGCTTCTTCTCGGCGTACTCTTCGAGCATCGCGATGGCTCGAAGGTGATTGCGGATCTCGTCGTAGACGGGGGTAAGAGCACCGTCTTCGGGCTCCTCCTCCGCAATCGCCGACATGAGCTCGTCTTGCGTGTAGACGACGCCCTCGATCGCGCTGTCATGGTAAATCCATGACATCTTTAGGTTTTTGTCGAAATCTTCGAGAACCGCAGGTGGGACTGCTTTTCGAAGTTCCTGGTAGCGCGCGACGCGACTTTCTAAACTCGCACCCTGAAGCTGCTGAACCAAGCCAATCCTCCCGTTTTCCGGCCAAAACCGGCCGGCTTTGTGAGAAGCCGGGGCGGCGAACGTTACCAATCAGCTCTCATAGGATCAAGAGTCATCCCCCAAAACCATCTACTCCGAGGTAAATGGCCGCACTTGTTCGAGCAGTTCGTCGGTCGAAACAGTCCCCATTTGGTGCCATTGAACCCGACCTTCTTGGTCAATAACCACTACTGTGGGCAGGGCTTCGACGCCAAACACCTGGGAGAGGCCCTCATCGTCTCGAAGGGACGGAAAATCGAACCCGAAGTGTTCGTGGGCCGCTCGAATCTCCGCTGGCGTCAGCCCTTCGGACGTAATTCCGTAGATTTGAACCTCTGGGAGACGCTCGTGAAATTCGTTCAGCGCGGGAACGGAGCGTCGGCAGGCACTGCACCAAGACGCCCAAAACTCCAGAACGACCACCTCCCCACGCAGATTTGCGAGGGACACGCGGTCGCCGAGGCCCTCTCCGGCGATGACGTCCAGCGTAAAGTCCGGGGCTGGCGCGGCACGTTCTGTCCAAAAAGCCAGACCCGTCGCGACGGCGACGATGAGGGCAAAAGCCGGCAGTAGGCGGAGGACGTCGCTCTTCATATCATCTCGACGAAAGAGGAACCCGAATCACCATGCGGGCGCCGCCAAGGGAGGACTTCTCGCAGGTGATGCTGCCCTCGTGCTCCAAGATCACCTTCTTGACGATAGCGAGACCGAGTCCGGTGCCGTCCGATTTGGTCGTGAAGTAGGGATCGAAGATCGACTCCCAGTCCCCTTTGGGGATTCCGGGGCCGTCATCCTCCACGGAGATGCAGGCGTCTTCGCCATCGTCCTCGACAGAAACCCGCACGATGGACCCTTTGCCGCCGCGCATGGCCTGGAGCGCATTACGCACGAGGTTGTCGACACAGCGCTTCAGCATCATCGCGTCGATCTGTACAGGCAGGCTCTCCACCGGCGCCAGCCGAATCTTCGTCGCTGGTCGCGGCTCCTCGGGAAAGACGTCGATGGCGATGGTGGTGATGGCGAGCTCCAGGTCCGAGACGAACTCGTTGAGATCCGCAGCTTCGAGAGCCGCCGAGGGGAGCTTGGCAAAGCTGCTGAACTCGCCGACGAGGCGCCGCAGGGTCTCGACCTCCTCCTCGATGATCTCCTTGGCGTCCGAGAGCTTCTGGGAGAAGCGCTCATCCTCGCCGTCGTAGCTGCGGTGGATCTCTTGCGCGGCGAGGCGAATCGGCGTGAGCGGGTTTTTGATCTCGTGGGCGAGGCGCCGCGCGAACTCCTGCCAGGCGCCGATGCGTTTGAGGTAGTCGATTCGCTCGCGGGAGCGGCGCAGGTCTTCAACCATGGTGTTGAAGGCCTCGACGAGCTCTCCAACTTCGTCCTGGGACTCCCGAGGAACCGTGACATTCATATCGCCGCCACCCAAGCGGCGCGTCGCAGCCGCCAGCACCGTGACGCGTTTGGTGATGCGCCGTGCGACGAACACCGCCAAGGCGAGAGCGAAGACGATGACCAGGGCCAAGAACGCGATATAAACCCAAAGGTACACGTCCGACACGTTGGCGCCTTGGGCCTCGAGGCGGTCGTAGAGTTCCGCGTCGGCGCCGGCCTGCTGGAAGGCGTCGAAGGCGCTCTCGGGAGCGGTGGCGACGGTCTCGATGACGAACTCGCGGCCACCGACCTCCACGTCGCGTCGTTGAACGAGCTCGCGAAAACTATCGCCGAGGCGCGCGAGGTCCTCCGCCTCGGCACGCACTTCGTCTCCTTCGAGGACCCTGAAACGGGCAATACCGTCGTAGCGCTGAAGCCTGGATTGAAGGTGAGCTTCGATGGCCTCACGCGGCGCGCTCTCCAGCATGCCGCGAAGCGTGTGTGAACCAGCGACGGCGTCCGCGGCGCGTTCACCGCCTTCGCGCAGGGCGACGAGGTAGGTACGGTGAATATCGACGGCGCGATGAAGCTGGCCCGCGAAGCGTTCGTTGACGCCGAGGGCGTATGCGTCCTGAAGAACCGAGCGACCAAACACGAGGCCGCCGATGAGAGGACCCAAGGCGACGAGGCACATGGCGCCGAGGATCTTGGTCTCAAAGCGACCAAAGCGACGACGGCTCTTCCGTCGCTTCGGCTTGGCCCTGGTCTTTGGCGGGGTCACGGGCACGTCACGACCGGTGAGCGAAACTCCACGACGCGGTCCGCCTGGCAAATATCACGCCTGACGATGTTGACGACGATGGGCCCGATGGGGTCGCCGCCACCACCACTCGAGCGCAGCATCTCGCGACATCGAATGGGATCGATGGGGTCGAACTCCGCTCGGACGGCGAAGAAGATGTCCCGCCCATGCACGTTTTCGTACTGGTCGGCTTGGCCCACGGGGAGCCCACGAATAGAGAGGCATCGGTCGACGACCTGGCGGAGCTCCTGGAAGACCTCGGAGCGAGAGCCGATGCGCACGACGTAGGACTCCTGCCACAGGTCGTAGGTAACCGCGCAGGAGAACGTGCGTGTGGCCAAGGCCCGAGAGTTGCCCACACGGTACGCCTGGGCGGTGACGACGATGCGTTTGCGAAGCCCACTCTGAAGCTCACGGCGCACGCGGCTTGAGACGAGGTCTCGCAGACCAACGCTCACTTGAGGCACGCCATTCTCCCAACGCACCCCGACGCGCCGGGTTCGAAGCTGAGCGAGCGCCACCGTCGAGAGAAGGGCCAGACCCAGGACCACGACGAAAGTTCGAAAACGCCGTGTCACAGGTTGATGAAACCCAGCACGTTAGAGAAACCGATTTGGAACACGCCAAAGCTCAGATCGAAGCGAAGGCCGAGGTCGACGGTGAGATCCAGAGGAAAGCGCGAGAAGCCTCGGTAGCCAGGAAGCCCGGTCCGGAAGTCCCGACGGTCTCCGAGAGCGAAGACGCCGATATTGAGGTACGCGCGGAGAGTGCGGAGGACGCCTCGGCCACGGTCGTAGAGCGGCGCTTCGTATTGAACGTCGGCGCGGGCGGCGAGCTCTTGCTGACGCATCACGGCGATGGAGGTGTTGAACACGTCCGCGGCGGGTCGGCGATCCAGCTGCATCTCGAGGTAGCGACCAGGAATGAAGTCCGAGAAATCGGAGACGTGGAACTTGTAGAAGAAAGGCGCGTCACCAAAGATCGCGCCGACGAAACCGCCGAAGCGCACGCTGTGGCCTCGTCCCAGCGGAACCCAATGGCGCAGCGAGAGCTGCATCCGCAGGAAATCATAGTTGCTTCCGATGGCGCCCGACGCCAGGTCCGCGCCGAGGCGGAAATGCGTGCCGCGGGTGGTCATCGCCGGGTCATCGCGGCGGTCGTAGGTAAGACGCGCACGCAGGGAGGACACGCGGCTCAGCCCGGACTGAATTGCAAAGTCGATCGGCTGGACGATGCCGCCTCGGTCCTCGCTGGCCCATTCAGGGAGCGCGCTCACATCGATGAGCTCGCCGCGCCAGTCGATGGTCAGGCGGGTGGAGGAGCCAAGGTTCCTACCGGTGCCGATGGAGATCCCGCCGCGCTTGTAGAACACCACGGCGTTGTTGGGCTCGCACTCGGGCACTTCTTCGGGGCAGATGCTCTCGACGAGGGGCTCATTTCCGAAGTACTCGCGGGCGTTGTTGTAGAAAAACGACGCGCGAAGAGCCATTTGGCCTGGGAGCAGGCGGGGGTCTTCGTATTCGAGACGCAGCCCGCGCGCTCGCCTGGAGCCAAGGCCGCTGAGCGCGAGACGAGCGCCGGTGCCCAGGAGATTGGTTTCGGCGATGGTCGCGCCCGCGTAGAAGTGACGGTCCACGTCGAGATCGAGGCTGCCGTTGAGTCCCTCGGAGATGCCAAAGGTGAGCTGCTCGACGACGATGGTGTTCCGCTCGACAACGTCCACGACGAGCACCACCCAGTTTCGGCGCTGCCCTCGTTCAAGGTGAACGCTCACTTGAGAGAACCAGCCCGTTCCCCGAAGTCGCCACTCAATGGCCTCGATCATCGGATCTTCAGGGTCGACGATGTCCCCGACTTGGAGCGGGATATAGCTTTGGATCACGCGGCTGCGAGTGCGGCGATCCGGCCCACGAACCTCGATTCCTTCGAGGAAGTAGCGCACGCGCTCTTCCATGCCAGGCTCGGCGTGTTCTTCTTCTGGGTAGAGGCTCTCACCTTCCGAAGGCCGAGCGGGCTCTGTACGGGGAGGAACGTTCGCGGGCTCCGGAGCCTCTGCTGCGGGGGCCTCTGCTGCGGGTGACTCTTCCGGCGACGCCGCCGCGGCGTCCATGCTTGGCACGTCCGAAAGACCCGCGTCGTCCGCGCTAGAGTTCGCGCCGGCGTCCGTCTCGCTGGCGCCCGCGCCTGCGTCCTCCACGCCGGCGTCGACGCCCGCGTCGGCGACGCCGCCATCAGATTGCGCGTGGGCGGCGCTCGCGACGAGCATGCTGGCTAGGAGCCAAGCCTTAGTCGAGCCCATTCGCACGACAGGAGCCTAGCAGAAGCCTAAGGAGACGCCGGCTACCCTTTGGGGAGCTGCTTGGAGCCACCGCTGCGCGCGCCGACGAGGTGATTCAGGCCAGGAAAATGCCGACCCAGGAACGCCGCGACGCGACCATGACCCGTAAACACGAACTCGCGCTTGCGGGACGCGATAGCCCGAACGCAGACCTTCGCCGCGCGGGCTGAGGTCCACATGAAACGCTGCGGCCGAGGGTCCTTGCGGCCCTCATCGTAAACGCCGCCGTTGTCGACCTGGCCGATCTCGCTTTCCACGAACCCCGGGTGGATCGTCGTGCAGCTGACACCACTTCCGGCGAGCTCCATCGAGAGAGTCTGGCCGATGGCGCGGACGGCGTACTTGCTCGCAGCGTAGGCGCCACTCCCAGGAACGGTCAGCTGACTCATCACGCTTCCTAGAAGCGCAATGCGTCCGCTTCGCTCACGAAGCAGCGGCAGCGAGGCCCGGACCGTCGTCGTCAGACCGACCACGTTAACATCGAACTGACGGCGCCAGTCCTCGGCGCTCAGCTTTTCGATGCGACCGGCTACACCAAAGCCAGCATTCGCAACGGTCACGTCGAGGCCGCCGAAGTGGGACTTGATCGCCTGGGCAGCTGCGTGAACCGCCTCTTCGTCAGTCACATCGAGGGGGAGCGCGAGGGAGCGCTCTTCGCCAAGTTTGGCGACGACGGCGTCGAGGCGCTCCTTGCGGCGACCGGAGACGACCACCTTCGCACCCTGCTTAGCGAACTCCGTGGCCATGGCTTCGCCAATGCCGCTTCCGCCGCCTGTGACCCACACGATCTTGTTCTCAAAAAGCATGATCGCAGACTGGACTGGCTGCAGGGTGGATTCAAGCGCCGAAAAGCTTGCGCCGATGCCTTAGTTGCCTGACTCTCTGCGGCGGTGGCCACAGCGAAAAGCATCTCAAAGCCAGGAAAACGCGCGCGCAAGAAGAGCACGAAGCGGGAGCGCCTGGTGCGAGCGGCGGCGGAGTGCTTCCGCGAAGGCGGGATTCGCGCGACGACGATCAAGATCATCGCGGAACGCGCAGACGTTCCCATCGGCAATGTCTATTACTACTTCAAGACGAAAGAGGACTTCGCCGGCGCCGTCGTCGCGTCTTTGGCGGAGTCCTCCGCGGCGCAGCACGCGCTCTGGGAGGAGCTCGACCCGAAAGACGCGCTCTACGCCTACGTGAAGTCGGGTCTCGCTTCGCCTGGAGCTCTCAGCCGTCATGGCGGCGCGCTGGAATCTCTCGTTCGTGATCTCGCGCGAGAGTCGTCTTCGGCGCTGGAGCGCGGCCGGAAGTTGCTCTTGGCGGAGGAGGAGTTCGTTCGACGCTGTTTTGCTCGGATGGAAGCGCAGTCGGAGTCGCCGGATCGCTCTATGCGCCTCGCCCAGTGGCTGGTGACGTTGGTGCGCGGCTCCCGTGCCCACGCCCACCTGACCGGCGACGCCCGCGTCGTGTCTGGTCTTCGCCGCGAAGTCTTGGCTCGGCTCAAGGCTCGCCTGCGCTAACACAAGCTCAACTCGACGCTCACCCACCTTGAGGGTATGAGGCTCGGAATGGGGGCGTTTGGCACATTTCGGGCAAACCGGTGGTTTGGCTCGTTGGACGGCCTCCGCTGCATCAGCGTCTTAGGTGTTATTTTTCACCACGCGCTCCAAGAGCACTTCGTTGGCACCCCGCTCTTTGAGGCCGGAAAGCACGGCGTCTCCCTCTTCTTTGGGATCAGCGGATTTCTCATCACCACGCTTCTGCTGCGAGAACGCGAGAGGCACGGGACGATCTCCCTCAAGTCGTTTTATGTCCGGCGAACGCTGCGCATTTTCCCGCTCTATTACACCATCATCCTCGCGTATATCGGCCTCGTGCTCATCGTGGAGCCTGGGAGCGAGGACGCCACCGAGTTCTTCCAGAACCTGCCGTACTACCTGACCTACACGTCGAACTGGTTCGTGGACTGTCCACCTGGTGAGAGGGTCATCTTCTTCTTCGCCTGGTCCCTCGCCGCAGAAGAGCAGTTCTATTTGATCTGGCCTGCCGTCGAAAAGAAGCTGCCCCGCTTCGCTCCGTGGATCGTCCTCGCCGTCGTCGTTGGCGTGCAGGTCGCGCGATCCGGGCTTACGCCCCTCGACCCCGACACGCTGGCGTACTCCATCGTGACAAGCTTCGCTCCACCCATCGGCCTCGGCGTCCTCTTGGCTCACCTGCTCCATTCGGAGCGCAGCTTTGGATGGGTCTACGCATGGCTCGGCGATCGGATTTCGAGCCCCGCGGCCCTCATCGCGGTGATCGTCGCGTTGGCCCTTGAGGTACCCGAGTACGTGCTCTTCCCAATCCTTGTGCTCTTCATCGGGACCTGCGTGATTCGCGAAGATCACGGGCTGGCGCGAGTCCTGAAGCTCAAACCGCTGATGGCCGCCGGTGTCGTCAGCTACGGCATGTATCTCCTGCACATGATCGCGATGAACGTGGTGCGTCGCGTCTTGGGCACAAATGTCGAGAGCACACCATTCATCTACTTCGGGCTGGCGTCCCTCTGCGCGTTTGCCGGCGCATGGATCAGCTTCAACTACTACGAGAAACACTTCTTGCGCTTCAAGAAGCGTTTCGAGCGCTAGTTCACCACGGCCCGAAAGCGCTCATGTCGAATCTGTCGACGCATCGTTGCCTCGGCTGACAAAACGGCGAGGGTGTTCTCTCGCTTTTCACGGCTATTCGCGAAGTTCTCGGCCCGGTGATCCGGCACGCCTCTTGCGACGTACCCCACCGTATCCTCCTTCCAGGCCGGGCCGGGAACATTGGTGTTCTCGGCCCGGGCCACTAAGGAAGCGAATGGAGCGGCGCCGCCTTTGGCGATACCCTGTCCCCATGAAGTGGCGACTCTTGGCGGCTCTGGTGCTGGCACTCGGCTGTGGCGATGACGACGGCGGCGAGCGGGACGCTTCGCTGGGCCGCCCAGATGCTTCGGCGAGCGATGGGTTCACCCTAGACGCCAGCAGCGACGGCGGCAGCGACGCCGCCACTTTCGATTCTGGTTCCGGGGATTCTGGTTCCGGGGGGTCCACCGATTCGGGCGCCGCGGATAGCTCCGTCGACGCAGGCACCGACGCGTCGGTGGGACAGCGGCTTCCCCCGGTGAACGGACGCTTGGACTACCAACTTGGCGGGGACTACTCGCCCCCCGACGGCGTAACCATCGTGTCTCGCGACCGCCTTGGACGACCCGCGCCTGGCCTCTACAACATCTGCTACGTGAACGGCTACCAGGTGCAGCCCGGTGAGGTCGACGATTGGGACGAAGACCTCATCCTACGAAACGACCGCGGCGAGCCCATCATCGACGCAGACTGGGACGAGGCGATCCTCGATATCTCCAGCGAGGACAAACGCCGGCGCATCGCGATGGTCGTCGGCGGATGGATCGACCAGTGCGCGAGAGACGGCTTTGACGCCATCGAGATCGACAACCTCGACACCTATTCGCGGGTGCGCGGACGGATCAGCGAAGACGACGCGGTGGCCTTTATGGCGATGCTCTCGGAGCGGGCACACGCCCGTGGCGTGGCTATCGCTCAGAAGAACTCCGCGGAGATCTTGTCCCGCCAGGACGAAATGGGGACCGACTTTGTCGTCGTGGAGGAATGTGGTCGCTACCGCGAGTGCGAGGACTTCATCGACGCCTATGGGGACCTCGTATTGATGATCGAGTACCGAATCCAAGACTTCGAGCGGAGCTGCGCAGACCTCGCAGACACCCACGCCATTGTGCTCCGGGATCTGAATCTCGTGACGCCCGAGGGCCGCGGCTACGTCTACGACGATTGCTAAGCGTGATCGCTTAGGACAGGGTGCGTGCGTGCGCCCCCTTCGCATCGACCGGCTCTACGCTCGCGGGTTTCGAAACCTGGAGCCACTCGACCTCGAGCCGGGTCCTCAGTTCAACGTGATCTGGGGCGACAACGGCGCGGGCAAGAGCAACCTCTTGGAGGCGATTCATTACCTGGGCGCCCTCAAGAGCTTCCGGGGCGCGCGCACCGACGACATGCTGCAGACGCAGACGCCTCACGCACGCATCAAAGCAAAGGTGAGCGGCGAGATCATGCCGCGCTCCTTCGAGGTCGCGCTGGCGAGGGCCAAAGCGCGCGCACTTCAGATCGATGGGAAGCGGCCCCGGACCATCGCCTCTTGGCACCACGCGATTCAAGTCGTGCTCTTTCATCCCGGCGACTCACGCTTGGCCATGGGCGGACCCGAGCCGCGTCGAGCGTACTTGGATCGCATCCTCGAGCAGATGGATCCGACCTACAGCGCCGCGCTCTCGGCCTATACAAAAGCGCTACGTAGCCGCAATCGTCTGCTGAAGGGCGATGAGGTCGACAAGCGCTCCATCATGGCTTTCAACACGATCCTTAGCCAATCCGGCGCCATCGTTGGGCAAGGTCGCGCGGCGCTCATTCAGGACATCGCGCCGCGCGCCGAGAAGGCGTTTTTAGAGGTCGCCGGAGTCGAGCTTCCCCTTGAGGTTCGTTACCAGCCGCGCATCGAGCCGACGCAGGAGGCCATCGCGAAGGCCCTGGAGCTGTCCTACAACAAAGACCGCGCCCGTGGGTTCACCGCCGATGGGCCCCACGGCGACGACCTCTCGCTGCAGATCAAGAGCATCTCCGCGAAGCACCACGCGTCTCAAGGTCAGCACCGCGCTATCGTCTTGGCGCTCAAGGTCGCGGAGCTTGATGTCCTCGGCGAACGCATGGACCGCACCCCGATCCTTCTTTTGGACGACGTCTCCAGCGAGCTCGATCGCGGACGAAACCGCCGGCTCTTCGAGCTCCTCGGGCGTCTTGGCGGCCAGGTCTTCATGACGACGACGCACCCCGAGTTCATCTTGCTGGAGGCGGAGCGCGTCGACTTCCACGCAGCCGCCGGCGTGATCAAGCGAGCATGACACGGCTTGCTCTCGTGTTTCTCTTCGCGTGCGGGGGCGCTGTGCAGCCGGTGCCGGTAGCGCAGCCCCAGGATTCCACCGCTCCAGCTCCGGCCGTTGGCCCGGCGCCCCTTGGCCCAGCGCCCCTTGGCCCAGCGCCCCTTGGCCCAGCGCCCCTTAGCCCGGCGCTCATCGGCGACGACGGCGTCCTCAGCGCTTACCCGGACGGGCCTGTGACGCTCGTGGGCCCGCGCACGCGCTGCCTCGGCGAGATTGTGGAAGGCCGTCTACAAGGGTGTGAGCTGGGGCGGATTCGTGTCGTGCTCCCCGGGGACGCCATCGCTACGCTGCTTCCGCCTCAGAGCGGCGAGGCTCCCGCGCTGGCCGTGGACGCGCCGCTCCGTGGTGGTTTCGCTGGCCACCCGCTCCGCTTCACTCTCGAAAGCGAACCCGGTGACGCGCTTTGCCCGGGCTCGCCGACGCTGATTCGCTTCACCCAAGAAGAGTCCAGCCTTGGGATGGTCTCCATCGATGCCCCGATCACACGGCAGCTAGGGCGAGGTGTCGTCGCGCTCCTCGTCACGCCCGACGCGACCTTCGTGCTCTTAGGCTGGGGCCGTGACCACTGGCGCCTCGTGGACCTCGATGGCGAGACGATCTCCGAGGCGCGCTCCGCTCACGACGCCGAGTGCGACTGCTGCGATTGACCATGCCGCTTCAGTTTCATCATCACGCGATCCTCGTGAGCGACCTTGGGCGCGCCGACGCTTTCTACGGAGGCGTGCTTGGCCTCGTCGTCAAGAAACGCTGGTCCGACGAAGCTGGGCAGCCGCGCTCTATCTGGTACGAGCTCGGCGCCGAGACATTTGTCGCCGTGGAGCTGGCTCAGCCTCTGGATTCAGGGGCGCCTCCTGACATCGGTCATCACTGCTTTGCCCTCGCCATCGACGTTGAAGAGCGAGGCCCCTGGCTCACTCGCCTCGCCGCCGCGGACGTCGTCATCGAGAAGGAGAGCGGGTTTTCCGTCTACTTTCGCGACCCTGAGGGCAACCAGATCGCGCTCTCGCACTGGCCTCAGGAGCAAAACCGCTCTAAACCCACTCCGTGAATTCACAGACGCCGCTCAACGCCGCCAAGACCCACGTTCCAAAGGCCTTCAACGGCGTGTCCAAGAGCTACGACTGGCTCACGGGCCTGAACCCTGGCTACAAGAAGCACCTTCGCTGGAGCGCGGAGCGGCTGAGCGCCCCCACCGCCGCACGGATTCTCGACCTCTGCTGCGGAACCGGTCTCTCCACCGAGGCGCTTCGGGACACGTACTCCGACGCCGCCATCACGGGTCTCGACGCGAGCGAAGGCATGCTCAGCAAAGCCCGGCGTAAGTCCCTCGGAGCGTCCTACGTTCTCGGCGACGCCACGGACCCCGCCGCCGTTGGCTGCAAAGGCCCCTACGACGGCATCCTCATGGCATACGGCATCCGCAATATCCCGGATCCAGACACGTGCCTGCGCAACCTGCTCTCGCTCCTGAAGCCCGGCGGGCGCATCGTCTTTCATGAGTACAGCGTGGCCGACTCCAAGCTGCGCAAAGGCATCTGGAACGCGGTGTCCTGGGGCATCGTTCGTCCCGGCGGCCTCATCACGGCGCCAAAGTCGAAGATTTACAGCTACCTCCAGCGCAGCGTGAACGAGTTCGACGGCGTCCGCGCCTTTGAAGCGCGGCTGAGTCGCGCCGGCTATGTGAACATCCGCACCGAAGGCATGGACGGCTGGCAGACGGGCATCGTCCACAGCTTCATCGCTGAACGCCCCGTCGGGTGAGCGGATGAAAGGTGCGCCGATGAAAGGTGAACCGATGAAGGTCGTCGTTTGTGGAGGTGGCCTGGGAGGCTTGTCGGCAGCGACGGTTCTCGCCGAGGCCGGCCACGAGGTCGTGCTCGTCGAACGAGAGGGCTTTGCCGGTGGCCGGGTTGGTTCCTGGCGGAGCAAGCTCGCGAGCGGCGACGTATTTCAGATGGAGCGCGGCTTTCACGCGTTCTTCCGCCAGTACTACAATCTCCGCTCCCTCATGCAGCGCGTCGACCCCACGCTCTCCATGTTGGAACCACAGCGCGACTACCCGATTCTCGGGCCCGCAGGCCGCGTCGAGAGCTTCAGCGGGCTGTCGACGAAGGCGCCATTCAACATCGCACAGCTGGTGTGGCGAACGCCGACGCTGGGGCTCCGCGACCTCATGGGCGTGAACGTCAAGAACGCCAGCTCCATGCTCGCGTACGGAGCGCACACCTACGACAAGTGGGACCACATCAGCGCCCGCGACTACCTCGACTCACTGCGCTTCCCAGACGACGCGCGGCAGATGCTCTTTGATGTGTTCTCCCACAGCTTCTTCAACCCCGAGGACAAGTTCAGCGCCGCGGAGCTGCTCATGCAGTTCCATTTCTACTTCATGGGCAACCCCGAAGGACTCATCTTCGACACCATGACCAAGCCCTTTGGGTCCGGGTTTATCGAACCGCTCCTCGACTACCTAAGGGGCCGCGGCGTGGAGCTTCGCCTTGGCGAGTCCGTGGAACGGCTAGAGCTGGGCGGCGCCGACGAAGGGGTAAACGTCGTCGCCGGCGGCCGAAGCGAGCGAGCCGACGCCGCCATCCTCGCGCTCTCCGTGGATCCTCTGAAGTCCGTCGTGGAGGCGACTGCAGGCTTCGACGCGGCGTTCCGACGGCGGGTGAGTTCCCTTGAGACGACGCTCCCTTTTGTGGTCTGGCGTATGTGGCTCGACAAGCCCGTCAACAAACGAGCGCCCTTCGCGGGCACCGTGGGTCATGGGCTGCTGGACAATATTTCGATCTACGAGAAGCTCGAAGACGAGAGCGCGGCTTGGGCGAAGAAGCACCGGGGAAGCGTTGTCGAGCTTCATGCGTATGGCGTTCCCGAAGAGCTGGACGAAGCTTCGATACGCGCCGACTTGGTCCGAACGCTCCACGAGCTCTATCCGGAAACTCGCGACGCCGACGTCGTGGAAGAGCGCTACCTGCGGCGTCAAGACTGCCCGGCCTTCGCCCCTGGAAGCGACGCCCAGCGACCCGGCGTGGCGACCTCGGACCCACGTGTATTCCTCGCCGGCGACTTCGTGAAGGTGCCGTGGCCCAGCGCGCTGATGGAACGAGCCACGATGAGCGGTTTTGACGCCGCCAACCGCGCCATGGGACGCGTGGGACAGCCCATCCGCTCCGTGCCCACGCAAGGGCTTCTGAGCTCTCTGAAACTCTAGCGGGAAGGCGAGCTTCCTCATGACGTTCATCGCCGAGGACTTCGTGGCAGGACGCTCGCTCGCGGCCGCGCTCAGCGACGCCGCTCTGTGGCTGCTAACACCTCAAGAGCGCGATGTGCTTTGGCGCTACTTTGAAGACAAGTGTCGCTCACGCGTGATGTGCGAGAGCGAGAAGGGCATCGATGGCAGGATCATCGATGGCTCCGCCGATGTTTGGAACGCCGAGGAGTTCGGGCCCTGGATCTTCGAGTCGCCGCTCACCGTCGTTTGTGGAGCCCTTCGCTTTGAAGCGACCGCCCGCGAAGATGCCGCCCTTCGCATCGCCCGTTCCGCCCGTGTCTTCGTGCACTCGCTCTACGCGGGCCGGCTCCATGTCGAAGGGGAACTCCATGTTCTCGGCGTTCTAGACGTCCTTGAGCTTGAGCGCGGACCCGGCGCATTCATCTCCGACATCTAAAAACCAGGACCCGAAGGCCCTAAGAATCGAACGCGCGGACTCTTGTTGACGAAACGTCAATAGCGGTGCACACTTCCTTCCATGGCCCGCCTAAGCGAAGTTGAGCGTCGAGAGAGCCTCCTGGCCCATGGCGCTGTGCTCTTCGCCCAGCAGCCGGTGGATTCTCTGCCGATGGCGAAGATCGCCGCCGGCGCTGGCTGCTCGAAGGGGCTCCTCTACCACTACTTTGGCTCACGACGTGGCTACTACGTGGCCGTCCTCGAGACCGTGGCCTCAAAGCTCATCGAAGAGATGCGCCCGGAGGACGACGTGAGCTTCGACGAAGCCTTCGAAGGATCCGTCCGCCGCTTCCTGCGCTTCGCTCGCAGCCACCCGAGCGAGTTTCGGCTCCTCGTTCGAGCAGGACTCGGTGTCGACGCGGAAGCTGAGGCCGTTCTCTCGCGCGTCAGAAACGCCGCCGGGGCCTTTGTCCTCGCGCAGCTGAGAGCCACGCCAAGCACGTACCTCCGCATCGCCCTAGGCGGCTGGATCAGCTTCGCGGAATCTGCGGCGCTTGCCTGGGTCGACTCTCTTCAGCGCGAAGGCAGCGTAGACGACGACGCCATGCTGCAGCTGCTGGTGGACGCGCTTCAGCCCGTGCGTCGCGCGGCCACCACGGCGGCGGTCACCACGAAGGAGCTTGGACGGTGAGTGGGAGCAAGAATACCGGGTCCAAGAACACAGAGAGCCAGGTCTGGAAAGCGAACTCGGGAATGCTGGCGCTCCCCACCGTGCTGCTCTCCGCCTTCGCGCTCCTGGGGCACATCGCCGTGGCTATCGCCCACGCCAAAGGTTGGCTCGGCGCACTGCCTACGATCACCTTGGCGACGCTCTTCGCGTACATCGCCTTTACCCCCCTCCACGAAGCCTCCCACGGCAACATCGCCGGGCGCTCGGGGGCTCGCCGACTTGAAACGCTTGTCGGTTGGATCAGCGGTCTCCAGCTCGCCGCGCCTATGCCCGCGTTCAAGGTCTTGCACCTTCGCCACCACGGTCAGACCAATCACGCCACCAATGATCCAGACATGT
Source organism: Polyangiales bacterium (assembly GCA_045106895.1). Classification (GTDB taxonomy): domain Bacteria; phylum Myxococcota_A; class Polyangia; order Polyangiales; family Houyiibacteriaceae; genus JBCCRV01. Next base: position 29,387 of record JBGCFM010000024.1, on the reverse strand, counting down.
GGGTCGTCGCGACGGGGCGCTCAAGCGCAGTCCGCGCCCTCACGCTCACGCTTCGCTGCTTCACGCTGCTGCCGCACTACTACCTGCATTTCTTCATCGGCGCGGCGAGCAAAACACGGGGCGCACGCGAACAACGACGTGTCGTCATCGGCGCAGTGGTGGTGCTCGCGTTCGCCGTCGGAGTCCTGGCCTTCGCCGGCTTTGGCCTGACGCTGCTCTTTGCTTGGGTGGTGCCTGCGATCTTTGCGACGGCGATCCTCGGGCTGCTCTTCGACTGGCTACCTCACCGTCCACACACGAGCCGCGAGCGCTACAAAGACACCCGCGCCATCGACGCGCCGCTGGGCATCCCCATGCTCGGTCAGCACCTCCACCTCATCCACCACCTCTACCCGCGCGTGCCCTTCTATCGCTATCGCGTCGTCTTCGACGCCCTTCGGCCTACCCTCGTGGAGAAAGGCGCGCCCATCAGCGTTCCCTTTGGCGGTGGTGAGCTAGCTGTGAATCATACTGCGCCGGAGCTGTGAGCTCAGCGTCTCACGCGCGCTCTTCCAGTCTTTTTCCACGGTGCTCTCAGACACCTCAAGGGCCTCCGCGATCTGAGAGGTGCTGAGCCCACCAAAGAAACGCAGCTCCACGATCTGCGCTTGACGTGGGTTGTCTTCCCAGAGGGCGCTCAACACTTCGTCGAGGGCGAGGACATCCACCACGTCGTTCTCTGCACCTTCACCCAGACCGGTGAGAGATACGCGCTTCATCCCACCGCCACGTTTGATCGCCGCCTCGCTGCGCGCACGATCGACGAGGACCTGCCGCATGGCCGTCGCCGCAACGGCGTAGAAGTGCTGGGCGTCGTTGTACTCCGGTTGCCGCCGCATCTTCAAAAAAGCCTCGTGTACTAGGCTCGTTCGCTCCGCCAGGCCGTCGCTTTGGTACTTCTTGGCCAAACGCTGCAGCTCTTCGTAGACGCGTTCAAAGAACGCTTCGGTGCTCTCCCCCATGAAGCGAGAGTAACAATCGTCGTTGTTGGATGTTTCCGCTTTTGTTGGAAAGTTACTTTTTGTTTACGGGGTTTTGATCGCATTCTCGTGGGTGTGTTGAGGGCGGGATACGCCCGCACCCACAACCCTGGAGAATTCTGCGATGCCTTTCACTTCGATCACCTCTCGCTGGCGACATGTGCTGACTCTTGTCACCTGCGTGGCAGTTGTTGGCTGCGGCGACGACGACATGATGACGGATGGGGGCATGTCCCTCGACGCATCCACCTTCGACGGCGGACCCGGCTTCGACGGCGGACCTGGCTTCGACGGTGGCCCTGGCTTCGACGGTGGCCCTGGCTTCGACGGCGGGCCTGAGTTCCTCGAGACCGTCGAAGAGCGCCTCGCGCACTTGAGCATCGGGCTTCCCGCTCTCGACTCTGCGGAAGTCGGCGGCAGCGTCATCCACGACTACGCCGGGGACGAGTTGCCGTCGAACTCCCATCCGCTGCGGGACGCCATCGCGACCCTCGATGGTGCCTCGGAGTTCTTTGTCCTCGGGGCCGGATTTGGCGGCGGCGCAGTCATCGACATGAACCGCGCCGGCACGCCCGCAGACAAGGTCATCGCCCGCCCCGCCGGCGGTCTCGAAGTCTTCGCGCAGCCTGCCCCTGTTGCTCTGCACCTCGACAATGACGGCCGCGAAGAAGTCCTGGTCTTCGACGTTCGAGGCGGACAGGTCTTCGCCTACCGAATGGAAGACGAAGAAGACGGCTTTGACGTCCCGAGCATCGCAGGCGAGGTCGTTGGGTCCTGGGCGAACGCGACGGATCTTCAGGCCGTCAAACAAGACGTCGATGGCGACGGAATCGACGAAGTGATGCTCGTCGCGTTCATTCCAAGCTCCAGGCCCGAGGTCCCGCGCGCCATTGGCTATCGAAGCTACGACCCCGCCACTAGCACCCTCGGACCCCTCAACGAGACTGTTTGGCAAAATTCTATTACCGAGCCTATGCACAGCTTCTCCATCGCTTCGGGCCAGCTCAACCATGAGCCAGGCGAAGAAGTCGCCATCGTCGTGAACTACCGGGAGGCCGGCGAAAGCGGCGATGCGTCCACGCGCCTCATCGTTCCATCGACGGGTAACGACCGCAGGATCTCGACCTCCGCCTTTGAGCCCTTCCTCGCCGCCGGTGTCGCGCTCGCCGACGTCGATGGGGACTTCCTCGATGAGATCGTCGTCGGCGGCACCGATAGCCATGCCTCAACCGGCAGCTACAGGCTCATCATGCGCGTCTTCGACGACGGAGGGATGAGCGGCGGGATCGGCGCGCCCATTTACGAGAGCTCTTTTTCGGAAAGCACGCCACGTGGCTCATCCATCGTGCGCATTCGTCAAACGCAGCTCCATGTGGGCCGCACCAGCGTCTCTTCCGTGACGCCCGCGGCACCTGGCCCCGAAGCACCCGCCGACTTCAACGCCTTTGACCCCGCCGATGATGTGCTCATCAACAACGTCATCTTCGAGTTCAGCCCCGTCGCGCTCCCCGCTTCTGCGAGCGCCGAAGAGCGCGTCACGGCGATGGCCCGTACTCCTCGTCTTCTCCTGCCATTCTCCGACGACACCGAGCTCGTCATCGACGAAGATGTTCAGTTCGCCCTCGGCGAGTTCAACGGCGACGGCATCCCCGACGCCGCTGTCTTGTCCGCTCGCCAGGGCATCTTCGAGGACCAAACCTCGGAGGACTCCATCCTCCTCAAGCCCGCGTTTGGCAGCGGCATCGCGCATGAGCTCCTCACCGTCGTGCCTGACGGCGGATCCCCCTTGCGCATGCTGCCCGTCAACGTCGACTCCGACTCCATCGTCGTTCGCCATCTCACCGAAGAGCACATCATGCGCTACTCGGAGCCCGTCATCCTCGCCGTGCTCGCAGCAGCCCCTTGCTACGAAGGGCCCGTGGGTCAGTTCACCAACGAGTGCTCGACAACCTTCGGCAACACGACCTCTTCGGCGTCGGCGACGGAATCGACCTTCGGCTTCAGCATGGGCGTGACCGTCGGCTACGGCTGGGAAGATCGCATCGCTTCGCAGTCCGAGCTCAAAGCGAAAGCCACTGTCACTGCGCAGACGAGCTTCACGACAGGGGAGGAGACGAGCATTAGCTTCACCCGCTCCTACAGCAACGGTTCGCCGGAGAACCAGGTGCTGGCGACGGTCTTTGGCCTTGAGCAGTTCACCTACCAAGTCCTCAGCGCGCCTCTAAGCCCGAGCGGCGAAAGCCGCGTGGGTGAGACGATGACCATCTCGATCCCTCGCAGCGACGTGCAGACCACGCGGCTCTTCTCGATGTCACTGATACGGCCCTCGCTTCGGCCAAGCCAAGCCGCTGCCATCGAAGAAGTCTTCGACCACGTTCCCACGGACCCAGCGTCCTACAACCGCCGGGCAGACCTCGAGGGCTACTTCACGCGTCTTGGGGTCACAGGCCCCGAGTGCAACGAGAGCACCCCAGCCAGCGAACTTGCAGATTGCGGCTACCTCACCTCGACGATGGGCATCGACCCCGGCACCGTCTCGCTTCCCGGCGGGGTGATGGGCTCAGGCACCAGCGGCAGCGGTAATATCGAGGTCACAAACTCTTCGATGGAAAGCAACTCTTGGGGCACCTCGGCAGCCTTTGACCTGGAGCTCTCTGTTGGCGGGGCCATCTTCGAGCTGCACATGGGCGCGTCCCAAGAGAACAACATCATCGTCAGCCACGGCAACAGCGTGAGCTACGGCTTCTCCGCCGGCGCCGTCGACCCAGCAGTGTACGCGCCCTATCAAACGCAGATCGTCGCGTTTCACCATGACTTCGACTGCCGAGAGAACGATGCGGGCGATGAGGAGTGCCAGTCCTTTGAGGTGTTGAACTTCTGGGCTGAGACCAGCACTCCCTGATTCATCCTTCGCTTTCACAGAACGCTCCCACGAAGCTCGTGGGGGCGTTTTTTCGTGGGGCCCTGCTTTTCTTTGTAACAAAGGATGACGACGCGCCTACCTATCTCCAGGTAGGCTGGACAATGACTCGGAACTTCGTACTTTTTGGCTTCTTTGCGACGCTCTTGGACTGCATCTGGGGTCCTGAGGTCTTCGCCGTCGAATGGTCTTCGTGAACGGCATCGAGGGACGCTGATGGAGTACTCATCCACACAAAGTTCGATTCTGGATGTCGCCCAAGAGTTCGTTCAGACACGCGGCTACAACGCTTTTAGCTTTCGCGACGTCGCGGAGCGCGTGGGGATTCGCTCCGCAAGCATCCACCACCACTACCGGACCAAAGGCGACCTTGGCGTCGCCATGCTCGTCCGTTATCGGGCAGGGTTCAGCGCCGCCCTCGCGGACATCTCAGCGCGCCACGGCGAATACGACGAAGCGCTCCACGCGTTCTCGGAGCTCTTCGCGAACACCATCGGCGCCGGCCGGATGTGTCTGGCGGGCACGCTCGCGGTGGAGTTCGAGACCTTGCCGGAGGAGATGCAGGTCGAAGTCCGGGGCTTTTTTGTGGAGAGCGAAGCGTGGCTCGAGGCGCTCTTTGGCGCCGCCCACGAAGCAGGGCGACTGCGGCGGTGTGAGTCACCGAGTGACCTCGCCGCCACGTTTTTGTCGACGGTGGAGGGCGTGATGATGTGCGTCCGCGCCGTTGGGGATGTGAGTCGTCTTTGGACGGCGGTGGACCAGTTCAAACGACAGATCGAAAGGGAATGTTGAAGATGGCGAATGTGACGAAAGTAGATGTAGCGATTCTAGGAGCTGGCACAGCAGGGCTCGGTGCGCGGCGTGCGGCAAGAGCCGAAGGCAAAACCGTCGTCATGATCGACCCGGGTCCTTTCGGTACGACCTGCGCCCGCGTTGGCTGCATGCCGAGCAAGCTCCTCATCGCCGCGGCGGAAGCGGTTCATCATGCGGAGAAGGCGCCCATCTTCGGCGTCCACCCCGGTGAGGTCCGTATCGACGGCAAGGCCGTCCTCGGCCGGCTTCGGAGCGAGCGTGATCGTTTTGTCGGCTTCGTGAACAAGGTCATCGACGAAGCAAAAGAAGAGGGCGAGCTCCTCGTAGGCCGAGGAACGCTCACATCGAAGAACGCCATCCGCGTCGACGGGGAAGACGGCGTGCTTGGCGAGGTTCACTTCGAGCGCCTGGTCATCGCGACGGGGAGCAGCCCCTTCGTGCCGCCTCCGTTCCGGCCTGTCGCGGCGCAGAGCCTCACCACAGACGGCATCTTTGAGATGGAAGACCTGCCTGAGAGTCTCCTTGTGGTGGGTCTCGGCGTCATCGGTCTTGAGCTGGGGCAGGCGTTTCACCGCCTTGGCGTTCGCACCACGCTCATCGGCGTTGGCGGCGCCATCGGGCCCATCAGCGACCCCATCATCCTCGAGGAGGCCAAGAACGTCCTCTCCAAGGAGCTGGATATTCATCCGAGCTACGAGTTCAAGAGCATCGAGGTGGTGGACAAGGGTCTCCGTTTCGACTTCGTCGACTCGGCCGGCAAGGAACGAAGCGAGACCTTTGAGCGCGTTCTCATCGCCGCAGGCCGGAAGCCCAATATGGACAAGCTGGGCTTGGAGGCCGCAGGCATCGAGCCTATCGAGCGCGGACGCTACGACATCGACCCGCGGACACTTCAGCTCGGCCAGGGCCCGGTCTTCGTCGCAGGGGACGTCAACAACCTGCACCCTCTTCTCCATGAAGCCTCCGACGACGGACGCATCGCAGGGCGCAACGCAGCGCGCTATCCGGAGGTGCTGGCACCTTCTCGCCGCACGCCCCTTGGCATCGCCTTCACCGATCCGCAGATCGCCATCGTCGGCTCTGGATATGGCGGCCTGGAGAGCTGCGGCGCTGTGGCTGGAGAAGTCGACTACGGGGATCAAGGTCGCTCCCGCGTCCACGCCATGAACGCCGGACGCGTCCGCCTCTACGCCGACAAAGACAACGGCCGGCTCCTCGGCGGAGAGTTCTTTGGGCCTCGCGCCGAGCACTTAGCGCATCTCATCGCCTGGTCGGTGCAGCAGGGCATGACCGTTGCCCAAGCCCTCGACATGCCCTTCTACCACCCGGTGGTGGAAGAGGGCATTCGGACCGCGCTACGTGATCTCAACGCGAACCTTCGACTCGGAGCGCCGATCAAGTGCGCCGTGACCGAGATGGGCGTCGGCGCCTAGAAGTCAGAGGCAGGTGAGGAGACGGGTGTAGCGAAGCTCACGCTCGCGAACACTCGTGTCGCTCTGATGGCTGATGTGGACGCCTCGGCGGTCCACGCCAATGGAGCTGTTGTCGCCTGCGCCCAAGGTGACGTCGGCTTCTTGGAACGACCATCCGCCGTCCGTGTCGCGACGGGCGTAGACGAGTCGGCGGTTGTCGATGTCGCGGAAGCTCACGTGCAGGACTCCGGCATCGTCGAAGACGGAGTCGGGGTTCTGGCCGCGAACGCGCGCGTCGATGAGCTCCTCATCCCAGACTCCTCCGCGCCGGACACGAAGGCGAAGGTCCGTTCCTTGGAAGTCGACGATGTACGGGGTCCCGCGAGAATCGATGGCGAGGGCTGGCGACGTGGCTGCGCCCACGAAAGACTCGAAGTTCCAAGGACCGTCGCCGGTGCGCTCCGCAAAGCCAAGGGAGGAAGGCATGGGGAACATGCCCGCTTCCGCCACGGCGACCATGACGGTGGTGTTCGCGCCGCGGGTGAACACAGCAAGACTGTTGGGTCCGCCATAGCCACGGTTTGGGATGTCAAAACGCTCGAAACGACCATCCACGCGTTTTACGTAACCAAGGTCACCGGAGAGCCGGTGAACGAAGTGAAGGTTCTGGTCGTCATCGATGGCCAAGGTACCCACGGAGCGACCGCCCTGGGTGGTGACAACGTCCCGGCGCCAAGCGCCTCCTGCAGTTCGAAACGCGTAACGAAGACCCGTGGAGCTAGGAGGGCTGTAGAGGGTGTGAAGCCCATCACGGTCGTCGATGACGATCTCCGCGGGAGTCGCCGCGACTTTTGGACGTCCGACGGTCTCAAGTCCCCACACGCCGCCGCGCAGATTTGCAACGCGCAGCTCGTTGGCGACGCCTTCGGAGTACGCGATGTAGATCGCATCAGCGCCAATGCTGAGCGAGGTGGAGCCGCCGGAGTTTCCGCTGCCAGAGACGATGTCCGTGACCCACTCGCCGCAGACCTCGACGCAGCGACCCATCTCACAGCCGCGCTGACATACGAAGTCCTCGACGGGCAGGTCGCACATGAAGTCTTCGTCACAGAAGGGTTCGCCGAAGACACGCAGGGTGGTGTCGTCGACGCAAGTGGGTCCTGCCGCGCTCGGGCATTCACTCGGATCACACGACGGTCCGCCGTCGAAGACGTCCGGTCCGCCAGTGTCGGAGGGGCCAGCATCGACGAAGACGGGTCCGCCGTCGAAACCTGGACCCGAATCGAAACCAGGACCTGAATCGAAGCCAGGTCCGCTGTCGAAGCCTGGACCTGAATCGAAGCGCGGTACATCAAATCCAGGACCGCTGTCTGCGAGGCCCACGTCGGGACGAACGCCACCGTCGCCGGCAAAACGCGACTCAAAACAGCCGATGGACAAGAGGAGAAGGAACGGTAACGCGCGAATCACCGGCGAAGGCTAGCGCAATCCTTGAGAAACGCCCGCTTCGTCGTCGGCGTCCTCCGGCTCGTCAGGCGCAAAGTTGACGGGGTAGGTCACCTGAACCTGCCCGCCTTCTTCCGGCGCCGGGAGCTCCGCCGTGTAGATGGTCTCGCGAACACACTCGTCCAGAATCGGGTGTCGCAGGTCGCTCTCCTCGTTGATGGCAACCTCTTCCACCACACCGCCCACTTCAGGCTCACCGCCAATCGTGTAGTTCAGGACCAGTCGTCCCTGCAGCTCCGGCTCTTCTTCGAGGGCAAGCTCGTAGCATTCGGCGAGAAGAGGGATCATCTCATCCATCGCGTCACGAATATACGACGCCTCAAGGGTTCCGTAGTCAGGCTCCGCTGCTGGCGGAGTCTCTGCCATGGGCAAGGCCGAGGGAATACGTGAGCGACGCGCCTCTTCGATCGCGCTTCGAATGTCGTTCCACGCTTGGCGCCGCGCCTCCGGGCTTAGGCCTTCCAGCGGCTCGTCCGCCGCTTCAGCCCCTGCCACCATCTGCTCGGCTTCAGCCTCCGGCTCCTGGGCCGGGAGCGCGTTCGGGTTCTGCAAGTCCGCGACCGCAGCACGCCTCTCGTCTCGGGCGAAGCACCATCCTCGGCCACGGGGCGGAAGTAGAAGTACGCCGCGACGAGGAGCGCGATCGGCAGGAGCACCCACTCGCAGCAGGACGCTTCACTACTCGCTGACCAACTTGAGTCCGCGGCGTGGCTCCTCGCCCCGGCGCAGATCGTAGCGCCGTTCCGCGTAGGCGATGTCCTCGACCCAAAGTCGTCCGGCACGGCGTTCGAGGAAGGGTCTCACGAGGCCAGCGACGCGGCTCGCATGTTGGGCGAAGGGACGCTCGCTGCACGCAAGAGTCGTCTCGATGACCGCACAGCGACCCGAGTGAATCGGCGAGGCGTGGGTCTCCACAACGGACCCGATGCCTTCTCCGCCGGTGATGGTCATGACGATGGAGCGACGTGTCGGCGCGTGAAACGTGCAGTCCACCTCGACGGCCAGCGCTCCGAACGCCCGATATGCCACGCGGAGAGCGATGGCGTCTTCGCTCACGTCGGTCACCACCAGGCGAGCGAAGCTGTGAGGGTGGTAGTGCGCTCCGTGCCAAGGATCGAGACGGTTAGCGACAATGTCCTCTGGATCACAGCGCGCCTCCTGGCGAATCGTCCCCTCCAGAACATGCGGCGCCCGCGCTGCTTGAATCGGCAGGTCCGTGAGCGCCTCGTCCTCGAGGAGACGGGCCCAAATCAGCACGCCATCGTCATGAACTGGCTGGGTTCGCCACTCACCTCGCGACTCGTCCAGAGCTAGGCCATGCCACGGGCAGATGAGCTTGCCGTGTTTGCAGTGACCATCTGAGAGCCGCGCGCCCATGTGCGGGCAGGTGTTTGGGGCAACGCGAACACCACTCTCGGTCCGCCAAGCCACCCACTCCCGGCCGTCCACATCAAAGCGCCTTGGTTCATCGGTGATACGCCTCGACGCATCCAACACCACCCAACCACCACCTTCTTTGGCCTGCGCGTGCGCCGAGGCACGTTCGATGAAACGAGGATTGGCTTGAATCCAATCCGGCTCACTTCGGGGCGTGGGTTCAAGCCTGGGCAACTTCTGGCCCATCAGCCAAAGAGCGCTCTCGGCGCGACGTGGGAACGGCAGCTTCATAAGTCTCTCAGGCGTCGGAGCGGCCATAGCATGCCCCCCGCCACCAGGCGGAAAGAGGGCACGCTCGCCATAATTCGGGTCATATCGGATGGGGAAGCGCCTTCCATCATGAAACGCGCGATGCGGTCACCCTCGTTTCGCTCAAACATGCGCCGGAAGAGTTTCGCGCCAAGCTGTGGGTTCTTCGTCATTTCATCGAGGAGTATCTGGTCTAAGACTACAGCTGTCCCTGAGCGTGGCATCGGGGCTCTAGGGTCATCAACGAGGGCCCGGCAATGTCGCTGAATGAAGTCGAAAGCGTACCCAGAAGAGGGTTTCGCGCTTCCCGCCGCGAGCCCAATGGGGGTCACTCCATCTTTGTGCTTCGCTCCCACGCCAACGCTCATGGGCAGCGCCCCGGACTCCCGCCGAGTGACGGTATGTGGCCCGAGCGCCGCGAGCCAAGGCCCAAGTGAGCTACATGACTGAATCCGTTCATGGGCGAAGTACGTGTTCTCGATGAGCGCGTGATGAGCGTCGAAAGGAAGAACGTAGCGAAACTGAAGAGCGTCGGGGCGAGAGAGCCCCACGTCAAAGTCCATAAGGGTCGCCGTGGAGGGGTCAAAACAAGGCTCCTCCGTTTCGACGACGACGCCAGAAAAGCACTGCCAAAGCCCGTCGGGGAGCTCACCGGAAAAAAGTGAGTCGAACACCTGACTATAGGACCGCACGACCCCGTCGGCGCGAACCTTGGCGCCAGGCAACGCCTCGGCGTCGACTCCAAGATGAAGGTGCACGTTCTGCGCTGCCCGAAGAACCCCCAGCGCCTCACGATAGAAGTCCTTCGACGCGATATGCTCGTAGGGATGGTCCCGCAGTGTTGTCGTGACGAGCTTCTGACCCGCCTGAACCGACACTTGATTCCAGCGCTTACTGACACAGCCTGCAAAACGGTGCGCGTCCACACGAAAAGCACACCACGTGCGGTCGTCGTCGTATTCGCGACGCCTCTCATACAAATGGAGGGGCTGTCGGAATCCCGCCTCTATTAGTTGCACAGCTAACGAAAGACCAGCGCATCCGGCGCCCACGATCGCGTAAGCGCCCATCAGCGCGCCAGCTCGAGGAGCATCGAGCGAGTCTCTTCGGGCGAGGAGGACTCCGTGCGGCCTTGGCGAAGAAACGCCTCGATTCGCTCGATGATACGAAGTGCCGCATCAAGCTTCACATCGCTGCCCTTTTTGTATGCGCCAAGTGAGACCAGGTCACGTTTCGCTTCGTAAACGGCGAGGTGCTGTCGCATCATCCGTGATGCTTTAATGTGTTCCTCGTCGACCACGTGGTCCATCACTCGCGAGAGCGAGGCCAGGACATCAATGGCGGGCCAGCGACCTCGTTCGCCGAGGCGGCGGTCGAGGATAATGTGACCATCCAAGATACCTCGCACCTCGTCGGCGATGGGCTCTTCCATGTCACCCCCTTCGACGAGGACCGTATAGAACGCTGTGATGGAGCCCCGGGAAGAGGTTCCGCTCCGCTCCAGCAGACGTGGCAACGCCGCAAAAACGCTCGGTGGATAGCCACGTCTCGCTGGAGGCTCCCCAGCGGCGAGGCCAACTTCACGGCCCGCGCGAGCAAAGCGAGTCACCGAGTCCATCATGAGGAGAACGCGTTTGCCTTGGTCGCGGAACCACTCCGCGATGCTCGTCGCCACATGAGCGCTCTTAAGTCGGACCAAAGCCGGGGCATCGCTCGTCGCGCAGACCACCACGCCTCGTTTTCGGCCCTCTTCGCCCAGCGCGTCTTCCAGGAACTCTACGACCTCGCGCCCTCGCTCACCGACGAGGCAGATGACGAAGACATCCGCGTCAGCCTGGCGGGCGATCTGCCCCATCAGAGTGCTCTTTCCGACGCCGCTACCGGCGAAGAGCCCAACTCGCTGACCTTCGCCAACGGTACAGAGCCCGTCCAGAGCACGGACGCCGAGGTTGAGCGGCGCGTCGATTCGGGGTCGCTCAAGAGGCCCTGGCGGCTGGCGGCTCACGGGCCAGAGCTCGCCCTCAATGGCTGGACCATCGTCGATGGGCTGACCCAATCCATCGAGCACACGTCCAAGCAAGGCCTCGGAACAGCGAATGCTCAGGCTTTCGCCGGTGGAACGTACAGGATCGTCCGGACCCACGCCGACGGTAGAGCCCAGGGGCATGAGCATCGCGTCACTGTCCTGAAAGCCCACCACCTCTGCGGCCAACGGCGGACTGCCTCGCCGCTCGATCTCCACCATGTCTCCGACCCGGACCCCCGGAATCGCTGCACGAACGCCCAAACCAACCACGGAGCGAACGCTTCCCTGGGCAGACGCGAGCTCCGCGTCATCCAAGCGGCCAAGAAGCTCCCGGAGGTCTTTCACCCGAAGAGCTCACGCAGGTTCTTCAGGAAGCCCTGTCGCTGCGGGAGCGTGTCAGCGCCCATTTCGGCGGCGAGGGCTTCGATGAGTTCGCGCTGCTTGTCGCTGACCTTCTCTGGCACCTCGACAAGGATTTTCACGAGCTGGTCGCCCTTGGCGACGCCTCCGTAGGCTGTGATGCCCTTGCCACGAATTCGAAGCACCTTCCCGCTCTGGGTCCCAGGAGGGAGCTTCATCGTGACCTTGCCGCTCACCGTCGGGACCTCGAGGTCCGTCCCCAAGCAAGCCTCGGGGAACGTCACGGGCACGGTGCAGAGCACGTCGGCGCCATCACGTTCGAAGAGCGGATGCGGCGCGACACGGATCGTCAGATGCAAATCACCTGTGCCGCCGGACGCCGTCTCACCACCGCCGCGCAAAGAGCGCTTGGCGCCTTCTTCGACGCCCGCCGGGAGCTTTACATCCACATCCACCAGGTTCGTTCGAAGACCGCTGCCCTCGCAGGGCGCGCAAGGCGTCTGAACGATCACACCACGGCCCACGCAGTGCGGACATGTCTTCGGCTGCGAGAAGAAGCGCTGCGCGCGGACCTCCCCGCTGCCGCTGCAGTTCCGGCATTCGTCGACCTGTGTGCCCGGCTCCGCACCCTGACCCTGACAAGCATCGCAGCTCGTCTTTTTTCGAAGACGGATCGTCTTCTCCGTCCCCAGCGCCGCCTCCTCGAAAGAAATGAAGAGCTCGTAGGTGAGGTCTTTCCCCATCTGGCGAGCTTTCCGGCGAGACGCGGTGAAGGCGCCGAAGAGCCCTTCGAAGATCTCCTTCGCCGAGCCCATGTTATTGGGATCGAAGCCTCCAGGGCCCTGACTCTCAAATCCAGCGTGTCCCATGCGGTCGTAACGCTTCCGCGCTTCCGCATCCGAAAGCACGCCATAGGCCTCGGAGGCCTCTTTGAAACGAGCCTCCGCCGCTGGGTCGCCCTGGTTTCGGTCGGGGTGGTGCTGGCGCGCCAAAGCCCGATACGCGGTCTTGAGGGTCTTTTCATCGGCGTCACGGTCCACGCCAAGTACTTCGTAGTAGTCCCTCTTCATCGCGAGAGAATAGGCCGCTGGGCTCTCTCCGCAAGGTATTGCGGGCCAAGAGATGGCTTGGCCTGACCAGGCGTGGCATGGACGGCGGATGGCGACGCAAGAGTTTGTGGTGAGTGGAGAAGAAGCTGGTGAACGTGTCGACGTCTTCCTGAGGCGTCACGTACCAGACATGAGCCGCGCGAAGGCCAAAGCCCTCGCCGCAGACGGAGCTGTGCGCATCGATGGCCGGCGCAGCCGCAAAGGCACGCTTCTGCAAGTTGGGCAGACCGTAACCCTCGATTCGGCGCCTCCTCCGAAGGAGTTCAAGGCCGCGCCAAACGCAGATCTTCCGCTGAAGGTCGTCCAGGAGCACGCGGATTGGGTCGTCGTCGACAAGCCCGCGGGAATGGCCATGCATCCGCTGCGGCCCGAAGAGACGGGCACGCTTTGCAACGCGCTCGTAGCTCGCTACCCGGAGATGGCCGAGGTTGGCTACGCCACCCGCGAGCCCGGAATCCTCCACCGGCTCGACAACGAGACGTCCGGCCTCGTCCTCGCCGCTCGAAGCGCGGAAGCCTTCGCCGCACTTCGCGAGACGCTCACGAGCAACGGCATCGACAAGCGCTACACGGCCCTCGTCGCAGGCGAGGTCGTCGCGCCCAAGACCATCGACACGCCCCTCGCGCACGAACCGGGAGACAAACGAAAGATCAAAGCGTGCTTTGACGAGCGCGAAGTCGAGCGCCTCAGCGCACGACCAGCTTTGACCGAGGTCCTCTCCAGCGAATCACGTGGTGAGCACTCCCTCGTCGAGGTTCTGGCCTCCAGCGCCCGGCGTCACCAGGTGCGCGTTCACCTCGCAGCCTTCGGCCACCCCCTCGTCGGAGACGAACTCTACGGCGGCCCCGAAGGCAGCCCACGGCACCTACTTCACGCGTCGATGCTCGCTTTCACCTACGGCGGCGAGAAGTTCGAGATTCGTTCGGAGCTCCCCGCCGACTTCGAGCTCTAAGCGGACTTCGGGGAATCGCTAGTCAGTGATTCATACATGTGGAAGATGACGCAGGACTGCGGCCTGAGGGCAAGTCAGGTTCCCTTCGACATTTCTGAATCGCGCGCTAGCTGAGGGCGGGCAGCGCCGAGAGCATCAGCAGCGTACCGAAGACGACGGCGATAAGGACGAGAACCCAGATCATCGTCCCTCCGGACTTCTCGTCGGCGTCCGCCTTTGCGTCAGCGGCCTCGGCGGCGGGCGAAGTGTTCTTCTCAGCGGGGATTGAAGATTTGGACACGGAGGGCTCCGGAATCGGGGCAAGGGGCCGAGCTTCTTTGTTTCGAAAGAAGACTTTGACCGTTTGATCTTCGCGCTCTTTACGCTTTTTCGGCGCAGGAAGCGAAGGGTTGGCGTTGGTCTTGGGTTGAGGCGGAAGTGGAGGGCTTGTGCGCGTGGCTGGACGACGCTCTTCCCGTTCACGGATGATATCCGAGAGCGTGAACTCCATCACCTTCAAGAAGTGCTGACCCGTGGTGTCCGGGTTCTTCGGCGGCGCGGAGGGGGCCTTGGTTTCGCTCACCGCGGCGGCGACTTCGTCAAGGTCCGGGGCGGCTCTCTGAGCCTCCACACGGAACGAGCCTTCCTCCCAACCGAACACTTGGTGAAGCTCTTCGGCACCATCGAGACGGATCGCGCTCATCTCTCCAGCGTCGTACGCCACGTCCGCGCTACGCCCATCCGACTCAAACTTGAGCACGCCCGTGAGACCCGCGCGCTCGCAATAGTTCATCAAGTCCGCAGGCACGTGGACTTCGAGAGAACCCTCCCGAAAGACCTCATCGCCTCGGCTGACGGGAAGCGAGGGGAGCTCCTGAAAGACCTCGTACTTGCCGCTTCGTGCTTCGAGGAGCAGGTCCACCACGTCCTTGGCATCCTCCCGCTTGTCCTGGTCGGCCGCGAGCTGCCCCTGGACCAGGCGGACCTCGCCTTTGGCGTCGCTCTCGAACTTGAGCACACCGCTCACACGCGTCGCCTCCAGCTGCGTCAGGATCGCGATGACCCCGTCCTGGGGAATTTCGCCGCTGAGGAAGGGGACAGTCACCGGGCGCATGATCCGTATTCGCTCAGGGCTCGTCAACTTCGATGGGGATCAACGCAAATCCGGCGGCGTCGCGGTCGCGCACCCGTGGGCGCCTGGCCCAGGTCCGAGCTTCCCGCTCGCCGCGTTGAACCACGATAACGAAGCGCTCGCCGGTGTCGACATCACGCAGCGCCCAAGCGACATCACGGCGCGTGCGAACGCGGCGTCGATTGACCTCGATGATGACGTCGCCGCTCTGGAAGAAAGACCCGCCTCGCTCCACCACGGGTGGGTTTCCCGGCGCCGAACGAACCCGCAGGAGCGCCTCCGGCGTGGCGTCCTCGTAGCGAAGCATAGCCAGCTGAAAGCCCACCGCCGAGAGGCACTCTCGGACATCCAGCACCCCGCGCTCGTCGAGCCAAAGGGGTTCTCGCTCCGGGAGGCGGTGCTGAATCGTCCTCGTCGCCGCGTCACGAAGCCTAGGAAGCATGCAGAGTGACTTCACCCGGGCGGCGAGGGCGCTCTGCCGATGGGGCAGACCGTCCACCCGCCTGTGCAGTCGATAGTCCGCCAGCCAAGACTCAAGGTACTCGTCCATGGTCAGGCTGCCTTCACGCATCTGGATGTACTGCCAGAGGAACGTCGCGAAACCGTCCAGCCACGCGTCGCCGGGGCCGAGATACGCGCGCAGCAATGCGGGTCCAAAGACATTGGGGTCTTCGTCGAAGGCCGCCATCATCCACGGGCGCTCGCCTTGCTCCCCGTCCCACGCGGGCACGACAAAGACAGGTCTTGCCGGCTCGCCATAAACGGCCTGGATGCGTTCGAGGATTGGGGCGGCGTTAAGATCCGTCGCCACGAATGTGTTGGGCGAGGCCGCAGCACCCGGGTTGTAGAGCCAGCCGCCCGTGAGCGGCCGAAGTGCGCCCAGGTCCGAGTCTTCCATGACCCACGCCGCGACGAGAGGGAGCGCTCGCTCGGTTTCTCGTTGGCTAGCCTGGACGATGCGATCCGTCGGGACGAGCCAGGTGTCTCCGACGTGGATCCCGCTTTCGTACGCAAGCTCAACGCGAACAACTCCCGCACAGGTGTCGTGCTGAACCACGAGATGCGCCGGCTCGAGGCGCAGCGTTGTGTGAGCCACTGGCGCGCCGGGGTCGCAAAGCGCACGGGCCTCCTCGCTTGGAGGAGATGGGTACTCCGGCGTAGGCGTCGTGCCGCCACACCCAGCGAGCGCCAGCGTCAGTGCCGCGAAGAGCCTCATGTGGAGACTCGATGATGACGCGCGTAGGGCTGATGCAGTGCGCTCCGAGTGGCGCGGTAAGCCGCATCGAAAGCGATGGGACCTTGATCCAGTTGTTTGGGTTCGACGCGCGGGAGTCCGTCGATGGCGAGGGAGGAGAGCCCTTCGCGTTTGGGCACCTCGAGCGCCGGAGAGCCTTTTCGACGCCACGGCGAGCGACTCACGATGTGATGATAGAAAACCGGCGCGCCCTCGGCGACTCCATGAAGTCCAGGTCGGTCGGCGATACCGCCATCCAGAAGCGGACGACGCGAAGCCCAAACAGGCTCGAACATCAGAGGCACACAGCAGGACGCGTGGACCGCCAAAGGTAGGTCGCCTTCGCGGCGCGTTTTCGTCGAGCGCGAGAGCACGTCGTAGACGCTGATGGTGAGCGGTTCGACATCCGCAAACGTCGCCGGCAGAAGCCGCTGGAGCCGCTCCCGAAAAAGACGCCCGCGGAGCAGGCCGCCACGGACCGGCAGCCGTGCCGGGTCCCAAAAGTCTTCGCGCTTGAGCTGAAAGAACTCGTCGCGAATCTCGCTCGGCGAGATGCCGGAGGCGAGGCACGCACCCACGAGCGCGCCGGCGCTTGAACCGGCATAGGCCGCGGGCCGAATACCCGTTTCAAAGAGCGCCGATGCCATGCCCGCGTGCGCAAAGAACGAGAAGAAGCCGCTGGACATCGCCAACGTAAACGAACCCTCGCGGAGCATGTCCGCAAGGGTTCGAGAATCGGACAGAGAAGACCCCTGAGTCAGGGGAAGATTCCTCGCTCGTGGTAGGCCTGCTTGATGTTCTCAAGGGCCACCGCGTAGGCCGCGATTCGAAGGCTGATGCCGTTCTCCTTGGAGTAGAAGGACACACGCTGGTACGCCTTCTTCATCGCCTTCTCGAGAAGACCATCGACCTTCTCGAGCTCCCAGGTCTGGCTGTTCAAGTTCTGAACCCACTCGTAGTAGGAGACCGTGACACCGCCGGAGTTAGCGAGGATGTCTGGAATGATCGGAATGTTGCGCTGCTCAAGGATGCGCTCGCCCGCTGGATGACAAGGCCCGTTGGCGCCTTCGAGAACGACGCTCACGTCGAGTGCGTTCGCTTCGGCTGCACCGATCTGGTTCTCAAGGGCGGCCGGGATGAAGATGTCGGCCTTCGTCGCGAAGAACTCGTCGCGCGTGATCTTCTCGCCGCCGTAACCTTCGATGGACCCGTTGGCGCGGCAGTGCTCGCTGAGCTTATGCGCGTTGAAGCCTTCGGCGTTTCGGAGGTAGCCCGTGTGGTCGCCCGTGGCGATGGTGGAGACACCGAGCTTCGAAAGGAGAAGCGCCGCGTGGGAACCGACGTTTCCGTAGCCCTGAATGATGGCGGTCTTGCCTTCGAGGTCGAAGCGGTTGTCCTTCGCCCACTCGGTGAGGCAGTGGATGACGCCCTGCGAGGTCGCCTTATTGCGTCCGAGGCTGCCGCCACAGGTCACGGTCTTGCCCGTAACGACGGCGCGCTGCGCGTTCTTCTGCGAGTGGTCGACCTGGTTCATGTACGTGTCCATGAGCCAGACCATGATCTGCGCGTTCGTGCCCACGTCCGGCGCAGGGATGTCGTAGTTCGGACCGATGTTGTTTCCGAGGGCGTGCGTGAAGCGACGCGTGATGCGCATGATCTCCGTCTGGCTGCAGCTGCGCGGGTCGAACTTGACGCCGCCCTTACCACCACCGAAAGGAATGTTCATCAGCGCACACTTCCACGTCATCATCGCGGAGAGCGCCTTGAGGTCGTCGAGGGAAACGCTCTCGTGGAAACGAAGGCCACCCTTGTAGGGTCCAAGCAAGTTGTTGTGCTGGATGCGGTAGCCCTTGAACATGCGCATCGTTCCGTCGTCCATCGCGACGGGGAAGTTGACGATGATCTCGTTCTTGGGCTGCCGAAGCATCCGGCGGACATGGTCGGGAACGGCGGCGACTTCCGAAGCCTGTTTCAGGTAGTCCTGAACAACCTTGAAGAACTCGTATTTCTCTTCTGCTTCTGACACAGGCTCATCATCCTTCTCTACCGGCGGCAGAGCTTCGGGGGGAGTACTCATCTCTGCGACCTCGGCCGACAGATCTTCTTGGGGTGTGCTCATCGCCTCGCCCGTGTGCCATTTGTGACTGAGCACGTCAACGACGCGACGCGTCAAGCTTTGGGCTGCCCAGCGGAGCCGGCTATGTCCGGCCCGACTTGAAACCAAATCCAACATGGCGAGACGGTGCCCACCTTCTCTTAAGGAGCGCAATAAATCGGCGAAGGGATTAGTGCGGAGGCAGGACGAAAGTCACGTAGGCCCAGATGGTCGCAGAGGTGAACATCAGAGCATCGCTGCGGTCGAGGAGACCGCCGTGACCCGGCATGATCGTGCCGCTGTCTTTGACGCCGGAGCTGCGCTTGATGAGGGACTCAAGCAGGTCGCCGCTCTGTCCAAGCGCCGCCGCCACGACCCCGAGGAGGGCGGCATGCCAGGGAGGCATAAAGGTGAGCAGAGTCTGCTGAACCGCGAGAGCTCCGAGAGCTGCCACGATGAGTCCGCCGATGGCGCCCTCGACGGTCTTCTTCGGGGAGATGATCGGATAGAGCTTGGTCTTTCCAAAGAACCGCCCGGCGAAGTATGCGCCCGTGTCACTAAGGAACGCGCAGAAGGTCACGAGGAGAACCCAAGCGCCACCATGGGGCTGCGCTTGAAGAACGCCCAGCGTTCCGAGGGTCGCTCCGACGTAGACGGGCCCGCCGATCATCCAAGCGACGCGCCGCCCTGCGTCCTCGATGGGTTTGGGCGAAACGAGCGCCATGATGAGGGCGCCGACAACGATGCCAAAGACCGACGCCAAGACGGCGCCGGGGATATGAGACGCACGGAAGACGACAAGGGCGAGGCCAACGGTGGCAGCGACGCCGTAGTAACGAGGGAGCGCAGGGCCCGGCAAGGTCATCGCCATCAGCTCGCTGGCGACGATGCCGATCCAGAGCAAACCGAAGAGATGAAAGAGCCACAGCGGCGCTACAAACATGAGCGCGAGGGCGATGCCGACGAGGGGGAGCGCAGACGCGAAACGAAGGGCGGTTCCGGAGAGCTTTTTCTTTTCCGGCTGAGGTTCAGCTTCGCTCATTCGCCAGCTCGGTCATTCACCATCGTTGGCAACTTTCCAAAACGACGGTCGCGGCCTTGATAAGCCGCGATGGCCTCATAGAGATGCTCTTCGTCGAAGTCGGGCCAGAGCTCGTCGGTGAAATAGAGTTCCGCATACGCGGCGCCCCACAACAAGAAGTTGCTGATTCGTTGTTCGCCACCCGTGCGAATCAGAAGGTCGACACACCCAACGGACGCGGAAGGAAGTTCGCGGTCAAACATCGCTTCGTCGATGGACTCGACGTTGAGACCGTTGTCACGAACACGCGTGGCGATTCGCTGCATCGCGTCAACGATTTCTTCTCGGCCGCCATAAGAAAGGGCCAGCGTGAGCGTCATTCCTTTGAGGTCGGCGGTCTCTTCGATAAGAGGGTCGAGGACTTCACGGACGCGGGCGGGAAGCTTGTCGATGCGCCCCACAGCGCGCAGTCGAATCTGGTTCTCCACGATTTCGTCGCGCTCGGAGAGAAGGAAATCTCGAAGCAGCTCCATCAACGCGATGACTTCGGCGGGAGGGCGGTCCCAGTTCTGTTCACTGAACGCGTAGAGCGTTAGAGCATCGATGCCAACCCGTCGTGCGCTGCGCACAATGCGGCGGACAGCCTGAGAACCTTCACGGTGGCCAATTGTTCTCGCGGTCCCCTGAGCGTTCGCCCAACGACCGTTACCATCCATGATGATGGCGACATGCTTTGGTAGCCGCTGGACATCGATTAGTGACACATCAAGTCGGTACCATGAGGGATAGAGGCCAGCAAGCGCGTTTATGTTGCATCCTCGGCGCTCATCGGCCATTGTTGGCTTTTACGGGGAACAAATAGGCCTCGATTGACACTTGGCGCGAAGCGGTGGGCCGTCGAGAAAGATCGATGCCGTTGATAAGGCGCTCAAGCGTCTTAAGATGGCGAAAGTATGGCGGAACAGGACTACTACAAGACTCTTGGAGTCGCGCGAGGCGCGACGCCGGCTGAGGTTAAGAAGGCTTACCGCGATCTGGCGAAGAAGCTGCATCCGGACCGAAACCCGGGCGATGCGAGTGCGGAGTCTCGATTCAAGAAGGTGACCGTAGCGTACGACGTTCTGTCGGACCCGAAGAAGCGAGATCTGTATGACCGCTTTGGGGAAATGGGGCTCCACGAGAACTTCGATCCGAATGTGCATGGCGCCGCCGCGGGAATGGGAGGCGACTTCAGCGACTTCTTTAATGCCGCGCGCGGTGGTGGTGGCGGCGGGTTCAACTTCGAAGATCTCTTCGGTGGCCGGCAGCGACAGGCGCCCCGAAAAGGGCGCGACGTCGAGGCGGAAGTCCGGCTTGGATTCCTGGATGCACTTCGGGGAACCAAGACAGATGTCGCTTTTCGAATGGGTCGTGATGAGAAGCGCCTGAAGGTGACGATACGGCCCGGAACGCGAAACGGAGACAAGATTCGGCTAAAGGGCCAGGGCTCACGCGCGCCACGCGGTGGTCAGCCTGGGGACCTGATTCTGAAGGTCAACGTGAGCGCGCATTCGAAGGTTTGGTTCGATGGCAACGACCTGCATCTGCGCGTCCCGATTACACCCGTCGAGGCGTATGGCGGCGCGAAGATTGAAGTGACGACACCCCAAGGTCCTGTCCAGATGTCGGTACCCGCGGGCGCCCAGTCCGGCGCCAAGCTTCGGCTACGGGGGAAGGGCGTCAAAGGAAAGAGAGGGGGCGACCTCATCGCGCACTTGGAGGTTCGGCTTCCCAAGGAACGCTCCGAGGAAATCGAAGCCTTGCTCAAGAAGCTTGAGGAGAGCTTCGACACTGACGTTCGGGAGAACCTTCCAGAGCTTGGCTAGACGTTTCACGTGAAACCCAAGTCGTGGTGGAGAGCCGGGGTGTTTCACGTGAAACTCCCGGCTCTTTTTCTTTCCGTGGGTTGAGCTTCCCTCTTTGTCCTTCAGTGGTGTGTTTCACGTGCAACGGTGTGCCGGCCTGGGTGGCTTCCGGTTTCGGCTGGGTGTTTCACGTGAAACGGAAGGCGTCCCATGGGGAGCCCTGTTGCAGGAGACTCGGGCACAGTGCCTTGGCGCGTGTTGTTTCACGTGAAACGGGCCTCACGTAAGCAGAAGCCTCGACGCCTCCGCCGGAATCAGCCACAACGGGCGCGTGACTCTCGAAGAGACATTGGTCGCGGAGCTTGCAGGCCTTGAAGGCCTAGGCTTGAAACGGAACCTGCTCGTCCTGGACTCGCCAGGCCCCGTCCAGAACATTGACGGGCAGCCCCTCGTGAGCTTCGCCTCGAACGACTATTTGGGCCTTGGGAACGTCCCTTTGGAGCTCTCCGCTCCCGTGGGCGCGCTGGCCTCGCGCCTTGTTGTCGGGAACCTGTCTGTTCATGAGGAGCTTGAAGCCGCACTCGCTCGCTTTGTTGGGGCGGAGGCTGCCTTGCTCTTTAGCTCTGGCTTTGCTGCCAATGTCGGGGTGATTCCGGCCCTCGTAGGGCCGAGGGACGTCATCTTCAGCGACAAGCTCAACCATGCCAGCCTCATCGACGGAGCCAGACTCAGCGGGGCCCAGGTGGTGATCTACCCACACAACGATGTTTGCTCGCTCGAGAACGCACTTAAAGCCCACCGACCAGAGCACCGTCGGGCGCTGATCATCTCCGAGGCTGTCTTTTCGATGGATGGTGACCTCGCGGATGTTTCCCGACTTTCCGCCCTGAGTAAGGCCCACGACACCTGGCTCTACATCGACGAAGCCCACAGTCTTGGCCTCCTCGGGGAGGGCGGAGCTGGGCTTTGCGCAGAAGCCGGCGTGGTCCCGGATGTCCTGCTTGGCACTCTCGGCAAGTCCTTCGCCACGCAAGGCGCGTTTACAGCGGGCAGTCGTGTGCTTCGCGAATGGTTGATCCATCGAGCGCGGAGCTTCGTCTTCTCCACCGGCCTTAGCCCATACGTTTCACGTGCAACACTCCAGCGACTCACTCAGATCTTAGAGAATCACGAGGGTCGCGCGAAGGCTCTTCGCCTCGCCAATCAACTGCGCACCGGCCTTCGTGCTCTGGGGCTAGATGTACGAGGAGAAGGCGCCGCCATCTCAAGCGTCGTCATCGGCGAGGCTGGCGCGGCCACAAACGTAGCCAACCGGCTTCTATCTATGGGCTACCTTGCGCGCGCCATCCGACCTCCTACTGTTCCCGTCGGCACCAGCCGCATTCGCATCGTGACAACCGCGGCGCACTCGGAATCCCAAGTAGCGGGGCTCATCGACGCCCTCAAAGACATCTTATGCAGTTGATCGTTAGCGGAACCGGAACCGAGGTTGGAAAAACCGTGGTCTCATGTGCCTTGGCCCGAGCGTTGGCCAAACGTGGCCCCACGAAGGGAATCAAGCCCTACGAGACCGGAGTCATCGAGCGCGCGCATGATGCTGAGATGCTTGCCCAGGCTGCTGGCCAACCTTGCGTTCATCCCTACTTCCGCGCCGCCGCGCCGCTGGCACCGGCTGCCTTCGACGAAGTGCCAACGATCTCCACCATCGCTGAGCAGATCCGCGACGAGCTCACTCGCTGTGAACATGCGGTGGTTGAGAGCGCAGGAGGCCTCTTTGTTCCGATCGCATCAGGTCAGCTCTTCGCGGACCTCGCCGTGAAGCTCGGCCTGCCGATTGTACTCGTGACCTACGATGGCCTTGGAACTCTCAGCCACACCCTCGCGACGCTCGAGGCGGCACGGAGCTACTCGCTCCCCATTCAGGCGATCGTCCTGAATCAGGGTCTCCCCGGTGACGCGAGCCGAGAGTTCAACCTCAAGATCTTGGCTGAGCATAGCGACGTCCCTATCGTGGTCGTTTCACATGAATCCGAAGGACACATCGACGAACGCGCAGAAGAGATTCTGGCGCTTATCGCATAGTGTCACTTGCGACACGTCGGGTGTTAATTAGTTGCTCAGCTTGGTGACGGAGGGGCCCCGAATTGGCCCGCTCGTGAGTCAGACCGATGTATCGAAGTTGCGGTCAGATTCTGACGTCAACTCGACTGGCTCCGACATCACGCCGGCGTAGCCGAGTCGCCCCCGTTGAGAATCGAAAAATCCGTGTGCTGCGCAAGCACCAAACGACGCCCGACAAACGCTCCGCGGACCAGTACCCACGATACGACATGTGGC
Source organism: Polyangiales bacterium (assembly GCA_045106895.1). Classification (GTDB taxonomy): domain Bacteria; phylum Myxococcota_A; class Polyangia; order Polyangiales; family Houyiibacteriaceae; genus JBCCRV01. Next base: position 5,942 of record JBGCFM010000024.1, on the reverse strand, counting down.
ACCCCGTTGGACGCCACCGTTCGCTCCCAGTTCGGAGTTCGTCGTTCAGCCGTCGAAGGCAGCGAGCCCGGTCACATCCTGGCCCACGATGAGCGTGTGGATGTCATGTGTGCCTTCGTACGTGGACACTGTCTCCAGGTTCATCATGTGACGCCCCGGTGGGTACTCGTACATGATGCCGTTTCCGCCCAATACATCGCGGGCCATACGGGCGATCTCGAGGGCGTGATGCACGTTGTTTCGTTTCGCCATAGAAATCTGAGCCGGGCGAATCTTGCCCGCCTCCTTGAGGCGTCCCAGTCGCAGCGTCAGGCATTGAGCCTTCGTGATCTCCGTGATCATGTGCGTGAGCTTCTGCTGAACGAGCTGGTAGCCCGCGATGGGACGCGAGAACTGAACGCGGCTCTTGGCGTAGTCCAACGCGGACTCGTAGCAGCCGATGGCCGCGCCGATGGCGCCCCAGCAGATGCCGTAGCGGGCCTGCGATAAGCATGAGAGCGGCCCACGCATGCCGGCAACACCTGGAAGAATTGCGTCGGCGCTCACTTCGACGTCTTCGAGGATGAGCTCACTGGTCACGCTGGCGCGAAGAGACCATTTGTCGTCGATTTTCATCGCCGTGAAGCCAGGCGTCTCGGTGGGTACGATGAATCCGTGGACTCTTCCGTCAAGTTTGGCCCACACAATGGCGATGTGAGCCAGGTTTCCGTTGGTAATCCACCGTTTCGTGCCGTTTAGGCGATATCCGCCGTTGGGCAGCTTCTCGGCCTTTGTGATCATCCCGGAGGGGTTTGAACCAAAGTCAGGCTCCGTGAGCCCGAAACAGCCGATGATCTCGCCCGCAGCCATCCCGGGTAGGTACTTCTCCTTCTGCTCTTCGGAGCCGAAGGCGTGGATTGGGTACATGCAGAGCGCGCCCTGAACCGACGCGAAAGAACGGATCCCGCTGTCGCAGCGCTCGAGCTCCTGCATGGCGAGGCCGTAGGCCACAGAGCCCATGCCCGCGCAGCCGTAGCCTTCGAGGTTGGCCCCGAGGAGGCCCAGCTCGCCGAACTGAGGGATCAGCTCGAGGGGAAACGTCCCGGCCTGGTAGTGACCCGCGACGATGGGCATCAGTTTCGCGTCGACGAACCCACGGACGTTGTCCCGGACGAGTCGCTCGTCTTCATGAAGTTCGTCGTCGATGAGATAGTAGTCCACACGTTCCATGGCGCGGACCTTTGCACGAGCGCCCGGGAAAATCATCAAAACAGCCGAAACGAAGAAACTCCGGGCGGTAGCTGAGTTGGGCGAGCGGATGAATCGCACTCACGAGGTTCCGGGTGAGTTCCCGTGTAGACTCACCGCTTGCTTGAAGCCTCACCCGGTGTATATTTCCGGCGATTCGGGGCTGTAGCTCAGTTGGGAGAGCGCGTGAATCGCACTCACGAGGTCCAGGGTTCGATCCCCTGTAGCTCCACCAAATCTTGGAATGCGCGTCGCAAATTGCGGCGCGCATTTCCAATTGGAAACGCCAAATGAAACCCTTCGCCAGCTTCCTATTCGCCCTCGCTCTGAGCGCCTGCACCGAAGACACCCGTCGCTCCGGCGATGCGTCCGTCACGCCGGATGTTCCGGCTCTCGACAGCGGCCCGGGCAACGATGCAGGTTCCGCCGACGACGACATGGACGGCGTGGTTGGGGTGATGGATCTTTGCCCATCCACGGCCCCCGGCGAGGCCGTCGACGTGGACGGCTGCTCCACCGTGGACGGAGACAACGACGGCGTCCTCAACGACATGGACCGTTGTCCAGACACCGCCGCCAACGCCAACGTCGACGGACTCGGATGCGAGCTCGAAGACCAAGGAACCCTCGACGCCAGCTGGCTCGTCAACGGCGTCGCGGCCACCGCCGCGTCCTGCTCGTCCGCCGGCATCGTGCAGGTACGTCTCATCGTCGATCGACCCGGCGCAAACTTCTTCCGGCGCGACTTTCCCTGCGCTCAAGGCAGCTTCGATGGACGCGAAGACATGAGCGCGCCGCGGGTGCCACGAAACCAGAGCTTCACGAACTATTGGCAAGCGCTCAACGCCTCCGGCGACGCAATCGCCGAGTCTTTGACCGAGACTTTGATCCTGAGCGACGAGACTCACCTATCGCTCGCCAGCGTCGACTTCGTGACCGCCGAATAGTCTGCCTTGTGCGCCTGGTCCCTCGGCGCCACGATGTCGCCATGGCGCGCACCATCAACTTTTCGCCCGGCCCGGGCACCCTCCCGCTCCGCGTTCTTGAAGAAGCCAAGTCTGAGCTTCTCGAGTATCAGGAAAGCGGAATCTCCATGCTGGAGCACTCCCATCGCGGCGCCTCCTACAGCGCGGTGCACGCCGAATGCAAGGCGCGCCTAACGCGACTCCTCGGTTGTGGCGACACGCACGAAGTTCTCTTCATGACGGGCGGCGCCTCAACGCAGTTTGCCTTGCTTCCGATGAACTATCTCCAGGGCGGCACAGCGGACTATATCGACACCGGCGTGTGGTCGAAGAAGGCTTTCAACGCGGCGAAACATTACGGCGAGCCCCGCTGGGCGGCGAGCGGCCGGCAAGAGGATGTCGTCGTGCGAGCGCCTACGGAGATCGACGAATCTGCCGACGCCCGCTACGTGCACCTCACCTCCAACGCCACCGTGTGCGGCGCGCAGTATGCGCGCTTTCCGAAGACCAAAGCCCCCCTCGTCGTCGACATCTCCAGTGACATCTTGCACAAGCCGATGGACCTCGCCGAGGTCTCGCTGGCCTACGCCGGTGCGCAGAAGAACTTGGGGCCCGCGGGTGTGACCATCGTCGTCGTCCGGAAGGACTTCCTCGAACAAGCGGACAAGACGATCCCAGACATCTTCCGCTACGCGTTCTTCGCGGAGAAAGACTCACTCGGAAACACGCCTCCGACGTTCGCCATCTACATGGTCGGCAAGGTCCTAAAATGGCTCGAAGACAATGGCGGCGCGGCGACGATGGGCGAACAGAACATCGCGAAGGGCGCGCGCTTGTACGGCGTCGTCGACGCTCATCCGGCATTCTACCGATGCCCCGTCGAGGCTGCGTCGCGCTCACTCATGAACGCGGTCTTCCAACTCCCCAGTGATGAGCTGACGACACGCTTTATTCGTGAGGCGGAAGCCGAAGGAATGGTGAACCTCAAGGGTCACCGCAGCGTCGGCGGCATTCGTGTGAGCATGTACAACGCGATGCCCCTCGAACACGTCGAGAAACTCGCGAGCTTCATGGCGCGTTTTGCGAAAGAGAACGCCTAGAACTCATTCAACTCTGGCGCCTGTGGGGAGTTCTCTCGGGGGTGAAAGTGCCGTGGGCGTCCTCGACGAATGGGAGGCCGCGGAGCGGGCTGGATCTGGGCGGGCGCGACCGCTTCCACATCGGCTGCGGCATCACCGGCATCAACGCCGGCGTCGATGGCCGCATCGCTTTCGGGCGCGGCCGGCGGCGTCTTGTCTTCCACGAGCTGGCAACCCGGCGCGACAAGAGGCGCGGGCTCCGCGGGCGGCTCTGTGCCGCAGGCGCTGGCCAGGAGCGTCGACAGAAGCACAAAGGAGCCGAGCGGCCGCGGCTTCACCGGGTCTCGGCGGAACACCCCGTCGCCCATAGGGTTGGCGCGAAACTGAACGCAGAGCTCACCCTTTGCCTCGTTGAAGAGCGACTCGAACTCTCCCTTGGTCATCTGCGTCGCGTCGATGACGGAGTGCTGACAGCGCTGACAAAAACGTCCTCGCTCATCCGGCTGCATCGCCTCCCAGTCTTCGTTGCAGTGCTCGTCGATGCGGTAACCCATGCCCCTCCGACGTGAAGCTTGCGGCGATCCTTGGGCGCTTTCTTCTCACTCGCGAATTTCGATGCTCGCTCCGGGAACCACGGCGGTGTAGAGCTGGATCGCCTCCGCGTTGCTCACCATGATGCAGCCCAGAGTGCGGTTGAGGCTTCGTCCAAAGGTGCGACGAAAGAAGCCGTCTCCGGTGCCATGTATGCCAATGGCGCCGCCGATTCCCACCGGGCGACCCCCTTCTCGAGGCACCTCATCCTGGGCCCGGAGTGCGCGGTAGCGACGTCGGTCCGCCGCCGCTGGATACGAGACGTGGAGGAAGCGGTGGAAGTTCTCGGAGCGGTGGCGTTCATCGATGCGGTAGGTGCCTTCCGGCGTTCGCCCGTCACCTTCCCAGCGCTTTGGGCCAAGGCCGCCACGTCCCACGGCGACGCGGTACACGGCGACTTCCTGGTCTCCGTCATACGCCCACATTCGCCCCTCGCTCTTGTCGACGAGGAGGCGGTCGATACGCGTTCCATGGGGAAGCGTCGTTTGCGCACGCAGGTAACCACAGCCCGCGAAGGCGGCGAGCCCGAGGGCGAGTAGGAAGACCACAGATCGTTGGCGCACGCTTGCCCAACTCATCTCTAAGTCGCGTCCATTCCCTCAGGCTCAAGCTCAACGGGTCGGTCCGGGAAGTCCAGCTCCGAACTCTCAGCGGCGAGCGTCTCACCTGGGCCCTATACTTCGCCCGTGGATACCTTCGAACTCGTCTCCAAGTACTCGCCCAAGGGCGACCAGCCCACCGCCATCAAAGAGCTGACGGCGGGCGTCGAAGCTGGAGACAAGCATCAGACGCTCCTCGGTATCACGGGCAGCGGCAAGACATTCACCGTCGCCAATGTCATCGCCAATACGCAGCGCCCGGCGCTCGTCATGGCGCCGAACAAGACCTTGGCGGCGCAGCTCTACTCGGAGCTGAAGGAGCTCTTCCCCAACAACGCCGTCGAGTACTTCGTCAGCTACTACGACTACTACCAGCCCGAGGCGTACATCCCAGGGTCGGACACGTTCATCGAGAAGGACGCCATCGTCAACGACGCCATCGACCGCATGCGTCACTCGGCGACGCGCTCGCTCCTCAGCCGCCGCGACGTGATCATCGTCTCCAGCGTCAGCTGCATCTACGGCATCGGCAGCTCCGAGTCCTACCAGTCCATGGCCATTCGCTTGAAGAAAGGCGAGGAGATGGAGCGCGCGCGGCTCCTTCGAAACCTCGTTGACATTCAGTACAAACGAAACGACGTCGACTTTCACCGAAGCACCTTTCGTGTGCGCGGCGACACCGTGGAGATCTTTCCCGCCGACTCCGACGCCAAGGCCGTGCGCATCGAGTTTTGGGGAGACGAGATCGAACGCATCGCTGAGGTAGACCCGCTTCGAGGCGAAGTTCTCGGCGAGCTCGACGAGTACGCCATCTTCCCCGGCAGTCACTACGTGACGCCGGAAGAGCACCGAAACCGAGCCATCAAAGACATCCGCGACGAGCTCCGCGAGCGCCTCCAAGAACTCCAGGGTGCGAACAAGCTCCTGGAGCGCCAGCGCCTCGAGCAGCGCACCATGTTCGACCTGGAGATGCTGGAGCAGATGGGCTTCTGCCAAGGCATCGAGAACTACTCGCGGCATCTCTCGGGACGCAAATCCGGCGAGCCGCCGCCGACGCTCATCGACTACTTCCCCGCGTCCTCCGCACCCGCGAACGGGCAGATCGTTAGCATCAACGGCGGGTCGGACGAGACCGGGCCGGTGTGCCAGGCCTTGTACGACAGGGTCCGGGGCGTGCAGGCGGGAGAGCTGGAGGACAAGTTCGGCTGGATGGTCCCCGTCTGATCTGAGTTCCCAACAATCAATGAAGCAGAGATCAAAGGTCGTCTCAGGAACTTTACGCGATACGATGCGGGTGCATGTGTCAGGTCGTCGGGGCGTATTCCTATCTGTGTGCAACGGCGGAAGAGAGGCGTCTTTTTGATCGCCGAAAATTAGTTGGTTGTGGCCGTCTGTTCTTTGCTGGCGGTGTGAGTTTGAGTTCTCGTACAGACACGAAATTTCGTACGCCTTGAAATTCAAGAGAGACAAGCGATTGGACG
>JBGCFM010000239.1:0-14153 GCA_045106895.1 Polyangiales bacterium | reverse complement strand
GACTACGACGGCTTCTCTTCGATCGGCATCGGCCTCGGTGCCGTAGAGGACCGCCCGCAGACGTGGCTCCAAGACGGCCTTCAGCAGCGAGTTGCCACTGAATCTCGGGCCGACCTAAGGTTGGATTCGCACGCTTGGGTGGACAACCTTAGCGCCAAGTCAGCGAAGGTGTTGCCTCAGCATGAATGCAAAAGAGAAGGCGGCGGAGCACCTCCCGGTACCTTCCACCAAACCTTCCACTTTCGTCGCAACACCAGGGGACAGCACACAACACAAGGGGACGCTTTCTACCTATAAATGTTGATTTTCCCTGGCTTACTTACCCCACATGCAACCTTGCCAAGGTTGACGTCGCGAGTTCGAATCTCGTCTCCCGCTCCAAAATCTGCAAATGAAAACAGTCGGTTAGGCGGAAGCCTGGCCGGCTTTTTTCGTGCCTTTGACTGCTGCGAGCAGTCCGCACGGAGTGCTGCGGCACTACGAGCACTCAAGTCGTCTTCTTTGATTTTCGCTATGAAACGTCGCGTCTACGCCCTGAACTTGGTTGCCGTCTGGATGCATTTCGTCGGCGCGATGATGTTGGTGGTCGGTTTCGTCGCGGCTGGCCTCGGCGTTTGTGCAGGCGTGACCGAAGGTGTGGTGGGTGCACTTTTCCTCGGGTTCGCGTTCTTCGCATCCACGGTCACGACGATGCGTTTCCCGTTTGTCGTGGAAGTCGATCGCGAAACTCTTCGTTGTGTCTCCGTCTGGGGGCTCGTGAGTCGTCGCCCCTACTTTGTCTCTAGGGATCGGGCTCAGGTCTTGAGGCTCTTGGAAAGCCCGGCAGCCTGGCCCTGGCGCCGCGTGTTTCTTGGCTTGTCCGCACGTGGAAAAGCCTTGGCCAAGGGTTGGGCTTCAGAGCGGCAAATCGCGGAGTGCGCGTCCTCAGACGAAGCCTAGAACTCGCAGAGCACTTCGACGTTGCGGAACTCTTCTTCGTCCGGGCTGCACAAGGCGCTCACTTCCCCCGTCTCGATGAAGCGCGAGATCTCTGCGCATTCTTCCCCAGCTGCGCACTCAAGCAAGTCCGCGATGAGGTTGGCGTACGTGTCCATGCATTCCATCGACCGTCCGGCGACGTCGATGAAGAGCGAGTCCACGAAATCATCGGGCTCTATGCAGAACCCGGTCGGCATCATTCCGCATTCCAGTTCCGCCTCGCAAAGCGCCAGGAAGCTCTCCCGCGCGCGGTCGGCTGGCGTGACTACGCTTGAGTCCACCGGAACGTCGGCGGGCCCGGCATCGCGTGGCCCGGAGTCTCGATTCATCGTCGCGTCGAAGCGAATGGGTGCATCGACGCTCTGTGGCACATCGAAGCGTGGTGCATCGAAGCTCGGCGCGTCGAATCTGGGAACGTCCACTCGCGGAACGTCGGAAGCAACGCCGCCGTCCCCGGGCAGCGACGACTCGGCACAGCCGAAGGCAAGAAGAACGAGGAGAAGGCAGACCAAGCGGAGCATGCGTCACTATGCGACGGCGAGGGCGTCAATACCAGCCATCGCGCTCGCGCGTTTTGGCGGCAGGGCGTCGCTGGGCCCAGAGAGTCAGTTCGAGCCAGTGCGACGCGGTCCGACTCGGTCCGACTCAGTCCGACTCAAGAATTCTCGCCCGGGCCGATGAGAGCCACCGAGGACTCCGTTCCTGTACATCATCGTGGACTGAGCGAGTTCGTGCACCCCTGATCTAGGAATCGCTTGTGCCAACTCGCCATGGGCTCCACATTCTGCCTATGGCTTTCCGCGCGCTAACGCTATTGCTACTCCTCACTGCTTGCACGAGTGAAAGTGTTTCGCCTTCTTACTTTGAGCTGCGCATGACCAACGTGTCGCCGGAGGCAGGGGTCATGGGCGAGAGCGGAATGTACGCTCCGCGCTTTTCGCCCGGCTGGGTGCGCGTGGACGGGCCTCTCTTTGTAGAGGGAGACGCAGCTTCGTCGGCGCTCTCGTTCTTGGCGGAACAGGGCGACCCCACGGGGCTTGCCTCTTCCGGCGGGTCGAGCATCCCCGAAGAGTTCGAAGACAGCTACGAAGGTTCACCGCTCACCAGCGGTGTGACGTTTCGGACGCGCTTTGAAGCGTTGCCAGGGCAGCAGCTTCACTTCGCGTCAATGTTCATCGAGAGCAACGACACCATCGTCGGAGGTGAGGTCGCGCTCTTCGACGGCGATGTCCCTCTGTCCGGAGATATCACTTCGGACTTCGCCTATTTCGACGTGGGCAGCGAAGTGAACGAAGAGCCGGGCTTCGGCGAAGGGCAGCCAGGCGGCACGATGGGTGGCGAAGACGAGGCCGGCGTTGTCACACGCTTCGAGGTGATGGACGCCGCCGGCTTTCGTTATGCGCCTCTGGACTCAGTGATTCGCTTCGAGCTTGTGGTCTGCGAATCGCCGGAGTGCTGAGGCAGCTTTCAAGCTACAGCGCGAGGCCCGCCATGATCTGCGCGCGGAGTGTCTCCTCTTCGGGCTTCTTGCTGTAGTCGACGAAGATGTTGCCTTCCGTCATGACCATCGTGGAGTCGCGTCCGCCGGTTCCGAAGATGCGCGTGATGTTGTGGTTCTCTTGGTAGAGGAAGCGTAGCCCTTCGGCTGCCGCGCCGAAGAAGCCGGCGTCATCGCACTCCGAAGGCTCGTCAAAGACGATGTAGAACTGCACGCCTTGAGCCGCGAACTCTTGCTGAAGCGGGCCAAGGACTTGGTTGACGTAGGCGATGCACGGCGCGCAGTCGATGTTGATCTGGTAGACAATACTCACCGGTTCAGCGCACATGCCGCGGTGGTTGACGGGGAAGTTGGAGCCGCATTCGAGGAGCTGCGCGTCCGCCGCGATATTGCCGGGCTCAACACCCACGGCGGTCTCGTCCGGCGGACACACGGTGGAAGCGCCGAAGTCGCGGACCGCGGGCTCGCATAAGTAGAGGTCTAGGTGGGGGAGGTCGAACCACTCGTGGTTGCCGCATTCAGTTCCGCTCACGCAGTCGCCGCAGGTGCCGCCGCAGCGGTCGTCACCGCAGGAGCGCAGCAGGCATGAGGGCGTGCAGCCGTCGTCGACTTCGACGCACTGGCCGTCGTCTCGGCAGGAGAGCCCAGACTCGCACTCACCGCAGCTACCACCGCAGCTGTCGCCACCGCAGCTGCGGCCTTCGCATACCGGAGCACAGAACTCGTCGCCGGAGTCGAAGCCGCCCGCGTCTTCCGGCGACGCAGCGTCGGAGGCTGCATCGGAGAGAATGGCCGCGTCGAAGGGAGCATCCTGCGCCGACGAAGCGTCGAAGCGAAACCCCGCGTCGGGGTCCGTCAGCTGAGCTTCGCAGCCAACACCGAAGACAAAGAGAGCGATCGCGATTCCGTGTTTCATAGGTCTCCTGGGCCCCGCAGTGGAGCTGTCCAAGCACCCTAAAGCAGCTCGACGGAGGGCGATCGAACACTGTTCAGGACGAGCTCGTCCGGCTCAGCGAGGCCGGACGCCGATCCAGGTGAGGAAGGGGATGCTCACGTCGACGTCCACGGTGCCGCCTTCCACTTGCCCCGTCGCGATGACATGGGCGTCTCCTTCGGCGACGACGCTTCCGTCCGGGAGCTCTCCGTAGAGGCCGCCGACCACCACGATGTCCACCGGCGTCGCGTCCGGGAGGCCTGGCGCGGGCACTCGTCTTAGCGTCAGGTCACGGACGAAGCCCTCCGGTGTTAAACCAAGGGACGAGCTCAAGCCTAGCTGTACGGCTTGGCAGTGGGACGTCCCCTCGAGTCCGCCGGCGGCGATGCGCTCGGCGTGCTGTGCGGCGGCTTCCGGGGAGGCGGCGTCGAAGATGAGGCCAGAGTCGTGAGAGAGCGTGCTCCCGTCAACGCTCCAGGCTGTGGTGGTGGAGAGCGCGAGCATGATCCCGGTTTCTACGACTTCCGAGTCAAGCGGCGGAGAGCAGTAGTCAGAGACCACGTCGTCGGCGCTCATTCGCACCGCCGCGCGTTCGAGGCAGCGGTTGTCCGGAGCAAGCTCGATTCGAAAGGCGCCGGATTCTTCGCTTTGGACCGGCGAGAGACAGAGCCAGCGACCGTCGATGGTGTTCAAACAGGCTTGAACATTGGCCCCTGCGACGCCTTCGCCTTCCACGTCGACCACGTCGCCGATGAGCGCACGGACGTACTCGCCGCTGCAGTCGGCGTCATCGCCTAGCGAGGCATCCGTGGCTGCGTCCATTGCCGAAGCATCGACGGCGGCGTCGCTCTCCGGCGCACTGTCATCGCACCCGGCGGCGAGAAGGAAGAAGACACAGGCAAAGCGCGCTTGTTTCACGGACCCAAGTTAGCAGGGCTCCCGCATCTCCCTCGAACGGTGTTCAGGATTGCTACTTCGGTGAGTCGCCGAGAAGGATTCGCGCCGCAACATCGGAGAGCGACGCTTCGACGCGGGCCACCGGGTCGCTGACGTCGTCCTCGCCGAGGAGCAAGAGCATCTCTTGGGTGCTGCTCGAGGCCAAGCGCGCGACCAGCATGACGAGGTACGAAGTACGCAATCTCGCCTCTGCTACGCCGATTCCGCCGTGACGTGCGACGAAGGGACACACGAGGCGCAGCATGCGGTCTTGCTGGCTGAGGTTGTCCGTGGCGCCGAGGTCTCCGCGCTCCACCACGTTCGACAAGAAATTGCGAAAGAGCTGTCCACGGCTACGCGCGTAGCGAAAGACACGAATCGTCGTCGTCCGCACCAAGGCTTCGAATGGACCGCCGCTGCCGAGCTCCTCGCGTAGGTCGTTCGAGAGTTCGACGAGGCCGTCGTAGTAGGCGTCGTCGTAGGCGGCGCGGATGAGACCATCTCGGCTGGCGAAGTGATAGTGGACAACGCTCACGCTAACGCCTGCACGCCTTGCGACTTCCCGACTGGAAAAGTCACTTGCCGGAGCCTCTTCAAGGATGGCTTGGGCGACGCGCAGGATCTCTTTTCGATTGTCCGACATGGGTGTCTGAGCGAAGGCCACGAGCTAAGCCTTCGCTGCATAGTACATGGGTGCGAAGCTTAGGCGGAGTTCCCCGATGCATAGCGTTTCGGATAGTACTGCACTCCTTGTTCGTCGTAGAACGTGGCGACGGACGCCGTGTCCATCAGGAAGCGTGCCGGCGCGGAGAAAATGCGAGTGAACGCTTCGTCTAGGTCGTCGCCGATGCGCTGGTCGTGGTAGCGGTTGTACATCGGCGAGAAGTAGTAGATCGCGCCTTCGTGGCAGACCAGGAGGTCGGAGGAGGCGGTGAGCTGTGCAAAGGGCAATCCATCGGCGGCGCCGAACGGGAGTTCGAAGTCTCGGACCTGCTCGCGCATGTCTTGCTGCGCGTGTAGGCACTCGTCGATAGGCAACAGGCGCATCAAGGAGGGGTCGTGGGCCTCGCCGCGATGCATCTCGGCCAGCGTCGGGAACGTCGCCGGCGTGGTCCCCGCTTGGCAATAGAGCAGGACTCCGTTGCTTGCTTCGTAGAGTGGACGGAGATGTCGAAACTCGGGCAATCTTTGTTCCGCCGCGTCGAGTTCAGCCTCGGAGCAGCCAGGTTGTCGCATGTGCACCACGTCGACCGTTCGCTCGCGCTCCGAGCCTCCGCGCGGGCCGCAGACGAAGCGCGGCCTTGAGTCATCCAAGTGCGAGAGGAACCCACGCACGCCGCCACATTCGAAGGCAGGCTTGGCGGCCGTGGGAGTCGCGGCAGCTCGAAGCCCCGCGCCGTTTTCGTTGTCTTCGTGGCGGCAGGTGTCGAGTCCAGCGGACGCAGAAAGAGCGACGCCGCTCGATTTGAGCAAGTGAAACATGTCCCGTGCCATGTAGATGTCTGCGTGTCCGAAGCGATGCTTCGAGAAGAATGAGAGACCTTGGACCTGCGCGTCGCTTACGTGAACGTGCCCTAACAAGGAGCCTGAGACCGCTCCGCAGGTCGCGCAGATCGCGCCTTCGTCGCGCGGCGTGTGCACAGGGCACGGATCGATGAGCACGTTGCTGGCGCTCAGCAGAAAGTGGTTCTGCGAGGGCGTTCGTTGCGGGGACAAGACCGCGCTCAGGCGGTAGCCAGAGGCGCCGTGGGACGCGAGAAGATCCGCGACCTTCTTCGACACGAGGCACGTGTCGTTCGCCATGCCTAGAAAGTCCTGAGGGCCGTCGGCCAATACGTGCTCATCGATCATCAGCGGGGCCAGGACCGGACGATCCGCGCCGCGGCGAGCGTGCCCACACGCCGGGCATGCGAGGGGAGCGCCGAACGCTTCGATCTCATTCAGGAGAAAGCCATGCGCGGGCACGTCGTCTGCTACGAGGATGAAGTCCGCGCGTTCCATCGCTTCTGGGCCGGCGTAGGGAGAGTCGACGCCCTTGAAGTACTCGATAGAGTCCGAGCGTTTTAGTTCCGCAACAGCCCCAGCGAACTCGGAGAACTCTGGGTCTTCAACGCCGGCCTTCAGGTCGATGCGAAGGTGGCCGTCTTCCCGCACGAACCGACTGAGGTGCGTGCCGTTCCACGTTGTTCTTAGGGCTAGCAGTGCTTGCCAGGCCGCTTTCGTTGGCTGGCCATCTTCAAAGAAGAGAAACGAGAGCGGCGGGAACGTATGCGGCACGGAACACTAAGTAGCATGGCGCGCTCGCCGCCGAAGGACAGCGCGGGCATGGGCGGCGCCGAGCATCACACGACTGTGCCGAAGAGCGCACCAATCCCAGCCGTCAAACCCATGGCGAGGGCCCCCCAGAAGCTCACGCGCATGACCGCCACCCAAACGCGTGCGCCGCCCAGGCGAGCGCTCACCACGCCGAGGAGGGCCAGCGAGCTGAGCGAAGTAGCCACGACGACGGGGAGTGCCCAAGAGAGTGGGCAGAGCATGAACGCGAGAAGCGGAAGAGCCGCTCCCAGGGCGAACATAGCGGCGGAGGAGAGGGCGGCTTGGACAGGACGCGCGGCACCCCCGTCGGTGATCCCTAGCTCGTCGCGAGCGTGGGCGCCGAGCGCGTCATGCGCCGTGAGCTGTGCGGAGACCTTCTTCGCAAGATCCGGGTCGAGTCCTCGGCCGACATAGATGTCCGCGAGCTCCGCCGCCTCCTCCGTTGGGGAAGCACGCAGTTCCCGGCGCTCGCGCTCCAAATCCGCGCGCTCTGTGTCGGCTTGGGAGCTCACGGACACATATTCGCCGGCAGCCATAGACATCGCCCCAGCGACGAGACCGGCGACGCCAGCCGTCAAGACTTCCCCCCGCGCGGCGCTGGCCGCGGCGACGCCGATGACGAGACTCGCCGTGGAGACGATGCCGTCGTTCGCGCCGAGAACCGCCGCCCGAAGCCATCCGACTCGGTGTGCGTTGTGCTTCTCTGAGTGTTTCATCCGTTCTCTTTTCGTGCGCTGCGTTGGGCTTAGTCCGAAGGCGCGGCCGTGTCGTCATAGCCGCCGTCGCGATGAAAGTCCGCGAGGGATTGCTCCGGGTAGTCGTCGAAGGTGGAGTCCTCTTCCCCCGCGTCTACGGGAACCCATTGCGCCCTGCTGCCGACCATCATGTGGACGTGGCGTGGGGGCTTCGGAAGCGGCGTGTCGATGGCGCTCGCGACGGGGTGCACCAAGTCGGGCCAACGCTCGCTGTACGCCCAGAGGTGGCAGCCGCATTCGCGACAGAAGTGCCGGCCATGTTTGCTCAGCCGACCCTCGCCAAGGTCCACGCGATACACCGCGACGTTCTCTTCGCCTTGGACGACGAGGGACTTGGCGTCTCCACCCAGGTTGATCATGAAGCCGCCGCTTCCTGTTTTTCGACAGATTGAGCAGTAGCAGCGCTGGTAGGGCCAAGGCGCGGGCGATTCGAGAGTGAAACGTACGAGGCCGCAGTGACAGGATCCGTCGAGGTGCATTCGCGTAGCATGCCACGCCGCCTAGCCCCCTGCGGTGAATCCTATGCGCGCGTCGCCTTCGCCTCGCTGGACGCTGGAGAGGTCGATGGACTCGAAGACGCCAACGAGGCATCTCACGACGTGTTGCGCGATGGGACAGCGCTGGTTGACGACGACGTTCGAGACGACGCCGCCCGGGCCCACGTGAAAGTCGACGCCCTGACCGATGGCGATGGGTTCGCGGCCGTAGCATTGGAGAATGCGGCGAGCGGTCTGGGACTGGACGCTCTGTCGAAGCACCGTGGTGGATTCGGTGACGCCGCCCTGTTGTCCGGACGACACGCGGATGCTCGTTTGGGGACCCGCGAGATACGCGTCTGCCCGGAAGCTCCCGGGGCCGCAGGGAATCTGAATACGCCCCGGCCTGGCTTCGCTTGACGGTCTTGTCGGCGCACTCACGGCGTTCATCGCCGGCGTGGGCACGGCGCCCATTCTGGGCGGAGCCGCGAGCATTTCGGCCACGGCCGAGGTGCTTGATGCACGCATTGCGCTCGGCACGGCGCGCATCGTGCTCATCGTACTCATCGTCGGTGCCTCTTCGTTTACCTCCGGGGTCTCGTCCTGTGGAGTGTGCGCTGCTTCTTGGACCAAGGGAGTTGCCTGTTCGTGCACAGGCTCTTGGACAGGCTCTTGGACAGGCTCTTGGACAGGCTCTTGGACAGGCTCTTGGACAGCAGGTGGGGTGCTGGCGCTTGTTGTGTCGGGTAGGGTGTTGAGCTCGCCAGAGCCGGATGTCATGGCCCACAACGCTCCGCCGGCTCCCAGGAGCAACACGGCGATGCCGACGGGAAGCCATCGATGCAGCGTGGAGCTGTCGGCACCTGGCTGGCTGGAAGGCCGCGCTTCTTCGGACGAGATCCGCGAGGCGGAGTCGGCTGGGTTTGCGGTCTGCGCGCCGCCGGGCGAGAGGTCGTAGGCGGTATCTCCGAGCATGTCTTCCGCCGTCATGGAGCTGGAGCTCTTGTCGGCGCCGGTCAAGGCTTCGGCGAAGGCTTCAGCGCTTGGATAGCGTTCGTTCGGGTCGGTCTTCAGGCAGCGGTCGACGACGCTGATGAGTCCGCGGGAAAGGTCCGAGCGATGTTCTCCGAGGCTCTTGGCGGCGGTGGTGGCGACCTGAACGACGAGGTGCTCGTAGCTCGTCGCTTTGTGCGGCGGTCCACCCGTGAGCATCTCGTAGAGGATCGCGGCGACGGCGTAGAGGTCCGCGCGACCGTCCACTTCGCTCACGCCGAGGAACATCTCTGGGGCCATATAGTGGGGCGTGCCCATCACCGCACCGGTGCGGGTGAGCTGCTCGACGCCTGCACCACGTACTTTGGAGATGCCAAAGTCGAGGAGCTTGATCGGCTGATCGTCGAGGGGCCCGCCGGTCTGTTTGGCCACCAAGAAGATGTTCGCGGGTTTCAGGTCGCGGTGAACGATGCCCGCGCGATGTGCCGCGCCGACGGCTTCAAGGAGGCGTAAGGTGAAGGCGACGGCGGAGGTGGCTGGGACGGCACGCTCGCGCGTCAGGTAGCTGTCGAGGTCTTCCCCTTCGAGGAGTTCCATCGCGAGGAAGGTGTCGTCGCCGGCGACGCCGGAGTCGAACACTTGCACGATGCTTGGGTGACCGATGGCGGCGGCGGCTTGCGCTTCTCGAAGGAAACGGTCGCGCATCTCTCGCCCCTTGGGCCCTTGGAGGTGCTGTCCGTGAAGGAGCTTAAGCGCGACGGAGCGCTGCATGTGAATGTGCTGCGCCACGTACACGGAGCCAAAGCCGCCCGCTCCGAGCAGGCGCTCGATACGGTAGCGGTCGACGACGTCGCCGATTCGATCTTCGGGGGCCTGAGTCACGGATCCGGAGCCTAACAGACGCGCGCGGCGCGCAAGCTTCAACGGATTTCGCGAAACGTCCAGGCATTGACCAGCCAGGCCAGAATGCGCCCGCTTCCTGCGGACTTTCGTCCGCATCGACGCGCAAACGTAGGGGTACTTCGCTCCAGGTGAGTTGGCGCACTCATTGCTACTTCGTTCGGGTGCGGCGTGAACCTCGCTCCGCACGCACACGAAGGAGACTCATGCTGAGACGTTTGATGATCATCGCGACTTGCGGCCTCACGGCCCTAGGATGCGCACCACAACAAGTAGCCGGGGCACCCGCATCGTCGGAGGGTGAACTCCTCGGCGGACGCTATACCTTCGAGCGTCCGGAGGTCGGCTCCATCAGCACCGGCGGGAGTTGCACCGCGACGCTCTTCGGCAGCGCTCGCACGGTGATTACCGCTGCACACTGCGTCGACTTTGCGACGCGAGGCGTGGGCAACCACGGCACCTTCACCCTGGAACCACGGCCAGGCCAGCGCTTCACCTACACGATTCAGCAGGTCCTTGTGCTCGGCGGACCTTCGGACCCAAGCTCCACAGATGTGGCGCTGCTCCAGCTCTCGGAAGCGGTTCCTTCTTCCGTCGCGCGTCCAGCGCCTCCGGCTCTCGCGACGATTCCGCGCGGCGCACCCATGACCATCTATGGCTACGGCTGCCAGGCACGCGGTGGCGGCGGCGCCTTCGGCAAGCAGTCCATCACGTATGGATGGGGCGCCGACACATACAACCTGTGCCCAGGAGACTCCGGCGGCCCGACGATGACGGAAGCGGGCGAGGTTGTGCGCGTCAACAGCGCGTACATCATCAGCACGGGACGAGACCTCTTCGGCGAGATTCCACCCTACGCCGACAGGTTGCTTGCGCAGGTGAACGCGTGGCGTGAGTCGTCGCCTCTCGTTTGGAGCGCGACGGACGCTCCCGCGGACCCTGCCGACCCAGCCGACCCAGCCGATCCTCCCGGGCCAGCCGACCCACCCGGGGACGAACCTGTGCCGCCGAGCGACCCAAGTGACCCGCCGCCGGCGGATCCTCCTCCCCCGAGCGGTCATGAGCCGGGATCCGTCGGGGCGCGCTGCGCAGCCCACGCTGATTGCGGGAGCTGCATCGACGACACGTACTGCGGCTGGTGCGGTGGATGCGTTGGCCTTCACCTCGACGCATGGGGAAATCTGGCAGGCAACGGATGCGCAACGCCCGTCGAAATCTGGACCTGCCCATGGCCAGGTGACGCACCGAGCGACCCGCCTCCTGCGAGCGACCCTCCTCCTCCGCCAGCGGCACCTCCGGGTGCGGACTGTGGCGTCTGGGCCGGCGCATACGACTTCGAATGCGCCGGTGAAGCGAACGTGTTCGTCCGCTGCACGGCGGCGGGACTTGAGTTCGTCGACTGTCCAGCAGGGACCTACTGCACTCCAGGGAGCACGCACTTTAGCTGCGCCTTTGGGTACTAGATAGCTCGTTTGGCGGAGTGAGGCTGACTTGTCGCGTTCCTCCCTCTATAGGGAGGCATGGCCAAAGCGCAGACCCCACTCCGCCACTACGTCGTCCTCGATTTCGAGTCGACTTGCGACAAACAGGCGGCGCCATCGCCGCAAGAGATCATCGAGTTCCCTTCGGTGCTACTCAACGCGAAAATGGAGAAGGTGGCCGAGTTCGAGTCCTTCGTTCGGCCCACGCATCACCCGGTGCTTACTCCATTTTGTATGGAGCTCACGGGCATCGAGCAGTCGCAGGTAGATGCCGCGCAGACGTTCCCCGACATCTTTAAGGTGCACCAGGCCTGGCTTGGTTCGAACTCTCTTCAAGTGTCGCCGGAAGATGGAGTGCCCCTCGACTTCGCCTTCATCACCTGCGGCGACTGGGACCTTCAGACCATGTTGCCCGCGCAGCTCTCGGCGACGGACCCCGTCATCGGTTTTGTGCCCCACGCGTACCGCCGATGGATCAACATCAAGAAGCCCTTCGCAGCGTGGAACGGCGGGTCCGTCAAAGGCGGCATGCTCGGCATGCTGAAAGCCCTGGACCTGGAACTCGAAGGTCGACACCACCGCGGCATCGATGACTGCCGAAACATTGCGCGCATCGCCAGCGCTCTCGTGGAGCGTGGTCAAAAGCTTGAGGTGGAAGGCGAGCTACCTTTCTCTCGTTACCCGGCCTTGTCTCTTGTTCTCGACTTTGACGGAGAGCGCCGGGAGGTGGTTCTCAAGAAGCGCGCGATGGCCACTTTGCTCGGCCTCGCGTCGTCGACTTTTCGGCGGAAGGCGAACAAGATCCATATCGGCGAGGAGCGCGCATTGCTCAAGTCCAAGAGTCTGCTGGACCTGGACACGGGGACTGTTCTCTACGTGAGCTAGGGCTCGCCCTTTCGGTTCGGGCTTTCGACCGTTCCTCAGTCTCGGGTTCAGTTTCGGTCTCGGGTTCAGTTTCGGGTTCCGAGTCGGGTTCGGGTGCTCGGAACGGAGTCTTCGATGCAGTGCGCAAGGCACTTGAACGCTGGTTATCGCTGGGAGATGACGCATGACGCGCCACGGCCTTCGAGCCAGAATCCTTCGATACCTTCGATACCGCGCGCGTCTCGCAGGTTGCGGACGCGTGCGTGCTCGGCGGAAAATCCGTGGCGGTCCAGCCAAGCGAGGTCGCCTCGCAGCGGCGGGCATGGACGAAGTTGAAGGCGCGTGACCCCGCCGTCGCGTGCCTCGTAGGAGACGCCGCCTTCGAGTTCTACCCACTGTCCGTGGCGTCGCAGTTCGGGGCCGAGGAGGGTTTCGTCGGGGCGTAGGCCGAAGGAGCAAGCGAGGTCCTCGCAGGGCTCGGATTGCGCTCGAATCGGTCGAATCGGTCGAGCACGTGTTTGGTCGTCAGAACTCGTCGCAGCTTCTTCTTGAGGCGGAATTGATTCGGACCCCGTTGAGCAAGACAATAGCAGGCCCAAGGTTAGTAGAAGAGTTCGCACGCTGCTTGGAACCGAGTCTCTCATCAAGCTTGGCTCAAAACTCTGTTCATGCAGCTTCGGGACAGCTTCTTCGCGAGCCGAATCCTCGGAGTTCGATCAGATGCCGAAGATGCCGGCGAGATGCCGCATCCATCGCTCAAAGCCGCTGAGCTCTTTGCCCGCGTTCGGAGAAACCGCATTGTCTTCGGGGCCCGATGGAGCTTCGAGGGAAGCGCCGCATCCAAGACAATGCGCGTAGTGGTCTTGGTTGGACTTGTGACACTCGGGGCAGACCTTCATGCTGAAGGCATAGCAGGTTGCTAAAGGGAAGCATGAGTGATCGAGAACTCGCTGACGCAATGGAAAAGGCGGACCTTAAGACCATTCAGCGCCTGCTCTCACCCTATCCAACAACGCGTCTTGGGAATGGCTGGACTCCACTTCATCTCGCCATCGAGCTCGGGAACGCAGCGGTGGTTGCACTTACGCTGAACGTGGGCGGGGACATCTCTGCTCGCTCGGTCATGAACGGCTTTGCGCCCCTTCATTTCGTTGTGGACCGTATCGCGGACGGCGAGTACCAAACGAGGCAGCGAGATGATGAGGGATGGGAGATCCTGCGCATTCTGCTGGAAGCTGAAGCGGACGTTCACGCGCTGGATTCGGAAGGACTCACCGCCATCGATATGGCCACGCGGTACCGCCGGCGGGACATCGTAGAGCTCTTGTTGAGCGGACGTTCAAGTGGCCACGCTGGGGGCGGTACTTAGGCGAACGGTTCTGACCTTGGGGCGCGCCTTGAGCCAGAACTTCGGTTTCGGTTTCGGTTTCGGTTTCGGTTTCGGTTTCGGTTTCGGTTTCGGGTTCGGGTTCGGGTTCGGGTTCGGGTTCAGGTACGGGTACGGGTTCGGGTTCGGGTACGGTTTCGGTTCGGGTTCAGAAATTCGGTCGTTTGCTCTCGGAGTGGGCTTGGTTGTTTTCAGACCCTTGTGGCGCACATTCCGCGCCAGCGTTTTGCGGCAACTTAGGTGGACTTGGGTGTTTCGCGTTTGGGCGCTTGGCCTCAAAACGCTGTCACGGAGTCTGCGCCGAGTAGGGGTATGAAAACAACCAAGCCCACTCCTTCTTTTCGCGTCTTGGACGCTTCTTCTGAACTCATCTCGGCGCTGGTTCCGGTGGTGGCTTCCGTCGGCCGTCATGACCGCTCGCTCCGCGACCAACTCCGGCGTGCCGCGACCTCCATTCCTCTCCACCTCGCCGAAGGCTTCGGCCAGCAAGGCGGGCACAAGAAGCAACGCTTCTCAACGGCACTTGGCTCTGCTCGGGAGGTGACGGCGATTCTCGAAGTCGCGCGGCGTTGGCAGTATGTGTCTGTCGCCGACGCCGCAGACGCGGCGCGGCTTCTCGATTCGGTGGCAGCGAT
>JBGCFM010000238.1:0-3279 GCA_045106895.1 Polyangiales bacterium | reverse complement strand
CAATCATCGCCACACACCTGAACCGGAGGGCAACTCATGACATCCACGCCGGGGCCAGCATCGTCTGGCAGCGACGCGTCGACCTGGACCGGCTCCTCACACATATCGTCGGTGCACGCCAAGCCGAAACGGCAGTCGTCGTCGGTGACACAAGGCGCGCCAACGCCGTCATCGACGGTGGTGCCGCAGTCGCAAGCGCATACGAAGATCGCGAAGAGAAGATAAGCCCGGCTCATCCCCACACCGTATAGGGGATGCGGCCGTGTGCCCAGTGCCTCGATTGTACCCTGCAAACTCGCGCTCGACGACACAGCCCACGTGCGCCGAGTCTTCCTCAGCTGCGTTGCCACGACTGACACGAACCCGTGCGCAACCAACGCCGAACGTGCCAACATCACCAGGATGCGACAAATAGAGTTCTTCTTCGACTACATCTCCCCCTACGCCTACCTCGCGTGGGAGGACGCTCAGCGCATTGCCCGCGAGCACGAGGTCGAGCTCGTGGCGAAGCCCATTCTCTTTGCCGCGCTCCTCAATCACAACGACACGCGTGGACCCGCGGAGATCGAAAGCAAACGCCGCTACCTCTTCGTCGACATTCTACGCAAAGCCGAAGCGCTCGGTGTCGAGATCAATGTACCGGCGACGCATCCATTCAACCCGCTCCTGGCCCTCCGCGTGACCTGCGCGGCAGACATGGCGACACGCAGCGACGTCGTCTCCAAGCTCTACGCCGCCGTCTGGCGAGATGCCGCGGACATGAACGATGCAGAAACCTACGAAGCGCTCGGTCTCGGCGCGCCCTTGGCGAAGGCGTCGAACGCCGAAGTTAAACAAGAGCTGCGAAGCAACACAGAAGAGGCGATTCGCGACGGCATCTTTGGCGTGCCGACGTTGCGCTGTGACGGCGAGCTCTTCTGGGGCGTCGACAACCTGCCTTTCCTTGAGGACCACCTCTCAGGAAAGAGCGGGCCAGACGTGGAGAAGCTCAAGCGCTGGAACACACTTGAGGCGAGCGCGACGCGTCCACGAAAATGAAAGGGGCGCTTGCCATGCTCTTGTGTTTCGCAGCGGCCTGCGGAGACACAACAACTGCCGACGACGGCGGGAATGACGGCGGGAACGAACGAGACGGGGGGCACGACGCACGCGCCCTCGACGCGAGCGCGCCAGTGGACGCTGGGCGCGAAGACGCAAGCGACGCTTCGCCGGAAGATGCGGGCCGCGATGGCGGGGTCGAGACCGCGACGCGTTTGCTCAGCTGGAACGATGGCGCAGGGCTCCGCGTCGTCGCGCCGGAGGGCTCAAGCCTCGACGGCTACATTCGCGGCGGCGACTTCGACGAGCCCCTCTGGGCTTCGGACGACGTGTGGTCTTGGTACATGCTCCACGTCACCGAAGGTGGCACTCCGACGGAAGACTTCGCGCGCGTGACGCTCCCGGTTCTGCCCGACCGAACTGCGACGCCGGCCACAGTCTTGAAGATGGCGCTCCTCGCGGACGCGCCGGGGACCACCGTCGAGCAGATCGAGTTCTTGGAGCAGCAGTCCGCCGGTCGCGCGGGCGAAGTCGACGAGAGCTTTCCCGCGCATACCCTCGTCGAACCCGTTTTCTATCAGCGACAGTGGATCAAATTCTCGCCGGACACGCGCACCCGGGCCGCCGCCATCGGAGAGCGGGACTTCTATCAGATCTTTTGGGAGATGAAGGCGGAGCCGGACTACCGCTTGCGCGTGCAGCTCAGCTACAGCGACGCCATCGGCCTCGTGATTCGCGCGCACGACGACGTGCTTTCCAACGCAGACCCCGTGCACGTCGACAGCGGCCCTGTGCCCGTCGGCACCATCGAGATGGCGCCGGAAGACATCGCGCTCGGTTGGCACCTCTTTGAAGTCTGGGTCGACCGAACGCGCGGCGACGAGAGCCGATGGCGCGTGCGTTTCAACGGCGTCGATGTCCTCGACTACACGGGGACGCTCATGGGCGAATCGGGCAACATCATGGGCACCGCGATGCTCGTGCAGCTCTACTCCGACGTGACGGATCTCCGGGAGACGCCCTTCTACCAGCTCATCGACGACATGGAGATCTGGGACGCGCCTCCGCTCGACGCATTTCCATAGCGAAGCCGTGTAAGATTCGAGACATGATGGACGAGGACACTTGGGAGTGGACAGACAAAGTCCGCAAGAAGCTCCATCCACGTCGCGGCGGCGTAGAGGCGAAGTTTCGAAAGGTGATGAAGCCCCGCGCCGCGTTCAAAGCCCTCGCGAAGGCCTACGTGGGTCACCTCGAGAGCGGCGTGTCGAAAGCCAAGATGGGACCGGCCTACGAGCGACTCTCTTGCGTCCCGAAAGATGCACCGGAGCTTCTTTCCCCCGAAGACGAAGCCCGCATGCTCGAGCACTTCTTCACCATGGCCTTTGGCGCCGAGATGGTGGACTTCTGGATAGGACAAGGCACGCCGACGTTTGCACTCCGCGCCCTCATCGCTGCGCACAAGATGTCGAACTACGATCGGGCTGGCTGGTACACGCAAACGCATTGCTTGAGCGACGCCTGGACGAGGTTTCGGGCGCGACTCTCCGTGGCGGAGGCGCCGGAGTACGAGAGCGCCCTGGCCCTCGCGCGCTCACTTTGGAAAGAAGCGCCCTTCGAGGAGCAGCTGCGCTTGGCCTATGCGTTTCCGGCACAGCAGGAGTGGGCACACGAAGTCGCGGACCGCTACGTCGACCGACCGAAAACGCGGATGGAGTTTCTCTATCATTCACTGACGGACCCGAAACGGCTGAACGCGATTCTTGACCGCTCGGTGTGGTGGGAGACGGGGATCTTCTTCAGCTTCGTGGAGGGCACGGGACACGACGCTTTGGAATCCCTTGTTCCCCTCTTCGACAAGGCGAAGAAGACCCCTCAGCGCAAGATCGTCTACGAGGCACTGGCCATTATTCCCAGCGACGACGCGATGCTGGCGCTCCTCGAACGCGAGGGGGACAGAGCGATGCTCCCGTTTCTGACGAGCGCCTCGATGCGCTGGCCGACGCGCGCAGAGCGGCTGCTGAGAGCCGCGCTTGCGAAGAAGAAATCGGCGACGCTCGCCTCTCTGCTCAACGCCGTCGAAAACGTTCTGAGCTAGCGTCTAGTGTGCGATTCAGAAAGGTTGAGGGGGAAGGCGAAGGCAGCGCTGTTCAGACCAAGGCGCGAGGAGGAGGAATATCTGGATATTTCGACGACGAGCAACGCCGGGCTGAGCAGCGCTGACGAGAAAGCCCCCTCAAG
>JBGCFM010000237.1:0-13449 GCA_045106895.1 Polyangiales bacterium | reverse complement strand
GACGAGGTGGGATCGCGGGTCGTAGTGTCCCACCCGCTGTACTTGAAGCGCTCCGCCCGCGAGGTTCTTGCGTGCATACGCGAGGGCGAGGGCTGCGGCCTGACGCGCAGGTCCTTCGAGCACGGTCTCCTCATCCCCGAGGGCTTCCTCCAGGACTCCCTCCATATCGTGGCTCTCGCGCCGAAGAACCGCGCGGCCGCCGCCCGCTTCCAGGGCCTCGTAGAGGACCTCAAGTCCCTCGAGGGGAAAAAGCACTTCACGAGGAGAGAGGCGCGCGAGCTCCGCGATGATCGCCGCGTGGTCTGGGAGTGAACAGGCTCGTAGGTTGCCCGTGCTCATCTCGAAGGCCGCAAGACCGAAGGAATCCTCGGCGGCGTGAAGCGCGACGAGGTAGTTGTCTTCGCCCGCGTCGAGGGCGTCATCCTCCAAGCAAAGAGCGGGCGTGATCACGCGAACGACCTCGCGTGGCACCACACCTTTCACCGTCGAGGGGTCCGCCATCTGCTCACAGATAGCGACCTTCTGCCCTTGCTTCAGGGCGCGTGTGATGTACCCAGCCGCGGCATGGTGTGGGACGCCCGCCATGGCGATGCGTTCCCCGTTCGGGTCCGTTCCGCGAAAGGTCTGGGTAATGCCGAGGAGCTCCGCTGCGCGGTAAGCGTCCTCGAAGAACATCTCGTAGAAGTCGCCTAGGCGAAAGAAGAGGAGCGAGTCGGGATGTGCTTCCTTCGCCGCCAAGAACTGAAGCATGACGGGCGTGTACGTCTTCTTCTTCTTCGCCTTAGTTTTGCTCTTGGTGCCTTTGACGCGTGCGCCAGCCATTCGCTTACTCGAAGATAAACTCGGTGGTCAGCGGCGCGAGCTGATATTCGACGAAGCCGTCGCTGTTGCTGTCGAGAGCGTAGAGCTTCGACGTCACCGGGTTGTATACGACCTGTTCCACAAGCGCCGGGCGTCGTGCAGCCGACCCGCGGCTGCCAACGTCAGCCGCCAGCGGAACTGGCGCACCTGTGACGTTGAACGTCAGGATGGACTCACTCGAAAGCGAGAGGTCATTGCTAGTGTCGATGGTGAAGGCCACGTGGGCGTTTACAAATGGGCGCCCAATCTGGGCGATTCGATTCCTGTATGTGGAGGAATTTCCCTCGATGACCGGCTGTCCCAGTGGGCCCGAGTTGATGCGGCACCCCGAAGCCGTATCGATGACACGATGAACAGACCCGGCATCTCTCCCTGCGACGAGGTAGGCCTTCCGAACCTGGACTTCATATCGGAAGAGTGTTCGCTCATAACATCGGAACACGCGCTCGTAGTCCGGCGCGGTGCCATCCAATAGTCCGAAGGCAGTAGAAACCGTCTCTGCTCCAAGCTCCAGCTCAGAGTTTGCCGCTGAGAGGATTTGAAAGCGGATCGGCTTAAACTCGCGGCCGTCTTCTGGGTCGACGTAGCGCGCACACTCCGGATTGGACTCGACCCGACTCGCCGTAGGTGGGCTGGTGATGACGAGAGCATCGCCCTGGTATCCCAGCTCGGGGTCCACGTCTGTTAGATTCGACGCGCTGATATCATCCCGTCCAATCGCACCACGTTCGCAAAAGCGCCCATCGCTCGCGCTAACGGAGAACGCACTCCCGGCAAAACGCCCTCGTCCGCCGCTGAGAAAGTCGTCTTGGTAAGTCGCGGTCCAAACATCTGAAACCTGCGAATAGGGGTCTGTCGACACGCAGATATTGAAACCAGCACCGCCCATGAATGCGGGACACTCGCCCAAAGCTCCAGTGAGCCGCAACGAGGCGCTTGTGCTTCCGTCCCCCGCGATCTGACCCGGGCTCCCGTCCAACGTGAGCGTCGGCGTTCCGGCGATCCGAAAACCATCACGATTGGAAAGAGTCGAACCGATTCTCTCACTATGCCGGGACACGAAGGTTTGTTCCTGTTCGCACACTTCTGCCGAGACTCGGCAAGGTGCATCTAAGTCGAGAACATCGATGATCGACATCGCGCCGTTCGTCTGGCCGACGGCGAGGAAGACCCCTCGGAGCACAGTCGGTCCTTCATTGTTGCGCTCCGTACACATGGACCCCGGAAAACCCGGCGTCAGAATTCCGAGTGAACGGGCGTCAGCGGGGAGGTCGAGTCGGTCGTTTCGTTCGGTGCCCGCACGAACCGGGATGATGCCCCCGAACGTCTCTGAACCTGCTGTGTAGTCCATGACGAGCACCGACTGGTCGGTAGCGTCAATGGCGTACAAGTATCGAGCAGGTCCACTGAGCCCGGGCACGTCCGCTGGGACCTCTGGAGTCACCGCGATTCGTCGAACTGGGACGCCTGTGGGCAGAGGTTCGAGCGCGCTCAAAGCACCGTCTTCACCAATCGAAAAGCGATGAATTACCGGTAGTGCCGCATCCGCGACCAACAGCACATCGTCGACGACCACGAGAGACACGGGTTCCGCCTCATCACCCAGAGAAACGAATGAGCGTCGTTCACCCCCAACACGCCGAGTGGCCACCCCACCACAGGACAAACCATATTCCGTCGGTGGCGCAACGAATGGTTGAGGCAAGAGCGGGACCGCGAGGGGAACCAGGTCGGCTTCCGTGGGCTGCTCAAGGACGCCGCTTTCGAGCACCTTGATGGGGAGCACGGCCCCCGCAAGCGGCAGCGCGACGAAGAGAGCGTCGCCTGCGGCGGAACTCACCATCGCCACGGGGCCATCGGGGAGGACGACGGCGCCATCCTCGACGCCCGACATAGGGTTGGCGTCGGGGCGGAAACGCGCGGTGTCCATCCACTGTACGCTGCGGGAACCAAAGTTGGCCACGTAGGTGACGTTCGGCGCTTCCGGAGGAACGACGAGGGCGCTGGGCACCTCGCCGACGCGGACGAACGTGTAACCGGGAACACGCACGTCGGAGTCCAACGTTCGATGGAGCCGAAGGTCGATGGCACCGACCTCGCCGCTCGCCGTCTGCGTCACCAGCGCGGTCATCGAGTAGCGGTCATCGGGCTCGGCTCCTTCGATGGGACCACAGGCGCTCAAGGGCACGTAGCCCTGCGTCATCGAGTCGAAGCAGACGAAGGCGACGGCGCCGGGACGTTCGAATGTCGCCGGATTGACCAGCGTTGGGTCCTGCGTACAGGCCGTCAGGAACAAGCCCAAGATTGCGATGCGCCGCATTAGATCAGCTCCTGGCGGGTGCGTGGACGTCCGATGAAGCCAAGCTGCTGCGGAGAACACTCGCGGGACGCGTCGCCTCCAAAGCTCGTGTCATCGAGGCACTCGAACATGGGTGCGAGGTCGAGGACACGAATGGCTGAGGCCTGAAAGTCGAGGACGTAGACGTAGTTGTTGGTGCCATCGGAAAACGTGGTCAGCTCAAAGGCGCCGCCCATTCCGCGGACGATGCCCACGAGGCGAGCCTGGTCGACGTCGAGGACGTAGACGTCACGCGAGTCAAAGCAGCTGACGAAGGCCAACGTGCGGTTTGCGCTTGGGAAGTGCCGCACATCAAGCCGCGTCGGCCCAACGCCGACCTCCATGATGTCGCGGATGGAGAGAGAATCGCGACTCTCATCGACTTCGACGCTAAGCAAAGCGCGCGGACGTCGTGACAGGATGTATGCGCGGCGCACCTCGGGCCGCGGGTCGAAGCGAATCGCGCGAGTGTCGCCAATGCTCTCGCCGCCGGTGTCGACGCCGAGAAGATCCAGCTGGCCGGCGTTGTAAAGGTAGCTGCGGTCGATGGCCGCCGTGTCGTCATCGATGGCAACGCCGACACGGGAAACCACGCGCTGAATGGCGTTTGGCATCCACGCGGTTTGCGTGACGGGGTCGACGGCGAGGCTCACCAACTCGTTCGGGAAGCCTTCAAGAGTGTGCACAAGATAGGGAGCGCCGATGCCTCCGGTCCCGCCTTCAAGGAAGAGACTCACACGCCCGCCTCGGTGCGCCGTCATCACGTAGTTCCCGCCGAGGCCCATGCCTAGATCGGCAGCAGGCCCAACGGCGATTCCAACGGGGTCAGCGGGCAACGCAATATCTCGCGTCGACGCGGTGTCGTCGTTGCCGCGGCGAAACTCGTCGCTGCAGGCGTGTCGGCTACCCACGAGGTCGCAGGAGTTTCCGGTGCCACCACACGAGAGGCAGCCGCTCGCGTCCACATCGACGAAGCTGATGTTTGCGTCGCTGCGAACGGGCATGTAGACGCGGGCGCCGTCGCCATTGGGCAGCACCGCCATCCCTGTCGCGTAGCTTCCGAGGGTGACCTCACTGGTCAAAAGACCCTCGACCTCTCGGATGTTGAGGTCCGGCGAACCGACCCCGGGCTGAGGGTCTTCCGCAGGAACGATCCCGCAGAGGTCGCGCTCTTCGGCGCTGAGACCGCCGCAATGATCCACCAGCGCTGCGTTCGCGACGCCGATGTCGTAGCGATGAAGTGCGCCTGCGTTGTAGCGGAGGGTGAAGTTCGAACTGGCGACGAAGAGGGACTCTCCCGAAATCGCCAGCGCCGATGGGAAGTTGAGCCTTCCGACGGGCGGGTCGGTGCCTTCGTTTGTACATGCGACGAAGGCGCACATCATCAATAAGCCAAAACCACGCATGGGCGGGAACCTAGCAGGCACTGGGCGCTTGCCAAGGGTGGCTGATGAAAGAGTGCAAAGCTCCGTTTTCGCTAGCGAAAGCGCCAGGGCTCACGACGCGAAAGCAGGTTCAGAGAGTTCGCTCGGAAGCCGGTCTTCAGGACCTCAACCACTCCTTCGGAGGGCTGAAGTTCCGTCAGATAGGGTCGTTATCCCAGGGATTCAGCACTTCGGTGGTGCCACGCATCGTCGCGCGCATCATCGTCACAGGCGTCATCACCGCCTCCATGACCACGGCTTCTTCCATCATCGCCGGGGTCATTCGAGTGCGCATATGCGATCGGGACGAGGTTCGGGTCGGCTGAAGCTCGATCGTCAGAGGGCCCGCAGTGAGTGAATTGATGACTCGAGTCTCGGAGCCATAACCGCTCTTTGCGAGCGTCAGCTCGGCTGTCTCGCCCTCCGCCGGGCGGTCGATGTCACAAGGAGTGTTGCAAATGACCACGCTGCCCATTCGAAGCTCGGCGCCTTCCGGCACTGTCTCCACCGTGATCGGAGGAATAACCTCGGGTTCGACCTCTGGCTCTACCTCGGGCTCTTCCACCGTGGCGGCCACGGGCTCCGTGACAGGAACTTCAGGCGGCGTCAGGACGACCGGTGGCGGATCGGGTTCGCCGGTGGCGTAGAGCCCAATCCCAATGCCAGCGGCGAGGAGCACGGCGAAGACGACGGCGATCACACCAAGGTTGCTCTTGGTCGGAGCTTCCGGCGTCTGAAGAGCCACGGCCCGTGTCGTTTCACGGGCGACGGTCCCCACTCCCGCCTCAAGTCGCTCCAAGTCCTCAAGGAGCTCAGCCATCGACTGGTAACGCTCATCGAGCTTCTTGGCCATCGCCTTGAGAATCACGAGTTCGAGTTCAGCTGGGATCGACTCGTTCAGCTGTCTCGGCGGAACCGCCTCTTCATAAAGGTGCTTGGTGAGGATCCCCATCAGGTTATCCGCGTCGAATGGGCACTGACCTGTGCACATCTCGTAGAGGATGACCCCCAAGGCGTACACGTCGGTTCGGTGATCGACACCGCTGCCTGCGCACTGCTCCGGCGACATGTAGTGAGGAGTCCCGAACACCTGACCGGCGCGAGTGAGCTTGCTGGAGTTGCCGCCAACCTTCGCGATACCAAAGTCGAGGACCTTCACGAAGTTGGAGTCGCCGCCGCGGCGGATCAGGTAGATGTTGTCGGGCTTCAGGTCGCGGTGAACGATGCCTGCTTCGTGGGCCGCTCCAAGAGCACGACACAGCTGCTTGGCGATGTGAATGATGACCGGCGCTTCGATCTCTTCGTCGCGTTCGATCGCTCCGGTGAGGTCCACTCCATTGAGGAACTCCATGACGAAGTACGTCGACTTGTCCGGGAGGACTCCGAAGTCGGAGATATCGATGATGTGCTGGTTACCGATAGCCGAGGCGCTCTGCGCCTCTTGGCGAAAACGCGTGATGATCTCTTCATCGCGGCTGACGTCGGGCCGAAGCACCTTGATGGCGAGAGGCTTGTTGAGGACGATATGGCGCGCCTTGTAGACAAGCCCCATTCCGCCTTCGCCGAGGACTTTCTCAACCTCGTAGCGACCATCGATGGTCGTGCCGGTCAAACCGACTTCGTCTTGGATGCCGTCTTGGCCCTCAACGAGCTGGAGTTCAGCACTCATGAGTGCCTGCCTTCAGCCCAAGTAGCTGCGCGCTTTTGATAGAAGTTATGCGACATCCCCAAGATACCTTCTCGATTTTCAGCTGGCGGGCGTGCAACGTCAAGGGATCGGCCCATCTATCTTCGAAAAAGCCCTTTCAGGCCTCTGATTCGACCGCTGCACGCCTCTGATACACCCGTCGCGCTCCAAACCTTGGATCAAGGTACGCTCTAAGACGCGCTTTGGATCGCCGCCTGTGCCGCGGCGAGGCGCGCGATGGGCAGGCGTGGAGGGGAGCACGAGACATAGTCGAGGCCCACGGCCTGGCAGAAATGAATCGACGAGGGGTCGCCACCGTGTTCTCCACAAAGGCCCAGTTTGAGGTCCGGACGGCTCTTGCGTCCATCCTCGCACGCCATTCGAATCAAGCGCCCAACGCCCGTCGTGTCCAAACGCGCGAAGGGATCCGCTGGAAGCAGCTCAAGCTCGTCGACGTAAACGGGAAGGAATCGCCCGGCGTCATCCCGGCTGAAGCCGAAGGTCGTCTGAGTCAGGTCGTTGGTGCCAAAGGAGAGGATCCCCGCTGGCCCCGCGAGTTCGCCCGCCACGAGGCACGCGCGCGGAAGCTCGATCATGGTGCCCACCTTGTAGCGGAGCGCTGGCTTGCCCTCCGTCACCTTGCCCGCCTCGTCGCGGACGATGCGCACCATGGCTTCGAGTTCCTTAGCGATGCCCACGACGGGGATCATGATCTCCGGGTCGACCTGAACGCCATCGGCTTGAACCTCGAGGGCCGCCTGGATCAATGCGCGAACCTGCGTTCGGTAGATCGCCGGAAGCGTGAGTCCCACGCGGACGGCGCGGTGGCCTAGCATTGGATTGATCTCGTGCATGGCTTCCGCCCGGCGCGCGATCTCCTTGGTGGATTCTCCAAGGCGCTCAGCGATCGTCGCGAACTCGGCTTCGGTCCTGGGGAGAAACTCGTGCAGCGGCCAATCCAGCAAACGGATGGTGACCGGTAGGCCGTCCATGGCGCGGAAGATGCCGGCGAAGTCGTCCTTCTGCATCGGCTCGATGACCCCGAGCCACTTAGCCCTCGCCTCGTCCGTCTCCGAGAGGACCAAACACCGCACGGCTTCCAGTCGCTCATCCGCGAAGAACATATGTTCGGTACGACAAAGGCCGATGCCTTCGGCGCCAAACGACCGCGACTGCCGAGCCTGGCGCGGCGTGTCAGCGTTGGCGCGCACTTTCAACGTACGCAACTCGTCCGCCCACTCCATGAGCTCATCGAACTCCGGCACCGTGGCCGCCGCGACGACATCGAGGGCGCCGGCGTACACTCGGCCGTACGAACCGTCGAGAGTGATGACGTCGCCTTCCTTGAAGGATTCGACGCCCTTCGCCGTGACGGTCTTGTTCTTGTAGTCCACTTGGAGCGACCCACAGCCTGCGACGCAGCACTTGCCCAGGCCGCGAGCGACGACGGCAGCGTGGGAGGTCATGCCGCCCGTCGCCGTCACGATACCCGCCGCGGCTTTCATTCCGTGGATATCCTCAGGGCTCGTTTCCCGGCGAACGAGGATTACCTCTTTGCCTTCCGCGGCCCACGCCTCGGCGTCGTCGGCGTCAAAGACAATATGGCCCGTCGCAGCCCCGGGGCTTGCAGGCAACCCTTTTGCCACGGGAAGCACGCCGTCGGCCTTGAGCTCATCGGGGTGCGGAAGCCGCGCATGAAGGAGCTGGTCCAAACTGTTGGCGTCGACCTGAAGAAGTGCCTTCTCGCGGGTGATGGCGCCCTCTCGGACAAGCTCCACTGCGATGCGAACAGCCGCATGCGCCGTTCGCTTGCCCGTTCGAGTCTGAAGGATGTACGCCTTGCCGCGCTCGACGGTGAACTCGACGTCTTGCATGTCGCCGAAGTGCGTCTCCAGCCGCGCACAATGCGCGACCACCTCCGCGAACACCTCGGGCTGCTTGCGCTCCAAGGTTTCATCCTCGCGCCCGGGGGTCGCTGCCTCGGCGGTAATCGCCAGAGGCGTGCGTATTCCCGCGACCACGTCTTCGCCCTGGGCGTTTGGCAGGTACTCACCGTAGAGCATGCGCTCGCCCGTTGATGGGTTCCGCGTAAAAGCGACGCCGGAGCCGCTTGTTTCGCCAAGGTTTCCGAACACCATGGCTTGCACGCTGCAGGCCGTTCCCCACGACGCAGAGATGTTCTGCATTCGTCGGTAGCGAACCGAGCGCGTGTTGTCCCAGCTCTCAAAGACCGCGCCGATGGCGCCCCAGAGCTGCTGCTGGACGTCTTGGGGAAATGGGACGCGCCCGTGCTCCGCGATGAGCGACTTGTAGCGACCTACGAGGTCTTCGAGCGCTTCGGCGGAGAGCGCAGAGTCGAGCATCGAGCGGCCGTCGTGCTGCTCCTTCAGCGCCGTCAGCGTTGCCTCAAAGTGGTGGTGAGCGACGCCAAGAACAACATCGCCGTACATCTGCAGAAGTCGCCGATACGCGTCGAAGGCAAATCGTCGGTCTCCGCTTGTTTTCGCCAAGCCCTCGACGGTTTCGTCGTTGAGCCCAAGGTTCAGGATCGTGTCCATCATCCCAGGCATCGACACGCGAGCCCCAGAGCGAACAGACACCAGGAGCGGATCCTCCACGTCACCCAAGCGACGACCGACCGCGGCTTCAGTCGCGCTCAGCGCGGCGAGGACCTCGGCCTCAAGACCGTCTGGGTATGTCTTGTGCTCTCGGTGATGAACGCAGACCGGCGTCGAGATAGTGAACCCCGGCGGCACCGGAATTCCTAGCGCCGTCATGCTGTTGAGGCCTGCGCCCTTGCCACCAAGAAGGTGCTTCGGCTCGTCCGTATCCAGAGTGTCGTCAAACGCGTAGACGTATTTCATGCGTCTCCTGCAAGCAGATGAAAGTGGGCACATTGGGTGACGGCGTCGGCGATGCTCCCGAGGAAGCTAAGGCGATTGTCGCGGAGCTTTTCGTCGTCGACCATAACGAAGACCTCGTCGAAGTAGCGGTCGATGGGGCCGCCAAGCTTGGTGGCGATGAGCGTGAGCGCAGGCTCGTATCGTTGCGCTGCGGTGTCTTCTTCGAGCTGGGCGCGAATCCCGTCGAAGGCGGCGGCGAGGTCTTGTTCCGCGCCGGATTCAAGAAGCGCCGCATCGACGGCCGTTCGAGGGACACCCTTGGTGATGTTGTGTGCGCGCTTGAAGGCCGTCGCGAGTGCCCCAAACGAATCTCCGGCGCGGAGTGAGTCGACGGCGCGGACGCGTGCGTCCACGTCGCGAAGAGAACCGCCGTCCCACGCAGCCAGGGCTGCATTGATCACGTCGGTGCGGAACGATTCCTTGTAGTGCGCGACGAGGCGAGCGCGCAAAAACTCATCGAGTTCGGCGAGGACCTGTTCTTTGGGTGCGAGCTCGACGGCATACTGATCGTAGGCCGCTTCGAAGAGTCCGCGTGCGTTGACGTCGATGGCGCCTTCGAGGGCGGTGCGGACCAATGAAAGCGTCGCGCGACGCAGCGCGAAGGGGTCGCGGTTGCCCTTGGGATGAAGCCCTGCCCCAAAACAACCCACCAGAGTATCGACACGGTCCGACACGCCAACGAGCGCGCCGAGTGCCGTCTCCGCGACGCCGTCTTGTGCGCCGGTGGGCCGGTAGTGATCTTCGATGGCGACGGCGACGTCTGCGTCGAGCTCCTCGCGCTCGGCGTAGTAACGGCCCATCTGCCCCTGGAGGTCAGGAAACTCAAATACGATGAGGGTCTCGAGGTCCGCCTTGGCGAGGCGCGCTGCTTGCTTTGCTTTGTCCGTGTCGACACCCGCGGCGTCGGCGAACTTCGTCGCGAGGCCTTCGATGCGTCGAACCTTTTCGCCGACGGTACCAAGGGAGCGATGAAAGACGACATTGTCGAGCTTCGCCAGGCGGCTTTCCAGGGCAGCCTTACGGTCCTCCTCCACGAAGAAGCGAGCATCGGCGAGACGCGCCCGAAGCACGCGGTCGTTGCCTTTGGCGATGGACTCCGGTTTCAGAGCCGTGTTGACGACGTTGAGGTAGCGCGGGAGCAGCCCGCCACCTGGCGCGCGGACGGCGAAGTAACGTTGGTGATCGCGCATCACGGAGACCACGACGGCTTCGGGCAAGGCCAAGAAGTCCTCGTCGAAGGTTCCTGGGACCACGAAAGGTTCTTCGACGAGGGTAGCGCACTCTTCCAGGAGGAAATCGTCAACGATGAGCTCGCCGCCCATCTCCTTTGCGGCCTTCTCGAGCGCCGCGCGCATGGTGCTGAGCCGTTTCTCGCCTCGGACGAGGACGTTTGCCTTGGCGAGCCGGTCTTCATACTCATCGGCGCTACTGAGTTCAAAAACGTTCGGCGCCAAGAATCGATGACCACGCGTCTCACGACCGGCGCTCGTTCCCGCGAAGTCAAAAGGGATCACCTGGTCCCCTAAGAGGGAGACAATCCAGTGAACCGGTCGGCCAAAAGAGTGTTCGCCGTCGGCCCAACGCATCTGCTTCGGGAAGCGCACGCGCTTGCAGAGCGCCGGCAAGAGCTCCTTCAGAACCTCCGCGGCTTCTTTGCCCTCTTCGTGCACTTGGACGCTTACGTAATCGCCCTTGTCCGTCTCGAGTCGTTTGAGCTCTCCGACTTCGACGCCGTGCTTCTTCGCGAAGCCCGTCGCTGCACGCGTCGGCTCGCCGTCCTTGAAAGCCGCGCTCCACGGCGGACCGCTGACGACCTCGCTCCGGGATGGCTGCGTGGCGGGTAAGTTCTTCGCCCGGAGCGTGAGCCTGCGCGGCGTTCCCATGACCTCCAGGGTCTCGGGAGGCAGCCGTGCGCTCGCGAAGAGCTCTTCGGCTGCTTGTCCAAGGCTTGCTAGGCCTTGTTTGACGAATGAGACGGGGAGTTCCTCGACTCCGATTTCAAGGGCGAGATCCGGCATAGAGGTGCCTGATTACCACCCGATTGGGCTTTGCGCGAGCGCTACCCGCGCTAACGTACGAGGGGGAAGCCTAAAGCCTCACGCTGGGCGAACCAAGCCTCGGCGACGGCGCGAGCCACGAGGCGGACGCGGGCAATGTACTGCTGGCGTTCCGTCACGCTGATGGCGCCGCGGGCATCGAGGACGTTGAAGTAGTGGCTGCACTTGATGACGCAGTCATACGCGGGCAGCGCGAGGCGCTTGAGCGGGTCTTCTTGGTCCCAGAGCAGCTTGCCGCCCTTCCCTCGCTTGTCGCTCAGGCCAAGCAAGCGCCGACACTCGCCTTCGTATACGTCGAAGAGATGAGTCTGGTGATCGACGCTCGCTTCTTCGAAGTTGTACGTCGACCACTCCCACTCGGCGCGCTTAAACACATCGCCGTAGGCAACCCCTGGCGCGTACGCGGTGTCGTAGACGTCGTCCTTGTCCTGCAGGTACATGGCGATTCTCTCAAGCCCGTAGGTCAGCTCGCCGCTGATGGGCTTGCAGTCCATGCCGCCGCACTGCTGGAAGTAGGTAAACTGGGAGATCTCAAGGCCATCGAGCCAGACCTGCCAGCCAAGGCCCCAAGCGCCCAGCGTCGGTGACTCCCAGTCGTCTTCGACGAAACGAATATCGTGAGCCATCGGATCTGTGCCAATGGCGCGGAGCGACTCCAAGTAGAGCTCCTGGATGTTCAGCGGCGCGGGTTTGAGAATGACCTGGAACTGATGGAAGTGCTGAAGTCGGTTTGGGTTCTCGCCGTAGCGACCGTCCGTTGGCCGTCGCGACGGCTCCACGTAGGCGACGTTCCAGGGCTCAGGACCGATGGAGCGCAGAAACGTGTGCGGGTTGAACGTGCCGGCGCCGACCTCCGAGCCATAAGGCTGACCGAGGATACAACCGTGGCTCGCCCAAAAGTTCTGAAGGGTCAGGATCAGGTCTTGAAACGTTTGAGCCTTACTCATCGTCGTCCTCGTCTTCGTCTTCGTCGGAGTCGTCTTCGTCGGAGTCGTCTTCGTCGGAGTCGTCTTCGTCGGAGTCGTCTTCGTCGGAGTCGTCTTCGTCGGAATCGTCTTCGTCGGAGTCGTCTTCGTCCGAGTCTTCTTCGTCGGAGTCTTCTTCGTCGGAATCGTCTTCGTCCGAGTCTTCTTCGTCCGAGTCTTCTTCGTCCGAGTCTTCTTCGTCCGAGTCTTCTTCGTCGGAGTCGTCTTCCGAATCGACTTCGCCCGAGTCTTCTTCCGCCTCTTCTACGCCTTCTTCATCCTCGGAGTCTTCGTCGTCGTCGGACGTATCGTCGCCAAACATCGCCTCCTGCGCGGCCCCCTCGGCGGCCTGGGCTTCAGCCTCGGCGCTTCCAAGGTCAATGGCTTCGCCCATGCGTCGCTCGAAGATGCCGCGACTCTCGTCGGAAAGCTCCGTGAACTCCTTGAGCGTTGGAAGGTCCTTGAGTGCCGTGAGGCCGAAAAACTCGAGAAAATGGGGCGACGTGCCGTAGAGCAGTGGCCGACCGGGTTCGTCTTTGCGGCCGAGAACCTTGATAAGGTCGCGCTCCGCGAGCGCCTTGAGCGCCGCACCACTGTCTACGCCGCGAATCTCGTCGACCTCCGGACGAGTCACGGGCTGGCGGTAGCCCACGATGGCGAGCGTTTCGAGCTGAGCTCGGGAGAGTCGCACCGGCTTCCGGGAGACGAAGTCACGGACGAAGGGCGCGTTCGAGAGCGCCGAACGGAACTGGAATCCGCTCGCCGTCTCGATGAGCTGAATGCCGCGCGGTTCATACTGTTTCTGGAGGCGCTCCAGAACCGGGACGACTTCGGCCTTCTTCCGCTTCGCCGCGCGCGCCAGCTGGCGTGCGGTGACAGGCTTATCGGCCACGAAGATCAGCGACTCCAGGACGCTCAGCAGCTTCTCTTCGCTCACGTCCAGGGATCGCTCCAGCCCCGGTCCATCTTCGGTGTCATCGCCAGGAAGCGCGTGCTGCCCCGATTCTTCTGTTGGTTCCTCTGAATCCTCGTCAACGTCGGAGGCGTCTTCGTCGTCGGAAGGCTCTTCGTCCTCGGAAGGCTCTTCGTCCTCGGAAGGCTCTTCGTCCTCGGAAGGCTCTTCGTCCTCGGAAGGCTCTTCGTCCTCGGAAGGCTCGTCGTCCTCGGAAGGCTCGTCGTCCTCGGAAGGCTCGTCGTCCTCGGAACGCTCGTCG
>JBGCFM010000236.1:0-10715 GCA_045106895.1 Polyangiales bacterium | reverse complement strand
CGTCTCGTCGCGCTCACGCTCATGGCTTTCTGCGCCGGGTGCGCGCCGTCTCTTCAGGCGGAGGTGCTCTCCGGCGGCGAGACGGTGCTGAGCGTTGAAGTCGATCTCGCCGAGAGCGAAGACGCCCGGCGCAGTGGGCTTCGGGACTATTCGTCGCTCTCACCAGAGCAAGGGTTGCTGCTGGTGTTTCCGGGCGTCAGCGAAGTCTGCATCACCAATCGCGGGGTGGCTTTCGCCATCGACGCGGTCTTTGTGGAGGCCGGCCGAGTCAGCGCCGTGGAGAGTTTCGGCGCGGAGGAAGACTCACTTCGTTGCCACCGCGCCGATGAAGTCCTCGAGGTCGTGGCCGGTGTCGCCTCCCGCGTCCGTGTCGGCGACGAGTTTCGACGCGACTAGGTTGACGTTGAAGAGGTATCCTCGCGCATGTCCGACGTGCCTGACTCGGTTCCCTCGACGGAGCAGCCCACTCGCGCGATCAAGCCGGGCACCGCGACGCCGCTGACAGCCAGCAGTCGCCCCCAGGCCGTCGATGTCGGAGACTCGTCTCTCGTGCTGCCGGGAGAGGCCACAACGCCGAGCCAGGTCCTCGACGTGGACAGCATTGGCCGCGCCGCCCTCGATTTCCGCTCGCGCTATCTCTTTCGGTACTTGCTCGGCGAAGGCGGCATGGGCGAAGTGCACCTTGTGCGCGACCGAACCGTGGGCCGCGACGTCGCTCTCAAAGTGATCCGTGGTGACGACCCCGAAAGCCGAGCGAGGGCCCAGGCCCGTTTCGTTCGGGAGGCCCGCGTTCAAGGTCAGCTTGAGCATCCCTCCATCGTTCCTGTCTATGATTTCGGCTCCAACCCCGACGGAAACCTTTACTTCACGATGAAGCGGGTGCGCGGTCGAAGTCTTCAGCAGATCTTCCGGGGCCTGAACAGCGGCGACGCCGAGATCGAAGAGCTCTATCCGCGCCGACGTCTGCTCAAAGCCCTGCAGCAGACCTGCCTCACGATGGCTTTTGCTCACACGCGTGGCGTTCTGCACCGCGACCTCAAGCCCGCCAACATCATGCTCGGGGACTTCGGCGAGGTGTACGTCCTCGATTGGGGCCTCGCGAAGACCGCCGGCGCAGACGAGTTGGAGGCGGAGGAGAACCTGGCGCAGGTGGCCCACGAGAATCACACCGTGGACGGCGCCATTGTGGGCACGCCGGGCTTCATGGCGCCGGAGCAGCTCAAGGGCGCAGACGTTGTCGTCGATGAGCGCGCGGATGTCTACGCCCTCGGCGCGATCCTCTTTCAGATACTGACGCGTCGGGCTCTTCACGAGGGCGAGACGTTCAACGACTATGTGATCTCGACGCTGTCCCCGGCTCCACGCGCGAGCGTCGCGGCCCCAGACGGCGGGGTTCCTCCAGAGCTGGACTCGCTCTGCGCCGAGGCGCTCAAAGTGCTGCCCGAGGAGCGCATTGCGTCTGCAGCGCTCCTCTCGGAAACCTTGGAGGCCTACCTCGACGGCGACCATGACCTCACGCTACGCCGCAAGGCCGCCCAAGCTCACGCCGCGAACGCGGAGCGTGTCCTTGAGGGGCGTGCTCACTCGGAATCGACTCACGCCGCGAAGTCCGCGGACGATACGCTCAGCGTTTCTCTCGCCGGCGTCGATGAGGAAGGCGCGCGCCGTCATGCGATGCGCGAAGTCGGCGCGGCGCTCGGTCTCGACCCGACGAACGAGACCGCGCTTCATACCTTCTATCGGCTCTTGACGGAGCCGCCCGACGAGATGCCCGCGGAGGCGGCGGAGGAGCTGCGCAAGGCGCGTCTGGAAGCCAAACGCGTCGGACTCAAGGTCGCGATGGTCGTCTACGCGAGCTTCATCGGTATTGTCCCGCTCGTGCTCTTCATGGGCGTCAAGAACTGGGTCGCGTTCACCGTCGAAGGCGTCTCCATCGGCGCGTGTTTCCTGCTCTCCGTGTACCACTACCGGCGCGACCAGACGCCGGCCATCTCCCTTGACCACATCGTTGCGGCGACCATCGCCGTCATCGTCTCCATCGTCGTCCTCGGCCCCTTCATGGTCGTGCCGACGCTCGCCCTCGCGAACACCGCGGCCTACGCCGTCGCCGCACACAAGCCCCGTGAGCGATTTTGGATCGCGACGATGGGCGTCTGCGCCGTCATCGTGCCGGTGCTCGTTGAGTTCAGTGGCCTCTTGCCGCCTACCTTTGATGTCGTCGACGGACAGATCATCGTCCACTCGATGATGTTTGAGCTCTCGTTTCGGAGCACCTTGGCCTTTCTTCTGATCATCCACGTACCCTTCATCCTGGCGTGCGCGTGGTTCGTGGCCCGGGTGAAGGAAACGCACTCAGAGCTCGAGCGGCAAATGCGAGTGCAAGCGTGGCAACTCGCCCAGATCGTGCCCAGCCGACCGGATTCACGAGAATAGCCCCGTTTTTTTAGGGCAACCCACGTCGCCTGAACAGCAAGTGCCAGGGGCTGCGGCTTCTGCTACGACGTCGGAGTGCGTCACCTCTTCCTCATCGCCTTGCTCTGTGTCTTCGGTTGCGAGGGGCTCGAGACCAAAGTCGCTGAACCCTGCTTGACGAGCGAAGAGTGTGTCGAAGGCTCTCTCTGTTTCGACGTTCCCGGGGCAGTCGCCCTCTGCATGGAGACGTGCGAAGCGGATACGCGCCTCTGCGAAGGAGGCGAGGTGTGCATCGCCGTCGCTTCCGACATGGAGAACGTGTGTTACCTCGGCGGATCCGTCGCACCTGGCAACGGCTGCATCGACAGCAGCGTCTGCGAAGCGGGCGGCGTCTGCATTCAAGAGGGCGACGTCGCCGTGTGCCGCGTCGCGTGCGACACGCGCAACCCAAGCTGCCCAACGCCCGGCGACACCTGCGAAGAGCTGTCGTTCCCGGCGGGCTTCTGCGCGCCGATGCCGGCGACGCCGATGGAGGAGTAGCCGTGGGAACCTTTCGAACCCAGCGCAAGATCCGCTTCGGGGACGAAGACCACGCGCAGCTCGTCTACTTCCCGCGCTTCCTGCACTTCTTCCACTGCGCCTTCGAGGACCTCTTCGGCGACAACGGCATTCCGTACCGCGAGAGTCTGGAGACGGACCGTTGCGGTTGGCCTGCGGTGCACGTCGACGTCGACTTTCAATCGCCGCTTCGCTTTGGTGACGTTTTCGACATCGATGTTTGGGTCACGAAGCTCGGCACCAAGTCAGCGACCTTTGCCTACCGCGGGCGCGTCGGCGAGCGCGACATCGCCAAAGCCCACATCACCGTCGCTTGCGTCTCGATGGACGGATTTCGCGGACAGCCGATTCCGGAAAAGTATCGCACCCTCTTTTCGCAGTTCCAGGACGCCCCCGCCGACACGTAAGAGGCTTCGCCCTTTGTTTGGAGGGGGTTGAGGCACCCCAGCGTATTTTGTCCTAGTCCTTTCGGCGCTGCCCTGCGTATGCTGCTCCCCATGTCATTGGCGCAACGTGCTCTGGGTGCAGCAAGCGGATACCTTCGCTCCAACCCATCGGAAATCGGACGAGCTGTCCGCAACGCTTTCGGTCTTCGCGTGGGTGTTCCCCTCGCAGCCCTTCGCTGGCTCGGTGAGCAAGCGGAGCGAAGCGGCAAAGTCGAAGACCTCAACATCGACGCAAACCCTCCGGGCATCCGCGTCGGCGCCAGCATCGACCTGATGAGCACCCCGATTCGGGCCGGAGCCATCGTCTTCGTGGATCGAATCGTCTTCAACGACGAGGAGCTCACCGTGGCGCTTCGTCTCGAGGAGATCTCTTTGAAGCTCAACGGCGCCGCCGAGACGCCCGTCGCCGCGCTCATCAAGAGCGGAGCCCTCGATCTGAGCAACCCAGGTACGCTCATCGGCTACATGCCTTCACGCTCGCCGGT
Source organism: Polyangiales bacterium (assembly GCA_045106895.1). Classification (GTDB taxonomy): domain Bacteria; phylum Myxococcota_A; class Polyangia; order Polyangiales; family Houyiibacteriaceae; genus JBCCRV01. The sequence goes on along the minus strand of JBGCFM010000236.1, from coordinate 6,814 downwards.
CATCGCGGATGCGAAAGAAAACCGCATCACCCTCGACCTCATGCGTGACCCACGCATCGGCAACAACCCCTTGGTTCGCGCCGCCGTCGCTGTGCTCACTTCCTTCGTGACTCTTCGGAACGTCGAGACGGACACCGGCCACCTCGAGGTCGCTTTCCGCGCGCTCCCCACCGGCGTCTCCGGTGCCGCACGAAGCGTTCGGCAGCATCTCCTGCTTCCGAGCCTCGGCCGTTTGCTCTCCAAGGGCTGAGCTCCCAACCAAGCATCACGCTTCCGCGTTCTTTCCGCCGCCCTCGTGTCTCAGATACGGGGGTGGTTGTCGTTGATGAGTGCTAAGGTCCCCTCGTGAAGGCGCTGATCAAGGTGGGTTACGGGTGTAACGACCACTGCGCTTTCTGCCACACCCTCGATGTACGCCACATCGACGGGGAGGCGGCGGAGGTCCGCGAGAAGATCCACCGCGCCAAAGAGCTGGGTCACTCGATGATCGTCCTGAGCGGCGGCGAGCCCACCATTCGCCCGGAGCTCGTGGCGTGGGCCGAGCTCAGCGCCAGCTTGGACATGGACTTCGGTCTCGTCACGAACGGCCGAATGCTCGCGTACCCGGAGCTCGTCGAAACGCTCCTCGAGCACCGCCTGCGCTACGTCTACCTCTCGCTCCATGGAGGCACCGCGAAGGTCCACGATTTGATGGTGCGAAGTAAGGCCTTCGAGGAGACTTACGGGAGCCTCGCCAACCTCAGCGGCCGCGGCATCGACCTGCACGTCAACTGCGTCGTGACGAAGCACAACATGAAACACCTCCGCGGCGTCATCGATTCGCTCGAGCCGTACCCCGACGCCCAGCTCAAGTTTTCGATGGTCGAGCCGAAGGGCGGCGGCGACAAGCTCTTCGCGCGCCTCATGCCCCGCGTCAAAGATGTTGCGGGCTACGTGGCGGACGCGCTTCGCTACGGCGACGAGATCGGCCGCCGGGTTCAACACGGAGCCATTCCGTTTTGTCTCGTTCCCGGTCTCGAAGACCGCTTCGATGATCTCAAGACGCACCAGTTTCGCACCATGAGCGAGATCGGCGAGCCGGACCTCTTCCCCGTCGACGATCGCAACAAGCTCCAGCCGGCCTGCGACGGATGCGTTCACCGCGGCGCGTGCCCGGGCCTCTACAAAGGCTACTTCGACGAGTTCGGTGCCGAAGAGATCGCGCCTGTGCAGAGCGGTCAACGCTCCAACTCCTTCAACTACGTCTTCGAGCGTCGCTACGACGGCGCCGACGGCTGCCTCCTCAAGGACGGGCCCCTTGGCATCGCGCCTTGGGACACAGCGCGGGATCTCTTCGTCCGCCACCAGGGGCGCCTTGCGTGGTTCCGGGCTTCGTCCCGCGACTTCTCCGACGCGGAGATCGAGCACACAAAACACGTCGAAGGTCAGGTCTACTACGACGTCTCCCGGAAGGACGCGCCGGACGACTTCGCCAAGGACCTCGTGCAGCTCAAGCGCGCCGAGGACTGCTCCGGATGCGAACACGAGAACACCTGCACGGGCATGTTCGAAGCGACGATGGAGCCGGTCTTCGCCCGCGACGACGAGCGACTGCGGGTGCTTCTTCGCGCAGCACGTGGCCAAGTCGTCGACGTCGGATGTGGCGAGAGCCCCTACGTGGACGAGTTCGCCGAGGCGGCCAAAGCCGGCACACTTTCGTACCTCGGCATCGACCCCGACGGAGAGCGCATCCAGGCCTTGGGCAGCGCCCGGCCCTGGGCCCGCTTCGTGGTCGGCGAAGCAGAAGCGCTCTGCCGCCCCGCGGGCAGTGTCGACGTTCTGCTTTTCTTGCGCAGCTGGAACCACCTCCGCGACCCCGGCAGAGCATTGGAAAATGCGCGCGCCGCGCTCAAGCCGGGCGGCCGATTGATCGTCGTGGACAACGTCGCTTTCGGCCTCGCTCGCACCAAGGCCCACACCTCGCGCGCGGAATCCTCGAGGGCCGAACTCGAGCATTACCGCAACGACGACAGCCAATTGGCCCGACGGGCGATCCAGAAGTCAGGCTTTGTCGTCGACGAAGAGTGGTCCATCGAGCCAGGACGCTCAAATCAGTGGGTTGTCCAAGCGTCACGCCCTCCTCGTTAGGTGAAGGCGAGGATCAAGGTGCGCCTCAAAATGGGAAATGCCCCTGAGTCGGGAAGGGTGTATCTTGCGCCCCATGAGCAACTCTCCTGATGGCGTGAGCCACGATCTGGCTGATGGTGTGGTCCACTTTGCCGTCGACGACGCGGTGTACCCACTCAGCGCCGTCTACGGCGCGTGCTTCACATTTCTCGACCGCGCCTACGTCTTCATCGGAGAACGTGAGGGCGGTTTCCAGGTGAGCCTTCGGCCCAAGAAGGGCGACGCCGGCGCCGAGGTCCTCAACGTCCTCGTCGGTGAGTTCGCCAACGAGCTGTTGGCCTGCGCGTACCGCGAAAAGCTCGCCGAAGCGAACCGCGCCACCGTCGAAGCCATCACGCTTCAGGCCATCGGCGGCGCCATGGGCCCACCGAGTCTTGACGAGCTGGAAGACTTCGACTTCAGCGACGAGCCCTTCGAAGACCCCCTCGGCATCGCCATGAGCTGGGAAGAAAAGTACGGGAAGAAGACGCCGTGAGGACGCTTCGTTTTCCGAAGGCGGTCTACCCCGGCGAGCAGGTCGACGCCGCTGTCAAAGTCTATGAGCGCTTCGGCACCTTTGAGCGTGCCGACGAAGACACCCACTGGCGCATCGACGTGAGCGCGTCGACGCCGGAGCGAGAGAAGCGCCTCGAAGGCGAGCTCGGCAACTACGCCCTGGGCCTCGTCGTGCGCCACGGCATCGCTGCCAAAGAAAGCGCCGCCGAGGAAGGCGCCGCCGAGGAAGGCGCCGCCAAGAGCGCCGAGCCAGCCGTCGACAAAGAGCCCGCCGAGAAAGAAGAAGGTTCCTCATGAGCGAGCAAGCCGTCACGCCACGCGATAGTGGCAACACAGGAAAAGAGGGCGAGCTCCTCCGGGCCGGTGTGAGCTTCGCCGATGCCACGAGCGAAGGCGCGCCGGCGTACTTTCGTTTTCGCCGCCTTCACAACGAGCGCGTCGTCATCACGAACCTCGAGGGACGCTGGCTGGTCCTCACCGACGCGGAGTTTAAGACCTTCGCCGCGGGTGAAGCGACGGAGAAGGGCGAGAGCGCGGACCTCTTTGCGCGCCTGAAAGAGCGGAACTTCCTGCGCCTTCACACCGACGTTCCCGCAGCAGCACGCATGCTCCAAGCGCGCCGGAACTTCGTCGGCGCCGGGCCGAACCTGCACATTCTCGTCGTCACGCTTCGATGCAACACCACCTGCGTCTACTGCCATGCCTCCCGCGCCAACATGGACGCGGTGCACACGGACATGACGCCGGAGATCGCTGAAAAGTGCATCGACATGATCTTCCAGACGACGAACCCGTCCGTCACCATCGAGTTTCAGGGCGGCGAACCCCTCGTCGCCTTCGACATCGTCAAACACGTCATCGAGTACGCGCGGACGAAGAACGAGACGGCGAAGAAAGAGCTCGAGTTCACCATGGTGAGCAACCTGTCGCTCATGGACGACGAGAAGCTCGACTACCTGGTGGAAAACCGCGTGCAGATTTGCACCTCCATCGACGGTCCTCCGGAGATTCACGATAAGCACCGCAAGTTGCCCAAAGTGTACGGAGCCAGCGGCCACGCGCTGGCGTCGGAGTGGATCGAGAAGATCAACAAACGCTACGCGGAGATGAAGCTCGACGAGACGCTCTATCACGTCGAAGCCCTCGTCACGACGACGCGGCCTTTGCTCAGCAAGCACAAGGAGCTCGTCGACACCTACCTCTCCCTTGGCTGCCGCGCGCTCTTCTTGCGACCGCTGGACCCCTTCGGTTTCGCGGAACGCACCGGCGACCGCATTGAGTACCCGCGTGAGGAGTACCTTGAGTACTACCGCAACGCCGTCGACTACATGATCGAGCTGAACAAGGGCGGCGCGGAAATCCTCGAGCGCTACGCCGCTATCTTCCTGACGAAGATTCTCCGCGGCGAAGACCCGAACTTCCTCGATATTCGCCAGCCCGGCGGCGCCGGCATCGGACAGCTCGCCTACAACTATGACGGCAAGATGTTCACCTGCGACGAAGGTCGAATGCTCCACGAGACGGGCGACGACACCTTCATGCTCGGCGACGTGTTCAACACCTCCTACCGCGACATCGTCGGCCACGAGACTGTGCGCGCCGTCGTCATCGCCGGGCAGCTCTCCACCCAGCCCGACTGCGTCCACTGCCCCTACCAGCCTTACTGCGGCATCCCGCCGGTGCACACGCACAAGATGCAGGGTTCGCTCTTCGGCCGCATGCGTGAGTCCACGCTCTGCCAGGTCCACAAGGGCATCCAGGACTACCTCTTCGAGCTCCTCGGCTCCGGCGACCAAGAGACCATCGACGTCCTCGAACGCTGGACCACGCACCGGCCGCGCGAGCACTTCATTCAGGACCAGCCCGAGTAGCTCCTGACAAAAGCGCACGGCACACCCAGTTCGAGGTGCGACAAAACTCGGAGCATAAGGTCTACTTGTGTGAAGGGGAAAAGATGCAGAACGCTACGTTGTTGTTTGCGGTCCTAATGGTCGTCGGTTGTGCTGAAAATGGGGGGGATAGGCGTTAGTAGCTCGAATCTCTCCCACTCGGAGAGTTCTCGCTACGAGGAAGTACGCGCCCGGGCGACGCCCGAAGCGCGCGTGAGAGGAATGGCGGAGTTGGCGAACGAGCTCACCAATGAGAGGTCGCGAGCCGACGGATTGCTTGGACGCGAAGCGGACATCAACACCGGCCGCGAGATCGAAGAACGCTATCGCGACATGCGTGAAGCGATGATGAACGACTTGGCGGACGACCAAGAAGATATGCTTGCTCGCCTTGAGCCGGAGGAGCCCGCCGCAGAGTTTCGGAGTCACGACGCACGCGAGGCTGTCGCTGAGGAGTCTCTGCAAGAAGTGATGCGGGCGCTTCGGGAAACCGGCGCGTCGGAAGAAGACGTGCAGAGGATGTTTGCCCCCCCCGCACACTTGCCAACGCCGGAGCGGCTGGAAGAAATGCGGCAGGACGCGATTCAGCACGCTGCCGAACTGACCGAACGACGGGCTAACGGGCGACCTGCAGATCTTGTGTGGCCACCTCGGCGAGGTGAGCAATGAACCGTCTTCGACCAAACGGGCTCGGGCTCGCATTGCGCCTCGCTGTCTTCGCGGGGGTGCTTTGTGCGCAAAGCGCTGGCAGCGCCCAGGTGGAAAGCACGTACTCCATCGGCCACCAACTTTGGATGGGTTACGTCGTCATCCCGGCCAACACAACCTTCGAGTTTCGGACCGACTACAACATGGGAGGCCAGTTTCCGGACACTGTGCTGACACTCTACGATTGGGCCAACCAGGACACTCTGGCCGGCGCCGACGGATGCGTTTTGCCCAACGGCCAGTTTGAGTGGGAGCCGTCGTGTTTTCAGTGGACGAACAACACCAACTCGCCGAAGGGCGCGTTCCTCATCGCACGTGCTTGGCGAACGCAAACACCGGCCGACACCCAGATCCACGCCTATGACCCATTGATGGCTTCCAGCGGGCCTGTCCCCGGCTTCTTCGGAAGCAACGGTATTGTGACGGTGGGCGGAGCGCATGTGGAGAGGAGCATCGCTACGGGCCGCCAACATTGGTCCACGGCACACATGCCGGGAAACTCCGCCCGTCATATGATCATGGTGGCGGACCACCACGACATTCTGTTCCTAAGTACCAGCAGCGACATCGCCACCGGACTCGCCGAAGCCGACACCGGAGACCAGTACATACCGCCGGGAAACCGCGAGATCATCTACGGCGGTTGGGGCGCCTCCAACGTGGGTGCCGTTCGGCTTCTCAAGAACGACTGGTTCAACAATGACGCGGACGGTGATGGCTTAGGGACCGCGTTAGAGGGGGCGCTGGGTACGTGCGACAATGTCTCCGACGTGCTCGCGACGGGTCAGACCTGCGGCGGGCGATTTGCGGAGTGTCAGATCAATGGAGGCTCCTGCACCACGAACGCCCACTGCGACGGCATCTTCGACCCCTCGGACAACGACGACGAATGCGTCGCCGGCGTGTGTCGAACCGCTTCCTGCGTGGCTCAGCTTCGAGACACGGACCACGATGGTTTACGCGACGACGTGGAGGTGTACGGCTACGGTGGCCTCACCACGCAGATGGCTCGATTCGGGGCGGAGCCTTTGCACAAGGACGTCTTTGTCGAGATGAACACGACAGACCGAGGTCCCAACGGCCCCTGTACAGGGTTCTCTCTAGTGTCGAGTTTTCGTGACCCAAGGAGGCTGGGCGGTGGGCCAGCCACGGAGAATTTTTTCCAACGGGCGCAGGCCGTCTACGACCAGGCCACGCTCCCTGACACGACGATGAACCCTGACAACACGGACGGAGTCACTCTTCACTTCGATGTCGGCGTTGCAAATCCCAACGCAACAGACGTGTCATGGGGAGACTGGGGCGGCGGAAATGTTTGTCTGCCGAGTTCGAACACCTACAAAGCTGACTGCGCGTCAAACCTGAGTGCAGAGAGAGCGTGGCTATTCCGCTTGGCGGCAAGGCATAGCTCCGTCAGCTCCATCAACATCTACAGTGTGCCGGCGGGAGCCGGCGCAGGCACCATTTGGATTTTCGCGACCACCGTGCCCTCCACTCAAGGGATCGGCACGGACATTGAGCTCGCTGTTGCGCCTGCACCACCCGGCCAATCCGAG